>NZ_JBIWKD010000004.1:0-162039 GCF_044765485.1 Streptomyces sp. NPDC102451 | reverse complement strand
GGGTCCCCGGGGGGGCGCCCCGCGGCCCCGCGCGCGGTTTTCTGGGGGGGGGGGGGGGCGGGGGGGGGGGGCCGTTTTTCCTAAACCCCCCCGGGGGGGGGGGGGCGGGGCCCCCCCCCCCCCCACAACTCATTTCGTACGTCCCTTACTTGACGGCAGCTGCCCGCCTCCGGACGGCGTAGAAGATCCCGCCGCCCGCGACCAGCGCCGCCGCCGAGGCGCCCACCAGGGGGAGGGAGGAGCTGGAGCCGGTCGCCGCCAGGTTGCCGCCCGTCGTCTGCGGGGCGGTGCCGCCCGACGTGGAACCGCCGGTGGTGGAACCGGCCGTCGAGGAACCGCCCGTCGTGGAGCCACCGGACGTGGAACCACCGGTCGAGGAACCACCGGACGTGGAGCCGCCCGTCGTGCCCGCACCCGCGTCGATGACGATGTCGGCCGTGTCGTTCGCGGCGTTCTTGTCGAACGGCCTGGACGCCCCGGCGAAGGAGATCTTCCCGGTCGAGCCCTCGACGGCCTTGTCGATCCGCAGGACGAAGGGATACGTCTCGCCACGCCCCGGGTTCACCCACGACTGCGAGGTCCCGCAGGTGTAGTGGGTCTTGGTGACCGGGCTGCAGAAGTCGTGCGCCTTCACGACCGACGTGCCCGGCGGTATCCGGACGTCGACGGTCGCGGCCCCCTGGCCCAGCTCGCGGTACACCCAGGCCGGGCCGTCGTTGACGAACTTCACCGACGCGGTGACCTTGTCACCGACCTCGCCCTTCAGCCGGGCGCCGGTCAGCGCGAAGTCGGCCGTGTTGACGGCGGTGACGTCCGCGTAACCGGTCGCCTCGTCGTGGCTCGCCCGGTCGGCGTCGGTCGCCGGGGCCTTCTCGACCAGCTTCAGCGGAGCGCCCGTGCCGGGCACGGGGTCGGTCCCGCCGTTGTCGGACGGTCCGGGCTCCGTCGAGTCGATGCTCACGCGGACCTTGTCGTACAGAGCGCTGTCCTGCGCCTTCAGGCCGATCGGCTGCTCCGGCACGTAGAGGACACCGGGCTTCAACGGCTGCTCGACGGCGCACACCGCGACGGCCTTCTCCGGTTCCTCGTCGGCGGACGACTCGGTCGAGTACATGCAGTTCCCGTAGGAGTCCGCCGCGGCCAGGCCCGAGGTGACGGTGTAGGTCACCCACACCTTCCCGACCTCCTCGGTGCCCTTGTTCAGCACCGAGAACGGCACATCGACGCCGCTGCCCGGCTGCGCACCCGTGACCGGCGCCAGCGGCCCGATCCCGAGGTCCGGCTCCGCCGCTACGGCGACTGCGGGCAAGGAAGCGAGCCCGGTCAGCGTGGCGGCGGCGAGTACACCGACCGCGGCGCGCGAAAGACGGCGGCCGGGAAGAGTGTGAGTCATAGAAGTTCCCTCGTCGTGGCGTGCGGTGAAAATGCCGTCCCCGGCACATCACTTACCTGAATGGCAGACGCTTCCGGCCGTCAAACGGTTGCACGCACCACGTATTCCGGCTGTTCACCCGTCCGATCGCCCCTCGGCCCCACCGGCGGGACGAGCCGCGGTCCAGCGCCGCCTACCCGGGGGTCCGTTGTCGGCGTACATGAATATCCTGGGTGCCCTGGCCATCGGCTGACGAAGGAGTCCGAAGGTGCCATCGATGCTGGATGCGGTCGTCGTGGGGGCGGGCCCGAACGGGCTGACAGCCGCCGTCGAGCTGGCGCGGCGCGGCTTCGCCGTAGAGGTGTTCGAGGCGGGGGAGACCGTCGGGGGCGGTGCCCGCACCGAGGAACTGACCCTTCCCGGCTTCCACCACGACCCGTGTTCCGCCGTGCACCCGCTGGGCATCGGATCCCCGGCCTTCAAGGCGATGCCGCTCGCCCGGCACGGCCTCGAATGGCTCCAGGCGCCGTTGTCGCTCGCCCACCCCTTCCCGGACGGATCGGCCGCGGTGCTCACCGGATCCGTCGGGGAGACCGCCATGTCGCTGGGCGCGGAGGACGCCGGCGCCTACCGCAGGCTGGTCGCCCCCTACACCGGCCACTGGGACACCCTCGCCCAGGACTTCCTGCGCACCCCCTGGGACGGCCTGCCCCGGGACCCGTACCGCTGGGCACGCTTCGGACTGGACGCGGTCCAGTCGGCCACGCTGCTCTCCCGCCGCTTCCGGGGGGAGAAGGCACGCGGGCTGATCGCGGGCCTGGCCGGACACGCCATCGCACCCGCGAGCGGCCTCGCGACCGGCGGGATCGCACTGCTCTTCGCGCTCGCCGCGCACGAGAACGGCTGGCCGGTGCCGCGCGGCGGTTCGCAGGCCGTCTCCGACGCCCTCGCGGCCTTCCTGCGTGAACAGGGCGGCACCATCCGCACGGGCGTCGAGGTCCGGCGCCTCGACGAACTGCCACCCGCACGGGCGTACATCTTCGACACCTCACCGACCGCGCTCGCCCGCATCGCAGGACTCGGCGGCGCCTACGACCACTACCGCTACGGGCCCTCCTGCTTCAAGATCGATTACGCGCTGTCGGGCCCCGTGCCCTGGACGGCCGAGGAGGCCCGGCGCGCCGGCACCGTCCATGTCGGCCCCTCGGCCACCGAGATCGACGCGGCCCTGCGCGCCGCCGTGGCCGGCCGCGCCCCGAGCGTCCCCTTCCTGATCACCGCGCAGCCCAGCATCGTCGACCCGACCCGCGCCCCCGAAGGCCGCCATGTCTTCTGGGTGTACGGGCACGTCCCGTCCGGCTGGGAGGGCGACGCCACCGACGTCATCGAGCGTCAACTGGAGCGGTTCGCCCCCGGGTTCCGCGACCTGGTCCTGGCCCGCGCGGTCGCCGGGCCGCCCACCCTCGCCCGGCGCAACGCCAACTACGTCGGCGGGGACATCGCCACCGGGGCGTTCGCCGGCCTGCAGACGGTGCTCCGCCCCAAACTCGCCCGCGTGCCGTACGCCACCGCGCACCCCGCGGTCTTCCTCTGCTCGTCGGCCACCCCGCCCGGCCCCGGTGTGCACGGTATGTCGGGGCACCACGCGGCGAAGGCGGTGTGGCGGCGGCTGAGGGCGGCCTGAACGGCGGGACCGCTCAGCCCGCGGCCGCCAGCACCGCCGTACGCCCGCCCAGTGCCCGGGAGAAGGCGTCGGTCACCTGGGCGAGCGCCTCGGCCGTACCGGGCGCGACGGTCAGGGTGCCGTCCTCGCCCGCGGTGATGTCCTTGTCGAGCGTGAACCAGCCCGGGACGATGTGCGCCGCGCCCATCGAGCTGAGCACCGGGCGCAGCGCGTAGTCGATCGCCAGCACATGGGCCGTGCTGCCCCCGGTGGCGAGCGGAAGCACGGTCTTGCCGGTCAGCGCGAACTGCGGGAGCAGGTCCAGCAGCGTCTTCAGCAGCCCCGAATAGGCGGCCTTGTAGACGGGGGTGCCTATGACCACACCGTCCGCCTGCTCGAACAGCGCCGTGGCCTCGACGACGGCCGGGTGCCGGAAGTCGGCGCCGAGCAGCGCCTCGGCGGGCAGGGTGCGTACGTCCAGCGGCGTCACGTCGTGGCCCTGCTGCCGGAGCCGGTCGTCCAGATGACGCAGCAGCCGGGCGGTGCGGGAGGTGGCGGAGGGACTGCCGGAGACGGACAGGATGGTTGCCATGGGGGACCTTTCTCTACGGGGCGGAAATGCCGGAGGTGCCGGACGGGGCGGCGGCTACCACGCGCTCGAATCGACCGTGACGACCGGCACCAGTTCGTTGCGCAGGGTCTCCAGGAAGGTGACGACCTCCGCCGCCACCGAACGGTGCTGCATGTCGTTGAGGACGTCGTGGTGCGCGTCCCGCACCACCGAGAGCCGGGCCCGCGGCAGCGACTTCGCCGTACGCACGAGTGCCTCGCGGTCCGCGAGCGGATCGGCGTCGCCGGTCAGGAGCAGCACCGGGACGTCGATGTCACCGCCGTACGCCGCCGTGAGCAGGGCCTCCGGCACCGCCTCGTCGAGTGCGCCGCGCCGGATCCCGGTGTCCTCGGTGAGCGTGCCCCGATGGGCGGGGCAGGCGGTACGCACGTCGAGTTCGTCCTCCCAGTCGCCGACGGAGGCGGCCCCGCTGCCGGGGATCCCCGCGAGGACGACGGCGTCCGGCCGCACTGCGGACGGTACGTCCTTCCGGCCGAGCAGGGCCGCGACGGCGATGGCTCCCCTGTCGGCCCCCACCAGCACGAGGGGGCGTACGAATCCGTCCTCGTCGGCGGCCGAGTCCTCTGCCGCGGCGGCGAGTTGCTCACCGAAGCGGGTCAGCGAGCCGGCCGGATCACCCTCGTCGAGATCAGGGGCGCCGACGACGCGGACACGGTAGGCGTCGGCGGCCAGCCGCCTGCCGAGCCGGGTGTAGGTCGCCCGGGTCTCGCCCCGGCCCGGCACCACGACGACGGTGCCTCGGGTGCGCAGGCCCTCGGGGGCGTGGAAGTCGGTGTACTCGGTCATCTCATGACTCCTGCGAATGCGTGTGCGTGTGCGTGCATGCCTGCGGGGAGGGTTCGGGCCGGCATCAGTCGTTCGCGGGCGCGCGCTCGGCGGTGTGGCGGTTCGCGGGGACGGGCAGTCCGAGGTTGCCGCGCAGAGTGTCGGCCTCGTACTCGGTCCGGAACAGGCCGCGCTTCTGGAGGAGCGGCACCACACCGTCCACGAAGCGGTTGAGGTCCTCGTTGTTCCGGAACGCCAGGTTGATGCCGTCCAGGGTGCCGGCGTCCGACCACTTCTCGATGGTGTCGGCGACGGTCTCCGGGGCGCCGACGAACGGCGAGCGGCGGAACGCGTTGACGGAGTCGGCGACCTGACGAAGTGTCAGGCCCTCGGCCTGCGCGCGCTCGATGATCTTCCCGGCGCCCGTCCGGCCGCCCTTCTCGGCGAGGTGGGCGACGTCCGGGAACGGCGCGTCCAGGTCGTGCACGCTGAAGTCGTACGCGCCGAAGGACCGGCCCAGGAGCGCGAGGTTGCTCGCGAAGTCGTTGTCCTCCTCGAAGATCTCCCGCTCCCGGCGACGGGCCTCCTCGTCGGTGGCGCCGACGATCGGGCCGCCGTGGATGAAGACCTTGATGTGGTCGGGGTCGCGTCCGTAGGCGGCGGTGCGCTTCTTGATGTCCGCGTAGTACTCCTGCGCCGACTCCAGCGTGCCGCCCGGTGCGTAGATCCCCTCGGCGACGCGCGCGGCGAGGTCGCGGCCCTCGTCGGACACCCCGGCCTGGAAGATGACCGGCTGCCCCTGCGGCGAGCGGGAGATGTTCAGCGGCCCCGCCACCTTGAAGTGCTCCCCGACGTGGTCCAGCGCGTGCAGCCTGGACGGGTCGAGGAAGACGCCGCGCTCCACGTCGGCCGGGAACGCGTCGTCCTCGTAGGAGTCCCACAGCCCTTGGGCGACCTGTACGGACTCCAGGGCGCGGCCGTAGCGGGTGGTGTAGTCGAGGTGTTCGTCGAGCCCGTAGTTCCTCGACGTACCGGTGTCGAAGCTGGTCACGACGTTCCACCCGGCGCGTCCACCGCTGATGTGGTCGAGGGAGGCGAACCGGCGAGCCAGGTTGAACGGCGAGTTGTACGTCGAGCTCGCCGTGCCGACCAGCCCGACGTGCTTGGTGTGGGTGGCGACGGCGGAGAGCAGGGTGAGCGGCTCCAGCCGGTTCAGGTAGTGCGACGGGTAGGTGGAGTTGATGAACTGGCTGTCCACGACGAACAGCGCGTCGAAGAGGGCGTGTTCGGCGGCCTGGGCCTGCTGGATGTAGTAGTTGATGTCGATGCTCGCGTTCTTCGCGACCAGCGGGTCCTTCCAGAGGCCGTGCTGGCCGGGGCCGCCGACTCCGTACGGGTGAAGTGCGAGATGGATCCTGCGGGACATGGGTGTTCCTCTCGGTGGTGCGGGGGACGGGCGGGTGGCCGGGCGGTCAGCCGGTCAGCTGGGCGCGCAGGGCCTCTCGCTCGGAGCGGTCGGCGGTCCGCGAGTGCAGCGTCGGCGCGGAACCGACGAGCAGGCGCGTGTACACGTGCCGTGGTTGGTTGATGACGTCACGGGCGGTGCCCACCTCGACGAGCTCACCCCTGTAGAGCACGGCGATGCGGTCGGCGGTCCCGGCGATGGAGCCGAGGTCGTGCGAGATGAAGACGAGGGACGTCCCGGCGGCGCGGAGCTCCTTGAGGATCTCCAGGACCTGGACGCGGTTGGCGGAGTCCAGGGCGCTGACCGGCTCGTCGAGGATGACCAGGGCGGGCTCCGTGACCAGGGCGCGGGCCACGGCGACACGCTGGCGCTGGCCGCCGGAGAGCTCGCCGGGCAGCCGCCCGAGCAGCTCTCCGGACAGGTGGACCCGGTCGAGGAACGCGCGGGCCCGCTCCACCGCCTCCTTGCGCTCCACGCCCTGGATGAGGAGGGGTTCGATCAGGGAGTCCTCGACGGTGAGGTCCGGGTCGAGGCTGCGCAGCGGGTCCTGGAAGACGTACTGGACGACGCCCCGGCGGCGCAGGGCGCGCCACCGGCGGTTGCCGTACCCGGTGACGTCCTCGCCGCCGACCCGGATCGAGCCGGCCGAGGCGCGCACGAGGCCGAGCACGGCGCGGGCCAGCGTGGACTTCCCGGAGCCCGTCTCGCCGATGACGCCCACGGTCTCCCCGGGCGCCACGCTCAGCGAGACCCCGCGCAGGGCGCTCCGGCCCCGCCGGCCCCGGCCGTAACGGACCTCCAGGTTCTCGACGGCCAGGACGGGGGCCGGAGCCCCGGCCTCCCCGTCGGCGGTCCTCGCTTCGGGCGACGCGGTGGTCATGACGCCTCCTCGGGCGTGAGGAACTTGTCCAGGCCGTACTGCTCGTGCTCGGCCATGAGCAGCCGGGTGTACGGGTGCTGCGGGTCGTGCAGCACCGAGTGCGTCGGGCCCTGTTCCACCACCTCGCCCTGCCGCATCACCAGCACCTCGTCGCACAACTGGGCGACGACGGCCAGGTCGTGGGAGACGACGACGAGCGCCAGGCCGGTGCGCTCGCGCAGTTCGGCCAGCAGGTCGAGGATCTCGGCCTGGACCGTGACGTCGAGGGCGGTCGTGGCCTCGTCGGCGATGAGCGCCCGCGGTTCGACGGCGATCGCCGCCGCGATCAGGACGCGCTGGAGCATGCCGCCCGACAGCTCGTAGGTGTACTGGCCGTAGACCAGCTCCGGGTCGCGCAGCCGTACCGCCCCGAGGAGTTCGAGGGCCTGCCGGCGTGCCTCGCGCCGCTTCACGCCCTTCTTGACCCGGATGACCTCGGCGATCTGGGCGCCCACCCGGATCGACGGGTTGAGGTAGGACGCCGGGTCCTGGAAGACGGCGCCGACCGTGGTGCCGCGCAGGGCCGTCCACTGCCGGGGCGTCAGGGTCGAAATGTCGGTGCCGTCGATCTCGACCGATCCGCCGGAGACCTCGAAGTGCGGGGGCAGGATGCCGAGCACCGCCCGGCAGGTGAGCGTCTTGCCGCTGCCGGACTCCCCGACGATGCCGACCGCCTTGCCCGGGGCGATCTCGAAGCCGACGCCGTGCACGATCTCCCGGTCGGTGACCCGGTCGGTGATGTGCACGCCGCGTACGGCGATCACCGGGGGAGCGGTTGGGGCGGCCGGAGCGTGCTCCAGGGCGCTGTCGACGGCGGTGTTCTGGGACAGGGTCTTCATCGCGAACCTCCCACGGGGACGGGGGCGGACGTGCCCGTACGGGACCGGGCCCTGCGCCGGTTGACCAGCGCGCGGCCCGCCTCACCGGAGACGTCGCGGATGGCGTCGGCGAGCAGGTTGCACGCCCAGACGGTGACCATGATCAGCAGGGCGGGTGCCACCGGGGCCCAGGGCTGGTGGCTGAGGTAGCCCAGGTCGGAGGCGAGCAGACCGCCCCAGGTGGGGGCCGGGGGCTGCACGCCGATCCCGAGGAAGGTCAGGCTGGAGACGATGACGAAGCCCACGCCGATGGTCTGCGCGAGCGCCACCGCGATCGGCGGCAGCACCTTGACCCAGACATGGCGGCGTACGATCCACCCGACCGAGGCCCCGGAGACGATCGCGGCCTCCACGTACGGCGAACGGGCCACGGCCAGCGTGGCGGCCCGGGACACCCGGTAGAAGAGCGGGGAGACCAGGGCCCCGGTGACGAGCATGGCCTGGGTGATGCCGTTGCCGAGGAGCGCGATCACCGCGATGGCGAACAGCAGGAACGGCAGGGCCACCAGGGTGTCGGCCAGCCGGAGGGTCAGCCATTCGAAGACCCGGCCCGAGTAGACCGACAGGATCCCGGGGACCGCGCCGACGACGAGAGCCATCAGTGCGACCTCCAGCGAACCGAGCACGCTGATCCGAGAGCCGTCCAGGAGACGGCTGAACACGTCACGGCCCAGGTAGTCCGTCCCCAGCCAGTGGGCGCCCGAGGCCGACGCGAGGGTGTTGTCGCTCGTCGCCAGCGGATCCTGCGGGGCGAGCCACGGACCGCAGACGGCGAGCAGGGCGATCAGCACGAGGATGACCAAGGCGATCCGGCCGGATGTGAGTGAGAGGACGCGGCGCACCATCGTCATACCCCCCGCTGGGATGCCGGCATGACACGCGCCAGCACCAGATTGATGATCAGGTTGAAGGAGACGACCAGCACGATCGACACCACGAGCACGCCCTGCACCGCCGGTACGTCACCGGCCTGGGCCGAGTCGTTGGCGAACCTGCCGAAGCCCTGGAGGCCGAAGATCCACTCCGTGACCACGGAGGCACCGACCAGCGCCGGGAACTTCTGGCCCATCGTGGCGAGGGCCGGCCCGAGCCCGTTGCGCAGGACATGGGCGAAGAAGATCCGCCGCGGGCTCAGGCCCCGGACCACCGCGCCCGTCACGTAGTTCTCGCCGTACGCCGCGATGAGGCCGGCCCGCAGCTGGCGGGCGACATCGGCGATGACGTCGAAACTCAGGGCGAGCGCGGGGAGCGTGATGTGGGCCAGCCAGGGGCCGACGCCCTGCTCGGCCGGGATGTAGCCGGCCGACGGGAACAGGCCGAACCCCACCGCGAGGACCGCCACCAGCACGATGCCGACGACGAAGGCCGGCATCACCGAGATCACGGTGACGAACCCCGTGATCGCCCGGTCGACGAGGGTGGTGCGCCGCAGCGCCGCCACCGTGCCGAGGAGGAAGCCGACGACCACACCGATGACCAGCGCGAGGACCGCGACGGAGAGGCTCACCCCCAGGCCGAGTCCGATCAGCGTGGAGATGTCGGCCCCGTTGACCCAGCTGGTGCCGAGCTGCCCGTGCAGGACATCCGTGAACCAGTTCCAGTACTGGGTCAGGAACGGCTGGTCGAGCCCCCACTCGGCCTCGATGCGCTGGATCGCCTCGGGGGTCGCCTCCTCGCCCAGCTGGATGCGTGCCGGGCTGAGGCCGCTCATGGAGCGCAGGGCGAACGTCACGAAGGTCGCCACCAGGAACACCGGTACGAAGATCGCGACCGAGCGGCCCAGGGCGGCCGCCCCCCGCCCCGCCGCATGCCGCACCCTGGCCGTGGCGACCCGGCGGCGGCGCTCAGGAGCGGCCTCCGGCGTGATCGTCGTCATCGGACTGCCTCCTCTCTTCTCTGCAGTGGACGGACGGTCAGGAGCCGGCGATCTTCACGCCGGTCCAGTCGATGTGGGCGGGGTTCTTCGGCAGGTCGGAGAGCGCCTTGCTCTTGGCGAAGAGGTTGGGCGAGGAGAAGGTGAAGATCAGGGCTTTGCTCTCCAGACCCGCACGCGTCGCCGTCTGGAGCACCTGGGCGTAGTCGGGCGCGTCCAGAGGTGTCTGCCGGACCTTGGCGACGGCCTCCTTGAAGCCGTCCGGCTCGTACGGGGTGCTCAGGTTCAGCGGGCCGTTCGGGCCGAAGTGGGCGGTGAGCGTCTGCACCGCGGAGTCGCGGCCCGTCGTCGAGTACAGCGAGAACGCCAGGTCCTTGGCGAAGAACGGGGTGGCCCAGTTCTTGTCGATCTTGATGGTGACCTTGATGCCCACGGCCGCCAGCTGCGACTGGACGATCTCGGCCTGCGGGTCCTCCGCCGGGATGACCAGGTTCAGCTTGATGTCGCCGGGCTGGTGACCGGCCTCGGCCAGGAGCTTCTTCGACTTCGCCGGGTCGTAGGGGTAGGCGTTCTCCGACTTCGCGTCGTACGCCACATAGCCCTTGGGGAAGGGCTGGTCGGTGGACTCGCCGTGACCGAACGTCAGCTTGTCGACGAACTCCTTGCGGTTGACCGCGTACCGGAGGGCGTCGACGACCCTGTCGTCGTCGAACGGCGCCTTGTTGACGTTCAGGCTGATGTTCGAGGCGTTGAACCCGGGCTGGGAGAACACGTCCAGACCCGCCTTCTCCGCGGCCGAGGCCTGGCTCGGGTCGAGGTCGGCGAAGTTGTAGACCCCGGTCTGGAGTCCCGAGACGACGGTGGACGCGTCGGGGGCGGACACCAGCTCGACGTCGTCGATGTGGATGTTCTTCGCGTCCCAGTAGTCGGGGTTCTTCCGCAGGACCGCCTTGGTGCCCGGGATCAGCTGGTCGATGACGAACGGACCGGCGCCGACGGGGTTCTGGTCCAGCTTCGTGGGGTTCGCGGCGGCCTTGGGGCTGGCGATCTGCAGGACGCGCTCGCCGAGCAGCTGCGGTATCTGGTAGTCGACCTGGGTGAGGTCCAGAGTGACGTCGAGACCGGCGGCCTTCACCGAACCGATCGACGTCAGGTCGCCGAAGAGCGCGGAGTTCTTCTGCTTCTGCGCCCGCTCGATCGCGGCCTTCACGGCCGCGCCGTCGACCGGCTCCCCGTCGCTGAACTTCAGCCCGGGGCGTACATGGAAGGTGATCCCGTCACCCTTCTCGTTGTACTCCCAGCTCTCCGCGAGGTCCGGGACGGCCTTTCCCTCCTCGTCGGTTCGCGTCAACGAGCTGTAAACGAGGGCGAGTTCTCGGAACTGTGCGCCGCTGCCCGACACCACCGGGTCCCAGTGGCTCGGGAAGTAGGAGGAGGCCCATTTCAGGGTGGCGCTGCCGGCCGACGACGAGGCGCTGCCGCCGCAAGCGCTCAGAGCCGGCACGAGCAGGGCGACGAAGGCGGTTCCGAGGGCAGCGACCCTCAGGCCGCCCGCCTGTCGGGCCGACCGGGCGTCCGGTCGGCGGCGGATCGTGAGGCGTGCGGACATCTCGTTCTCTCTGATGGGGTCCGGCCCGGAAAAGGGCAGGAGGAGGCGGGGGAGCGTGAAGAGGGGAGCGCGGCACTCGCACGAACCGTCGTCGCGTGTGCGGGCATGCGTCGTCGAGGCGTCGGCGCACGGCTGGGCAGGAGCGGGTCCGGGCGGGGACGTCGAGGAACTCACGGCCCCGTACGGGGATACGACGGGAAGGCGCGACGGAAGGCGGAGGGCCGACGCGGGGCACAGGCGCGGATCAGCGGGCCGAAGGGCGGCCGGTGCTGCCGACAGAGGTCAGGCGGCGCCTGTGGAGCGGGGGTGGCGAGTGGTCAGCGACAGAGTGCGCTGGAGGTGCGCCGCAGGTCCACGTAGCGGCACACCACACCGGGGTGCGTCGTGAGCATGGGCTCATCCTGGCGGCAGCCGTCCTCGGCTGTCAATGGACACCCATTGGTGTCTCATTCAGCGGGACGGGGCTCAACCGCAGCTCAGAGCGGTACGGGAGGGGGTCATCCGGCGGCGGGGCGTGCTGACGCCTCGTCAGGATGTAGCCACAGAAGGCCGTTCCCCGTCTCCAGCGGGACCGCGCCGGGCGGCGGCCACACCCCCTCCGCCAGCAGGTGGCGCTCCGGTTCGGTGAGGCTCCTGTGCTGCTCCAGCGCCTCGGACGGGGAGAGCGGCGCGGCGGAGCCCAGCACGCCCGGCCAGAGCTCGTCGACGGCCCTCGCGTACGTCTCGTACGGCCGCCAGCCGGGGATCGCGCGGTACTCCTGCCCGGCCCGCAGCAGGAGCGTCGGCAACGCGTAGCGGTACCCGCCCTCGAAGGTCTCCTTCGCCGCCCCGGGGTGCGGTGATCCGCTGCGTACGGACAGGACTTCGGGGACGGGGCGCCGCGCCTCCGCGCGGTCGGCGCGCACCCGCTCCAGGACGCCGGACGAGGTCGCGTCGGACCTCAGCCGGTCCTGGTCGAGGCCCGGGACACCGCGCGTGGCGGCCATCGCGGCGTCCAGGGTGTCCGCCGGTTCACCCAGCACGAAGACGGTCTCCCGCAGCCGCCGAAGGACCCGCTCGGCGACGTCGGCGCCCTGGAGCTCCGCGGCCCCGGCCACGAGCGACGAGGGCCAGGAGCTCGCCGCGACACGGCTCAGCCGGGCCGCCCGTGGCGCATGGGTGTGCGAGCTGATCCGCTCGACGTAACCGGCGTAGTACGCGGTCTCGGCCGCCGGATCGGGGGCCGGGTCGTCCTCCTCGTCGAAGAGGATCGCGTACACCCGGCGCCAGCCGACCCGGCCGCCCAGCGCGGTCCGCAGCCTGCGGAAGGCGGGCTCCGACCCCCACGCCCAGGGGCACATCGGGTCGGTGTACTCCACCACCTCCACCGGCGGCGAACCCGGTCCGCCGGTCACGCGGCACCGATGACGGACGGCTGTTCGCGCGCCCCGGCGGGCAGCAGCGCCGCCAGGGTCAGCGAGCCGAGAACCGCCGCGGCGTCCGACTCGACCCTCCTCCACACCCCGGGCAGGCCCACCGCGGGGCCGGGGTAGTCGAGCCCGGTCAGCCCCTCGCCCCGCAGGGTGATCAGCTCACCGTCCACGGCGCGTACGACATCGAGCAGGGCGATCTCGTCGGCGGGTCTGCCGAGCCAGTAGCCGCCCTCGCAGCCGCGCTGGCTGCGCACCAGACCGGCCCGGCGCAGTTCGCCCACCACGGACTTCAGGAACCTGAACGGAATCTCCTGCGAGGAGGCGATGGCTTCACAGGAGAGCGGACGGCCGGGATCACTCGCGAGCTCCAGAAGGGCACGCGTGGCGTAGTCCGCCTTCGCGGAGATATGCATGCCCACATCATGCCCCGGGGACGGGCCGCGGGCGAGGCTCTTCCGGCCGTTCCCCTCCGGCGTCGCGCCGTGTGTTGCGGGAACATTGCCGCAGGTGAAGCGGAATGGACACCTCTTGACATCCTTTTCGGCGCCGACCTAACGTCCCTGCCATGAGCGAGCCGTTGACGACCCCCGGAGAAGGCTTCCACCCTCATCTCCACGAAGCCCAGGGCCGCCCGGCGGCACCCCTGCGCACCCGTCTGCACCACATCCGCGCCGACGCGCTCGACGGGGACACGGCGCAGACCGGCGGCATGCGCCGGTTCAGCGCCGTCAGCGGGAAGACGGTGGGTTCCGAGAAGCTCTGGATGGGCCAGACCCATGTAGCTCCCGCGACCTCCTCCTCCGACCACCACCACGGCGAGTCCGAGACCGCCATCCATGTGGTCAGCGGACACCCGGAGTTCGTCTTCCTGGACGACTCGGGGGAGGAGCCGGAAGAGGTACGGCTGCGCACCTCGCCCGGCGACTACATCTTCGTCCCGCCGTTCGTGCCGCACCGCGAGGAGAACCCGGACCCCACCGAGGAGGCCGTGGTCGTCATCGCCCGCAGCACCCAGGAGGCCATCGTGGTGAACCTGCCGCGCCTGTACGCCCTGGACCCGGACGCGACGACCGGCTGACCCTCCGGGCCGGGCGCCCGCATTACCTCAGCGGTAATCGACCGTCCCGGACGGCTGCGCCAGGCTCCCGACGTTCACGTCATCGACCGTCCTGGTCATGGCAGTCGTCATGGCCAGGACGGTATCCGATCCGGACGGCAGCACCCGAGGGATGCCGGAGCGCCCTAGGGGCCCTAGAGGGCCTCCGGCCCCCGCTCGCCCGTGCGGACCCGTACAGCGGTCTCCACGGGCATCGCCCACACCTTGCCGTCGCCGATCTTTCCGGTACGGGCGGCGCGGACCACCGCGTCCAGGACCGGCTCCGCGTCGGCGTCCTCGACGAGTACCTCTATACGGATCTTGGGGACCAGGTCCACCCTGTACTCGGCACCCCGGTAGACCTCGGTGTGGCCGTGCTGGCGCCCGTACCCGCTGGCCTCCGTGACGGTCATCCCGTTCACGCCGAGGTCCTGCAGAGCGGTCTTCACCTCGTCGAGGCGGTGCGGCTTCACGACCGCGGTGATGAGCTTCATGGGGCGGTGCTCCTGTCCTGGGAGAGAAGAGGGGGTGCTCAGTGGCCAGGGGGCTGCGCGGCGGCATGACCCAGACCGCCGTGATCGTAGGCGCTCTCCGCGTGAACTGTCTGGTCCAGGCCCGTGAGTTCCTCCTCCTCGGAGGCCCGCACCCCCATCACCCGGTCGATCGCCCTGCCGATCCCGTACGTCACGAGGAAGGTGTACGCGGCCACGGCGACCACCGCGACGGCCTGCCGGGCCAGCAGGCCCGCTCCGCCGCCGTAGAGGAGACCCTCCGCGCCGCCCGTCATCGTGGCCGTCGCGAACAGCCCTATGAGCAGCGTCCCGACGACGCCCCCCACGAAGTGGACACCCACGACGTCCAGGGAGTCGTCGTAGTCGAAGCGGAACTTCCACGCGACGGCGTACGAGCAGACGACACCCGCCGCGAGTCCGACGACGGTGGCTCCCAGCACGCCGACCGTTCCGCACGCGGGAGTGATCGCGACCAGGCCCGCGACCACACCGGAGGCCGCGCCGAAGGTGGTCGGGTGACCGTCGCGCCGCTGCTCGACGAAGAGCCAGCCCAGCAGGCCGGTGCACCCGGCGACCAGGGTGTTGAGGACCGAGGCGGCGGCCAGACCGTTGGCGCCGAGCGCCGAGCCGCCGTTGAAGCCGAGCCAGCCGAACCAGAGCAGGCCGGCGCCGAGCATCACCATCGGCAGGTTGTGCGGCCGCATCGCGTCCTTCTTGAAGCCGATACGGGGCCCGATCACCAGGGCGAGCGCCAGGCCCGACGCCCCGCAGGTGATCTCCACGACCAGGCCGCCGGCGAAGTCCAGGGCGCCGAGCGAGTCCGCGATCCACCCGCCGGGCCCCCATACCCAGTGCGCGACGGGAACGTATACGAGCAGGGTCCACAGCGGTACGAAGGCCAGCCACGCCGCGAACTTCATCCGGTCCGCGATCGCGCCGCTGACCAGTGCCGCGGTGAGGATCGCGAAGGTCAGCTGGAACGTGGTGAACAGCAGGGTGGGCACGCTGCCGGTGAGGTCGTCGGGGCCGATGCCGACCATGCCCGCGTGGCCGAGGCCACCGATGAGCCCGCCGAACGTGTCGTCGCCGAAGGCCAGTGAGTAGCCGGCCATCAGCCACACGACCGTGACCAGGGCGATCGACACGAAGCTCATCATCAGCATGTTGAGGACGCTCTTCGTGCGGACCATGCCGCCGTAGAAGAGGGCGAGGCCCGGCGTCATCAGCAGGACGAGAGCGGTGGCGGCGAGGAGCCAGGCGGTGTCACCTGTGTCGAGGCCTGCCGAGGCCAGGGTCACGGGGGTCAAGAGAGGGGTCCCTCCTCGGGGCGGCATGGGGTCCGGCCCGGAGAGGGTCCCGGTCGCGCGTTTCACGGAGGGCGCCGTCGCGTTTCCGGGATGTTTCATTGCGTCAAGGTGACCGAAACCTCACGTGGAGGGGCACCCCGGCCCCGACCGGTGTGCCCCTCCACGGTGAGGGTCAGGCGCAGGCCTACGGCGTCACCTTGTTGCCGCCGAACGTCACGACGAGGGAGCCGTCCGCCGCGAACGACCAGTCCATCGCGCCGGCGTAGGCGGAACAGGCCGAACCGTTCGAGCCGGTCCAGAACTGGTTGGAGGCGTCCGCGTCGCCCACCGTCTTGTCGTTGGAACCGTCGCCGCTGCGGCACGAGACGTTGTCGCGGAACACCGAAGTGCCCTTGTCGAAGGAGAAGTTGCGCTCGGCGTTGTCGACGCTGACGTTGTCCGACACGCTCATCGAGCCCGGGTTGCTGTTGTAGGTGAACCCGTGGTGGCCGTTGTTGTAGGCGATGTTGCGCCGCACGACGTGGTCGACCTCGATGCCGTCGCCGCCCAGCTTGTAGCCGTTGCGGTCGCCGTCGGAGTTCACGGTCCCGTCGGAGAGGGTCCCGTTGTCGTAGGAGAGGGAGTCCTCGATGGTCACCGGGCCGATGGGACCGGTCTCCGACTTGGTGTAGAGGTCCCAGCCGTCGTCGATGTTGTTGTGGGACACGGTGTAGCGGAAGACGTTCCCGGGACCCGAGGTGAGCTTCGAGGCGAAGCCGTCGGCGTCCTCACCGTCCGAGTCGGCGTTGTCGTGCGACTCCGAGCTCAGGATGAGGTTGTCGGCGGGCCACTCGTCGTCCGGGGTGTCGGAGGCGATCCGCGAGATCTGCAGGCCCGAGTCGTGGTTGAAGCGCGTGATGACGTGCTCGATGACGTTGTTGCTGCCGCCGACGAAGATCCCGTTGTCACCGGCGTGCTCGACGACGATGCCGTCGATGTGCCAGTACGCGCCGTTCACTGCGAGCCCGCGGTTCGCCGGGTCCTCGCTCATGGCCGAGAAGTTCAGGACCGGGGTCTCGTCCGGGTAGGCGGCGAGCGTCGTGCGGGCACCCGAGGTGCCGTCGTTGCCCGGCGGGATGGTGACCGTCTCGGAGTACGCGTACGTCCCGCCGCGCAGGTAGATCGTCCCGCCCGGGCCGACGCGGCCGATCGCCGAGGAGAGCGTCGTCGGGTCCGACTCCGTGCCGGCCGCGTCGGCGGCTCCGTCCGGCGCCACGTACAGGGCGTCGGCGGCCACCGCGGCCACCGCGGCCGAGGTGCCGGCGGGGGCGCCGGCGGAGTACGTGGCCTGCGCCATGGTGGTGCCGGACAGTGCGAGGAGCGAGCCGGTGAGCAGGCCGACACACGCGAGGGCGGGCTTCTTCTTCTGCATCGTTCTCTCCAGATCGGGTCGGCGCCCGGTCGCCCGCGTGTTCGGATTTCTGAACAGCCCGTGCGGCGGGCCCCATAATGAGTGGGGGGCAAGCGCTTTCTCGGACCGTAAGCGCCTGTCGTGACCGCGTCAATAGACGTGTACGTGATTGGTATTCAGTAATATGAACAGCGGGTGCGTGGCTGTACCGGGCTCTCCGCGCGAGGTCGATGTCGGATTTCCGCCAGCCTTCCGGTCCCCGCGTGCCCGATGCTTGGACCATGCACACCGACACCGAGCGCTGCGTACGGGCCGTACAGTCGAAGGACGCCCGCTTCGACGGCTGGTTCTTCACCGCGGTCCTGACCACCCGGATCTACTGCCGACCCAGCTGCCCGGTCGTGCCGCCGAAAGTCCGGAACATGACCTTCTACCCCAGCGCCGCCGCGTGTCAGCAGGCCGGATTCCGGGCCTGCAAACGGTGCCGGCCCGACACCAGCCCCGGTTCCCCGGAGTGGAACGCCCGCGCGGACTCCGTAGCCCGGGCCATGCGCCTCATCCAGGACGGCGTCGTCGACCGGGAAGGTGTACCGGGCCTCGCCGCCCGCCTCGGATACTCCGCCCGGCAGGTCGAGCGCCAGCTCCTCGCCGAGCTCGGCGCGGGACCGCTCGCGCTGGCCAGATCGCAGCGTGCGCAGACCGCCCGGGTGCTCATCGAGACGACCGGACTCCCCATGGCCGAGGTCGCCTTCGCGGCCGGGTTCTCATCGATCCGTACGTTCAACGACACCGTGCGGGAGGTCTACGCGCTCACCCCGGGCGAGCTGCGCGCCCGGGCCGAACGCGGGGCCCGCACCCGGGGAACCCCGGGTGTCATCGCGCTCCGGCTCCCGTACCGTGCCCCGCTCAACCCCAGCAATCTCTTCGGGCACCTCGCCGCGACAGCCGTCCCCGGCGTCGAGGAGTGGCGCGACGGCGCCTACCGCCGCACGCTCGCCCTCCCGCACGGCCACGGCATCGTGGCGCTGTCCCCGCAGCCGGACCACATCGGCTGCCGGCTCTCCCTCACCGACCCACGGGACCTCACCCAGGCCATCAGCCGCTGCCGCAGACTCCTCGACCTGGACGCCGACCCGGTCGCCGTCGACGACCAGCTGCGCTCGGACCCGCTGCTCGCCCCGCTGGTCGACACCGCGCCGGGGCGCCGGGTGCCGCGTACGGTCGACGCCGCGGAATTCGCCGTACGAGCGGTCCTCGGCCAGCAGGTCTCCACCGCCGCCGCCCGCACCCACGCGGCCCGTCTGGCCGTCGCCCACGGGACCCCGGTCGAGGACCCCGAAGGCGGCCTGACCCATCTCTTCCCGGCCCCGGAAGCGCTGGCCGGGCTCGACCCCGAGACGCTGGCCCTGCCACGCAGCCGCCGCACCACGCTCACCACCCTGGTCGCCGCCCTGGCCGACGGATCCCTGAGCCTGGGTGAGGGCACCGACTGGGAGAGGGCCCGCGCGGAACTGGCCGCCCTGCCCGGCTTCGGGCCCTGGACCGTCGAGGTGATCGCGATGCGCGCCCTCGGCGACCCGGACGCCTTCCTCCCCACCGACCTCGGGATCCGCAGAGCGGCCGGGCACCTCGGCCTCCCGTCGACCCCTGCGGCCCTCACCGCCCGTGCCGCGCGGTGGCGGCCCTGGCGTGCCTACGCCGTGCAGTACCTGTGGACCGTCGACGACCATCCCATCAACCACCTGCCCGCCTGAGACCACCTGCCCGCCTGACCACCCGCACCCCGAAGGACGCACCATGACCACCGCACCCGTCGCGGCCCGGCAGCACACGGTCGCCGACAGCCCGTACGGGCCGCTCACCCTGGTCGCCACCGACGGCGTCCTGGCCGGCCTCTACATGACCGGGCAGCGGCACCGCCCGCCCGAGGAGACCTTCGGCGCCCCGGACCCCGGGCCCTTCGCCGAGACCGTCCGCCAGCTGGACGCCTACTTCGCCGGCGACCTCACGGAGTTCGACCTGCCGCTGCACCTGGACGGCACGCCCTTCCAGCGCAGCGTCTGGGCCGAGCTCCGGCGTATCCCGTACGGCGAGACGCGCTCCTACGGCGAACTCGCCGGACGCCTCGGCAAGCCGGGCGCCTCCCGCGCCGTGGGCCTCGCCAACGGCAAGAACCCGGTAGGCATCATCGTTCCCTGCCACCGTGTCATCGGAGCCTCCGGCGGTCTCACCGGCTACGGCGGCGGGCTGGAGCGCAAACAGCGGCTGCTCGCCTTCGAGCGGGGAACGGACGACGCCGTACCGGCGCTGTTCTGAGAGCCGGTACGGCGTGACGGGGGGATGCGTGGATCAGTGAGCCGGTACGGCGTGAGCGTGACGGGCGGGAGACGCGGGGATCAGACGAAGATCTCGGCCACCGCCCAGATCGCCAGCCCGAGCATGCACAGACCGCCGATGCGCTGCACCGTCTTCAGTGGCACCCGCTTGGCGATGAACCGCCCCGCCAGCAGCGCCAGCGCCGACACCGACATCAGGGCGACGGCCGACCCGATGGCCGTGGACCAGGCGCCGTTGCTCGCGGCGAGGTTCGCGGTGGTGATCTGGGTCAGGTCGCCCCACTCGCTGATGAACACCGCCATGAAGGCGGTCGTGTAGACGGGCCAGAAGCCGGTGACGGTCTTGATCTCCTCGTCCTCGTCGTCGTCCCCGCCGCCGCTGCGCAGCAGCATGAACGCGCCGAAGGCGAAGAGGGAGGCCGAGACCACCTTGACGATCCAGTCGGGCAGCAGACCGAGCAGTCCGCCCGCCCCGACCGCGATGGCGACGTGCACGATGAACGCGGAGGACGTACCGAACCAGACGTAGAGCGGGCGCATGCGGGTTCCCATGGCCAGCGAGGCGAACATCGTCTTGTCGGGGAGCTCCGCGAGGAAGATCAGCCCGAAGGCGGTGATGATCGCCAGGGGGTCGAGATGCATTCCGGGTGGCTTTCTGTGAGAGCCGGGCCCCGGGTCTTCCGCGAAGTGCCGCTCGGGCTTTTTCGGAGGACCACTCGGCCCGGCATGACCGCAGCACCCGCAGGACGCGGGCGTGTCATACCTGACCGAAGGTCTCGCCCGCCCGTAAGGATCTACGGGCCCGGCCACCGGGAACCCGGAGGTTCCAGTGTGTCGACGACCGGTTTGCGGGGCTACTCCCCTTCGCAGCCGTCAACACTACCTCACCCGAGCGGCGGGGGAGCGGCTCGGTACAGTCCTACGGTGATCAGCGACGACGTCCCCGGGAGTGCCCCCGCATGAGCCACCGACCGCGCAAGGCCGCCGCCGGTACCGGGCCGTCCCGGCCCACGGTGAGCGTCTGCCGTGGCTGCTGCTGCGGCACCCCGAAGATCCCGGGCGTGGACCACGCGGGCCAGCTCGCCCAGCTGCGCCAGGCCCTCGACGGATCCGCCACCGTGCGCGCGGTGGAGTGCCTGGACGCCTGCGAGCAGGGCAACGTCATCGTCGTACAGCCGTCCGCCGAGGGCCGCCGGGCGGGTGGCCGCCCCGTCTGGCTGGGGCTGGTCAACGATCCGCACGCGGTCGCCGACATCGCCACCTGGGCGGGCGAGGGCGGCCCCGGCCTCGCGGACCCGCCGGAGATCCTGGACCTGTACGCCTTCAGCCCCTCCCGCCGGATCCGGGCGGGGCTGGAGGGCGAGAACTCCTAGACCGGCCTCTCGCGCACGGCGGCTTCAACCCCGTACGGCCAGCCGTTCCAGCAGCGCGGGCAGCGCCGTTCCGATGGGCTCGCGGACCGTCTCCTCGGCCAGCTCGTCGTACGGGGTCGGCTCGGCGTTCACCACGATCAGCCGGGCCCCGTGCTCCACCGCGATCCCCGCCAGCGACGCCGCGGGCTGCACCTGGAGCGTCGTACCCACCGCGATGAACACCTGGCAGGCCTCGGTGATCGCCATCGCGTCGGCCAGCACCTGCGGATCCAGGCGCTCCCCGAACATCACCGTCGCCGACTTCAGGATTCCGCCGCAGACCGTGCACGGCGGGTCGGCCTCGCCCGCGTCGACCCGGGCCAGCGCGTCCGCCATCGCCGACCGGGCGTGGCACCGGGTGCAGACCACCTCGCGTGCCGTGCCGTGGAGTTCGAGGACCTTGCGGGCGGACAGCCCCGCCAGCTGGTGCAGTCCGTCGACGTTCTGCGTGATCACCCGGACCGGGGTGCCGGAACGCTCCAGGGCCGCCACCGCGCGATGGGCGGCGTTCGGCTCGGCGTTCCACGCGGCACTCGCGCGGCGCATCTGCCAGGAGCGGCGCCGGATCTCCGGATCGGCCATGTAGAAGTCGTACGTGACGAGCTTCTCCGCTTCCGGATCCTTGCGCCAGAGGCCCTGCGGACCGCGGTAGTCGGGGATGCCGGAGTCCGTGGAGATGCCGGCGCCGCTGAGGATCGCGACGAGAGTCATGGCCCCGAGCCTACGGACGGCACCCGGCGGCCGCGACGCTATTTCTGCAGGCCCGGGCTCACCCCGTGACCGGCGCGCCGTCCTCCAGCTCGGCCGCGCCCGCGCCGGAGTCCAGCACCTCCAGCGCCGCCCCGACACGCTGTGCGAGCCGGTCCGGCAGATGGGCGGCGAGGTCGGCGCGGTCCACCAGCCGCCAGGAGAGGAGCTCGTCCTCCTGGATCCGGATCGCGTCGAACTGCTCCTGCGCCAGCACCCCGCCGTCGTAGAGATAGGCGACGATCGGCGGCCGGCCCACGCCGCGCACCCAGTCGACCGCGAGCAGCCGGCCCGGAGCGAGGTCGAGGCCGATCTCCTCAGCCGTCTCGCGTCGCGCGCCCTGGCGCGGAGTCTCCCCCTCGTCCGACTCGACGGTGCGCCGGGCAGCGCCCAGCCCTCCCGGTAGTTCGGCTCGACGAGCAGGACCCGGCCCCGCCCGTCCCTGAAGAGGGTGGCGGCCCCGGCCAGTACACGGGGGAGGCCGGCGATGTAGGTCGCGTAGTCAGAGGTGGTCACGGAGGCAGCGTAGGGGCCCGGTACGCGGTTTCGGACAGCCATGGGCAGATCAGGGGTGGCCCGGATAGGGTCGGGGCGGCGCGACTGCCTGTTCGAAAGCAAGGGATGCAAGGTGACGGACGGAGCAGCGATGGAGACCGCCCACGTGCTCGTGGCGGCGGACAAGTTCAAGGGCTCGCTCACGGCCGTACAGGTCGCGGAGCGGGTGACGGCCGGGCTGCGGCGCGTCGTACCCGGGGTGCGGGTCGAGACCCTGCCCGTCGCGGACGGCGGGGACGGCACGGTCGCGGCGGCGGTGGCCGCCGGATTCGAGCGCCGCGAGGCGCGGGTGACCGGGCCGCTGGGCACCGAGGTCACGGCGGCGTACGCGGTGCGGGACACCACCGCCGTGGTGGAGATGGCCGAGGCCTCGGGCCTCCAGCACCTGCCCGCGGGGGAGTTCGCCCCGCTCACGGCGACCACGTACGGCTCGGGGGAACTGCTGGCGGCCGCGCTCGACGCGGGCGCCCGGACGATCGTGTTCGGCGTCGGCGGCAGTGCCACGAACGACGGCGGCGCGGGCATGCTCGCCGCGCTCGGCGCGCGCTTCCTGGACGGCGACGGCAAGCCCGTCGGCCCCGGCGGCGGCGCGCTCGCCGCGCTGGCCGAGGCCGACCTGTCGGGACTCGACCCCCGGCTCGCGGACGTCGACCTGATCCTGGCCAGCGACGTGGACAACCCGCTGACCGGCCCGAAGGGCGCCCCCGAGGTCTACGGGCGGCAGAAGGGCGCCACCGAGGACGACATCGCCGTCCTCGACGCGGCACTCGCCCACTACGCCTCCCTGCTGGGACCCGAGACCGCCGAGCTGCCCGGAGCGGGCGCCGCCGGAGGCATCGGCTACGGCGCACTGGTCGCGCTGGGCGCGCGCTTCCGCCCCGGCATCGAGGTCATGCTCGACGTCCTGGGCTTCGCCCCCGCGCTGGCCAGGGCCACGCTCGTCGTCACCGGTGAGGGCTCGCTCGACGAGCAGACCCTCCACGGCAAGGCCCCGGCGGGTGTCGCCGCCGCGGCACGCACCGCAGGTGTGGAGACCGTCGCCGTGTGCGGACGACTCGCCCTGCCGCCGGAGGCACTGACCGGTGCGGGCATCAGCCGGGCCTACGCCCTGACGGACCTGGAGCCGGACCCCGCCGTCTGCATGGCGCAGGCCGGACCCCTGCTGGAACGCGCGGCCGAGGCGATCGCCCGCGACTTCCTGTCCTGACGCACCGTCATGAGGGGGTGCCGGGGCGACCGGCACCCCCTCACGGCTGCGGCGCCGTCAGTCTGAACGCGTCCAGCGCCAGCATCATCTCGATCAGTTCACGAGGCCGCGTCAGCGACCGCGAGGTCAGCCGCTCCAGCCGCCGCAACCGGTTGAGCACCGTGTTGCGGTGGCAGTACAGCCGCCCCGCCGCGCGCCCCGCCGAACCCTCGCACTCCAGCCACGCCTCGAACGTCCGTACCAGAAGCGCCCGGTCCGCCGGGTCCAGCGCCAGCAACGGGCCGAAGACATCCGTGACCAGCCGGGCCGACAGCTCCGGCTGACTCGCCACCAGCGCCGCGGGCAGCCGCTCCTCCAGCCGTACGACCTCCGACGTGCCGGGCGGACAGGTCAGGAGCGCCACCTCGGCCAGCCGGCGAGCGGCCCCCAGCCCCGCCAGTCCTTCGGCCACCGGTCCGATCCCGCCGGGGCCGGGACACCACCGCGCCAGCAGCGCCGCAGCCGCCGCCGGATCCCGGTCACCCAGAGCGACGACGACCGTCTCCCGGTCACCCCTTCGCCGCCGGAAGAACCGCAGACCGTCCGCCTCCATCGCGACGGCCGCCGGCCCGCACCCGGCCGCCCCCAGCACCGCCACCACGTAACGGCCCCGCTCCGGCAGACCGAGACCGCTCGCCGCGCGCGCCGCGAGATCCGGCTCCGACCGGCCCTCCAGCAGGGCGTCGAGCAGTGCCCGGCCCCGCGCGTCACCGCGCCGCCGCATGTCCTCGCCCCGTTCCGCAGCCGACCCGCTCATGGCTGGTGACGATGCCACCGGCCGCACCCGGGACGACTGCGGATCACCCGCCTCTGTGCACGCGCACAACCGGGCCGTTCGAAGACTGGTCACCCGCAGCGATTGCGCCCGGGGCCGTGGACGCACGCCGCGCCCGCTGCTGGTCTGTGGCACCACAACGACCAGTCGGAAGGAGGAGGACGCATGGCAACGCTCGAGATCCGCGAACTGTCCGTGGGCTACGGCCCGGTACGGGCACTGCGCGACGTCTCCGTCGACGTGCCGGCCGGCGCGATCACCGCTGTACTCGGTGGCAACGGCGCCGGCAAGACCACGCTGCTGCGGGCCGTATCGCGGACCCTCGGCTTCCACCGCGGCACGGGCACGGGCACCATCCGCTTCGACGGCCGTCCCCTGGACGGGCTCCGCCCCGCCCAGGTGGTGGCGGCGGGAGTGATCCAGGTACCGGAGGGGCGGCAGGTGTTCGCCCGGATGACGGTGGCGGACAATCTGCGGGCGGGCGCACTCGGGGCACGCGGCGGGCGCAAGGCGGCGGCCGCGGCCCTCCGGCGCGTACACGAACTGTTCCCCGTGCTCGCCGACCGCGCGCACCAGCGGGCCGGGCTGCTGTCCGGCGGTGAGCAGCAGATGCTGGCGATGGGCCGGGCCCTGATGGCCGCGCCCCGCCTGCTGCTGCTCGACGAGCCGTCCCTCGGCCTCGCCCCGCTCATGGCGGCCAGGATCGCCGAGACGGTCCAGGAGATCAACGCGGGCGGCACCTCCGTCATGCTCGTCGAGCAGAACGCGGCCATCGCGCTGCGGCTCGCCTCCACGGCGTACGTCCTGGACGTCGGCGAGGTCGCGCTGGACGGCCCGGCCGGCGAACTCGCCGCCTCCGACGAGGTACGCCGTCGCTACCTCGGCGTCGTCGACGAGACCGCAGCCGAGGACGCGGCACAGGCCGAAGGCGTCACCCGCACCCTGAGCAGGTGGTCCGCGTGACGACCGCCCCGGCCCCTCTCACCGTGCGTGACGTGACCGTGCGCTTCGCCGGACTCACCGCCCTCGACGCGGTCTCCTTCACCGTCGAGCCGGGCAGCGTGCACGCCGTCATCGGGCCCAACGGCGCGGGCAAGTCCACCACGTTCAACGTGCTCTCCGGCGTCTACCGCGCCACCTCGGGCAGCGTGCACCTGGGCTCCACCGAACTCACAGGACTCGCCCCGCACACCATCGCCGGCCTCGGCGTCGCCCGCACCTTCCAGAACCTCGCCCTGCCGCCGCACGCCACCGTAGCCGAGAGCCTCATGCTCGGACGGCACCGGCTCACCCGCGCCGGGTTCGTGGCCGCCGGCCTGAGGCTGCCCTCTGCGACCCGCGAGGCACGGCGGCACCTCGAACGCGTAAGGGAGATAGCCGAGTTCATCGGACTGGACAAGGAACTCGACTTCCCCGCAGGCGCCCTCCCGTACGGGAAGCAGAAGCTCGTCGAGCTCGGCCGCGCCCTCTGCATGGAGCCCGAGGTCCTCCTCCTGGACGAGCCCATCGCCGGCATGACCGCCGAGGAACGCCGGCGCACCGCCGCCGTCGTCGCCGGAGTGCGCGACAGCCTCGGCATCTCGATCGTCATGGTCGAACACGACATGGGGGTGGTGATGCGGCTCGCGGACGCGGTGACCGTACTCGACTTCGGACGCAGGATCGCGGGTGGCACGCCCGCCGAGGTGCAGAACGACCCGGCCGTCGTGCAGGCCTACCTGGGGGCACAGGAATGACCACCTTCATCGAACTCCTCCTCGGCGGCCTGTCCATCGGCTCGGTCTACGCACTGATCGCCCTGGGCTTCGTCGTCATCTTCAAGGCGACCGAGGTCGTCAACTTCGCCCATGCCTCGCTGCTCCTGGCAGGCGGTTACGTCACCGCCGTACTCCACGACGACATCGGATTCTGGCCGGCGCTCGCCGTCGGGATCGCGGGCGCGGCCGTCGTCGGTTCGGCGGTCGAGTTCTTCGTCATGCGCCGCTACCGGGGGAGCGACCAGAGCGTCCTGGCCATCGTCACCATCGGCGTCGACATCCTCCTCACCACCGAACTCACCCGCCGCATGGGCACGGACGTGCTGTCGCTCGGCGACCCGTGGGGCGACGACGTCGTCACCATCGGGGGCGTCACCCTCGCCGAGACCCGCATCGCGGCGTTCCTCGTCGCGGGGCTGCTCATCACGGTGTTCCTGCTCGCCTTCCGCTTCACCTCGTGGGGCGTCTCCATGCGGGCCGCCGCCGAGAACCCGCAGACCGCCGCCCTGATGGGCATCCGGCTCGGCCGGGTCTCCCTCTCCGCCTGGGCCGTCGCGGGAGCACTCGCCGCCGTCGCCGCGCTCTTCCTGACCGTGTTCCCGACCCCCGGCCTGGAACGGGCCACCTCGCTCGCCGCGCTCAAGGCGTTCCCCGCCGCGATCCTCGGCGGTCTCGACTCGACGACCGGGGCGCTCGTCGGGGGACTCGTCGTCGGAGTCACCGAGTCACTCGCCACCGGCTACCAGAGCGACCTCTCCTTCCTCGGACGAGGCATCGGCGATCTCGCGCCCTACCTGGTGATGGTGGTCGTCCTGCTCGTCCGGCCGGCGGGCCTCTTCGGTACGAAGGAGCTGTCCCGTGTCTGAAGCCGTCAAGGACGCCCCGGGGGCCGCCCCCGCCGCCCCCGCCGCCGGAACGCCGTTCGCCGGAAGGCTGCGCCGGCCCGTCCCCTACCTCTGGCTCACCGGCTCGGTGCTGCTCCTCCTCTTCCCGTTCTACCTGGACCGGTTCTGGCTCCAGGCCGGACTGTTCGCGATGGCCGCCGCGATCGGGGCGATCGGGCTCAACCTCCTCACCGGCTCCACCGGCCAGCTCTCCATGGGCCACGCCTTCTTCCTCGCGGTCGGCGCCTACGGCTACTGCATCCTGGCGGGGGAGAGCAGCACGGAGAACGGCCACGCCCTCACCGGCCTCGGCCTGCCCACCTGGCTCGCGGCCGTCCTGGCCGTGCTCCTGGCGGGCGCCGCGGGCGGGCTCTTCAGCCCCATCGCGGGGCGGCTGAGCGGCGCCTACCTCGGTATCGCCACGCTCGCGCTGATCTTCATCGGCCAGCACGTGCTGTTCAACGCGGACTCGCTCACCGGCGGTTTCAACGGCCGCCCGGTGCCGCCCCTCTCGCTCTTCGGGTTCACCTTCGACGACGCCGAGGTGGTCGTCGCCGCCGTGCCCTTCCAGTCCTCCGAGAAGCTCTGGTACCTCGGACTGGCAGCCCTGCTGGCCGGCGGGCTCTTCGCCCGCGGAGTGCTGCGCGGCAGGCCGGGCCGGGCCCTCAACGCCATCCGGGACCACCGGATCGCCGCAGGCGTGATGGGGGTGCCGGTGGCCAGGTACCGGGCCGGTGTCTTCGTCCTGTCCTCGATGTACGCGGGCCTCGCGGGCGTCCTGCTCGCGCTGGTCTTCCAGCGGACCGTGCCCGAGTACTTCGGCATGATCCTTTCCCTCGAATACCTCGCCATGATCGTCATCGGCGGGCTGGGCAGCGTCGCGGGAGCCGTCATCGGCGCCGCGTTCGTGTCGCTGCTCCCGCAGGTGCTCACCCACTACAGCGACTCCCTCCCCCTGGTGTCCGCCCCTGGTACGGGCGGCATCGCACCGGGTGAGGCGTCCCGCTATCTGTACGGCGCCGCGGTCGTCGCGGTCGTCCTGTTCCTGCCCGGCGGCCTTGCACGTCTGAAGAATCCAGGGGAGAAGAAGAAATGAAGCTACGTGTTGTCGGAGCCGTCGTCGCGGCTCTCACCCTCACCCTCGCGGGATGCAGCGAGAAGGCGAAGTCGTCGGACGACGGCGCCGCGGACACCAACGGTGTGAAGACCGGGGAGGGCGTCACCGACTCGAAGATCACGCTCGGGGCCCTGACCGACATGACCGGGGTGTACGCCTCGCTCGGCAAGAGCGTCACCCAGGCCCAGCAGCTGTGGGTGAAGGAGACCAACAAGGCCGGCGGAATCTGCGACCGGCAGATCGAACTGACCGTCCGCGACCACGGCTACGACCCGCAGAAGGCGATCGGCGCCTACACCGAGCTGGAACCGGACGTGCTGGGCTTCACCCAGTTCATCGGCTCCCCGTTCGTCGCCGCCGTCGAGTCCCGGATCGACGGCCAGGACAAGGGCATCGTGCTGCCGCAGGCGTGGTCGGCGAGCCTGGTCGGATCCAAGTACGTCCGCGTCATCGGTGCCACGTACGACGTGGAGACGATCAACCTGATCGACTTCCTGCTGGACGAGAAGCGCATCGCCAAGGGCGACAAGATCGGGCACGTCTACTTCGAGGGCGACTACGGCGAGAACGCCCTGGCCGGCTCCAAGCACGCGGCGAAGGAGGCGGGCCTCACCGTCGTCGAGCAGAAGATCAAGCCGACCGACAACGACATGACCGCCCAGGTCTCCGCGCTCAAGCAGGCCGGGGTGAAGGCGGTCGTCATCAGCGCGGGTCCGCGCCAGGCGGCCTCCCTGGTCGGCGTTGCCGCGGCCACCGGATTCAAGGTCCCGGTCGTCGGCAACAACTCGGCGTACGCCCCGCAGCTCCTGGCTACCCAGGCGGGCGCGGCCCTGCAGAAGGACTACTACATCGGCGCCTCCACCCTGCCCATCGGTGACGCGGCGGAGGGCCCGGCGAAGCTCGCCGAGGCGTACGCGGCCCAGTACCCCAAGGACGGCCTCGACAACGGCGTCATCGCCGGGTACAACGCGGCGGCCGTGTTCGGCGAGGCACTGAAGAAGGCCTGCGCGTCCAAGGACCTCACCCGTGAGGGTGTCGACAAGGCCCTGCTCACCATCAAGGACTTCGGCGCCGACTTCGGGATCTCGCACGACTTCACCGACCCGGCGGCGCCCTCCACCCGGCAGACCGTCGTCATGAAGCCGGACGCCAAGGCCCCCGGCGGCCTCAAGGTGGTCCGCACGGCCGAGGTGGCTCCCGCCGCCGAGTCCTTCTCGCTCAAGCCCTGACCCTCCCCGCGCAGCGACGGGCCCGGCCGCGGAGGCCGGGCCCGTCCGTGCGCGGTCAGTGGGTGTAGGCCTCCAGTTCGGACAGCTGGCCGGCGGGCCATCCGGTGTTCGCGGTGAACGTCAGCCGCAGATACCGGACCGGGGTCCCGGTGAGCGTCACCGTCGCGGTGTTACCGCTCGCCGGGTCGAAGGTGTAGCCCGCGGGCGCCTTCAGCGTGCTGTAGGCGGAGTTGTCGGTGCTGCCCGTGACGCCGACCGTCTGGGTGCGTTTCGCCCAGGCGGCGGCCGGGGGAAGCTTCAGCACCAGCCGCTTCACGGCCTTCGCGGCACCGAGGTCCACGGTGACGGACTGCGGGAAGGCGTTGTTGCGGCTCTCCCAGTAGCTGCCCGCGTTGCCGTCCACCACGTTGCCGGCGCCGTACACATCGGCGTGGCTCGTCTCGGTGACGGTCCTGCCCTGAGCGAGGTTGCCCGTCTCCTCGGGCGGGTCCGTGGGGTCGGTGGGGTCGGTCGGGTCCGTGGGATCGGTCGGGCCGGTGGGCCCGCCGCCCGGGACCCCGCCGTTGGTCCACACCGGGTCCGGCCAGACACCCGTGCAGGCGGGCGGGTCCGCGTACCAGCCGGAGTTGCCCGCGCCCCGGGTGATCTGGAAGCCGCTGCCCACGCAGTTGTGGATCGGGTTGGACTGGGCGATGTGGGTGGCGACGACCTTGTTGAAGGACGCCGTGCCCGGGGCCTGGATCTGGAGGGCGTACGTACCGGCGCCGTCGATCTTGATGTTGTCGAAGTGCAGCCCGTTGCTCGCGCCCTCGATCAGGTGGATCGCGGCGTAGGAGCTGTCCAGGATCTCGCTGTCGGTGATGTTGATCGTGGCACCGCTGATCGGTTCGTTGAGCCCGCTGAACCAGATCGCGCCGACCCCGAAGCGCCAGTTGAAGTCGTTGTTCCCGGTCCGGATCAGGGTGTTGCGGGCAGCGGTGTGCGTACCCGAAACAGCCGTTCCCTGACCCGAGTTGACGCCCGGGTAGCGGTTGGCGATGTGCAGCCCGCCGCCGTTGGTGACGGTGTCCGACATGACGTTGTCGGAGATCGTGATGTCCTTGCCGCCGTACGTGACGATGTTGTTGGCGAGGATCGGCAGGATCACCGTGTTGAAGGTGAACTTGTTCTTCACGTTCGGGACGTTCTCCGCCCACATGGCCAGGCCGTCGTCCCCGGTGTTGCGGACGAAGGTGTTGGTCACCGTGGAGTTCGTGACGCCGTAGTGGAAGTTCACCCCGTCGGCGGTCTGGTCCAGGATCCGGCTGTTCCGGATGGTGAAGTCGTCCATCGGGCCGTCCATCCAGGCACCGCACTTGGTGTGCTGCATCCAGACGTTGTCGACCACCGAGTGCGACATGGCCCCGCCGATGGCGTTGACCTGATCGTTGTCCACCCGCTCACGGATGTCGCCGATGATGGCGAAGTCCTTGAGGGTGACGTCGCTGCTGCCGCCCTGCGCCGCGTACTTCCCGTAGACGCCGACCGCCTTGCTGCGGTCCGTGGGGTGGCGCCCGGTGAGCACGCTGTACCAGGGCCCGGCGCCGCGCAGGGTCACCTTGTCGACGACGATGTGGTCCTGGACCTTGAACGTGCCCTGCGGGATGTACACCTCCTTGCCCTGGGTGCGGCCCGCGTCGACCGCAGCCTGGATCTTCGCGGTGGAGTCCGCGGCACCCGTCGGGTCGGCGCCGAAGTCGCCCACCACGTCCAGCGCCCCGGACGGCTTGCCGACCGGGGCACCGACCTGCTCGAAGTCGGCCAGGTCGATGGTGAACGACGGTGAGTCGGCGGTGGAGGTCACCTGCAGCCGGACCTTCGTGCCGGCCGCCAGGGTCGACCCGAACAGGGTCCGGGTCTCGTCGTAGAAGTGGTGCGGGTTGCTGTCACCCGGGTTGTTGTTGAACGGGTAACCCCCGTAGTACCAGCCGTACTTCGAGGTCACCGGCACGCTCTTGAGCGAGGCGCCGCCGACCCGCAGGTCGAGCGAGGCGTCCCGGCCCGTCCCCGCCGCGTTGTCCGGCAGCGAGTAGCGGAAGGTCATGGCGTTCGCCGGGGCGGTGAGCGTGAACTCGACGTACTCACCGACGGCGTCGAGGGTCACCGCCTGACGGCCCGACGCCTCGGAGGGCAGGGCGCCGTACAGGCGGTCGGGGCCGATCAGGGCGCCGTTGGTGGCGGCGTACTCGGCTTCCTGTTCCTTGAACGGGACGGTGGCGCCCCGGCCGGATATCCCGACCGGCGACGGTGCGGGGACCGCGGCGGCCTGCGCGGGTGGAGCGCCGGCCAGTACCACCGCCGCCGCGGTGCCCGCGGCGACGAGTGCGAGGGAGAGGGAGGCGGACAGGGAGCGTCTGAGCAGACGTGGTCCAGCGAGTGGTGGGGTCACGTGTGGGTCGTCCTTGCGGCTCGAGGGGCTCTGTGGACGTCCCACAGGCTAGGAGCACCGACGTAAAGAAGTCCACGGTGCTGCGCAAGATTTCGAGTGCATCGCTCAAATTAATGACTCAGCTACGGGAATGCTGGGCGCCGACGAGGGGTACGTGTCTTCAAGAAGTGAAAGTTGTCATGCCCATTGACAGGCGTTCCGCCGCGCTGGCTTCATGTGACCAACGGAATGGGAGCGCTCCCATCCCCGCTGCCCGCCTCACCCCCATGAAAGGCGACAACGGATGAAGCCACGGACGAGAAAACGGCTGGCCAGGGCGACGGCCGCCGCCGCCACGGCGACCGCCCTCCTGATGACACTCTCCGGCACGGGTTCCGCACAGGCCGCGGAGGCGCCGGAGGGCGGGCCCGCCGGCACCACGTCAGCGGTGGCGCCCGCCGCCGGCACCGGCACGGACTGGCTGCACACCGAGGGCAACCGGATCGTCGACGAGCAGGGCAACAGGGTCTGGCTCACCGGGGCCAACTGGTTCGGCTTCAACGCCACCGAGCGGGTCTTCCACGGCCTGTGGTCCGCCAACCTGGACACGGTCACCCGGCAGATGGCGGAGCGCGGCATCAACATCGTCCGGGTGCCGATCTCCACCCAGCTCCTGCTGGAGTGGAAGAACGGCCGGGCGGCGACCTCCAGCGCGGTCAACACCTGGGCCAACCCGGAACTGGAGGGCCTGACGACCCTGGGGGTCTTCGACGCCTTCCTGGGGGTGGCGGAGAAGTACGGCATCAAGGTGATGCTCGACGTCCACAGCGCGGAGGCCGACAACTCCGGCCACATCCACCCCGTGTGGTGGAAGGGCACGATCACCACCGAGCAGTTCTACTCCGCCTGGGAGTGGGTGACCGCCCGGTACGAGGCGAACGACACCCTGGTGGCGATGGACGTCAAGAACGAGCCCCACGGCAAGCAGTCCGACAGCCCCCGGGCCAAGTGGGACGGCTCCACCGACCAGGACAACTTCAAGTACACCTGCGAGACCGCCGGGAAACGCATCCTCGCGATCAACCCGCGGGTCCTCGTCATGTGCGAGGGCATCGAGATCTACCCCAAGGACGGGACGGACTGGTCCTCCACCTCGGCGGCCGACTACCACGGCATGTGGTGGGGCGGGAATTTGCGCGGGGCGAAGGACCACCCGGTCGACCTCGGCGCGCAGCAGGACCAGCTGGTCTACTCCCCGCACGACTACGGGCCGCTGGTGTACCAGCAGCCCTGGTTCGAGGGCGAGTGGGACCGCGGCACGCTGGAGCGCGACGTCTGGGACCCCAACTGGCTCTATCTGCACAAGGACGGCACCGCTCCGCTGTTCGTCGGTGAATGGGGCGGTCACCTCGACGGCGGCCCGAACGAGAAGTGGATGAGGGCCCTGCGCGATCTGATGGTGGAGAACGGCATCCACCACACCTTCTGGTGCCTCAACCCCAACTCCGGTGACACCGGGGGCCTGCTGGGCTACGACTGGGCGACCTGGGACGAGGCCAAGTACGCCCTGCTCAAGCCCGCCCTCTGGCAGTCCGGCGGGAAGTTCGTCAGCCTCGACCACGAGGTCAGGCTCGGCGGCGAGGGCAGCACCACCGGCATCAGCCTGGCCGACCTCTACGGCGGCTGACCCCCGCCCCGTAGCCACCGCCCCGTAGCCACCGCCCCCTGACCGCCCTGGGGTGCCGATGAACCCCACCGCCTCGGCACCCCAGGGCTCTCCACCCTCTCCGCACCCCGGGCCGCGTCGTCAGCCGTCCGTCAGCAGCGCGTTGATGAGCAGCAGCGCGATGTCGTCGGTGCCGGGCGTGGCCCGCTTCGCGTACCGCACGAGCGTGTCGGCGACGGACTCCATGTCCTGGTCCAGGGCGAGGGCGAAGTGCGCGGCCAGCTCGGCGGCGGCGTCGTCGAAGTCCACGCCCGGGGCCTCCACGAGCCCGTCGGTGTACAGCGCGAGCGCCGCACCCGGCGGCAGCGGAACCTCGGCCGTCGGATAGCGGGACGCGGGGTCGATGCCGAGGAGCAGGCCGGGCGGCAGCGGCAGGACATCGGTCTGCCCGTCCGGCTGCCGCAGCAGAGGTGCCGGGTGGCCCGCGGTGGCCAGGCAGACGCTGTGCCGGGCGAGGTCGAGATGGATGTAGAGGCAGCTGGTGAAGAGGCCGGGGTCGAGGTCGGTCAGCAGCCGGTTGGTGCGGGCCAGGACCTCGTCGGGCTGGGCGCCCGCGGAGGCGTGCACCGCGGTGCGGACCTGCCCCATGAGCGCGGCGGCGTTCTCGTTGTGTCCCTGTACGTCGCCGATGGCCGCGGCGGCCGTCGTGTCGTCGAGCCGGATCAGGTCGTAGAAGTCCCCGCCGATGCCCATGCCCCGGGTCGAGGGGAGGTAGCGGGCCGCCACGTCCAGTCCGGAGATCACGGGCAGGCCGTGGGGCAGGAGGTGGGCCTGCAGGCTGTGCGAGAGGCGGTCCTTGGCGTCGTAGAGGCGGGCCCGGTCCAGAGCCTGGGCGAGCAGTCCCGCGATCGAGGTCAGCAGGGTGCGTTCGTCGGGTTCGAAGGGGTGCGGCCGGTCGTAGGCGAGGACCAGCGAGCCCACCGGACGCCCCGAGACGATCAGCGGGAGGAAGGCGCAGGCGGCGACCGCGTTGCGGAGGCCCGCCGAGGGGTAGGCGCGCTCCAGCTCGGAGAAGGTGGCGTAGAAGTCGGGAATGCCTGTCGTCAGCACGCGCGCCGCGGGCGTGGGCGAGGTCAGGGGGGCGCCGTCGAAACGGTCCATGAGCGCGGGATGGGTGCCGCGGCGGCCCTCGATCCGCAGCCTTCCCTCCGCCGACGTCATGACCACGAGGGTCTGGATGCGGAAGGCCGACATCAGCTGGTCGCCGGCCAGACCGATCACGTCCTGGGTACCGACCGCCTCGGTGAGGCTCGCCGCCAGATGCATCAGGTGGTAGAGCGCGGTGGCACGGCTGGGGGCCGCGGAGGCGCTGGGCAGTGAGGGCGCGGGGATGTCCTGGGGGCCGGGCCGCGAGGTGGGCACGATGCGGACACTGATGCCGGTGGCGGTCGGGAACAGGTGGAAGGACAGCCACCGGTCCGGTGGCCGCAGCACGTTGAAGGACGTCTGCTGGCGGCCGATGACGGCGGCCCGGTAGTGGTCCTCGACAGCGGGGTTGTCCAGCCAGGGGAGCGACTCCCAGGGCAGGGTCCCCCGTACGTCCTCGGCCCGCGTTCCCAGCAGGGCTGCGGCGGCGTCGTTGATGAAGACGACCCTCCCGTCGATCGACAGCGCGCAGCTCCCGCCGGGCAGCCGCCGGACGAACTCCGCGATGACCGTGGCCTCGGCCGGACCGGGGGTGGGCGGCTTCGGCGGGGGCAGCACCCATGGCTGGGTGCCGGGCCGGACCGGGTAGCCGCTGCTCTCGGCCTGCTGCAGGAGCATGCCGATGCCGTGGCAGCCCTTGACGACGGCCTCGCGCTCCTCGGGCGCCAGCTGCGGGGGGTGGGAGCCGGGCCACAGCAGCACGAGCCCTCCCCGGTCGACGGCACCGGTGCGGATGGGGGCGGCGGCCATCGCGAACCGGTACGGCAGGACGAGTGCGGGGCGCGGGTACCGGCGGGCCAGTTCCTCCTGGTTGCCGAGCCAGATCAGGCAGCGCAGGCGTACGGCGTCGGCCACCGGTATCGGGGCGGACAGCGGCACCCGGGTCCACGGGGCGGCCAGCTGGCCGGGGACCCCGGAGAGCACGGCCAGGTGCAGGGTGGTGTCGTTCTTCGGCAGCAGGTAAACCATCGCCACAGACGCGCCGGTGTCGCGCACGACATGGGTCACGGCGCTGCCGAGCAGCTCCGTGCCCGAACCCGTGGCTGCGACAGAGGCTGCATGGTCCTGCACGCTCTCCAGCGTCCCCTGTGAGAGGCGGCCGCGCACCCGCTGCCGTACCCGGTGCGTACGCACCCGCCGACACGGCACGGACGGGTCCGGCCGCCGGACGCGCGAGGGCCCGGATGCCGGGGAGCATCCGGGCCCTCGTCGTACTGCGTTCCGCGTGCTTACGGGAGCTGCGCCGCCCGTGCCTCGCGCCGGTTGTCACGGAAGGCGTTCACCCGCCGTGCCGTGGCGAAGAGCGGGATCACCGCCCCCAGGACGACCTGCAGCGCGCAGCCGGTCTGGAGGAGCAGCTGGCCACCGGGGGCGTCGAACGCCCAGGCGGCGAGGAGCCCCATCGCGGCCACGATCCAGCTGAGCATGGCCACCGCGAGGACGCCCCGCGGCTTCGGATACTCGACCCGGCTGACCATGAGCCACGCCACTCCGATGATCGCGAGCAGCGTCGGCACGAAGGGCAGCTCCAGCAGCACGATCGAGACGACCGTGAGCGCTCCGAAGGGGCTCGGCATGCCCTGGAACATGCCGTCCTTCAAGGTCACGCACGAGAACCGCGCAAGCCTGAGCACCACCGCCAGCAGCACCACGATCGCCGCGAGCGCCGACACCCGCTGGTGTGCGTCGTCCGCGACCATTCCGTACACCAGTACGAAATACGCCGGCGCGAGGCCGAAGCTGATCAGGTCGGAGAGGTTGTCCAGCTCCGCACCCATCGGGGAGGAGCGCAGCTTGCGCGCCACCAGCCCGTCGAACAGGTCGAAGACGGCCGCCATGAGCATGAGGATCACCGCGGTCGCCGCGGAGTGCCTGGCCATGCCCGACTCGTCACTGCCCGTGAGGTGCGGGATGAGGATCCCCGTGGTGGTGAAGTACACCGCCATGAAACCGCACGTGGCGTTACCGAGGGTGAGCGTGTCCGCTATCGACAGCCGCATCGAGAGCGGCATGTCCTCGGCGTCGTCCTGCTCCTCCGCCTCGGGCACCCAGCTCGCCTGGGTATCGGGATCAATCACGGTCAATTCGAGTCACCCCCGCGGTGGTGGCCTGGCCGACCTCGACCGCGACATCGACACCTTCCGGAAGGTAGATGTCCACGCGCGAGCCGAAGCGGATCAGACCGATGCGTTCGCCCTGCTCCACCTTCGTGCCCTGCGGGATGTAGGGCACGATGCGACGGGCGACCGCTCCCGCGATCTGCACCATCTCGATGTCGCCGAGCTCGGTGTCGAAGTGCCAGACAACGCGCTCGTTGTTCTCGCTCTCCTTGTTGAACGCCGGGACGAACCCACCCGGGATGTGCTCCACGGAGGTCACGGTGCCGGCCAGTGGAGCCCGGTTGACGTGAACGTTCAGCGGGCTCATGAAGATCGCGACGCGGGTGCGCCCGTCCTTCCACGGCATGATGCTCTGCACCACGCCGTCGGCCGGCGAGATGACGCGGCCCTGGGTGATCTCGCGCTCGGGGTCGCGGAAGAACCACAGCATGCCCGCCGCGAGCGCGGTGGTGGGCACGGCCACGGCCGCCCAGCGCCCGGACGTGCGGGCCCGGGCGAGGCTGAGGGCCGCGGTGGCGACGGTCGGGAGGAGCCACGGCGATGCTCCGCGGGCGAGGCGGACCCCGCCGCGGGATGCAGAGATTTGGCTGTCGGGCATGGATGACCTTCGTAGCGGATGATGCCGCGCTGGCAACGGGGGGACGGCGGCTTTCCGGCGATGCTATCGGGTGCGAGCGGCAACTGGGCAAGCCAGCAGCCGAGTCGGACAGCTGAAAGGCTCCGGACAGGGGTGACAGGGTGTGATGTTCTTCGCCACCAAATCACCTCGAACGGGACATTTCAGCCCTGGAACCGGTACTCCTCGAGCAGCCGGCGACCGATGATCATTTTCTGGATCTCGGCGGTACCTTCACCGATCAGCAGCATCGGGGCCTCACGGTAGAGGCGCTCGATCTCGTACTCCTTGGAGAAGCCGTAACCGCCGTGGATACGGAAGGCGTCCTCGACGACTTCCTTGCAGTACTCGGAGGCGAGGTACTTCGCCATCCCTGCCTCCAGGTCGTTCCGCTCCCCGGAGTCCTTTTTGCGTGCCGCATTCACCATCATGGCATGCGCGGCTTCGACCTTGGTGGCCATTTCGGCCAGTTTGAACTGGATCGCCTGGTGCTGGGCGATCGGCTTTCCGAAGGTCTGGCGCTGCTGCGCGTACGAAACGCCCAGTTCGAACGCACGTTGTGCGACGCCACAGCCACGCGCGGCTACATTTACCCGCCCGACCTCGACGCCGTCCATCATTTGGTAAAAACCTCGGCCGGTCGTGCCGCCCAGCACACGATTGGCCGGAATGCGCAGTCCGTCCATGATGAGCTCGGTCGTGTCGACGCCCTTGTAGCCCATCTTGTCGATCTTCCCCGGGATGGTGAGACCGGGGCGGACCTCCCCGAAGCCCGCCTCCTTCTCCACCAGGAACGTCGTCATCGACTTGTGCGGGGCCGTGCCCTCGGGGTGTCCTTCGTCACTCCTGCAGAGGACGGCGACCAGCGTGGACGTTCCGCCGTTCGTCAGCCACATCTTCTGGCCGTTGAGGACGTATGCGTCGCCGTCCTTCACGCCCTTGGACGAGATCGCCGAGACGTCCGAGCCGAGCGCCGGCTCGGACATCGAGAACGCGCCCCGGACCTCGCCCAGCGCCATCCGCGGCAGGAAGGTGTCCTTCTGCTCCTGCGTGCCGTGCTGCTTGAGCATGTACGCCACGATGAAGTGCGTGTTGATGATGCCCGACACGCTCATCCAGCCGCGGGCGATCTCCTCGACGCACAGCGCGTACGTGAGGAGCGACTCGCCCAGACCGCCGTACTCCTCCGGGATCATCAGCCCGAACAGGCCGAGTTCCTTGAGTCCTTCGACGATGTCCGTGGGATATTCGTCGCGGTGCTCCAGCTGGGTGGCGACAGGAATGATCTCCTTGTCCACGAAATCCCGCACCGTGGAGAGAATTTCCTGCTGGACATCCGTCAGACCGGCGGTCTGCGCGAGTCGGCTCATGGCTACTTCTCCACGTTCTTGCTCGACGGCTGATCGATCTCGGGGCGGCCGGGCTGCTCTCCGCCGCGCTCCTTGATGTACGTCTCGGTCGGGACCATCACCTTGCGGCGGAACACGCAGACCAGCGTGCCGTCCTGCTTGTAGCCCTTTGTCTCCACGTAGACGATGCCGCGGTCGCTCTTGGACCTCGACGGCGTCTTGTCGAGCACGGTCGTCTCGCCGTAGATCGTGTCGCCGTGGAAGGTCGGCGCGACGTGCTTCAGCGACTCCACCTCCAGATTGGCGATGGCCTTTCCGGAGACATCGGGAACCGACATGCCGAGCAGCAGCGAATAGATGTAGTTGCCGACGACGACGTTCTTCCCGAAATCGGTCGTCTTCTCGGCGTAGTTGCTGTCCATGTGCAGCGGGTGGTGATTCATGGTCAGCAGACAGAAGAGGTGGTCGTCGTATTCCGTGACCGTTTTTCCGGGCCAGTGCTTGTAGACGGCACCGACCTCGAACTCCTCGTATGTGCGTCCGAACTGCATGTCAGGCCTCCGGGGCTTCGAACTTGGAGGTGCGCTGCATGCCGGCGGCGCGGCCCTTGCCCGCGATGACCAGGGCCATCTTGCGGCTGGCCTCGTCGATCATCTCGTCGCCGAGCATCGCCGAGCCCTTCTTGCCGCCCTCCTCCGAGGTGCACCAGTCGTAGGCGTCGAGGATGAGCTCGGCGTGGTCGTAGTCCTCCTGGGAGGGCGAGAACACCTCGTTCGCCGCGTCGACCTGACCGGGGTGCAGCACCCACTTGCCGTCGAAGCCCAGCGCCGCGGCACGGCCCGCGACCTCGCGGTAGGCGTCCACGTCGCGGATCTGCAGGAACGGGCCGTCGATGGCCTGGAGGTCGTGCGTGCGGGCCGCCATCAGGATGCGCATCAGGATGTAGTGGTACGCGTCCGCCGGGTAGCCGGGCGGCTGCTGGCCGACGACCAGGGTCTTCATGTTGATCGAGGCCATGAAGTCGGCCGGGCCGAAGATCAGGGTCTCCAGGCGGGGCGAGGCGGCGGCGATGTCGTCGATGTTCACCAGGCCCTTGGCGTTCTCGATCTGCGCCTCGATGCCGATCTTCCCGACCTCGAAGCCCATCGTCTTCTCGATCTGGGTCAGCAGCAGGTCCAGCGCCACGACCTGCTGGGCGTCCTGGACCTTCGGCAGCATGATGCAGTCGAGGTTCGGGCCCGCGCCCTCGACGACCGTGATGACGTCGCGGTACGTCCAGTGGGTCGTCCAGTCGTTGACCCGCACCACGCGGGTCTTGCCGGTCCAGTCGCCGTTGTTCAGGGCGTCGACGATGTGGTGCCGGGCGCCCTCCTTGGCCAGCGGCGCGCAGGCGTCCTCCAGGTCCAGGAAGACCTGGTCGGCCGGCAGCCCCTGGGCCTTCTCCAGGAACCGCGGATTGGAGCCGGGAACCGCCAGGCAGGAGCGTCGCGGGCGCAGCCGGTTCACAGGGGACGAGGGCGTGGTCATGCGGGGACCTCCAGAGGGTCGAGCTTGTTGGCTTTCCGGATCTCGTCGACGATACGGCCGATGATTTCCGTGATACCGAAGTCCTTCGGGGTGAAGACGGCGGCGACGCCGGCTTCGATGAGGGCGTGGGCGTCGGCCGGGGGGATGATGCCGCCGGCGATCACCGGGATGTCCGGCGCACCGGCCTCACGCAGCCGGTGCAGCACGTCCGGCACCAGCTCGGCGTGCGAGCCGGACAGGATGGACAGCCCGACGCAGTGCACGTCCTCGGCCAGCGCGGCGTCGGTGATCTGCTCGGGCGTCAGTCTGATCCCCTGGTAGACCACCTCGAAGCCGGCGTCCCTGGCGCGTACGGCGATCTGTTCGGCGCCGTTGGAGTGCCCGTCGAGGCCGGGTTTGCCGACCAGCAGGCGCAGTCGTCCGACGCCCAGGTCCGCGGCGGTCCGGGTGACCTTCTCGCGCACCAGCGCGAGCGGCGTCCCGGCCTCCGCGGCGACGGCCACCGGTGCGGACGAGACGCCCGTCGGTGCCCGGAACTCGCCGAACACATCGCGCAGGGCCCAGGCCCACTCACCCGTGGTGACGCCCGCGCGTGCGCACTCGACGGTCGCCTCCATCATGTTCGCGGTGCCCGCCGCCGCCTTCTTCAGGGCCGTCAGGGACTCGGTGGCCCGGGCCTCGTCGCGGTTGTCGCGCCACTCGTGCAGCGCGGCGACGACCCGGGCCTCGTTCTCGGGGTCCACCGTCATGATCGCGGCGTCGAGGTCGGCGGTCAGCGGATTCGGTTCGGTCGTCTCGTAGATGTTGACGCCGACGATCTTCTCCTCGCCGCCCTCGATCCGCGCCCGCCGTGCGGCGTGCGAGGAGACGAGCTCCGACTTGAGGTAGCCGGACTCCACGGCGGCCATCGCGCCGCCCATCTGCTGGATCCGGTCGATCTCGGCCAGCGACTCCGTGACCAGTTCGTCGACCTTGGCCTCGACGACGTGCGAACCGGCGAAGATGTCCTCGTACTCCAGCAGGTCGCTCTCGTGCGCGAGCACCTGCTGGATGCGGAGCGACCACTGCTGGTCCCACGGGCGCGGCAGCCCGAGCGCCTCGTTCCAGGCGGGCAGCTGCACCGCGCGGGCGCGGGCGTCCTTGGAGAGGGTGACCGCCAGCATCTCCAGCACGATGCGCTGGACGTTGTTCTCCGGCTGCGCCTCGGTGAGTCCCAGCGAGTTGACCTGTACGCCGTAGCGGAAGCGGCGCTGCTTGGGGTTCTCGATGCCGTACCGCTCACGTGTGACCCGGTCCCAGATGCGGCCGAACGCGCGCATCTTGCACATCTCCTCGATGAAGCGGACCCCCGCGTTCACGAAGAAGGAGATGCGGGCGACGACATCGCCGAACTTCTCCTCGGGCACCTGGCCGGAGTCGCGCACGGCGTCGAGCACCGCGATGGCCGTCGACATGGCGTACGCGATCTCCTGGACCGGAGTGGCCCCCGCCTCCTGCAGGTGGTAGCTGCAGATGTTGATCGGGTTCCACTTCGGGATCCGGTTGACCGTGTACGTGATCATGTCCGTCGTCAGCCGCAGCGACGGGACCGGGGGGAAGACGTGCGTCCCCCGTGACAGGTACTCCTTGACGATGTCGTTCTGCGTCGTGCCCTGGAGCTTGTCGGGGTCCGCCCCCTGCTCCTCCGCGACCACCTGGTAGAGCGCCAGCAGCCACATGGCGGTCGCGTTGATCGTCATGGAGGTGTTCATCTGCTCCAGGGGGATGTCCTGGAACAGCCGTCGCATGTCACCGAGGTGCGAGACGGGTACACCGACCCTGCCCACCTCGCCGCGGGCCAGGACGTGGTCCGGGTCGTAGCCGGTCTGCGTCGGCAGATCGAAGGCGACCGAGAGACCCGTCTGACCCTTGGCGAGGTTGCGCCGGTACAGCTCGTTGGACGCCTCGGCGGTCGAGTGACCGGCGTACGTCCGCATGAGCCACGGCCGGTCCTTCTGACGTTCGGTCATGGTGGACCTCAGACGTTCCGGCTGGATGGGACGGCCCGCTCCGCTGACGCGTCACGGAACAGGTTGATGGCGTCGATGTGCTGTTCCCGGAGCTCCGTGTCGCGCACGCCGAGGCCCTCGGCGGGGGCCAGCGCCAGCACGCCGACCTTGCCCTGGTGCAGGTTGCGGTGCACGTCGTAGGCGGCCTGGCCGGTGTCCTCCAGCGAGTACACCTTGGAGAGCGTCGGGTGGATCTTGCCCTTGGCGATCAGGCGGTTGGCCTCCCACGCCTCGCGGTAGTTGGCGAAGTGCGAGCCGATGATCCGCTTGAGCGACATCCACAGGTAGCGGTTGTCGTACTCGTGGTTGTAACCCGAGGTGGAGGCGCAGGTGACGATCGTGCCGCCCTTGCGGGTCACGTACACGCTGGCGCCGAAGGTCTCGCGGCCCGGGTGCTCGAAGACGATGTCCACGTCCTCGCCGCCGGTCAGCTCACGGATGCGCTTGCCGAACCGCTTCCACTCGCGCGGGTCCTGGTTGTGCTCGTCCTTCCAGAACTTGAAGCCCTCGGCGTTGCGGTCGATGATCGCCTCGGCGCCCATCTTCCGGCAGATCTCCGCCTTCTGGTCGCTGGAGACGACACAGATCGGGTTGGCGCCGCCGGCCAGGGCGAACTGGGTGGCGTACGAACCGAGTCCGCCGCTCGCGCCCCAGATCAGCACGTTGTCGCCCTGCTTCATGCCCGCGCCGTTGCGCGAGACGAGCTGGCGGTACGCGGTGGAGTTGACCAGGCCCGGGGACGCGGCCTCCTCCCAGCTGAGGTGCTTCGGTTTCGGCATCAGCTGGTTGGACTTGACGAGTGCGATCTCCGCCAGGCCGCCGAAGTTGGTCTCGAAGCCCCAGATGCGCTGCTCCGGGTCGAGCATCGTGTCGTTGTGGCCGTCGGAGGACTCCAGCTCCACCGAGAGGCAGTGCGCGACGACTTCGTCGCCCGGGTTCCAGGCGTTGACACCGGGACCGGTGCGCAGGACGACGCCCGCCAGGTCGGAGCCGATGACGTGGTACGGGAGGTCGTGGCGCTTGCTGAGGTCGCTGAGCTTGCCGTACCGCTCCAGGAAGCCGAAGGTCGAGACGGGCTCGAAGATCGACGTCCACACGGAGTTGTAGTTGACCGAGCTGGCCATGACCGCCACCAGGGCCTCGCCCGGGCCGAGCTCGGGCACCGGAACGTCCTCGACGTGGAGGGACTTGCGGGGGTCCTTGTCGCGGCTGGCGAGGCCGGCGAACATCTCGGCCTCGTCCTTGTGCACGGTCACCGCGCGGTACGACTCGGGGATGGACAGGGCTGCGAAGTCCGCGGCCGTGCTGTCCTGCGATTGGATCGCGTCCAGGATTTCCTTCACGGTGATGCCTCCGGCAGATCGGGTCTCCGGCGTCGAGGGAAACGCTCGGAGGACCCCTGTGGTCAGGGGAGCGGTGCGGTGTGGAGGTGTGCCGTCGGTTCGGCGGGTGGTGCTCTGGGCCTGCTCGGTGGAGCAGAAGGGTTTGCCTGTGACGCAGGCGTCCGGGCGCGCGGACACGTGGTCTGCGGGGACAGCCGGCGTACGAGAGATCTCTGCACGCCGGCCGCCCGGACGCCTTCAACGTATGGCACTCCGTGACAGGTGGCAAGGCACCCAGTGCCAACAATTTCTCTCAGTTGTCATCTCGTAGGCACGCATGAGCAACATCATGGTTGGTATGCCGCATTGCTCCGCCTTTTGGTGGCTCTACGGCGCGGTGCGGTACACGTACGGCGTCGTCGTGCCCAGGGCCGTGAAGCCGAGCCGCCGCAGGATCGGGGCGGACTGATCCGTCGCGTCGACCTGGAGGAAGCGGTAACCGCGTGCGGCGGCGATACGGGTCCGGTGGGCGACCAGCGCCCGGTAGATGCCCCTGCCGCGCCATTCGGCGGCCGTCCCGCCGCCCCAGAGGCCGGCGAAGCCCGTACCGGGGTACATCTCCATCCGGGCCGCGCTCACCGGTTCGCCGCCCGCGAGGACCACGACCGCGACGAACGTGTCAGGGGCCTCGGCCAGCCGGGTCAGCGTCCGGTGACGCAGCCATGAACTGTCGGTGCCGAAGGCCCGCTCGTGCGCCCGGACCATCAGCTCCACCCCGGCCGCGTCGGACACCGTGTGCAGATCCACGCCCGCCGGAAGGTGCGCGGTGGTGGGCAGGCCGGCGACCGGGGCGACGAACAGTGTTTCCGGCGGCTCCGCCACGAAACCCGCGGCCAGCAGCCTTCCGCCCAGGTCGGCGGGCCGGTCGTGGGAGTACAGCTTCCACTCGAACGCGTCGTGCCCGAGGGCGGTGTAGTGCTCCACCTGCGCCGAGATCGCCGCTTCGGCCCGTACGGGGTCGAGGTCCGGGGCCGTCCAGACGACCCCGTTCCAGTCGTCCGCCGAGCCGGTCTGGCGGACGACGTCGGGCCCCCGCTCGACCCGTGCGCCGGGGCCGTCGGGGCGGGCGTGTTCGCGCATCTCGTGATCGAAGAGGGCCAGCATCTCGTCAGGTTCCATCCGCGCATCCGAGCACTTCTGCCCCTGCCCGGCCACCGGGTTTCCCGGCCGGTGCGTCAACGGCCGGCCGCGGGGCAGATGAAAGTGATCTTGATGTGGGCAGGCCGTGGACAAGGGGTGGGAACGCGATGGGCATACAGACGCGCAGAGACGTCCGGAAGGGCCGGCGGCCCGGATTCGACATCCGGCGGACGGCGTTCGGCTTCGCGTTCCTCGCGCTCCTGGTCTGCGGCGCCGGACTCGCGGTGCGCACGGCTCTGAGGAGTGCCGAACGGCACCCGGTGGTCGCCGTGGCCTGCGTCGTCGTACTGGTGGCCGGGACCGTGGCGCTCCTGCGCATGCGCCGCAGCCGCAGGGCGGCGGCCAGGGCCGCCGAGGCGGCCGTCGGGACCGCCTACGAGGTCGTGGACGCCGCCCTGGAGGAAGCGCCGGAGGCCGAGACCGCCCCCGCTCCCGTGCCGCCACCGGTCGACTACGCGGCGATGGACCCCTACGCGTTCGAGGAGGCCGTGGCCGCCCTCTGCCGGCGGGACGGCTGCCTGGACGCCGAAGTCGTCGGAGGCGCCGGTGACCTGGGCGCGGACGTGGTGGCCACCACCCCGGACGGCCGCCGTCTGGTCGTGCAGTGCAAGCGCTACACGTGCGACAACAAGGTCGGCTCGCAGGATCTCCAGCGCTTCGGCGGGACCTGCTACGCGGTGCACGAGGCCGAGGTGGCCCTCGTCGTCAGCACCGGCGAGTTCACCGAACCGGCTCTCGAGTACGCCGAGCAGTGCGGCATCGTCTGTGTCGGCCCGGACGAGCTCACCGCGTGGAGCGAAGGCGCCGCGGCGCCGCCCTGGTACGCGGGAGCCGCCGTGCAGCCCGCCGAGGGCTGAGCCGCGCCCGGGCCGGGCTCAGTGCTCCTTCAGCGCCTGCTGGATCGTGCGCATGATCTCGTCGAGCGGCGCGTCGGTGCGGGCCACGGTGACCAGCACCTCGCCCTCCCTGGACACCGAGGCCGCCGGGGTCTTCCCGGCCTCGCCCCCCGCGGTCCGCCCCGCCCCGATCCCGGTGCCGAAGGTGTCCCGCACGATCGCGAACGCGTGGTCGAGCTGCGACTCCACGTCGCCCTGCCCGTCCGCGCGCAGCCAGCGCCGCAGCACATGGTTGTGCGCGGTCACCACGGCGGACGCGGCTACCTCGGCGAGCAGCGGGTCGTCATTGCCCACATGGTGGTCGCGCTCATCGAAATGGCCCAGCAGATAGCGCGTGAAAAGCCGTTCGTAGCGGGCCACCGAGGCGATCTCGGCCTCGCGGAGCGTGGGCACCTCACGGGTCAGCTGGTAGCGCGCCACCGAGACCGCGGGCTTCGCCGCGTACATCTTCATGACCTCCTTGATGCCGCGGCACACGGTGTCGAGCGGGTGCTCGTGCGCGGGTGCGGCATTGAGGACGGCCTCGGCCCTGACGAGGGTGTCGTCGTGGTCCGGGAAGATGGCCTCTTCCTTGGAGCGGAAGTGCCGGAAGAACGTGCGCCGGGCGACCCCGGCAGCCCCCGCGATCTCGTCGACCGTCGTTGCCTCGTACCCCTTGGTGGCGAACAGCTCCATGGCGGCGGCGGCCAGTTCGCGGCGCATCTTGAGCCGCTGGGCGGCGGCACGGGTGCCTGCGGCACTTTCCGGGGCGTCCGTCGAGGCGGAGGAACGAGGGGACTTGGCGGGTTGGGACATGAGGTGAACGTAACCCATCGGTGCGGGGGAGTGCGCCCGTGGGGGCGGGTCGCCCGAGGGTCCCAGCAGCCCGCCCCACCCGCCCCGACCGGCTCCCCGCTCAGCGCCGGGCATATTCGCGGAAGCCACGCCCCGTCTTGCGGCCGAGGCAGCCCGCGGCCACCAGGTGCTCGAGCAGCGGTGCCGGCGCGAGGCCCGGGTCGCGGAACTCGGCGTGCAGAACCTTCTCGATGGCGAGCGAGACGTCCAGGCCGACGACGTCCAGGAGCTCGAAGGGCCCCATGGGGTAGCCGCCGCCCAGCTTCATCGCCGCGTCGATGTCGTCGAGCGTCGCGTAGTGCTCCTCGACCATCTTGATCGCGTTGTTGAGGTACGGGAACAGCAGCGCGTTCACGATGAACCCGGCCCGGTCACCGCAGTCGACCGGGTGCTTGCGCACCTTCACGCAGACCTCGCGGACCGTGGCGTGGACGTCGTCGGCGGTCAGCACCGTGCGGACCACCTCGACGAGCTTCATCGCGGGCGCCGGGTTGAAGAAGTGCATCCCGATGACGTCCTCGGGGCGCGAGGTCACCCGGGCGACCGCCACGACCGGCAGCGACGAGGTGGTGGTCGCGAGCACCGCGCCCGGCTTGCAGACCTTGTCCAGGGTCTGGAAGAGCTGCCGCTTGACCTCCAGGTCCTCGGCGACCGCCTCGACCGCGAGATCGACGTCGGCGAAGGAGTCCAGCGAGCCCGCCGGGGTGATCCGGGCGAGCGTCTCGTCCCGTGCCTCCTCGGTGAGCCGCCCCTTGGAGACGGAACGCTCCAGCGACTTGGCGATCCGGGCCTTGGCCGTGTCCGCCTTCTCCTGGCTGCGCGCGGCGAGCACCACGGCGTACCCGGCCTTCGCGAAGACCTCCGCGATGCCCGAGGCCATCGTCCCCGACCCGGCCACACCGACGGAGGTCACCGGGCGCCCGGTGACCGCACCCGCGCTCGCCGCCGGTGTCAGGGCGTCCGGCACCACGGTCTGGCCGCCGGGGGTGTCGTACGTGTAGAAGCCCCGGCCCGCCTTGCGGCCGGTCAGGCCGGCCTCGCTGAGCTGCCCGAGCACCGGTGCCGGTGCGTGCAGCCGGTCGCGGGACGCCGCGTACATGGCCTCCAGGACCGTGCGGGCCGTGTCGATGCCGATCAGGTCGAGCAGCGCCAGGGGGCCCATCGGCAGTCCGCAGCCCAGCTTCATGGCGGCGTCGATGTCCTCACGGGAGGCGTAGTTCGCCTCGTACATCGCCGCGGCCTGGTTGAGATAGCCGAAGAGCAGGCCGTCCGCGACGAAGCCAGGACGGTCGCCGACCGCGACCGGCTCCTTGCCCAGCTCACGGGCGAGCCGGGTGACGCTCTCCACCGCGGGCGGTGCGGTCAGCACGGAGGAGACCACCTCGACGAGCTTCATGGCGGGCGCCGGATTGAAGAAGTGCAGGCCCAGGACGCACTCGGGGCGCTGCGACTCGGCGGCCAGCCGGGTCACGGACAGGGCGTTCGTGCCCGTCGCGAGGATCGCGGTGGGGGAGACCACCGCGTCCAGCTCCCGGAAGACCTGCTGCTTGATCTCGTACGTCTCCGGCACGACCTCGATGACCAGCTCCGCGTCCGCGGCGGCCTGGAGATCGGAGAACGTACGGAACCGGGCGAGGATGTCGCGCCGCTCCTGCTCGGTGATCCGCTCACGGGCCACGGAGCGGGCGGTGGAGGCCTCCAGGGAGGCGACGGCCTGCCGGGCGGCGGCCTCACTTATGTCGATACCGACGACCTCGCGGCCCGCACGGGCCAGGACCTCGGCGATGCCGGTGCCCATGGTGCCGAGGCCGACGACGGCAATGGTGGTGAGCGGGGTGTCCATCACGGGACTCCAGGGTGAGTGACGACTGTGAGGAGCACGGCGGCGCGCAGGGTCGGAGTCGACCGGCGCTCGGTGTGCGGGGAATGACGTGTCGCGTGTCGTGGTGCACGGTCCCGGCCGCTCGGGGCACACCGGGGGGAAAGGTGACGGGCTCTGTCCCGGAGCCACGTCTCACGAACTGCCGAACCGACAAGCACTCCGGGTGGCTGCGTCACCAGGCCACCGGAGCCGGCGGGGAGTGTGTCCCGCTCACCTGAGCTTAACCGGCGAGTAACGAGCGCGCCAGCCCTGGCTGCCTGTGCGCTGGCACACAGTTCGCCCGACACGGTGCGTTCATCACCCTAAACTCAGTGTCATGGATGAGGAGTTCCGCTCGCTGACGGACCGGCTCGGGCACGAGGCCGGTGAACCGGAGGTCTTCCACCGGCTGCTCGCCACCGAGGACGACGAGGAGCTGGCCCGGGTGCTGGTGGAACGCGAACGCCCCCTGTGGGCCCGGGAGATCGCGGCGTTCCGGCTCGGCTGCCGGGGCGACCGCCGGGCCTTCGAGGCGCTGGTCCTCCTCCTCAACCACCGTGACTCCGAGCGCTGCGTCTCGGCCGCGTACGCTCTGCGGCTCCTCGGCGACCCCCGGACACCACGGGCGGCGGCCGCGCTGGCCACCAACGGTCTGCGGACGGCCTACGCCCTGCACCCGGTCCGGCTGCTGACCGCCCTGCGCGCCCCCGAATCGGTGCCGGCCCTGGTCAGCACCCTGAACCGGCTGCTGACCCCCGAGGAGCCGCACTGGCGCGTCGCGCTGGCCTGCGTCGAGGGCCTGGGGAGCCTGGGCGACGACAGGGCCCGCCCGGTCCTGGAGGCCGCACTGCCGCACCCCCGGCTCGGCGGCGCGGCGGCGGAGGCGCTCAGCCGGCTGGGGGTGGGGTGAGGGGGCGTGCGGCGTCCGAGGAGACCGCAGCTGACCGGCAACCGATCACCGTCCGGCCGTCACCAGCGGCGCCAGCCTGGTGTCCTCGTCCGCCAGCGCGTACGTCGTCGTGAGGTACTGGGTCAGACTGCCGCGCAACTGTGCGGCGGCCAGAGTGGGTTTCACGACGGCGCCCTTTCGTGTACATGTCCGGAGGGGACGATGCCGACGAAAGCCGACGATCTACGGACAACCGTATATCCGGCGGCTGACAGTCGGGATGGCTGTTCAGGGATCCCGCTGTCCTGCTGTGCCGAGCCATGTTGCGCTCACTGTGCGTGGGCGGACCTCGGCGCGGCTATCCGAGAATCTCGTCGTTGGAATCGAACTGATGTTGATCAACAGAGAGTGGCGGGAAGTAGTTGGTCTCCGCTCGCCCTGTGAGAACGGCCAGAAGGAAGGACGCGCACTGAGCGTCGTGGTGTTCCCACAACGGCCCACGGCCCTCGTTGAACATGACCGTCCATTCGTCCGGCCCCTGTCCCGGTTTCACCAGCCAATGAAGCATGGCCCCTGTGCCCTCGATGTAGGCCCAGGGCAGTACCGCCGTACCGGACTCCTGGAGCTGAGCAGGCCTGGGCTCGACCTCCCACAGCTTCTTGAGGGTCTCGTCCCTTTCGGTTGCTTGCGCGAGCAACTCGTAGTCGTCGTCCGGGCAGGCAGGATCCAGGAGCCAGATCGTCTCGTCGAAGACGCCTCCCCCGTACGTCTCGACAAGCTGCCGGTAGTCGGTCGGCAGCGCGGTGCCGAGTGCCCGCTCGACGGCCGGCCAGTCCCTGGAGCGGCGTGGACCGGAAGGCGTGACGAGTTCGGTGAGGCGTTCCATGGCGGGGTCCATGGTTGTCTCTTTCTGTGCCGGGTCAGATACGTTTGGGAACGTTCAGGATAGTGACGATGTTGGTGCTGCTGCCGCCTTCGTACGGCGTGAAGCTGAATCCCTTGTCTCCCCGGGCTTCGATGGTCAGCCCGATCGGCACGACGTCGGTGGGGTCGTTCGCCCGGTAGACGGGCGTGACGGAATACTCGATGGTTTCCCCTCGCTTGTGGACGGCGGCCCTGACCTCTTCCTCGACTCCCCGCATGACCGGCGAGCGAGCGAAGCGGTGCATGGTGACGAAGTTCCGCGAATCCTTGTTCGGGCCACCGATCGGCGCGCCGAGCAGAGGGGTCTTGTTCAGCTTCTTGTTCGCTCGCCCCTGCCCGCATTCGCCGGGCTCTTTCTGCGAGAACCGGTGGAGGGTCGTCTGTGGTCACCGGCAAGCTCGGCATCGATTCGTTCAGTCAGCTGTGGGCGTTCTCCCATGCCTCGCGGATCGCGGCCGGAATGCGTCCGCCGGCGGATACTTGGTGACCGTTGGCCCGAGCCCATTCCCGAATGGTCTCGCTGTCGACGGGTGGCCGGGCCGGAGCCTGTGGTGGGGCCCACAGCGTGGGGTCCGAGGGGACGAATGCCGTCGTCGGTTCGAGGACGTCCTTGGGGAACTGGGGCACGGACGTCTCACCGCTCAGTACGGAGACGAGGAACTCGGTGAGGGTCCCGTCGTAGGTGAACCACCGAGGCCCGCGGGCTTCGTTCACGGCGACACGCCAGGCGTCCGGGGCAGTCCGTGGTTCAGTGATCCAGAAGAGGTGCTCTCCGTTGTCGGTGCCGCCCATCGGCAGGAGTTGCCGCGGGTCGTACGGAACAGGGTAGGTGCCTCGGTCGTGGTCCAGCTGCAGCTGCTCGCGGATCCTGGCGGGCATCGGGCCGGTGAGGTCGACCCATTCAGTGACCCCGTCGGGTTGGTAGATGCGCAAGTAGTCGGCGAAGGACCCCGGGCCGTAAGTGGATGCGAGCCGCTTGTAGTCCTCGGGAAGCGGCACACCGAGAACGCTCTCGACCTGGTGCCAGTCGATGGGGCGGCGGTGACTTGCATCCTCTGGTGGCGGGCAGAGTCGGGTCAGGGCGGCGAAGGCGGTCACTGGATTCCTTTGGCGCGTCGTTTCAGCTGATCTGCGTGGTCAAGATTCTCAAACTGCTTGTCTAGGTGGAAACCTCCTGATCCATTGGCCTCCATCTGGATCCACTTCGGGACGGAGTCCTTCTTGTCGTCCGTGTATTCGAGATAGACGCTATAAGTCACGGTCTCGTTGTTGTTGAAGACAGCATCGTAGATCTGCTTCTCGTAGCCCCGCATGTCCGGGCTGTTGGTAGGGGTCTGGGTGATGGTGAAAAGGTTGTCCAGCGTGTCACCGGAACCACCGAGAATATTCGCCAGCATGTGACCTCGGCCCTGGTTGTAGTCGGTACCGTGCAGAAACCCGGGCGGCCTCAGCGATTTGTTGGCCTCTGTCCCTTCCCTGAGCATGTCCCGTGTGATCGTTGCGTTCATCTCGTAGGGCCGGCCGTGCTCGTCGCGGGTGAACCGGACTCGCCCTCCCCACGTCGGGTCGGCCTCGCATCCCGCCAGACCCAGCGGATCGGCAAAGGCGAAGGGGTTGGGGACATAGCCGTAGTGGTTGATGGCAGGCGCGATGCCGAGCGGGTCAGGACTGGTGTAGCGGGCGATGTCAGGGTCGTAGTACCGATTGACGTTGTAGTGGAGCCCGGTTTCCGGATCGAAGTACTGCCCCGGATAGCGCAGGGGGGTGTAGGCGGTGCTGTCACGGTTCCACTGTGTGGCGCCCCAGGCGGTGCTGCGGGCCCTCCAGCCGAGGGATCCGTCGCTGCTCACGAGTTCGCTGGGGCTGCCGGACAGATCGGTGATGACAGCGAAGAACCGCCGGTCGATCTCCCTCTGGGCGCTGTCCGTCTTGGACTCTCGCTGCGCCAGGGGATGCAGTCCTGCGTAATCCCACACCGACGTCACGCCCGCAGCGGTCTGTTCCGCCAGTTGGGACCCGTCCCAGCAGTAGGAGATCGCTTCGATCGTGTGGTCGTCGGCATCCGTGCGCTCTTTGGCTGTCCTGCGTCCGAGAGCATCGTAGAGATAGCGCCAACGGCCGTCCGGAGCGTGGACGTGCGTGAGCCTGTCTTCCGCATCCCAGGTGAAACGCCAGGTGAGGATCTTTCCGCTGAGGGTCGTGGTCCGACGCACGGTGACGCGGCCCTGCGCGTCGTACTGGTAGCGGGCTCGCCCGGCATGCGTGACCTGAGAACCCTGGTATCGGCGTTGGCCGACGGTGTCCTGACCGGGTGCTTCGGTGGGGAGCGCGGTGTGGGTCTGATCACCGGCGGCGTTGTAGGCGTACTGCTCGGTCCATCCCTGCGCGTCGACGGCAGTGATCCGACTCGCCGCGTCAACGGTGTAGGTGCGAAGGCCAGCGTGGCTGTCGTCCACGCTGAGGGGAATGCCGTCGGCTTGGTAGACGAAGGCCCGCTCCAGGGGCTCTGCGCCTGGCGTACTCAAGGACTGGAGAACCATACGGCCGACCGCGTCCCAGCTCTGGCGCAATGCGAGTGTCCCCTGCACGGTGCGAGCGGTTTCTCGTCCCAGTGCGTCCCGTTCGAAGCGGAAGATGTGATCTCCCGCTGTGTAGGTAGCCAGCCCTCCCCGGCCATAGGCGAGGTCGCTGCTGGCTCCTGACGGGGTGCGCCGGTGGGTGCGGCGGCCGAGGACGTCGTAGGTGAAGGAGAGTCTGCGCCCGTTGACGGTCTCGGCGAGTACACGGCCTTCCGCGTCGCGTTCGAGGTCGATACGGGCGTGGGCATTGCTGATCTGTCCTATGTGACCGGTGGCCGCATAGGTGAAGGCGGAGACCCCACCGTCCTCGTGGCGAATCCGGATGACTCTGCCAAGAACATCCCTTTCGTACGCCAGACTCTGCCCTGCGGCATTGGTGCGCCGTATGAGGCGGCCTACCGCGTCGTGCATGTAAGAGACGGTGCGGCCGTCGAAGTCTGTCTCCGCGACGAGTCGGCCCGCTGCGTCGTAGGTGTAGTGCCACTCCATGCCGTGCGCGTTGGTGACAGTGGTGAGGCGCAGTTCCGTGTCATGGGTGAAGCGATAGCCATTTCCGCCGGCGTCCCGGCGGGTCGCGACCCGGTCGAAATGTGTAGGCATGGAGGTGTTGACACGGCCCATGCGGTCCACGTGTTCGATGAGGTTGCCCTCCCCGTCCCAGGCCCACTGCTCGCGTGTGCCGTCGGGCAGTTCCCGCCACACGAGTTTGCTCTCGACCGTCCAGCCTTGGCGGAGGGTGGCGCCCATGGCGTCAGTGACCTCGGTGACCCGGCCGAAGGCATCGCGCGTGCAGAGCATGCTGGCACCGCTGTCGGTCGTCATCCCGACGGGCAGGCCTGCGGTGTCGTTCGTGATCCGGGTCAGGCCGCCAGCCGCATCACGCACCGTGATCAGACCACCGTGGGCGTCGAACTCGTAGTCGGTCCTTGCGCCGATCGCATCCACCGCGGCAACGCAGTTCCCACGATCGTCGTATGCGTACCGCCGTGTGACGCCCCCACGTTCGGTGATCGCGACGGGCTGATTCCTGTCGTTGTACGTCGCAGTGGTGCGGGCACCGTCGGGGGCAACGAGCCCGACGAGGTTGCCCTCCTCGTCCCGTTCGTAGCGGGTGGTACCGCCCAGAGCGTCCGTGCGCGACAACGGGCGGCCGAAGGCATCGAACTCGGAGTACGTCGTGTGCCCGAGGGGGTCGGTCTCGCGGATGACCTGCAGATGCTCGTTGAGATGGAAGACGGTTTCCGAGCCGGTGGAATCGGTGTAGCGGGTGATCCGCTGCTTCGTTGCGCCCTCCACCTCGTAGGTGAAGGAGGACGAGAGGAAGCCCTCGGGTCCGATGGTCCGGTCGACCCGACCGGCGCTGTCATACACGTATTGGTAGGCGGACCCGTTGCGATCGGTCCACGAGGTGATCCGTTTGTCCTGGTCGTAGGTGAACCGCAGGGCACGCCCGGAAGAGTTGGTGACCGTTTCCAGGCATGCGTCGCTGTCGAAGCCGAAGGCCACGACTGGGACAGGGCCCTGTGGACTTTGGAGCGACAGTCCGGTGACGCGCCCGAGCTGTGCGTCAGAGGTGACGAGCACTCGATAGCCGCCCTCGTGCAGCACGGCGGAGGGCAGGCCGTGGTCGTCACGGTGAATCCGTATGGTGTTGCCGCTACGGTCCTCGATCTCCAACAGCCAGTACATGCCGCCGCGGTAGGGACTGCCCAGGAATCTGCGGATCACCCCTGTGCGTGGGTCCGTCACCACGTACGTGGTGTCGCCCATCGCGGTGGTGCCCCCATGCGTGAGCGGCAGCTGCTCCCCCTCGACGGGGTGCGTGCCGACGCCTTCCTCGGGCAGCGCGGAGTAGAGAAGCACCGAACCGTCCTCGCGCGCCCAGGCGGCGCCGTTACCGAGAGGTTCCAAACGCTCGTCCAGGGTCGATGCCCAACTCGCGCCGAAGAAGTGGCCGTATCGATAGTCGGATATGTGGGTGCGTCGGATGGCGAGGGGCAGAACCCCGGGCAGCTCCAGATCCGTCTGTGGCAGCACCATCTGCCCACTGGCGATATCGACGGGATCCGTCTCACAGCGCCGTTTGGACAGGGAGACCGCACTGCCTCGCGGGTTTTCCTGGGCGTTGTGCATCGAAGGCGGGGGTCTACGGCGCCCGCCTCCGTCGTCCACGCGCCGTTCACCTCTGTCGTCGCCCTTGCCGTTGCCCGGGGTGATCTTGTTCAGGCCGTCACGGATGTCGTGGTCGGTGTCCTTGTGCGTCTTGGAACTCTTGGCGATGCGTTCGGGCACCGTCTTGCCCACGTGGTCGCCCATGTCGCTCAGCGCCTTACCGAGCTTGTCCACCACCCCTTCGATCGTGGTGTCGAGTACGGCGGTCAGGGAGTCCTTGCCCTTGGCCCTGCCATGGTGCCCCTTGGCCTTGCCGAGCTTGCCGCCCGTCTTCTCACGCATCGTGATCTGCACACCGGCCAGGTGCATTCCGGCCTTGCTGTGCGCATCGTGGTCGATTACCGGGCCGCCACCCGGACCCGGGCCGCCGGACCCGCCTACCGAGTTGATCTGCAGCGCATCCTTGCCCGCCTGCGCCGTCTCCCCGGTGTTGTAACCGTCCTGCACACCCGCGACGTTCAGCGCCGTCTGGACCGCCAGGTCCGCCACGATGTTCTCGATCGCCGCGACCGCCGGCTCGGTGAGCGTCGCGACGATCTCCTCGACCGCCGCCTCGGCCATCTCCCTCAGGATTCGCTTGAAGGCAATACGGGTCGCTACGATCTTCCCTCCGGCCAGGAGAGTTGAAAGACCAGCCGTCAGTGGTGCAAATGCCAGGGTGATTCCCACCGTCGCGACCAGGTCGGCCAGTTCAGCCACGGCGGCTATCTTCCGGGCCACGATGATGTCCGCGACTCGGTCCAGCGCACCGGCGACGAGCCGCGCCGCCTTCGCCAGGTCCTTGTGCTTGCCCTGCACCTTCGACCAGTGGCCGTCCAGCGCGGTCAGCGACTCGCTCTGCCCGCTCGCCAGCAGCTTCTGGATGTGCTGATACGCCGCGTACGCGTCGTCATCAGCGTCGTCCCCGAACTCCCGCAGCGCATCCGCCATATCGCGGTACGCGTCCTCGTCGACGTTCGGCCAGCCCACGCCGACCACATCGAGCATCGTGTCGACACCCTCAGGAATCGTGTAACCCACGACGCCACATCCCCCGATTGACTGGCCATCAGTTCGAGCATCATATGATTGCCCGCCATGCCCTGCGAGATCGGGAGAGACGGGCAGACCTGGTGCTGGGACGCCGGCCAGGGAGCTATCGCTCCAGGGGCACCACATCGGGCACGACACGGTGGTCGCCCCTGCCCAAGGAGGAGGGCTTCTCCTTGCAAGGCACCTCGCGCACACCCCGAGGGCCCGGCACCCCGACCGCGATGCCCAGTTCCGCTACATCACCGACCAGGCCGGAGAGTTCACCCAGGCCGGCCAACCCGTGATCGGCACCGGGTCGGCACCACTCTCCGGGATGCCGCCCCTGCCCTCGCCGCACTCGACCACGTCATTCCCGCCGGTCCGCTCGCAGCGACCCCCGCCGAGCAACTCCACGCCATTGCCGGACACACCCCGACACCACGCCCCGAGCACTAACTCGCGGAGTAGTTTTCTCGAGAGCTCTCAGGCGGGAAGCGCGGGGAACACGACCACCGAGCCGTCCTTGTCGCGGGCGATCTCGATCGCCACGTCTGCCGCGCGGCTGTTGACCGTGATGCCATCGCCCAGCTGGTGAATCCGGTGAGTCGCGCGCATCAGGCGATCGACTTCACCAGGCGTGAAGACGGGCCGCAAACCGTTCGGGCGGGCCAGCTCCAGCGCCGACAGACGCACCAGGACACCGGCGATGCCCGACTCAAGCTCGTCAAGGCGCTGCTGGTCGCGCCTGAGCGCGCGGGTGAAGCTCTCGAACAGGTTGCCAGGGTCGTTCTGGGCATGCTCGACGGCCTGCAGGACGATGACCCGCCGCTTCAGCGCCAGGGCCAGGGCGGCGAGTTCGAGGTGGGCGCGGAACGTGCCTCCCTGGTCATCGACACCGGGGAACGACTTGGTCAGCACGGCGATCTCGACGGCCTCACCGCCGGGCAGCTTGTCGAGTGCGCTCCGCCACCGGGCAAGGCGGCGATCAGCCCTGCCCAGCGCCGTGTTGATGGCGTGCACCGCCGAGTCCAGTCCCAGCGAGACACCGAGCTTGCCCTGGTCGAGCAGGATGGCGGTGGCTTTGTCGATGGCATCGCGGCAGCCGTCGAGTTCGCTGTGCTCGTCGTCGAGCTTCTCTTCGTGCAGTTGCTCCAGCAGCTCCGTGATGTGTTCGATGGCCTGCTGGCGCTGACGGTCCGCATGCGCGCTCACCCCCACCGCCACGGCCATGAGCACGAGCGGCGCGGCCACGGTGAGCGCCGCGCTGCCGGCGGCGACGCCGGCCGTCGCACCGGCCCCACCGGCTGCGCCCGCCGCCGCTGCCTTGCTGACCGGCACGAAGGTCACACCGGCGGCGATGCGGCCCCCGCCGTCCACGATTGGGCCACGGATACCACCGGCCACCGCCTTCGACACCATCGGGCGAAGGGTGCCCTGGCCGAGCTGGGCGGCGACCTTCGCCGGAACCACCATGCGATACAGGTTCTCGCTGGCAGAGGTCGCCGTAGCCGCCGCGGAGGAGTTCCGCGCTGTCTGCGTGACGAGTTGCGACAGGTGCTGTGCCAGCGGGCTCACGGCGTCGAGCGGGATGCCTCGGCTGCGGTCGAGGTCGTCGGGCAGCGGATGTACCTCAAGTGTGGCGATCGGCTCGTCGGCCAGAGCGGCCAGCACGCTGCGCAGTTCGCCCAGGCGCTCAGCGGTCATCGGCCCGTCTCCGGCCACTGCGGGCACGCGGACGTCACCCGTCGCGAGCGTCCACACCGGAACGGCTGGTGCCTTGCGGTAGTCGATCATCGTCTCCCCCTTGTCCGCCCACAGCCGCCTACGGCTGACGCCCGACCGGAACGGCATGCACCCTCATGTGATCAACGAGCATGGACACGCTGATGATCACCGGTATTTTGCCTGTCCTGTGGCCGTACCAACTCCCCCTGAGGGCAGCCAATCTACGTGATCTGTGAATGTGCAACCGCCCTGCGCATAAACAGCTCGGCCAGGCCAGCGCCTCGGCGAGCGTCGCACCGCGTGAGGCGACGAGGAGCGACGGCAGGGGGCCGCGCGTCGTGAGGTGCTTGCCGAGGTCCGGACCGTCCACGTACTCGGTCGCCAGCCAGGGCTGCTCCGCCTCGGGATCCGCGCCGAGGAAGGCTGCGATGCGCGGACCCCAGACCGTCTTGAGGATCTCGATCTCCTGCGCGAAACGCTGCCGCGACTCGGAGTCCACCACGGTTGGCTTGATCACTTTCACGGCCGCCGGCTCACCGCCCTGCGATTCGCCGAGGAAGACCTGCCCCATACCTCCGTGACCGATCCGCCCGAGCAGCTCGAAGCCGACGAGCTCCGCGGTGTCCTCGGGGCTGAGGGGGGTCGTGTGCACGTTGGTCCCTGGTCCTTGGTCCTTGCAGTCGGCCGATCCGTCGAGCGCCATGGCGGCCTGATCAGGCGGATTGTCCGTATGTCCGCATGGATGCGGTAATCGATCGGCGGAGACGGGTGGGCCTGATTCGCAGGGCTGGTCCGACAGTCGAATTCTCGGGCAGCGGCGTCATGTGTGAACTGGGCCACTTCACGCCGGTGCCGCAGGGCAATCCTCCGTGAAAACCCGACACGGAGCCGAGGCATCGAGGCCATGTGCTAGGCATGTGGGCATGCAAATTTCCGCCCCTCTACCCCATGTAGACCTCACCGATGCGCAATGGGGGCTGCTCGCGGAGCTGGTCACCACTCCCCAGCGCGATCCGGACAGCAGCACGGCCGATGCGGAAGCTGCCGCCGCGCGAGGGATCGATCCCGGGCAGGTTCAGCGTGATGAGCCGCTGCTGAGCTGGCTGAAGTTGATCGAGCGACGAGAAGGCCGGCTGGCCGCCACCGCTCTCGGGGCTGCCGTTCACTACCGGCGCCTGTACGAGTCGTCGGAGCTGCGCCTGAGCGAGGTGGCCCGCCTTGTGGAAGAGCACGAGAGGGTGGCGCCGCAGCTCACCCTGGCCGTTCGGCGGCTTGCTCAGGGAGCCGTCTCGTTCGAGGAGGCCAGGCGAGGGGCGGCGCGGCGTACTGCCTGAGCCTGCCCCTGCTACGTGAGATCGTCAGCCCCGAACAATCCGTCCGTCGGACGGTGCCGCGGCTTGCGGCCGGTCTCCGAATTGAGCAGCACCCCGGCTGCGGTCAGCTCGGCGTGTGTGGCTACCGGGCCGGCGAGGATGTCCGTCAGGAGGTCGGACTGTGCGGGGCCGAGATCGGTGAGGCGGCGGAGCACGGAGAGTAGTTCGATCAGCTCCTTGGTCCACTCCGGCGGCCAGCTCTCGACGTGGATGTCGTCCAGCGGGCTCGTCCGCTTGCTGGTGGGCTTCGCCTTGCGGTAGCCGAACCACTTGTTCACGACCCTCATGCCGCCGACGTGGTAGGCCCAGACCGCTTCGGGCACCGGCGCGAAGGTGCCGTCGCCCACGCGCAGAGTCTGCGTTTCGGCCTCGTAGCTCATGCGCTCCGGAACGCCGCTGCCGATATGGGTGAGGTAGCGAACCTGCCGCTCGTCCCCCGAGGGGAACTCGACCGCCCCGGAGAGCCGGCCTGCATCGGGGGCCGCGTAGCGCTCCCCGTACGTCGAGGCCCAGAGAAGCTCTCTGCCGACAGCCGTGGCTCTGCGCCACAATTCCGGATCACGGGTCAGCGGTAGACGTACCCCGGGGGTGAGCAGGTCCTCGGCGAAGCGTTCGGTGAACGCGCTGTGGCCGGTCACAGCGACGGTGTACGCGGCCAGATCCATCACTGTCACCGGCTCCCCACCCATCGCGTGGGTCATGTGGGTCAGGAGTCCCTCCGCGACGTTGGGGGAGCCGTCGGGGTGGAGGACGGGCAGAACGCGGCCGCCACGGCCGTTGAAGTGGTGCGTGTCAGGTAGGAGATGGGTGGCTACGACGGCCGGGCCCGAATCGATCTCGTGCGACGACTGCTGGTTGAGGAAGAGCTGGTCGGGTTGAAGCGCGGCCCAGAGGTCGGGGCGCGGGTAGTCAAGAACGCGGTTGTCCGAGATGAGCCACTGTCTGTCGAAGCTGCGCAGCGCCGTGCGGACCAACTGCGGTTGCAGTTTGGTTTCGTGTTCGATCGCGCGTGACGGGTGGGGCCGGCCCGGAAGCGGCTCTTTTTTGCTGGTCAACGTACGGTCGCGGGTGGCTTTGAAGAGATCAGTCTTCGCCGCTGGATCGTTCTCGCGCACCAGTCGCGCCCACCGACGCCGCAGGGTTTCAGTCGATGGGCTGCTGACCCAGGACCGGTTCGACTTGACGCCGGGACTGCCCCACAGGAACACACTGTCCAGCGCCGGAAACTCCTCCCAACCCGACTGGGTGGCAGGGGTGAAAGGCCGAACGCCATCGGCGTGCGTGTCCTTCCATCCTCCGTCGTCCAACTCGACTCCGCACAACTGATGGAACTTCTCGTCGCGTCTGCCCGGCACCGAGCGGTAGTGCACGCGAGCCGTGCGGCGCTCGCCACCTTCAACCGTCGCCTTGCGGACGAAGATGCAGATGGCCAGCGGCTGCGCTACCCCCGGAAACACTCGTGTAGCGACATCCGCTCGCTGTCCCTCCGGGGAGAGGTTGATGATCCAGCCCTCATCGCACGTCCGGCGCAGGTACTCCCGCATCCCACGTCCGCCGGGGCCGGTCGTCCAGCCGGACGGGCTGATGAAGCAGACCACTCCGTGGCGGTCGGCCTCGTGCGCGTCGAACACCTTCCAGCCGGCCCAGCGCCAGAAGTAGACGTACATGTTCTTGAGTACGTGCTCGTACCGGCCGTTGCCGGGGAGCCGGAAATCGTCGAGCGGCGGCGGCTCCTGGCTGCCGCTTCGCTTCTCGACCCAACCGCCGCGGTTCTCCGCTTTGTCGTCGTACGGCGGGTTCCCGATCACCACGTTCACCGGGGTGTTCGCCTTGATGCGATTGGCCCGCCGTCGGGAAGCGGACAGTGCGTCGTGCGAGTACAGGTACTCCTCCTCGACGAAAGGGTTGTCGAGGGTGTCGGTGACGAAGAGGTTCAGCCCGCCTTCGGGGACCGGCGTCCGGTGACGCTTCAGCAGGTCCGAGGTGCGGAGCTCGGCCACGGCGTAGGGGCCCATCTGTACCTCGAAGCCGTAGAGGCGTGTGGCCAACCGTGCGATGGCGTCCGGAGCCATCGCCGGGCCGTAACGGTCGGCTGCCTGCTCCGCCACCCGCTCGATGATCGTGTGCAGATACGTGCCTGTTCCCATGGCTGGGTCCACGATGCGTACGTCGTCATCACCGAAGCCAGTTGGCCGACCCAGGCGGGTGCGCAGCACGTCCTCGGTGAGCCGGACCATCTCCTCCACGACCTGGTGTGGCGTGTAGTAGGAGCCGCTCTTCTGGCGCAGCGCGGGGTCATAGACCGTAAGAAAGTGCTCGTACAGGTGGAGGTAGGCATCCCGGTTGCCGGCCCGGATGGCAGGCCAGTCCACGCCCGTGATCGTGCGCTGGAGCAGTTCGAGCGTCACCCGGAAGCGGTCGTTGACGTTGTCCGTGAGCAGTTGTAATGCCCTGCCCATCAGGGCGTGATCAGCGTCGAGACGGCGACCGATGTCGTGGAGACCTGCATCCTCTACCAGGAGGCCCTCGGAGCGCGCGAGTAGGAGTGCGAAGGTCACGGCCTGTGCGTAGCCATCAGCAAACGTGGCGTCGTCGGCGGAGGGGAACAACACCCTGCGCCATTCGTTCTTGAGGCCGGTGAACGGCCTGGAGCGGAGGTCGTCGTCGGCGGCGGAGGACTTGCGCTCGGCTGCCAGCTGTTCCAGTACGGCCGACCGCAGCAGTCTGCAGAGCGGGGCGATGTGCTGCACGAGCCGCGACACGTTGGAGATCGCGGGAGGCTTCCAGTTGAGGAACACCTTGAGCAGCGCGTCGAAGGCGGCCGGGTCGACCGGGGACAGTGTCTTGCCCGCAGTCTTCAGCGCACCGTTGAACCAGACTGTCTCGCCGAGCTGTTGTCCGTCGCGGAACAGCCGCCACTCTGTTCCGTTGGAGTAGAGCACGTTGGGGAGGTTCCGCAGCTTCTCCCACTGCTCTTTGTTCGCCTTCCTGAACGTACTGGGATCCACGGACAGACCGGCCCGCTTGAGCTCGATATAGCCCGTCAGCTCACCGCCCGCCCGTACGGCGTAGTCGGGTCGGACGCCGAGGTCCGGGAGCGAGTACTCGTCGTGCCAGCTGACTTCGTGCTGCTGATGCCGCTCGCCGACAACCTTGAGCAGGGCTTCGAGCGGGCCGCGTATCGATGCCTCCGGGCCGCCCCCGCCGGACAGTTTGATCTTGGATGCCCTGCCGAATTCGGCGACAGCGGCAACAAGCCATCCGTACAGCCCCTCTGACATGTGCCCCCCACGGGTCGAGTCAGCTGCGGTGATCCCCACTACGCATGGTTCGCTGTGGGCGACGGGCTGTCAACGGTGCGTCACGGATGGATGTCAGGCGACAATGCCGGCGGGATGAGCGGGCGTACGTACCGGAGTTCGGGGATCATGGCGCCGCCAGCCTCGAAGGTCTCCTCCGCGCCGTCCGGGCGGAAGCCCGCCCGCTCGTAGAAGCGGCGGGCCCGCGTGTTCTCCTTCAGGACCCAGAGGGACATCCCGGCGAATCCGTCCGCCCGTGCCCGCGTGGTCACCTCGGCCAGCAGCGCGCGTCCGGTGCCCGTGCCGAGGTGGCCGGGGTGCGCGTAGAGCGCGTACAGCTCCGCGCTCTCCGGCCGCGCGTTCCCGTCGCGGCAGGGGCCGTAACAGGCCCAGCCGGTCACCGTGCTGTCCGGGGCCACGGCCACCAGATTCGCCGGTCCGCCCTCCGCCGTCAGGTACGCGCGCCGGCGCTCGGCGTCCCGGCCGGTGTCCATCGCGTCCAGATACGCCTGCGGGATCATCCCCGCGTAGGCGCGCTGCCAGCCGCGCACCCGGATCTCCGCCACAGTGGCACAGTCGTCGAGGGTCATGGCGCGTATGCGCACGCCGGGGGCGTACGCGGGGGTGGGTCGTGTGGTCACGCGGTCCATCCTGGCGTACGCCCCCGGCGCGGGGCCGGGCATTTCTCAGCTGTGGATCAGCCTCGGGAGCCCAGCAGGCCGTGCAGCGTCTTGCCCTTCGTGTTCGCGCCCGCCTTCGTGGCAGGAGCGGCCTCCGGCTCCGGCAGTGCGTCGCAGACCGCGTCCGCGCCGTTGCCGGCCGGGAGGGTGCCGTCGGTGAGGTAGTCCACCAGATGGGCGTCCAGACAGTCGTTGCCGCTCAGCGTGATGCCGTGGTTGCCGCCGCCCTGTTCGACGACGAGGCCGGAGCCCTTGAGCCGGCGGCTCATGGTGACGCCGCCCTCGTAGGGCGTGGCCGCGTCGTCGGTGGCCTGGAAGATCAGTGCGGGCGGGATCCTGTCGTTGGTGACCCGCACGGGCTCCAGCGGCTCCACCGGCCAGGTGGCGCACGGGGCGTTGTACCAGGTGTTGTTCCAGGTCATGAAGGGTGACTTGCGGTGCGCCTGCCAGGTGTCGTTGCGCCAGGTGCTCCAGGTGCGGGGCCATCCGGCGTCGCGGCACTGCACTGCGGCGTAGACCGAGTACCCGTTGTCGCCGCTCCTGTCGACGGCGGCGAAGTCCTCGTACGCGGTGGCGAGCGTCTCCTGGTCCTTGTCGTTCACGTACGCCGCGAACGCCTCGGCGAGGCGCGGCCAGTAGCCGTTGTAGTAGCCGCCCGGCAGGAAGGTGTCCTCCAGCTCGGCCGGGCCGACCTTCCCGGCCGCGGGGTGCTTCTTGACCGCGTCGCGCATCCGGTACCACGCGGCCTCGACCGCGGCCGGGTCCTTGCCGAGCTTGTACGTGGCGTCGTTCTTCGCGACCCACGCGGCGAAGGCCTTGTGGCGGGCGTCGAACGCGTGGTCCTGGCCGAGGTTGTCCTCGTACCAGACGCCGTCCGGGTCGACGACCGAGTCCAGCACCAGACGGCGTACGCGCTCGGGGAACAGCTTGGCGTAGACCGCGCCCAGGTAGGTGCCGTAGGAGTAGCCGAAGTAGTTGATCCGCGGGGCGGCGAGGGCCCGGCGGATGACGTCGAGGTCCTTCGCGGCGCTGACGGTGTCCATGTACGGCAGCAGGTCGCCGTGCTTCTCCCCGCACGCCGCGGCGAAGGCCGCGGCCCGGTTCCGCGCGGTCTTCTCCGCCGCGTACGAGTCCGGCACGGTGTCGGGGCGCACGGGCTCGAAGTACTTCGGTACGCAGTCCAGGGCCGGGGTGCTCTTCCCGACCCCGCGCGGGTCGAACCCGATCACGTCGTACTGCGCGGCGAGCTTCGCGGGCAGTGAGGACGCCACGAAGCCCGCCATGGCGAGCCCGCTGCCGCCGGGGCCGCCGGGGTTGACCAGCAGGGGCCCCTGGGACTTCTTCGCGGTGTGCGGGATCCGGGAGAGGGCGAGGGTGACCTGCCTGCCCGACGGGTTGTCATGGTCGAGCGGCGCGCGGACGGTTGAGCACTGCAGATCCGGATACGACTTCGTCCCGCAGCCGGTCCACCTGAGCGGCGCGGCGGCGCGCGGAGCGGCCGTACCCGTGCTGGCGGACGTGGTGGACGGTGCGGACGCGGTGGACGGTGCGGCGGTCACGAGACCGGCGACCGTGGCGCCGACGGCGACCAGAATTCCTGCACGTTTCGTCATAGGGCCTCCCGGGTCGGGGAACGCGGCTGTGGGTGGCACAGCCCCCGCCGCATGCTTCCCGGATCCGGGACGGGGAGGACACCTGGTGTCGAGAGTTGACCCGTTCGGGCACGGAGACCGGTGCGGTCAGAGCAGGGTCAGCTGGGTGGGGCCTGGCGTGTGACCGTCCGTGAGGCTGGACGGGGTCTCGTGGGCGATGCGGCGGGCACCGCCCCGGTCGGCAGGGCCGATGCCGAACTCGGCCGCCAGTTCGTGGACCCGGCGCGTGATGGACCGCTGGTACCAGGTCGGCGCGTACGCCCCCTCCGCGTACATCTGTTCGTATCGTCGCACCAGGTGCGGATGGTGCTGGGCGAGCCACTGCATGAACCACTCGCGGGCGCCGGGCCGCAGGTGCAGGACCAGCGGGGTGACCGAGGTGGCCCCGGCGGCGGCGATGGCGCGGACCGTGGCGCGCAGCTGGTCGGGATGGTCGCCCAGGAAGGGGATGACCGGGGCCATCAGCACCCCGCAGCCGATCCCGTTGTCCGTCATGGCGCGGACGACGTCGAGGCGGCGCTCGGGGGAGGGGGTGCCCGGCTCGACCGTGCGCCACAGCTCGGGGTCGGTGAACCCGACGGAGACGGAGACGCCGACCTCGGTGACCTCGGCGGCCTGCCGCAGCAGGTCGAGGTCGCGCAGGATCAGCGTGCCCTTCGTGAGGACGGAGAAGGGGTTCGCGTGGTCACGCAGGGCCGAGATGATGCCGGGCATCAGCCTGTACCGGCCCTCGGCCCGCTGGTAGCAGTCGACGTTCGTGCCCATCGCGATGTGCTGGCCGTGCCACTGCCGGGAGGCCAGATGGCGGGTCAGCAGTTCGGCGGCGTTGACCTTGACGACGATCTGGGAGTCGAAGCCGAGGCCGGTGTCCAGGTCCAGATAGCTGTGGGTCTTCCGGGCGAAGCAGTACACGCACGCATGGGTGCAGCCCCGGTACGGGTTCACGGTCCATTCGAACGGCATGCGCGAGGCCCCGGGGACCCGGTTCACGATCGAGCGGGCCCGGATCTCGTGGAACGTGATGCCCTTGAATTCCGGGGTGTCGAAGGTGCGTGTCGTCACCGCGTCCGCAGCGAAGAGGGCGCTGTTCCCCGTCTTTGTCGTGTTTTCTGTCAGATTGTCCCAGCGCATGGACGCCTCCTTGGTAGCACTCCGCAGAGAATAGAACATGTGTTCCCTTGATCGTGCGCGGCGGACCGCGGGCCTCGATTTTGAGGGGCCGTACCCGAGGTGGTTGGCTCACAGCACCCCGTACAACCGAGTGGTGGAGGAGCAGGCATGGCGCAGGTCGAGGCCACGACAGAGCGGATCATCGCGGCGGACGCAGAGACGGTGTTCGATGCGCTGGCCGACTACAAGGAGGTCCGGGGCAAGGTGCTGACCGGGCACTTCAGTGAGTACGAGGTGCGCGAGGGCGGAGACGGCGAAGGCACCCTCGTCCACTGGAAGCTCCAGGCGACGAGCAAGCGGATCCGTGACTGCCTGCTGGAGGTAACCGAGCCTGGGGGCACCTCCCATGCCGGAGGCTATGGGGGAGGCCAGCTGATCGAGAAGGACCGGAACTCCTCGATGGTCACCACCTGGACCGTCACCCCGGCGGGTGAGGGGAAGTCCAAGGCCGTCGTCACGACCGTGTGGAACGGCGCCGGCGGCATCGGCGGGTTCTTCGAGAAGACGTTCGCGCCCAAGGGGCTCGCCCGGATCTACGACGAACTGCTGCAGAACCTCGCCACCGAGGTCGAGAAGTAACCCTGCTCCCCCTGCTGTTGGCGTCGCCGCCGGCCTCACCGGAACGAGTGGTTTTCCGGGGTGGCCGGTTGTGCGCCGTAACGCCTCCCACCGGCGCATAAGCCCTCTGAGTGCGCCCTGCGCACGCCCGGTCGCGTTTGCCCCGCCTTGCCGCCTGATGCGAGAAATGGGCGGCGCAGCTGCGACGAGGGGAGCGTCACGTGGTGGGTGGGATCACTCTGGTGAAGGACGAGCCGGGAGGCACCGAGTACGGGCCGCCCGGTGCCCCGGCGGAGCATGCCTGGCCCGGGCCCGTGCCGCCCCCGCCGCCCTCCGCCACCGTGCCGTCCGCACCGCCGGACGAGATCAGCCCCCGCAGGATCCGGCTGGTCTTCCTCGGGCTGATGCTCACCCTGCTGCTCGCGGCGCTCGACCAGATGATCGTCGCCACCGCCCTGCCGAAGATCGTCGGCGAGCTGCACGGCCTGGACAAGATGTCCTGGGCGGTCACCGCCTATCTGCTCGCCTCCACGATCGGCCTGCCGATCTACGGGAAGCTCGGCGACCTCTTCGGCCGCAAGGGCGTCTTCCAGTTCGCGATCGTCGTCTTCGTGATCGGCTCCGCCCTCGCGGGCTGGTCGCGCACCATGGACGAACTCATCGCCTTCCGGGCCGTCCAGGGCATCGGCGGCGGCGGACTCATGATCGGCGTCCAGGCGATCATCGCCGACATCGTCCCCTCCAGGGAGCGGGGCCGCTACATGGGCCTCATCGGGGCGGTCTTCGGCCTCGCCTCGGTGGCCGGCCCCCTCCTCGGCGGCTTCTTCACCGACCACGCCTCCTGGCGCTGGTGCTTCTACATCAACGTGCCGTTCGGCCTCGTCACCCTCGCCGTCATCGCGCTCGTACTGAAACTGCCGAAGCCTGCCGTCCGCCCCCGCCTCGACGTGCTGGGGGCGCTGCTGCTCGCCGCCGCGTCGACCTGCCTGGTGCTGCTCACCAGCTGGGGCGGTACGGAGTACGCCTGGGGCTCGCGGACCATCGTCGGACTCGCCGCCGGGGCTGCCGGAACGACCCTGCTCTTCCTGGTCGTCGAGCACCGGGCCGCCGAACCCGTCATCCCGCTGCGCCTGTTCCGTGACTCGGTCTTCAACGTCACCTCGCTGGTGGGCGCGGTCGTCGGGGTCGCGCTCTTCGGCGCCGCCAGCTATCTGCCGACCTACCTCCAGATGGTCGAGGGTGTGTCCGCCACCGAGTCGGGGCTGCTGATGCTGCCGATGATGGGCGGCATCGTCATCGCCTCCGTCGTCTCCGGGCAGCTGGTCTCGCGCACCGGCCGCTACCGCGTCTACCCCCTGGTGGGCGGGGCCGTCTCGGCGGTCGGCATGTGGCTGCTCTCCCTCCTCGACACGGACACCTCGGCGCTGGAGTACGGCGTCTGGCAGGCCGTACTCGGCATCGGGATCGGCCTCGTCATGTCCGTCCTGGTGCTGGCCGTGCAGAACTCCGTACGCCCCTCCGACCTCGGCACCGCGACCAGCGCCCACAACTACTTCCGGCAGATCGGCGGCAGCGTCGGTGCCGCGATCTTCGGCACCCTCTTCGCGGGCCGGCTCGCGGACGCGCTCGGGGTGCGGCTCCCCTCCGGTGCCGACCTGCCCGACGCCGAGTCGATCACCCCGCAGCTGGTCCACACGATGGAACCCGCGCTGCGCGACGCCTACATCCAGGCGTACGCCGACGCGATGCCGCGGATCTTCCTCTACCTGGTGCCGGTGCTCCTGCTCGGCCTCGTCCTCGCCTTCTTCCTCAAGGAGAAACCGCTGGTGTCCCACCACACCCCGCAGACGGCCCCCGACCCGGCCGCGGCGCCCTCCACGATCCCCGCGGCCCGCACCGACCCCGGCCCGCCGCAGCCCGGCCCGCTCCCCGGGCTCCCGGTGTGCGGATGTGTCCAGCACCCCGACGGCACGACCGTGGGACGGGCCGCGCTCACCCTCATCGACGGCCAGGGGCGGCAGGTCGGGAGGGGAGCGAGCGGCGACGACGGGCGGTACGCGCTGAGCGCGCCGGCAGCCGGGGCCTATGTGCTGATCGCCGCGGCGGGCGGACACCAGCCGCAGGCCGTCAGCGTCACCGTCAGCGACCGGCCGGTGGAGCTCGACGTGGTCCTCGGCGGGGCGGGGAGGCTCGCCGGGGCGGTCCTCACACCCGACGGTGCCCCCGTCCGCGACGCGGCGGTCACGCTCACCGACGTACGGGGTGAGGTCGTCGCGACCACCCGCACCGGACGCGAAGGCGCTTATGTCATCAGCGAACTGGTGGCCGGCGAGTACACCCTGGCGGCCAGCGCCCCGGCCTTCCGCCCCGCCGCCCTCCCGGTCAGCGTGCAGGCAGCACGGGAGACCAGGCAGGACATCGAGCTGGCGGGCGGCGCCGTGCTCCGCGGGATCGTACGCGCCCCCGGCGGGCGGGCCGTCGAGGACGCCAGGGTCACGCTGCTGGACGCGGCGGGCAACGTGGTCGACACCCTCACCACCGGCTCCGACGGGGCGTTCAGGTTCGTGGACCTGTCGACCGGTGAGTACACCGTGATCGCCGCCGGCTATCCGCCGGTCGCCACCGTGCTCCAGCTCCCCGGAGGCGGAAGGACCGAACGCGATCTCCAGCTGGGCCACGAGGACTGAGCGTCCGGCCCGGGGCGGGGCGGGTGTGCCGGTGGCACACCCGCCCTGCTCACGGCAGCAGACGGGGCTTCCGTCTCGCCGCGACGTCCTCGACCCAGCCGAAGCACACGACGGCGGCGGCGATCAGCACCCAGGCGACACCGAACTGCCACCAGAGGCTGTCCAGCGGCAGGTGCCGCTCCAGCGACGGCACCTGCCACATCAGGTCGATCAGCGGCACCGACGCCAACAGCGCCACCTCGTGCCAGAGGTAGACCGTCACCGCGCGGGCGTTGAACACCGTGACGACCCGGTCGGCCACCGGGCGGCGTACGAGACCGTCGAAGCGGGGCCGGAAACGCAGCAGGAGCAACACGAACCCGGCCGACCACAGCGCCTGGGCGAGCGGGATGTCGTCCAGGTCCGACATGCCGTCCACCGGGTGCCCCGTCGCCCACCAGGCACCGGCCGCCATCAGCGGTACGGCGACGGCCGCCGCCCCCGGGCCGCGCAGCCGGTCGAGCACACCGTCACGGTGCGCGAACCCCAGCAGCCAGCAGAACAGGAACACCGAGGCGTCACTCAGCGCGCTCCCGGTCCGGCCTTCCGGTACGCCGGTCACCGTCTCCAGCAGGACGGCGGGCACCAGGGACAGGGCCAGCACGGGGAGCGGGGCGAGCCGGAAGACACGCAGCAGCAGCGGCGAGAGCAGCACGAACCACAGATAGGCGCGCAGATACCAGAGCACCGCCCAGGCCTGCTCGCCCCACGCGTTGCCGGGCGGATCACCCACCGGCAGCACCCAGAGCAGAACGTCCGGCCCCGGCACCCAGCCGTGCAGCAGCATCGCCACCCCGAGCACCAGGCCGAACAGCCACACCGGGATCAGCAGCCGCCGCAGTCTGCCGCGGAGCACCCCGGGGGCGGGCCGCTCCAGCGAACGGGCCATGAGCGATCCGGCGAGCGCGAACATCACCCCCATGGACGGGAAGACGTACCCCAGCCAGGGCCACCCGAAGGTGTGGTAGGTCACCACCCGTACGAGCGCCACCGCCCGCAGCACGTCGAAGGAGCGGTCACGGCCGGTGCCCGTCGCGGCCGCGGAGGACGGCGTGGCCGCCGTCCTGCGGTGCGCCCCCGCCACTACGAGGCACCCACGTGGGGCGTGCCCACCTCACCGGTGCGTTTCAGCTTCTGCCAGCGCAGCCGGCCGCCGGTCGCCGCCGTGACGCAGGAGTGGATCAGCACGAGGTACATCAACTGCCGGTAGGCAAGCTGCTGGAGAGGCATCATCAGCAGGTACCGGTACTTCTCCCGGTCGAGACGGAAGGCGTACGCCGCGCAGAACAACTGGACGGCGAGGACCGCCAGCCAGGCCAGCAGCGAGGCCTGGAAGTCCACGAAGACCATCGAGTAGACGGTGAAGACGTCGATGAGCGGCGCGAACACCGGGGTGACGATCTGGAAGAGGACGACGAGCGGCATCCCGATCCGGCCGAAGCGCCCGGAGGGCCCCCGGTCGGTGACGGACCTGCGGTGCTTCCACAGCGCCTGCATGGTGCCGTAGCTCCAGCGGTAGCGCTGTCGCCACAACTGCCCCAGCGACGCCGGTGCTTCGGTCCAGGCGCGTGCGTGCTCGGCGTAGACGACGCGCCAGCCCGCGCGGTGCAGCGCGATGGTGATGTCGGTGTCCTCGGCCAGCGTGTCCTCACTCATCCCGCCGACCTCCAGCACCGCCCGGCGGCGGAAGGCCCCGATGGCGCCGGGGATGGTGGGCATGCAGCGCAGCAGGTCGTACATCCTGCGGTCCAGGTTGAAGCCCATCACGTACTCGATGTGCTGCCAGGCGCCGATCATCGTGGACCGGTTGCCGACCTTCGCGTTGCCCGCGACGGCGCCGATCCCCGTGTCGGCGAACGGCTGGACGAGCTGGTGCACCGCGTCGGGTTCGAAGACGGTGTCGCCGTCCATCATCACGACGATGTCGTGACGCGCCTGCCGCACACCGTTGTTGAGCGCCGCCGGTTTGCCCGCGTTCTCCTGCCGGATCACCCGGACGTTGGGGAGGCCGAGCGCTTCGGCGATCTCCGCGGTGCCGTCCGTCGAGCCGTCGTCGACGACCACGATCTCGATCGGATGCGTGCTCGCGGCGAGGGAGCTGAGGGTGGCGGCGATGCACTCCTTCTCGTTGTACGCCGGGACGATCACACTCACCGGCTCCGTCACCTCGGGGCCCCAGCTGAATCTGCGCCGGTTCCGCTGCCGGTGGTGGCGCCGGGCGAGCACGAGCATCAGGCCGAAGCGGCCCAGGACCGCCACTCCGACGACACCCAGCATCGTGGCGAGGCCGGGCACGGTCCACTCGGCCACCTTGACCGCGGCGATCAGGGCCCGGCCCTCCCACAGGCTCGCGGTGTCCGCCTCGCGGTGGGCGGCCTGCGCCGGGTCGCCCTGCGCGCCGCCGGCCTGCGCGAGGCCGGGCGGTACGGCGCCGTCCTCAGCGGCTCCGTCCGCCGCGGCTCCGTCCTCCCCGGCGGCGGCGTCCAACTGCTGGGCGCCGCTGACGGTGGTGAAGGTGTACCCCTTCGCCTTCATCTTCTTGATGTACTTCGGCAGTGCGGCCAGCGTCTCGGAGCGGTCGCCGCCCGAGTCGTGGAAGAGCACCGAGGCGCCCTCGCCGTCCTCCGGCGTCGCCCCCTCGACGATCTCGGAGACACCCGGCCGCTTCCAGTCCTCGCTGTCGGTGTCGATGAACACGCTGGTGTAGCCCATCGCGCCCAGCCGCTCATAGACGGGCCAGCTGTAGTCGTCGATCGCGTCGGTCTGCGAGGAGTACGGGGCGCGGAACAGCGTCGTCGTGATCCCGGCGGCACCCGCCAGGGCGAGCTGGGTCTGGGCGATCTCCCGCTTGACGCGGGCCTCGCTCTGATAGGAGAGGTCGACATGGGTGAAGGTGTGGACCCCCACCTCGTTCCCCTCGTCCACCATCCTGCGGACGATGTCCGGGTAACGCGAGACCATCGAGCCCACGAGGAAGAAGGTGCCCGGCACGTCGTTCTCGTCCAGGACGTCCATCACCTTCCCGCTCCACTCGGGATCGGGACCGTCGTCGAAGGTCAGCACGATGGTCTTGTCCGGTACGGACTGCGTACGGGCGGTGCCGCCGGGGAAGCTCAGGATGGGCCCGCCCTCCAGCACATCGGAGGGCACCGAGTCCGCGGAGGCGCCCGTACGGATCCGCTGGTCGTCACCGATCTCGGCGCGCAGATAGCCGTCCAGCAGCATCATGCACACGAGCCCCAGCAACAGCAGCAGGGCCATGACCACGCGGGGCCGGGGGACGGCCTGGCGCCCCACCCGGCCGATCCTGCCGGGCGTGGCGTGCCGGCGGCGGGACGAGGCCATCAGTTCGCCCCGCCCGATGCCGATGCCGACGCCTGACCGGACGGCGTCGCTCCGCCGGACGCCGGCGGTACCGGAGCGCCGCTCGGGGGCGCGGAACCGCTCGGCGGCGTGCCGTATCCGGGCCGCATTCCGCCGCCCGGGCCGGCCTCGGCTGCCGGTCCGCCGTCGAACGGGAGCAGTTGGGAGGGGGTCAGGGAGATGCCGCCCATGAAGGCGAGCCCCAGCACGCCGGCGTAACCGACACAGACGGCGCCCAGCAGCATGCCGGCGCGGCGCAGCAGCTTGGCCCGGCGGCCGGAGCTGTCCACGAAGACGGGCCCCTCCTGCGGCCGGCCGGCCGCACGGCGGCGCTCGGCCGAGCGGGCCGGGCCCGCATGTGCCCGGCGTCGTCCGTGCGGTGCCGGGTCTTTCTCGATGACGGAGTCGGATTGCATGTGCGCATGGTGGCGAAGCTTGTTGTGCGAAGTCTGGAGCTTTCCTGGCCGCCCGCTGTGAAACAGGTCCGAACCTGTCGGACCGCTGAGAGTGCGCCGGGTTCCGCCTCTCTGCGCCGTACGGCTCGAACCCTCTCCAGCAGGGGAGTTGGCCACGTCCGGCGGCTTCCTCGCGGCCCTTTCCATGACTTCCCTGTGTCTTCGCGCAGGCTCCCGGTGTGAGAGGTTCATGGTGTCCCGGCAGCATCGGCTGTCGTTCCGGACCCTTTTCCCGAGAGCAGGTGCACACATTCATGCAAAGGCGCACACGGGTTTCCTCGGCTGTCGCCGGGCTGATCGCACTCGGCCTCGCCTGCTCGGCCTGCTCGACGGGCGGCGTCGCCGACCAGGCGAAGGGGTCCGCGGCGCCCCCGCCGGCCGCCGCACAGACCGCGTACACGCCGTACGTGAGCGCCACGACGGCCGCCGACACCGACGGTGCGGGGTCCCCCGACACGTACAACCTGGCCTTCGTCACCTCCGGGGCTTCGGGCTGCACCCCCCTGTGGGGCGGCACCACGGCGGTGGACAGTGAAGCGGTCGCCGCCCGCGCCGACACGCTTACCGGGACCGGGGCTGACCTCCGCGTCTCCTTCGGCGGCGCCGCGGGCACCGAAGCTGCACTGGCCTGCGACAGCGCCCAGGAGCTGGCCGACGTCTACGCGGAGGCGCTCGACGCCGTGGGCGCCACGAAGGCCGACTTCGACATCGAGGGCGACGCGCTCACCGACACCGCCTCCGTCACCCGGCGCAACGAAGCGCTCGCCCTGCTCCAGGAGGAGCGCGACCTCGACGTCACCTACACGCTGCCCGTCATGCCCGAAGGCCTGGAGGACACCGGGATCGCCGTCCTCCAGGACGCCGTGGACCAGGGCGTCGACATCTCGGCGGTCAACATCATGGCGATGAACTACAGCACGTCCCACGGCGGCGACATGGGCGGCTACGCGGAGCAGGCGGCCGCCGCGGCCCACGACCAGCTCGTGGAGCTGCTCGGGCTGTCGCAGGACGAGGCGTGGAAGGCGCTGCACATCACCGTGATGATCGGGGTCAACGACGTCGAGGGCGAGACGTTCACCCTCGACGACGCCGCGTCCCTGCGGTCGTTCGCCACCGGCCGGGGGGTCGGCGCGCTCTCCCTCTGGGCGGCCTTCCGCGACCAGGAGTGCGCCTCCGACGAGGACGCGACGGCGGCCTCGGACAGCTGCAGCGGAGTCGACCAGGAGGCGGGCGCGTTCGCCGAGGCGCTGAGCGGCTGAGAGCCGGCTGCTCAGCGCACCGGGGCCTCCCGGACCAGCGCCATCAGCGCCTTCGCCCCCGGGCTCATGGCCTGGGCCGGCGGGAGCACCACGACGCTCTCGTACACCGGCCGGTGCGCACCGGCCGGCTCCACCGCGACCAGGCCCCGCGCCTCGGGCTTACGGGAGAAGTGGTGCGGTACGACCGCGATCCCGAGGCCCTCGTGCACCAGCTCCAGCAGGCTGTGCACGTCGTTGACCTCCAGCGCCACCGTGCGCCGGGCCCCCGCCGCGGTGAACGCCTCGTCCGCCGCGCGCCTGGGCCCCCAGTCCGGGTGGAAGTCGATGAACGACTCACCGCGCAGCTCACCCCACGCCGGCCGTGCGCCCTCCTGCGCGAGCCGGTGCCCGGGGGCGCACAGGACGACCATGGGCTCCCGCGCCAGCGGCACCAGCTCGCCCCGCCATTCCGGCGGGCTCACCGTCGCGGCGAACGCGAGGTCCAGCCGGCCGCCCGCCACGCCCTCCAGGAGGCTGGACGTGCCCTCCTGCCGGAGCCTGATCTCCATGTGCGGGTGCTCCCGGTGGAAGGCCGCGAGCAGCCGCGCCGTGCTGACCCCGGCCACGCACTGCTCCACCCCCAGCGTCAGCGTCCCCCGCAGCAGCCCCCGTACGGCGTCGACCGCGTCCCGCGCCGCCCTGGCGCCCGCCAGCGTGCGCTCCGCCTCCACCAGCAGGGCCGCCCCCGCCTCGGTGAGCCGGACCGTGCGGGTCGTACGGCTGAACAGCGGCGTCCTCAGCTCGTGCTCCAGCGCCCGGACGGACGCGGACAGCCCGGACTGGGACACGGCCAGCCGCTCGGCCGCCCGGGTGAAGTGCTGCTCCTCGGCGACCGCGACGAAGTGCTCCAGCTGACGCAATTCCATGATTGAGCAATTTAACCGATGAATCCCAGCGGAATCTCCTGTTGGACCGCTGGATCGATCTCCGCCAGTCTTGAGGACGCGCACCAGACCTGGCGCGCTACGCCGTGCCCCGTGGAGTGCCCGTATGTACCTTCCGTCCGCCGACCGCTACACCGCCATGCCCTACCGGCGCACCGGAAGCAGCGGTCTGCTGCTCCCCGCGCTGTCGCTCGGGCTCTGGCACAACTTCGGAGGCGACCGGACCCCCGAGAGCCAGGGCGAGATCCTGCGCAGGGCCTTCGACCTCGGGATCACCCACTTCGACCTCGCCAACAACTACGGCCCGCCGCCCGGCTCCGCCGAGACCGCCATGGGCCGCGCGCTGAAGACGGACTTCGCCGGGCTCCGGGACGAGATCGTCATCTCCACCAAGGCCGGCTACCACATGTGGGAGGGGCCGTACGGGGAGTGGGGCTCCCGCAAGAGCCTGCGCTCCTCGCTGGACCAGAGCCTGACCCGGCTCGGCCTCGACTACGTCGACATCTTCTACTCGCACCGCTTCGACCCCGACACCCCGCTCGAGGAGACGATGGGGGCCCTCGACACCGCGGTCCGCCAGGGCAAGGCGCTCTACGCCGGCGTCTCCAACTACTCCGCCGAACAGACCCGCGAGGCCGCGCGCATCCTGAACGAGCTGGGCACCCCCCTCCTCATCCACCAGCCGCGCTACTCCATGCTCGACCGCTGGGTCGAGGACGGCCTGCTGGACGCCCTGGACGAGCTCGGCACCGGCTCCATCGCGTACTCCCCGCTGGAGCAGGGCATCCTCTCCGACCGCTATCTGAACGGCATCCCGGAGGGATCGCGCGCGGCCGGGAGCAGCCCCTTCCTGTCGGCCGAGGCCGTCACCCCCGACCTGGTGGGCCGGCTGCGCGCACTGAACGAACTGGCCCGCGAGCGCGGCCAGTCCCTCGCCCAGCTGGCGCTCGCCTGGGTGCTGCGCGGCGGCCGGGTCACCTCCGCCGTCGTCGGCGCGAGCAGCGTCACCCAGCTGGAGAACAGTGTGGCGACGGTCGGCAACCTGGAGTTCGCCGACGAGGAGCTCGCCCGGATCGACGAGCTCGTCAAGGGCGTGGTCCGGGGCTGACCGGCGCGGCCACCGAGGAGGGAACCGCCCGCGCCACGCGGTGGAACCGGACACCGCGAGGCGGCTCACCTAGGCTCCTCCACGCGAGCCGAAAAAAAACCGGGACGGCGATGTCGAGAACCCGAGGCCGGCTCCGTCCCCGTAGTGAGCGCGACCACAAGGGGTCGCAGCAGCGAGGAGAACCACGATGGCCAAGTACCTGCTTCTCAAGCACTACCGTGGCGCCCCGGCTTCGGTGAACGACGTGCCCATGGACCGGTGGACGCCGGAGGAGATCTCGGACCACATGCGGTACATGAACGACTTCGCGGCCCGCCTGGAGAAGACGGGCGAGTTCGTCAGCGGTCAGGCGCTCGCCCCCGAGGGAGAGTGGGTCCGCTACGACGGCGAGGGGCGCCCGCCGGTCACCGACGGACCGTTCGCCGAGACCAAGGACCTCATCGCCGGCTGGATGATCATCGATGTCGACGGTCACGAGCGCGCCGTCGAGCTGGCCGGCGAACTGTCGGCCGCCCCCGGGGCCGGCGGCAGGCCGATCCACGAGTGGCTGGAGGTGCGCCCGTTCCTGACCGCGCCGCCCACCATCACGGAGTGACCTCACCGATGGACGAGGCCCTGCTCAGGAGCCTCACACCGGGCGTGCTCACCGTCCTCGTCCGCCGCGGAGCCGACTTCGCGGCGGCCGAGGACGCCGTGCAGGACGCGCTGGTCGAGGCGCTCCGCGTCTGGCCCGCCGACCGGCCGCGGGACGCCAAGGGCTGGCTGGTCACCGTGGCCTGGCGCAAGTTCCTCGACGCGACGCGCGCCGACACCGCCCGCCGCCGACGGGAGGACCGCGTCGAGGAGGAACCGGCGCCCGGGCCCGCGACCGGGGTGGACGACACGCTCCAGCTGTACTTCCTGTGCGCCCACCCGTCGCTGACCCCGGCATCGGCGGTCGCGCTCACGCTGCGCGCCGTCGGCGGGCTGACCACCCGCCAGATCGCCGAGGCCTACCTGGTGCCCGAGGCGACCATGGCGCAGCGCATCAGCCGGGCCAAGCGCACCGTCTCCGGTGTGCGCCTGGACCGGCCCGGCGACGTCGCCACCGTGCTGCGCGTCCTCTACCTCGTCTTCAACGAGGGCTACTCCGGCGATGTCGACCTCGCCGCCGAGTCCATCCGCCTGACCCGGCAGCTCGCCGCCCGCATCGACCACCCCGAGGTGGCCGGGCTGCTCGCCCTCATGCTGCTCCACCACGCCAGGCGTGCTGCCCGTACCGCTTCCGACGGCAGCCTGGTGCCGCTCGCCGAGCAGGACCGCGGCCGGTGGGACACCCGGTCGATCGCGGAGGGCGTCGGGATCCTCCAGGCGGCCCTCGCCCGCGACCGGCTGGGCGAGTTCCAGGCCCAGGCCGCCATCGCCGCCCTCCACGCCGACGCGCCCACCGCCGAGGAGACCGACTGGGTGCAGATCGTCGAGTGGTACGACGAGCTCGCCCGCCTGACCGACAGCCCCGTCGTCCGGCTCAACCGGGCGGTCGCCGTCGGCCAGGCCGACGGACCGCGCGCCGGGCTTGCCGCGCTCGCGGAACTGGACACCGCACTGCCCCGGCACGCGGCGGTGGCGGCGTATCTCCACGAGCGCGACGGCGACCTGGCCGGGGCCGCACGGCTGTACGCCGAGGCGGCCCACAAGGCGCCCGACCTCGCCGAGCGCGACCATCTGACTCGCCAGGCCGCCCGGCTCAACGCCCGCCGCAGAGGCTGACGGGCGGGGACAGTGCTGGACAGCGTCCAAGATCTGTCCGAGAGTGGCGGGGGCCGTTGCCGGGCAGGTATGCCGCGGAGCCGGCCCGACCGGTTGACCTGCGCGAAAGGGAGCGGTGAACGTGAAGATCCTCGTCAGCGCCGACATGGAGGGCGCCACCGGGGTGACCTGGCCGGCCGATGTGCTGCCCGGCACCCCGCAGTGGGAGCGGTGCCGCGCGTTCTTCACCTCCGACGTGAACGCCGCGGCTCTCGGCTTCTACGACGGAGGCGCCGACGAGGTCCTCGTCAACGAGGCCCACTGGACCATGCGCAACCTGCTCCTGGAGCGGCTCGACGAGCGCGTCCAGATGCTCACCGGCAAGCACAAGTCCCTCTCCATGGTCGAGGGCATCCAGCACGGCGACGTCGACGCTGTCGCGTTCATCGGCTACCACACGGGCGCCGGCACGGAGGGCGTGCTCGCCCACACCTACCTCGCCAACTCCATCACCGGCGTCTGGCTGAACGGGGTCCGCGCCAGTGAGGGCCTGCTCAACGCCCATGTCGCGGCGGAGTACGGAGTTCCCGTCATCCTGGTCACCGGCGACGACCTGACCTGTGAGGACGCGAAGGGCTACGCCCCCGGGGCACGTACGGTGGCGGTGAAGGACCACGTCTCGCGCTACGCCGCCGTGTGCCGGACCCCGGCCCGTACCGCCGCCGACATCAGGGCGGCCGCCGCGGGCGCGACGGCGCTCGCCGTGCGCCACACACCCGTGACGATCGGCTCCTGCACGGTGGAGCTGGAGTTCGACGCGGACCACCTCGCGGCCGCCGCGACCGTGGTCCCCGGCGTGGCGCCCAGCGGCGAGCGGCGCGTCGTCTATACCAGCGGGACGATGTACGAAGGCATTCGCACATTCAAGGCGGTGACGACGATCGTGTCGGCCGCTGTGGAGGAGCAGTATGGCTGAGGCGGGCAACCCCACCGGAGCGGTCGACGAGCGCGCGCTCGAGGAGTCGGTGACGTTCACCTCCGAACTGATCCGGATCGACACCACCAACCGCGGCGACGGCAGCTGCCGGGAGCGCCCGGCCGCCGAGTACGTCGCCGAGCGGCTGGCCGACGCCGGGCTCGAACCGGCCCTCCTGGAGCGCACACCGGGACGGACGAACGTGGTCGCCCGGATCGAGGGCACCGACCCGTCGGCCGACGCCCTCCTCGTGCACGGTCACCTCGACGTGGTGCCCGCCGAGGCCGCCGACTGGAGCGTGCACCCCTTCTCCGGGGAGGTGCGCGACGGCGTCGTCTGGGGGCGCGGGGCCATCGACATGAAGAACATGGACGCGATGGTCCTCGCCGTGGTGCGGGCCTGGGCGCGCGCGGGTGTGCGCCCGCGCCGTGACATCGTCATCGCCTACACCGCGGACGAGGAGGCCAGCGCGCGGGACGGCGCCGGTTTCCTCGCCGACCGGCACCCCGAGCTCTTCGAGGGCTGCACGGAGGGCGTCAGCGAGTCCGGGGCCTTCACCTTCCACGCCGGGCCCGGCATGTCGCTCTACCCCATCGCGGCGGGGGAGCGCGGGACGGGCTGGCTGAAGCTGACCGCCGAGGGCAAGGCCGGCCACGGATCCAAGGTCAACAGGGCCAACGCCGTCAGCAGGCTGGCCGCCGCCGTCGCCCGGATCGGCGAGCACCGGTGGCCGGTACGGCTGACCCCGACCGTCCGCGCCGCGCTCGTCGAGATCGCCGCACTCCACCACATCCGCGTCGACCCCGACGCCCCCGGATTCGACGTGGACGAGCTGCTCGGCAAGCTGGGCCCGGCAGCCGCGCTGATCGAGCCGACCGTGCGCAACAGCACCAACCCGACGATGCTGGAGGCGGGTTACAAGGTCAACGTGATCCCGGGCCACGCCACCGCCCGGATCGACGGACGCATGGTGCCCGGCGGCGAGGACGAGTTCCGCGAGACGATGGACCGGCTGACCGGCCCCGGCGTCGACTGGGAGTTCGACCACCGCGAAATCGCCCTCGAAGCCCCGGTCGACTCACCGACGTACGCGAAGATGCGCGCGGCCATCGAGCTGTTCGACCCGGACGCCCACGTCGTCCCGTACTGCATGTCGGGCGGCACCGACGCCAAGCAGTTCTCGCGCCTCGGCATCACCGGGTACGGCTACTCCCCGCTGAAGCTGCCCGTCGGTTTCGACTACCAGGCGCTGTTCCACGGCGTCGACGAGCGGGTCCCCGTCGACGCCCTGCACTTCGGCGTCCGGGTCCTGGACCACTTCCTGCGCACCGCCTGACACCCGACCGCCCGACCGAAGAGGGGGAACCGACCATGGCGTCCACAGCGGCGTACGGCACCTGGCCGTCACCGATCGACGCGGCGCTGACCGCGTCGCACGACGGCCGGCCGGAGTACGTCGGCACCGTCGGCGACGAGGTGTGGTGGACGGAACCGCGCCCGGCCGAGGGCGGACGCCGTGCCCTCCTGCGCCGGAGGGCCGACGGATCGACCCGGTCGGTGCTTCCCGAACCGTGGAACCCCCGCAGCCGCGTCATCGAGTACGGCGGGGTGCCATGGGCCGGTGCGGCACGTGCGGAGGGCGGACCCCTGGTCGTCTTCGTCCACTTCCCCGACCAGCGTCTGTACGCCTACGCGCCGGACGGGCCCGACGAACCGTGGCCGCTCACCCCGGTGTCGGGCCTCGGCGGTGGACTGCGCTGGGTGGACCCCCAGTTGCACCTCGGACACGGTGAAGTGTGGTGCGTGATGGAGGAGTTCACCGGCGAGTCGCCCACCGATGTGCGGCGCGTGATCGCGGCCGTACCGCTGGACGGATCGGCCGCCGACGACCGCGGCGCCGTACGCGAACTCACCGACGACGGGGACCGGTTCGTCACCGGGCCAAGGCTCTCGCACGACGGCCTGAGGGCCGCCTGGATCGCCTGGGACCATCCGCGGATGCCGTGGGACGGCACCGTCGTGAAGATGGCCGAGGTCACGGCGGACGGCGAATTCACCGGGATCCGGCCCCTGGTCGGTGACATCGACGAGTCGGTCGTCCAGGTGGAGTGGGACCGGGACGGATCGCTGGTCTTCGTCTCGGACGTCGGAGGCTGGTGGGAGCTCCAGCGGCTCAGGCCCGACGCCGTCGCCGGTGCGGTCGTGCCCAGCAGCCGCCTCTGTGCCGGGCGGAGCGAGGAGTTCGGCGGGCCGCTGTGGAAGATCGGCCTGCGCTGGTTCCAGCTCCTGGACAACGGGCTGATCGCCGTCATCCACGGCCGGGGCACCACCGCGCTCGGCGTGCTCGACCCCGAGACCGGTGAACTCTTCGACGCCGTGGGCCCCTGGACCGCGTGGGCGGAGACGCTCACCGTGCAGGACACCCGGGTCATCGGTATCGCGGCGAGCCCCCACACGTCGTACGAGGTGGTGGAGCTGGACACCGCCACGGGGCACACCCGGACGATCGGCGTCCCGCACCAGGACGCGGTCGACCCCGCCTACCACCCCGAACCGCAGATCCGCACCTTCACCGGACCGGCGGGCCGCGAGATCCACGCCCATGTGTACCCGCCGCGCCACCCCGACCGCACCGGTCCCGACGGTGAGCTGCCGCCCTACGTCATCTGGGCGCACGGCGGCCCCACCGGCCGCGCCCCGCTCGTACTCGACCTGGAGATCGCCTACTTCACCTCCCGGGGCATCGGCGTCGCGGAGGTGAACTACGGCGGCTCGACCGGCTACGGCCGCGCCTACCGTGAACGGCTCCGCGAACAGTGGGGCGTCGTCGACGTGGAGGACTGCGCCGCCGTCGCCCTGGGGCTGGCCGAGGAGGGCTCGGCCGACCGGGACCGGCTGGCGATCCGGGGCGGCAGCGCCGGTGGCTGGACCACCGCCGCCTCCCTCACGCAGACTGACGTGTACGCCTGCGGAGCGATCAGCTACCCGATCCTCGACCTGGAGGGCTGGGCGACCGGCGAGACCCACGACTTCGAGTCGCAGTACCTGGAATCGCTCGTGGGCCCGTACGCCGAGGTGCCCGAACGCTACCGGGAGCGCTCGCCCGTCCACCACACGGACGGGCTCACCGCCCCGTTCGTGCTGCTCCAGGGGCTCGACGACCCGATCTGCCCGCCCGTCCAGTGCGAGCGGTTCCTCGAAGCCACCGAGGGGCGCGGGATCCCGCACGCCTACCTCACGTTCGAGGGGGAGGGCCACGGCTTCCGGCGTGCCGACACCGTGCGGCGCGCGCTGGAGGCCGAACTCTCCCTGTACGCACAGACGTTCGGCATCGACCGTCCCGACGTGCCGCGGCTGGAGCTGAAGAAGTGACCCTGGAACCACTCGCCCGCCCGGCCCGGCTGCGGCCCGGCGCCAGGGTCGCGGTCGTCGCCCCCAGCGGACCGGTGCCCGCCGACCGGCTGGAGCGCGGCCTCGACCTGCTGCGCGGCTGGGACCTCGACCCCGTCGTCGCCCCCCACGTGCTCGACACGCATCCGGAACTGGACCACCTCGCGGGCACGGACGAGCACCGCGCCCGGGATCTCCAGGAGGCCTGGTGCGACCCGTCCGTGGATGCCGTGCTGTGCGCCAGGGGAGGGTACGGCGCCCACCGCATGGTCGATCTCCTCGACTGGCCCGCGATCCGGGCGGCCGGGCCCAAGGTGTTCGTCGGCTACAGCGACATCACCGTGCTGCACGAGGCCTTCGCCCTGCGGGCAGGGTTCTCCACGCTGCACGGCCCGATGGTCGCCACCGAGGTCTTCCTGAAGGACGAGGCCACCCGGCAGGCCCTGCGGTCCACCCTGTTCGAGCCGGAGTCGGTGCGGACCCTCGGGCTGGAAGCGGCGGCCGCGCTGGTCCCCGGCACGGCCCGGGGGATCACCTACGGCGGCTGCGCGAGTCTCCTCGCCGCCGACGCGGGCACCCCGCGGGCCCGGACCTCGGTCCGGGGCGGGCTGCTGGTGATCGAGGACACCGGGGAGGAGCCGTACCGGCTCGACGGCGTACTCACCCGGCTGCTGCGCATCGGCGCCCTCGACGGGATATCCGGGGTGGTGTGCGGCTCCTGGGAGGCCTGCGGACCCTACGAAGGGGTGCGGGCCGTGCTCGCCGACCGGCTCGGAGGTCTCGGGGTCCCGGTGGTCGAGGAGCTGGGCTTCGGCCACGGCCCCACGGCCCTGACGGTTCCGCTCGGCGTGCCGGCGGTGCTGGACGCTCCGGCCGACGGCGGCCGGTGCACGCTCACCTCCCAGGTCCCGGCGCTGGTCTGACGGTCCTTCACGGCAGGGCGCGGTCGCGCGCCGCCGTGAAACTCCGTTCCCGTACGTTGACATCGGTATGAGCTGTGTCACAGCATGGGGCGGGCCCGGTACTTACCGGTCGGTAATGAGTCCTCGGTGTGGAGGTCCATGTGTCGCGTGCTGTGCCCAGATTCCGCCGTCCGCTCACCTTGCTCGCCGGGGCGGCGCTGCTCGCCCCGCTCGCTCTGACCGGTGCCCCTCCGGCGTCGGCCGCCGACCGGTACACCGTCACCGCACTGGAGTTCACCGTGCGGGCCGGCGACCGGTCCTGCACGGTCGACGCCGATCTGTACCGGCCGGCCGGTGTCGACGCACAGCACCCGGCCCCGGCCGTCCTCGCCACCAACGGCTTCGGCGGCAGCAAGTCCGACGGCTCCACCGATGTCATCGGGAAGGCCTTCGCCGAGCGCGGCTACGTCGGACTCGTCTACTCGGGCCTGGGCTTCGGCAAGTCCGGCTGCCTCATCACGCTCGACGACCCCGCGATCGACGGCAAGGCGGCCTCCGGGCTCGTCGACTTCCTCGCCGGGACACGCGCGGCCGACGACGGCACCGAGGCCGACTACGTCACCACCGACGCACCGGGCGACCCGGTGGTCGGCATGATCGGCGGCTCGTACGGCGGAGCCATCCAGCTGGCGACCGCATCCACCGACCACCGGGTGGACGCGCTCGTTCCGCTGATCACCTGGAACGACCTGGCGTACTCGCTCGCCCCCAACGCCGCCGGAGCAGCCGCCGGCGTCTCGTCCGACACGCCCGGTGTCTTCAAGTGGCAGTGGACCAACGGCTTCTACCTGATGGGCGAGGCCCAGCCCCTGCTGGTACCGAGCCTCGACCCCTCGCGCTTCGGCAGCCTCCGCTGCCTGCACTTCGCCGCGCAGGCGTGCGACACCATCCGCCTGCTGAACTCCGGCCGCTACCCGGCCGCCGCGACCCAGCAGATGCTGACGTACGCGCGGAGCGTCTCACCGGCCTCCTACCTGTCCGGCGTCACCGCGCCCACGCTGCTCGTCCAGGGCCAGGCCGACAGCCTGTTCAACCTCAACGAGGCCACCGCCACCTACCGGGCGCTGGAGGCCCAGGGCACCACGACGAAGATGATCTGGCAGGCCTGGGGCCACAGCGGCGGCCAGGTGCCCGGTGAACTCGACCTGTCCACGGGCGATCTGGAGACCAGCTACGTCGGACAGCGCATCCTCGCCTGGTTCGACCGCTACCTCCACCACGACGAGAGCACCGCGACCGGCCCCGAGTTCGCCTACTACCGGGACTGGGCCAGCGGTTACGGCACCGCGGCCGCCGTGCCCGCCCTCTCCCGCACCATGTACCTCTCCGGCGACGGCGCCCTGGTGGACAGCCGCTCGAAGGTCACCCGCGGCAGCCGTCAGTACACCAACTGGCTCCTGCCGAGCAGCCACTCCGAGAGCTCCCTCGCCGGACTCATCGGGCTGCCCGACCCGAAGCCGTACGACACCAAGGGCACCTACCTCGGCTGGACCAGCGCCCCGCTGACCGCGCCGGTCGACGTCGTCGGCGCACCGAAGGCCACCCTGAAGGTCGTCTCCCCGAAGACGGAACGGGTCCAGAACAGCGGTGACGCCGCGGACAAGCTGGCCCTGTTCGCGAAGGTGTACGACGTGGCGCCCGACGGGACCCAGAAGCTGGTGAACCGCCTGGTCGCCCCGGTGCGCGTCCCCGATGTCACCCGCCCCTTCACCGTCGAGCTGCCGGGCATCGTGCACCGGTACGAGGCCGGGCACCGACTGCGGTTCGTGATCGCCGCGAGCGACACGGCGTACTTCGGCAACCGCGGCGTCAAGCCGGTCACCGTGGTCAGCGCCCCGCAGGACACCGGCGTCCTGGAGCTCCCTGTGATCGGCTGACCGTCACCCGTACGGCCCTGCTCCACACCTCCCCGGACCCGGGACCGAGAGATCCTGGGGTCCGGGGACCGCCGTTCCCGGCCCTCCACCAGGACCAGCGAAAGGGCCGCTCATGAGCCCCAAGGACGTATCCAGCGGCACGAGCGCCTTCACACCCGCCCGGATCGCCGTCACCCTACTGGCGGTGCTGGCGATCGTCTTCATCTGTGTGAACACCGACGAGGTCACGATCCGGGTGATCATCCCCAAGGTGACGATGCCGCTCTGGGCGGCGCTGCTGGGGGTCTTCCTGGCGGGTCTGCTCTGTGGCGCCTATCTGTTCCGCAGGCGCGCCCCCAAGTAACGGGGCGGGGAGCGTGCGGACCGTCGGTGTCGAGGAAGAGCTCTTGCTCGTCGACGCGGAGAGCGGGGAGCCCCGGGCGCTGTCTACAGCGGTGCTGGCCCTCGCGGAACGCCGCGCCGAGGGAGACTCCGTATTCGAGTCCGAACTGCACGACCAGCAGGTCGAGTTCGCCACCGAGCCGCGCGGCGTGATGGCGGACCTGGCGGAGGAGATCCGCCGATGGCGCGCGGAGGCGGCCCGCAGTGCGGCCGAGGCGGGCGCGGCCGTCGCGGCCCTGGCGACCTCACCGCTGCCGGTCAGCCCCTCCATCGGAGAGAGCGAACGGTACCGCTGGCTGGGGGAGCGCTTCGGTCTGACCGCACAGGAGCAGCTGACCTGCGGCTGCCATGTGCACGTATCGGTGGACTCGGACGAGGAGGGCGTCGCCGTGCTGGACCGGGTGCGGCCCTGGCTCCCGGTCCTGCTCGCGCTGAGCGCGAACTCCCCCTTCTGGCAGGGACGGGACACCTCGTACGACAGCTACCGCAGCAGGGTGTGGGGCCGCTGGCCGTCGGCGGGCCCGGTGGAACTGTTCGGCTCCGCGGACCGCTACCACGAGCAGGTACGGACGCTGATCGGCACAGGGGTCCTGCGCGACGAGGGAATGATCTACTTCGACGCACGGCTCTCGCACCGCTACCCCACCGTGGAGTTCAGGGTCGCGGACGTGTGCCTGGATCCGGCGGACCCCGTGCTGCTCGCCACGCTCGCGCGCGGTCTCGTCGAGACGGCCGCACGCGCCTGGCGGGCCGGCGGACCGCCGGACCCGGTGCCCGTGAGCGTGCTGCGCACGGCCGCCTGGCAGGCCGCCCGCGCGGGCGTGGCGGGCCGGCTGCTCCATCCGCTCACCCTGAACCCCGAGCCCGCCGAGGACGTCGTCCGCGCCCTGCTCACCCACGTGGGCGACGCACTGGAGGACAGCGGGGACCTCGCCCCGGCGGAGAAGGCGCTGCGCGCCGTGCTGAGGCGGGGGACCGGGGCCCGGACCCAGCGGGAGCTGCTCGCGGGCTCGGACAGTCTCCGTACCGTGGTCACCGAGTGCGTGGCCAGGACCCGGGGATGACTACCGCCGCGACGGTGCGCCCCTGCCGCCGGCCTCCGCGTCCACGACCGCCGCCAGCCGCCCCAGCATGGTGCGGTGCCTGAGCTGCAGCACCGCCTCCAGGGCGACGTTGTGCAAGGTGCCGCCGAGCCCCTGCAGCGGGTGCTCGTCGATCAGCACCAGCGTCTCGTCACCCCAGGGGCGGATGTCGAACGCGATGCGTGCGGTGCCCAGGAAGCCGCTGTACACCTCCAGTTCGAGGGCCCTCGGCCGTTCCAGACGGCGCACGGTCGTACGGCCACGGAAGTCCTTGGGCCCCAGGCGCAGGGTGTACTCGATGGAGGAGCCGACCTCGGGCCACCGCCCCTCCAGGAGGCGGGAGTCATGTGTTCCCACCACCCATTTCCCGTACTGCTCCGGTTGCTCCAGCACCGACCACAGAGCCGAGGGCGGGTGATGGATCAGCTGGTGGCGAATGGCCATGGACGCCTCCACACACGGGCGGCGGGCGGGTGGGTACGGCGGCGGAGTCACCAGCCATGCTACGCGTGACGCCCCGAGCCGCCACGCGTACGGCGAGCCCGTGGGCAGGCCGCCGGGGCGTCACCCGAACGGCCCAACCGGGCCGGTCCGTCCGATCGGCGGGCCGTCGCGCCCCCATGACCCGGGAGCCCGGTGCTCCGCGCGGAGTTCCTGTTCACGGCACACGCGGGCGGGCGGTAGAACGGATGGGCAACCTGCAGTCGAACCCACTCGGACGAGTGAGGAGAGGCACATGCGCGCACTGACCTGGCAAGGGCGGCGGGATGTCCGAGTGGAGACGGTCCCCGACCCGGTGATCAAGGATCCGACGGACATCATCGTCCGGATCACCTCCAGCGGAATCTGCGGATCGGACCTGCACCTGTACGAGGTGCTCGGCCCCTACCTCGAACCGGGTGACATCCTCGGGCACGAGCCGATGGGCGTGGTGGAGGAGACCGGCCGCGACGTGACCGCCGTCAAGCGAGGGGACCGCGTGGTGGTCCCGTTCAACGTCTCCTGCGGCGACTGCTTCATGTGCGACCAGGGACTCCAGTCGCAGTGCGAGACCACACAGGTCCGGGAGTTCGGGAGCGGCGCCGCCCTGTTCGGCTACACCAAGCTGTACGGGCAGGTGCCCGGCGGGCAGGCCGAGCTGCTGCGGGTCCCCTTCGGCAACACCCTGCCGGTCAAGGTCCCCGACGGCCCGCCCGACGACCGGTTCGTCTATCTGTCGGACGTCCTGCCGACCGCCTGGCAGGCCGTGGAGTACGCCGCCGTCCCACCCGGCGGCAGCCTCACCGTCCTGGGGCTCGGGCCGATCGGCGACATGGCGGCACGGATCGCCCTGCACCGCGGAGCCGGTCAGGTCATCGGCGTGGACCTGGTCTCCGACCGCCTGTACCGGGCCTCCGCACGGGGCGTGAAGACGCTGGACCTGCGGGAGTACGGCAAGAACCTGGGGAACGCCGTACGCGACCTCACCGACGGCCGCGGCACCGACGCGGTCATCGACGCCGTCGGCATGGAGGCGCACGGAGCGCCCGTGGCCAGGGCGGGACAGTGGGCCGTCGGCCTGCTGCCCGACCCCGCGGCGCGCGTGCTCATGGAGCGTGCGGGCATCGACCGTCTCGGCGCGCTGCTCGCCGCGATCGACCTGGTGCGCCGGGGAGGCACCGTGTCCGTCTCCGGCGTCTACGGCGGCGCGGTGGACCCGCTGCCCCTGCTCAAGATGTTCGACAAGCAGCTACAGCTGCGGATGGGGCAGGCCAACGTCAGGAACTGGGTGCCGGACATCCTGCCGCTGCTCGTCGACGACGATCCGCTCGGTGTGGACGGCTTCGCCACCCACCATCTGCCGCTGGCCGACGGGCCGAAGGCGTACGAGACCTTCCAGGAGAAGGCGGACGGCATGGTGAAGACCCTGCTCAGGCCGTAACCCCTCACTGCGGCAGCCGTCTTCGGCGCATGACGGAGACAACCGGCCTCCGGGGCGGCGAAGATGGGCCGCATGCGCACACGTGTGGTCCTCGACGCCCCCTCGAATCTCGGGCTGCGGCCCCCCGCCCCCGGCACCGTACCGGGCTGCTACAAGCTGGCCGGCGTGCTCCGCGAGCAGCGCATCGTGCAGCGGCTCGGAGCGCTGGAGGGCGGTGTCGTCGTACCGCCCCGCTACGACCGCGGCGACTGGCAGGAGGGCGACGGGATCTTCAACGCCGCGGCCATCGCCCGCTACACCCGCACCCTCGCCGACCGGATCGAGGGACACGTCAGGGCCGGCGAATTCCCGGTCGTCCTCGGCGGCGACTGCTCCATCCAGCTCGGCGCCACCCTCGCACTGCGCCGGATCGGCCGGTACGGACTCGCCGCGATCGACGGATCGGCGGACTTCCGGCACCCGGGCAACAGCGACCGGATCGGCGCGGCGGGCGGCGAGGAGCTGGCCCTCTCCACCGGCCGCGGGCAGGCGGATCTCACCGATCTGGAAGGGCTGGGGCCTTATCTGAGGGACGAGGACATCCGGCTCTTCGGCATGCGTGACCAGGACGAGGACCGCGCCGAGATGGCCGCGCTGAAGATCTCCAACGCGACGGTGGGGGAGATCAGGGAGTGGGGTCCTGCCGTCCTCGCCCGCGCCGTGGTGCAGTCCCTGGAGGTCCCCGAACTCGACGGCTTCTGGGTCCATCTCGACGCCGATGCGCTCGACCCGAGCGTGATGCCCGCCGTCGACAGCCCGGACGAGGGCGGCCTGTTCCCCGGTGAACTCGCCCCGCTGCTGCGCACGCTCGTCCGCTCACCGCGCTGCGTGGGGCTCAACGTCACGATCTACGACCCTGACCTGGACCCCGACGGCACGGCCGGCGCACTGCTCACCGACCTGGTCGTCGACGCCTTCGCCGAGGAGCCCACCGGCTGAGCACGTCAGGCCGGCACGTTCCGGTCGACGTACTCGAAGACCGAGCCGTCCGGGTGCAGGGCGATGAGGTTGCGGCCGGCGGGGGTGGGCACCGGGCCCGCGATGACCTTCGCGCCCACCCGCGTCAGCGCCGCGTGCGCCTCGTCGACGTCCTTGACCGCGATGGTCGCGGACACCTTGCGCAGCACCTCCAGCTGCGACTCGGGGCCACTCATCAGCAGGAAGCAGCCGATCGCGGCCACCGAGACCCCGCCGCGCTCGAAGCGCTGTGCCGGAGTGCTGGTCAGGCCCTCGTAGAAGGCCACCGCGGCCTCCAGGTCGTCGACACAGATACGCAGCGTGGTTCCCAGGATCTCCATGCCCACGAGGGTAGTTGCCGACCCCGCCGCATGTGATCGGTTCCCCGCCCCGCCCCCGAACACACCCGGTCACACCCGGCAGAGCACCTCGCCGTGGGGCACCATGAACCAGGCGTCGGGCTCCGCGCCCCACGTGTGCCAGGCCTCCGCGACCGCCGTCAGCTGTCCGGCGGTCGCGTGCCCGCCGTCCACGGCCAGCTCGGCGTACACCGACGCGGTCGTGCGGTCCGCCCACAGACCGCTCCACCAGGCGCGGTTCTCCGGGGTCGCGAAGCACCAGGCCGCGGCGGTCGGTGTGATGTCGGTGAAGCCCGCCTGCCGCGCCCAGGACAGCAGCCGGCGTCCGGCGTCGGGCTCGCCGCCGTTGGCCCGGGCCACCCGGCCGTACAGCTCCTGCCACTCATGCATCCCGGGCACCTCCGGGTACCAGGTCATGGCCGCGTAGTCGCTGTCGCGGGCCGCGACGACGCCGCCCGGCCGGCAGACCCGGCGCATCTCGCGCAGCGCCCGCACCGGATCGCTGACGTGCTGGAGCACCTGATGGGCGTGGACCACGTCGAAGGAGTCGTCGGGGAAGTCCAAGGAGTGGACATCCGCGGTGGCGAACTCCACGTTCTCCAGACCGCGTCCGGCCGCGTTCTCCGCCGCGCGCTCCAGGACGTCGCCGCTTGCGTCGACCCCGGTCACCCGGCCGGGCGCCACCAGTTCCGCGATGTCCGCGGTGATGGTGCCCGGCCCGCAGCCCACGTCCAGAACCGCCTGGCCCGGGCGGAGTTCACCGATCAGGTAGGCCGCCGAATTGGCGGCGGTCCGCCACTGGTGCGAACGCAGCACCGACTCGTGGTGGCCGTGGGTGTAGACAGCGGTTTCCTTCGGCATGGCCGTACGTCCTCTCTCGGACCTCAGTCGCAGGCGATGAGAACGACGGTACGCCGCGATGTCGGATTCTGAGATAGGCATCTCATTATGTGGTCGCCGTCAGATCGGCATCGGGCAGTACACCGTCAGTGCCTCGGGCAGCTTGTCGATCAGCAACTCCGTTCCGGAGTGGGCCACTTCACCGTCGTAGGCGTACGGAGTCCCCGGCGCGAGCCCGGCGATCCGCACCCTGCGACGCCGCACCGCCGCGTGGACGGGGGACCGGCTCAGCGGTCCCGCGACCGCCGCGGCCAGCAGTCGGAGCCCGGGGGTGCGGCCGCCGTGCACCACGCGTACGTCCAGCAGGCCGTCCGCGAGGTTGTGGCGGCGGCCCGGCGCAGGCCCCACCCGCTGGAACAGTCCGTTGCCCACGAAGAGTAGCCACAACGGCCGCCGCTTCCCCTGGAGTTCCGCGGTCAGGGGCCGTGAACCGCGCAGTGCCTCGAAGGCCGCGAGCACACCTGCGGGCCAGCCGCCGATCCGGGGTGACCAGTGCTCCCGGGTGCGCACGAGCTCCGGATACACCCCCAGGCTGAAGGCGTTGAGGAAGTACCCGTGCGCCCCGCCGGGCCCCTGCGGTCCCGGCCGGAAGCGGCCCAGGTCGACGCGGACCGCGTCGCCGGTGGTGAGCGCCGTCACCGTGTCGTGCACGGTCTCGATGCCGAGGTCGTACGCGAAGTGGTTGAGGGTGCCGCCGGGGAACACGGCGAGCGGCAGGCTGTGCGTCGCCGCCACGGCCGCCGCCATGTTGACCGTCCCGTCGCCCCCGCAGACCCCCAGGGCCTTGCCCTGCCGTGCCGCCTTCTCCAGGCAGCCCGGCAGATCTGCGGGCGCGCACTCGATCGTCTCCGCGAGCGGCAGCGCGTCGCGGATCACGGTCGCCGCCGCCGTCGCGGAGCCGGACTCCCGGTTGACGACCACCACCAGGTCCTGGCCGGCGGGCAGCGCCGGGGCCTCGGCCGGCGGCCGGCCCGGCGCGGGGAGCTGTCCACGGGTCGGCACGACGCCGCGCAGTGCGAACGCGGCCCCTATGCCGAGCGCCGCACCGGCCACCACATCGCTCGGGTAGTGGACCCCGGTGTAGACGCGGGAGGCGGCCACCGCCAACGCCACCGGGGCGACGACCGCGCCCCAGCCCTTCGACTCCAGGGTGACGCCGGTCGCGAAGGCCGCAGCGGAGGCCGCGTGCCCCGACGGGAAGGACGTGGTGAACGGCTGCCGCTTCAGCTGCCTGATGACCGGAACCAGATCCACTATCGGGCGCTCCCGGCGCACCGCTCCCTTGCCCACGGTGTTGATCGCGGCCGAGGCGACCGCCAGTGAGGCGACCCCGCGCAGCGCCGCCCTGCGGGACCGCGCACTGGAGCCCAGCGCCGCCATGCCCGCGGCGGCCCCGAACCACAGCAGCCCGTGATTGGCGCTGCGGCTCAACCGTGGCAGGACGTGCTCGGCGCCGGGCCAGTGTCTTTCGGCCACGCGCTGGAACGCGGCGAGATCGCGCTGGTGGAACCAGTCCCGCCAGCGTCCGGGAGAAGGGAGACTGCTCGTTGTCGACATGGGACAGCGAATACCCTGCGACCGGGCCGTGAACCAGGAGGCGCGCACGGCGCGCTCCACCGAATCCCGGCGGAATCGGATGGATGTGGTGAATTGCCCCCGTCCCGCCCGCTCCGTCGCGCCGAGGGCGTTGCCCGGACAAGTTCCCTGCCGTTAGCCTGCGTTCGTGATTCCGGTCATTGACCGGAGTGTCGAACGAGATTGGCGGGCGATCATGGGACGACTCGTCCCTGCGGTGACCAGGGCGCTGGATGTTCTCGAGCTCTTCCTCCAGGGCGAGGGGACCCTCTCCGCCCCTGAGGTCACGCGGAAGCTCCAACTGCCGAGGACCACGGTGCACGAACTGCTCACCACGCTTGCCGCGCGTTCCTACCTGGTGACGGTCCCGGAGCAGCCGGGCCGCTACCGGCTGGGCGTGCGCACGTACCAGCTCGGCAGCCGCTACGCCGAGAAGCTCGACCTCGCGGCCGAGGGACAGCAGGTGGCCCGTGAGGTCGCCGAGACGTGCGGCGAGACCGTCCACGTGGCCATCCTGGAGGACACGGAGGTCATCTACATCGCCAAGGTGGACTCCACCCATGCCGTCCGCATGGTCTCCGCCGCGGGCCGGAAGCTGCCCGCCCACTGCACCTCCGTCGGCAAGCTGCTGCTCGCCGCGCTCCCGGAGGCGGAGCTCGACAACCGCCTCGACGGACGTGAGCTCATCGCCATGACCGACAACAGCCTCACCGACGCCACGGAACTGCGGGCCGCGCTCGCCGTCGTCCGCAAGCGGGGCATCGCGGTGGAGCACCGGGAGTCGAACCCGGATGTGAGCTGCGTCGCCGCGCCCGTCCGGGACCGGTCCGGACGCGTCGTCGCCGCGCTCTCGATCTCGGTGCCGATGATCCGCTGGACCGAGGAGCGCGAGGCCGAACTCGCACAGCTCGCCGCGGGCGGCGCCGACGCGCTGTCGGGCCGGCTCGGACACCACAGGCCCCAGATATGAGGCCGGCCCTGGAGGTGGCCGTGCGGGAGCGGGCCGAGCTGGGCGAAGGCCCCACCTGGGACCCGGCCACCGGGCGGCTGATCTGGGTCGACATCCTCTCGGCCCGCGTCCACACCTACGACCCGTCGACCGGCCGTCGTACGGTCATGGCCACCGGCCAGCACGTCGGTGCGGCCAAACCCCGGGCCGGCGGCGGCCTCGTGGCCGTCCTGCGGGACGGCGTGGGGCTGTACGACGCCGACGGCGCCTTCTCCTGGCTGGTCCACGACCCGGTCCCCGGCCGGCGGGGCAACGACGCGGCCGTCGCACCGGACGGCGCGCTCTGGGCGGGCACCATGCGCTACGACGAGGCCGAGGGGGGCGGCACCCTGTCCCGGATCGCCCCGGACGGCACGGTGAGCCGCGTCCTGGACGCCGTGACGGTCAGCAACGGCACGGGCTGGAGCCCGGACGGCCGGCTCATGTACTACATAGACACCCCCGCACGGCGGATCGACGTCTTCGACGTGGACGGCGAGCACGTCCTGAACCGGCGCACCTTCGCCACCGTCGAGCAGGGCTCCGGATGGCCCGACGGGCTGACGGTGGACGCCGACGGCTGCGTCTGGGTCGCCTTCTGGGACGGCGCCGCGATCCGCCGGCACACCCCCGACGGCCGGCTGGACCGGGTCGTGGACCTGCCGGTCCGGCGCCCCACGGCGTGCGCGTTCGGCGGGCCCGGCTTCCGCGACCTGTACGTGTCCACCGCCCGGACGGGCCTGGACGCCCCCCATCCGCTGTCGGGCTCCCTGCTCGTGCTGCCGGACGCGGGGCAGGGCCTGCCGGGGGCACCGTTCGCCGGATGAGCGGGCGGGGGCCGGGGTGCGTATTTCCGGCACCTTCCTGAACCGGTGCGGGGGCGGACCCCGGGGAACCTCCGTATAAAGGGCCTGAGGGCGACGCAGGCGGAGGGAGGCCCGGGATGCACCCGAGCGAGCGGACGCGGCGCCGTACTCCCCAGGAGGACCACGGCCCCGTCCGGTACGGGCCGCCCGCCCCCGACCCAGGCCTCCCCGTGCTGCCCGAGCTCGCCGGCGTACTGGCCGCGTCGGCCGCACGGACCCGCCCCGAGCCGCCCGGTGGCGGAACGATCCTGCGGGAGGCGGCCTGCGCCTACTGGGAGCGGCGGGGACTGCACGGCGGGCCCGGGAGCATCGCCGCGGCCCCGGGCGCCCAGCCCCTCCTGCTCGCGCTGATCGCCGCGCACCGCGGCGACGTGCTCATGCCCCGGCCCTGCCCCGCCACCTGGATGCCGCAGGCGCGGCTGCTGGGCCGGCCCGCCTACCACGTGCCGACGCCCGCGGAGTGCGGCGGCATCCCCGACCCGTACGCCCTGCTGGAGACCGTGCGCAGGGTGCGGGCCGAGGGCGGCAGGCCCCGGCTGCTCCTGATCTCCGTCGTCGACGACCCCACCGCGACGCTCGCGCCGCCGGAACTGGTCCGCGAGGCGTGCGAGGCCGCCGTCTCCGAGGGGCTGCACATCGTCAGCGACGAGACCTGGCGCGACACCCTGCACCGGCCCCAGGACACCGTCCTCCTCAGCCCTGCCGAGATGTGCCCCGACGACGTCACGGTCCTGTCCGACCTGGCCGGAGCCCTCACCCCGTCAGCCTGGCCGGTCGCCGTCGCACGGTTCCCGGCCACGGCACGCGCCGCCGCGCGCCGCGCCAGGGTCCTAGACATCCTCACCGCGCTCGGCGCCCTCGTCGCGGAGCCGGTCGCCAGGGCCGCCGCCCACGCCTTGGGCGAGCCCGAGGCCGTCAGGGAGAGGATCCGGCAGGCGGCGCACCTCCAGGCCCACGTCGCCTCCGCCGCCCACCGCGCGGTACTCACCGTCGGGGCCCTGGCGAGGCCGCCGCAGGCCGGCCGCCATCTCTACGCCGATCTCGGACCGCTGCGCACCCGGCTGGCGGCCCGGGGGGTCACGGACTCCATGGAACTGGAGGAGTACCTGACGGAACGTCTCGGCGCCCCCGCTCCCGGCGGCCACCGCTTCGGGGACGAACTGGGGGCGCTGCGGGTGCGGCTGAGCACCGGACCGCTGCTCGGCTCAACCCCGGAGCAGCAGACGGAGTCCCTCACTGCGGTGGAGCCCTTGAAATTGCCCCATGTCGCCCGAGCACTCAGCATTTTCGCAGCAGCCCTCGATGAACTCCGATGACAGGAGCCTCTCGATGACGGAACAGACCGAGCGTCCGTTCGCCGGAGCCGGCCGCGCGCCCGCAGGCCCCGCCGTCGCCGCTCCTCGCCCCCTCGGCGAGCTCCGGAGCTGGCCCCGCAGTTTCGCCGACCGGCTCACCGCGCCGCTGCCGGGTGTCAGGGGCATGACCCGTCTGGCCAGGGAGCGCTCGCTGCGCCCCAACGCCGAGGGGCTCCGGGGCATCCACCGGCTGCCGTACGCCCCCCAGCCCCTGCCCGTCACGGACACGGACACCACGGCCGTGACCTGGGCCGGGCACGCCAGCTGGATCGTCCGCATCGGCGGACTCACCGTCCTCACCGACCCCGTCTGGTCGCGGCGCATCCTGGGCACCCCCGCCAGGATCACCCCCGTCGGCGTCCCCTGGGAGGCGCTGCCACCCGTCGACGCGGTCCTCATCAGCCACAACCACTACGACCATCTGGACGCCCCCACCCTCCGCAGGCTCCCCAGGGACACCCCGCTGCTCGTCCCCGCCGGTCTCGGCCGCTGGTGCCGGCGCCGTCGCTTCACCTGTGTCACCGAGCTCGACTGGTGGGAATCCGTGGAGCTTGGCGGCGTCCGCTTCGACTTCGTGCCCTCCCACCACTGGTCCAAGCGCACCCTCCTGGACACCTGCCGGTCCCTGTGGGGCGGCTGGGTCCTCGGCGACGCGCAGGGACGACAGCTCTACTTCGCGGGGGACACCGGCTACGGCCACTGGTTCAAGGAGATCGGCCGCCGCTACCCCGGCCTGGACCTGGCCATCCTGCCGATCGGGGCGTACGAACCGCGCTGGTGGCTCTCGGACGTACACACCGACCCCGAAGAGGCCGTGCAGGCGTACGGGGACCTCGGGGCCCGGGCGATGGCCCCCATGCACTGGGCGACGTTCCTGCTCTCCGCCGAACCCGTGCTCGAACCGCTGACCCGGCTCCGTACGGCCTGGCAGCGGGCCGGGTACCCGCGCGCCGACCTCTGGGACCTGCCGGTCGGCGCCTCACGCGTCATGGAAGCCTGACCGGTGACCGCTTCAGCCGGCCATGCGCGCCCGTACCCGCCGCCAGAGCGCGGGCGTCCCGCTGATCAGCAGCGTCAGGACTACCGCCGCGAGCACGCCCTCCCACGGCTCGGGGAACAGCGAACCGCCCAGGATCCCGATCAGCTGGTACGTCGCCGCCCAGGCCAGACACGCGGGCACATCACCACGGGCGAACTGCCGCAGCGGCATCTCGCCGAGCAGACAGGCCAGCATCACCGGTATCCGCCCGGCCGGTACCAGCCGGGACAGCACCAGCACCATCGTGTCGTGCTCGTCGAGCTTCCGCTGCGCCTGCTCCAGCCGCTCCGGAGCGGCCCTGCTGGTGATCGCCTCCAGCCACTTCGAACCGTTCTTGGACCGCACCCCGCGCTGCCCCAGCCAGTACAGGCAGATGTCCCCGAGGAACGCCGCGGCCGATGCCACGGCGAACACGATGAGCAGGGCGAACGGTGACGTCTGGTGCAACGTCACCACGGCCGCCGTACTCACCAGCGCCCCCGTCGGCACCACGGGCACCAGGGACCCCAGCGCCACGAGCAGGAACAACGTCGGGTAGCCGACGGCCTGCTGCGTCGACTCCGTCGGCAGCTGCCCCAGCACTTCCTCTATCACCTACGGGCCTCCGGCCTCACATGCTCGCCGTGCCCCAGCCGGTGCACCGCCACCTCCGGTGCCACCCGCGCCGCCTGCCGGACGAACTCGTCCCCCGGCGCATGGAACTCGTGCGGCTTGACCCCGTCCATCCCGATCGGCCAGTACGTGCCGTAGTGCACCGGCACCGCGGACCGCGGCTCCAGCAGCGTCAGCACCTGCGCGGCGCGGGCCGCGTCCAGATGGTGGTGGCCCAGGTTGGGCCCCCAGCCGCCGACCGGGAGCAGCGCCACGTCCACCGGCCCCACGGCATCGGCCATGCCCTCGAAGAGCCCGGTGTCCCCGGCGAAGTAGGTGCGGGCCTCGCCCTCGACGACGTATCCGAGAGCGGGCACCCGGCGCGGGCCCACCGGCAGCCGGCGACCGTCGTGCAGGGCCGGGACCGCGCGGACCAGGACCTCGCCGACCCGCACCACGTCCCCCGGGGCGACCTCGGCGATCCGCAGCCCGCGCGCCCGGCGCAGCAGCCGGAGGCCAGGGACGGCCCCCACGGCGCCACGGGGCACGATCAGCAGGCTGCCGGGGGCGAGACGGGCCAGGGAGGGGAGATGCAGATGGTCGGAGTGCAGGTGGGAGATCAGGACCGCGTCGGCGACCGCGGCCTCCGGCGGCGGTACCTCGCCCCGGCGCCGGCGCAGATGCGCGAAGCGGCGAGCGAACAGAGGGTCGGTCAGCACCCGGACCCCGGTGTCCTCGATCGTGCAGGTGGCATGACCCCACCAGGTGACCTCCACCGCCCTGCCTCCTCGTACGCGCCCCCGTCATCACCGTTCCCGTACGAGGGTATGCGGTCCGCGCCCTTCCCACGCCGGAGTGCTCCTTCACGCCCGTACCGGAACGGCTTCGGACGACTACGGAGGGCTACCGCAGGGGTAGGGTCGTCGTCAGCATCCGAGTGCGGGGGGATCCGTTCATGGGCGACGTCGGCGCAGACGTACGGGTGGCGGCCATCGCCAGTCTCACACCGCTGGAAGAGCTCGACGGCGACCCGTTCCTCGTCGACACCCGCAGCCAGCACGCCATGTGCGCGCGCTGGGCCGCCGACCAGGGATACGTCGTCACCCGCCAGCTCCGTGTCTACGGGCTCCGCCCCGACCACCACGCCCTGTGGGCCGGAGTCGAGGACGAGCGGGTCGAGCTGTTCGTGGCGCCCAACGACCGGGTGCTCGCGCGCGCGGTCGTCTCGGTCCCGGATTTCGCCGCGGAGTGCTCGCGCCGTGGCCTACGGCTGGAGTTCGCCGGCCTGGAGGAGCCCCTCTACACCGCGCGCACCAAGGCCAGCGTCCACCGCAGGCTCTCCATGCCGACCGCAGGATACGACGGCTGCTGATCCCCGGAGAGACCCCGGGGCCGGGGAGGAGCCCGAAAAGGCTATGACAGGCTGGATGCGGGCCCATGACGGACACCGGGCCCGGACGTGAGGTGGAACGGCGTGAACGACGGGCGATGGCGCAAGGCGGGGGGAACCCTCATACGCGTGATCTCGGTGTGGGCCGTCTCCACGCTCACCCTGCTGGCGCTGGCGGGGATCCTGCCCGACTTCCAGCTCCAGGCCGACGACGGCGACACCGTCACCAGGACCGCCTTCACCGCGGCCTGGGGCGCGGGCGCCTTCGGTCTGCTGTCCGCCCTGGTGTGGCCCGTCCTCGTCAGGGCACTGCTCATCGTGCCCGCCCTGGTGCTGGGCGCCCTCGTCTTCTTCCTCAACGGTTCGCTGCTGCTCATCGCCCTGCGGCTCATCCCGGACGGGCGCGGGGACGCCAACCCGGAGACCGCCGTCGTCGTGGCGGCTGTCATGTCGGCCGTCGCCTCCGCGACCTCCACGGCGCTCGCGGTCCGAGACGACGACGCCTACCGGCGAAGACTCTCCCGCCTCGCCGACCGGCGCCGCAGACGCAGCGGGACGCCGCAGACCGCGGACAGGGGCCGCGCCGGCCCGCCCGGGATCGTGTTCCTCCAGCTCGACGGTGTGGGCCACGACGTACTCGAACAGGCGGCGGCCGACGGCCTCATGCCGACCGTGGCCGGCCTGCTCGCCGACGAGGCGGGCCACCGGCTCACCCCGTGGACCACGGACTGGTCCAGCCAGACCGGCGCCAGCCAGCTCGGCATCCTGCACGGCAGCAACCACGACGTCCCGGCCTTCCGCTGGTTCGAGAAGGAGACCGGCACCGTCATGGTCTCCAGCAGACCGGCGAGCGCCCTCGAACTCCAGCGCAGGGCCATCGCCCGCACCCATGACGGCGGCCTCCTCACCGTCGACGGCGCGAGCCGGGGCAACCTCTTCAGCGGCGGCGCGGACCAGCTCGCCCTGGTCCTGTCGATGGCCGCCCGGCGCGGGAAGGGACGCCGCTCGCGCGCCGGCTACTTCGCGTACTTCTCGGACCCGGCCAACGCGGTCCGCACGGCCCTCTCCTTCGTCGCCGAGGTGGGCCGTGAGATGGGCCAGTCCGTCCGGGCCCGGGTGCGGAAGGAGTCACCGAGGGTCAAGCGCGGCGGGCTGTACCCCTTCATCCGGGCCTTCGCGACCGTCGTCGAACGCGATGTGGTGGTCTCCGCGGTGATCGGCGACATGTTCGCGGGACGCACCGCGGTCTACGCCGACCTCGTCGCCTACGACGAGGTCGCCCACCACTCCGGGCCGCACAGCAGGGACGCGGAGAAGGTCCTGACACGGCTCGACCGCTCGCTGGGCCTCATCCTGAAGGTCGCCGACCACACCCCGCGCGCCTACCGGATCGTGCTGCTCTCCGACCACGGCCAGAGCCCGGGGGAGACCTTCGCCGGGCGGTACGGCCTCACGCTCAAGGACCTCGTACGGGCCGGCTGCGGGCTCCCCGTGCCCCGCCGGGCGCAGCGCACCCGCAGCGCCTCGGAGGCCCGCGACGCCGTGCGCATCGCGCTGCACAGGCCCGTCGTCGGGGAGTCGGAGGCGGAGCACCCGGCCAAAGCCTCCGACCCGGTGGTGCTGGCCTCCGGGAACCTCGGGCTGCTGTCGTTCCCGGACATCGAGGGGCGGGCCTCGCGCGAACAGCTCGACCGGCGCTACCCCGCCCTGCTCGGCACGCTCGCCGCCCACCCCGGGATCGGCTTCCTGCTCGTACGGAGCCAGAAGCACGGCTCGGTGGTCCTCGGGCCGGGAGGGGCGGAGACGCCGCTGGCGGAGCTGACGGACGGGGAAGGGCCGATGGCCGTCTTCGGGGCCGGTGCCGCGGACGCGGTGCGGCGGACCGACGGCTTCCCGCACGTCGCGGACGTCATGGTCAATTCGATGTACGACCCCGGGACCGGCCGCGTACACGCCTTCGAGGAGCAGATCGGCTCGCACGGCGGGCTCGGCGGCGAACAGTCGCGGCCGTTCCTGCTGTGGCCGCGGACGCTGACCGACCCGCTCGACGCCATGGCGGCGGACACCCCGCACGAGGCGTCACCGGCCGGTCCGGTGGAGGTGCCTCCGGCCGGTCCGGTGGGGGCGGAAGCCGTGCACCGGGTGCTGGCACGCTGGCTGAGGGAGCTGTCCGGACCCCAGGTGCCGCTGCGGCAGGAGGGCTTCACCGGCGCGGTACGGGTGGACGAACCGTTCCCGGAGGGGCCGGCCGGAGCCGACGTCCCTGCCTGCGCCGACGTCCCCGTCCCCGCCGACGTCCCGGCCCGCGCCGATGTTCCCGGCCCCGGCGGCGCCGTGCCGGGTGCACGCGGGTGAGCGCCGCTGACGGTCAGGCGGACTCGCGGCGCACGAGGGTCGGATGGAAGACGACGGACGGTGCAGGGCCATCGCCCGGCGTGCCGATCTGCTTGAGGAGGAGCCTGGCCATCTCGGAGGCCATCTCCTCCACCGGCTGACGCACGGTCGTCAGCGGCGGATCGCACGCCACCGCCGCGTTGCTGTCGTCGAACCCCACCACCGCCACGTCCCCGGGCACGTCCTTGCCCGCCCGGAGCAGCACGGGCAGCGCGCCCAGCGCCATCAGGTCCGAGGCGATGAACACAGCGTCCAGATCCGGCTGTTCCTTCAGCAGCTGGCGCATCGCCGACGCCCCGCCCGACTGGGTGAAGTCCCCCTCGGCGGTCACGACGCCCCCGACGCCGTGCTGCTCCAGCGCGTCCAGGAAGCCGGTGAGGCGCACCTGCCCCGCGGGCATGTCCTGCGGACCCGCGACCGTTCCGATGCGCCGTCGCCCCAGGGCCGCCAGGTGATCGGCCGCCATCTGGGCCCCGGCCCGCTGGTCCGCCTCGACATAGGTGAGCGGCGAGGGCCGCTTGGGGCGGCCGGCGAGCACGGCGGGCAGCCGGGTGTCATGGATCAGCCCGGGCAGCGGGTCGTCGGCGTGCGAGGAGATCAGCACCACCCCGTCGACGTGCCCCTGGCGCAGATACGACAGCAGCTGATCGCGGGAGGCCTGGTCGTCGGCGAGCATCAGCACCATCTGGATGCCGGCGGGACGCAGTACGTCCATCAGCCCGGCCACCACGCGTCCGAAGTGCGGGTCGGAGAACATTCGGCCTATGAACGGCTCGGAGACCGGGCGCCGTTCACGTTCGGACACCACCAGGGCGACCGAGTCGGTCCGGCGGGTCACCAGCGAACGCGCCGCACGGTTGGGGACGTACCCCGTGGTGGCGACCGCCTCCTCCACGACCCGCCGCAGTGCCGGGTCCACGGTGGTCGCGCCGTTGATCACGCGGGACACGGTCGCCCGGGAGACGCCCGCCACCGCGGCCACGTCCTCCAAGGTGGCGGGGCGTACGGGCGGCGATACGTCGGCAGTCATGCAGTCTTTATACCGGGTGATCCGACGGGCAGGCGAAGGGTTCCGGCACGTCAGCGGCCTTGCCCGCGCACAACGCCGCCAGATCGGCCAGCTGTTCCCCGCGTGCGGTGACGAGCGCCCGCGCCCGCGCGGTGGCCTCCGCCCGGCTTCCCGCCGTCGTCTCGGAGCGGGAGACCTGCTCCGACTGGCGCAGATGGCCGTGGATCTGCGCCACCAGCAAGCGGTCGAAGGCGGCCCCCTCGGCCGTACGGGCGTCCTCGAGGTCCCCGGCCGTCACCATGCCGGGCATGTCGTGTCCCTTGTGCAGATCGGTGTCCGGCAGCCCCATCCGGTCCCGCAGCTCCCGCAGCGCCGCCAGTTCGGTGCCCTGGGCGGTCCGCAGGCGTGCCGCCCAGGGCCGCAGCCGGGGGTCGGTGGCCTTCTCCGCCGCGAGGTCCAGCAGGATCACCGCCTGTTTGTCCATCGGGATCATCAGCTGGAGCCAGGCGGCATCGGTCGGGTCCGCGGAGGGGGCGGGGGCGGCCGCCGTGGGCGACGGCGCGGGCCGGGGTTCCGCCGGCCGCTCCTCACCCCAGGCGCACGACGTCAGGACGGTGAGCAGCAGAAGCAGCGCTGCGGTGCGACGAGCCGGCATCGGCGGGTGGTCCTTGCGCGAGGGTGCCTGTCCGGGCCGCACGGCTCCGGACAGGCACCGGTGGACAGGGGAGTGTCGGTCGATCAGGGAGTGCCGTCGGCGCCGCACTTGATGATGGCGTTGATGCAGTCACGCACCCGCTGCGCCATCTCGGCCTCGGGCCAGACGTTGAAGAAGTCGCCGTGCATCGTGTAGCCGCGCCCCGAGGCCAGCCGGAAGCGCGCCGGGTCCCCGTTGACCGGGTAGCGCAGGACCTGCCGCAGCTTGGGCACCGCGACCGGGTGGGTCGACGGGCACTCGCCGCCCACCGGATAGGCCATGTGACTCTTGTGGTTGGGCGAGTCGAGGTCCGTGCCGTTCCAGCACTGGGGGAAGTCGAGGTAGCTCTCCATCATCGAGCCCGCCGGGCAGTTGACGAAGTCGTGGGACGGATTGACCTCGCCGTGGTGGAGACAGGACCAGCGCGCGATGGTGTTGTCGTCGGGGCCGGCCGCCACGGCGTTGCCCGCGACGATCCGCAGCCCGCGGGGGAACGGCTTGATCGTACGGATGACGTCGTCCCGTACGCCCTCACCGAGGTAGTAGAACGTGGTGCCGGTGGGCTCCACCTCCTTGTCGCCGTCGTACAGCGTGGGCACCCAGTACGACGACAGGTCGGTCGTGGGAGCACAGGTGGTGCGGCCCTTCTCCAGGGAGGCCAGGTCGGAACGGGCGTTGGTGGTGTCGTTGCCGAAGAAGCTGTGCATGTGCGAGGCGCCGGGCAGGCCCGGGAAGACGATCGGGTCGTCGGGAGCCCGGTGGGTGTAGGGGCACTCCGCGAGGAACTCGGCGACCCGCACCACATCGGCCGCGGCCTTCGGCCCGGCCTGTGAGGTCGCGTCACCGGCCGCGTTGCCCGCGTTGGCCTGGATGAAGGACAGCGCGAGTGCGGCGGCGGCCAGCCCCGCGATCCGGTAGCGCCACGGCGGCAGGGCTCTGCGTCCGCGGTGTTCGGTCGTACGTCTGCTGAAGAAGAGCACGGCACTCCTGTTCTGAGGAAGTGGGGTTCCTCTGGCCGGTCGTCCGGCCAGGGTAGAGAGCGCTCTCTCGATGAACGTAGAAGTGTGATGTAAGCATGTCAAGACTCTGCGTCGGGACCTCAATTACCTGCTGTTTGAACGAAGTTGCTGGCGACAATCTTGGGAGAGCGCTCTCTCATCGTCGCCTCCGGGTAGCCGTCGGAGGGCATTGTCAGTGGTGGACGGCAGGATGGTGGTCATGACGACGAACTCAGCTGGAGTGCTCGCCGACACCGCCGCCTACGCTGCCGCGGTGGAAGAGGCCAAGCGTGCTGCCGCCGCGTATTACACCGCAGGTGAGAGCAGGCTCGACGACGACGCGTACGACCGCCTCGTGCGCGGCATCGCGGCCTACGAGGAGCAGCACCCGCAGGAGGTGCTGGACGCCTCGCCGACCGGGAAGGTCGCGGGCGGGGCGGCTTCGGGGGACGTGCCGCACACGGTCCCGATGCTCTCCTTGGACAACGTGTTCTCGGCCGAGCAGTTCGTCACCTGGACGGCCTCCGTGGAGCGGCGGATAGGCAGGCCCGTCGCCGCCTGGAGCGTGGAGCCCAAGCTCGACGGCCTGGCGGTCGCCGCGCGCTACGAACAGGGCCGCCTCGACCGGCTGATCACCCGGGGCGACGGGACGGCCGGCGAGGACGTCTCGCACGCGATCGGTACGGTGCTCGGCCTGCCCGAGCGGCTCGGAGCTCCCGTCACCCTTGAGGTGCGCGGCGAGATCCTCATGACCGACGAGCAGTTCGAGCGGGCCAACACGGTGCGCACGGAGCACGGCGCCGCGCCCTTCGCCAATCCGCGCAACGGGGCGGCGGGCACCCTGCGGGCCAAGGACCGTCCGTACCGCGTGGAGATGACCTTCTTCGCATACGGCGCGCTCGCGCTGCCCGGGTCCGGCGAGCTGACGGACACGCTGGGCGAACTCCCGCACAGCGAGGTCCTGGAGTACGTCGCGGGCCTCGGCGTGCACACGGCGGCGGACAGCGCGGTCGCCCCGCGCACCGTCACCACGGTCGAGGAGGTGCAGGCGGGGGTCGAGGACATCGCCGGGCTGCGCGCCTCGCTGCCGTTCGGGATAGACGGCATCGTGATCAAGGCGGACCTCGCGGCCGACCAGGGCGACGCGGGATCGGGGACGCGGGCGCCGCGCTGGGCCATCGCCTACAAGCTCCCGGCCGTGGAGAAGGTCACCCGGCTGCTGGGCGTCGAGTGGAACGTCGGCAGGACCGGCATCATCGCGCCGCGCGCCGTGCTGGAGCCCGTCGAGATCGACGGATCCACCGTCAGCTACGCCACCCTGCACAACCCGGCCGACATCACGCGCCGCGATCTGCGCCTGGGTGACCATGTCATGGTCTACAAGGCGGGCGACATCATCCCCCGCATCGAGGCCCCGGTCGCGCATCTGCGGACGGGTGAGGAGCAGCCGATCGCCTTCCCCGAGGTCTGCCCGCAGTGCGGCTCGGAGATCGACATGAGCGAGCAGCGCTGGCGTTGCACCCGGGGGCGCAACTGCCGTCTGGTCGCCTCCATCTCCTACGCGGCCGGCCGTGACCAGCTCGACATCGAAGGGCTCGGCGTCACCCGGGTCGTCCAGCTCGTCGACGCGGGCCTCGTGCAGGACTTCGCCGATCTCTTCACCCTGGAGCGGGACCGGCTGCTCTCCCTGGAGCGGATGGGGGAGACCTCCACCGACAATCTGCTGGCGGCCGTCGAGACGGCCAGGACCAGGCCGCTCTCCCGCGTCTTCTGTGCCCTCGGTGTACGGGGCACGGGGCGCTCCATGTCCCGGCGGATCGCCCGTCACTTCGCCTCGATGGACCGGATCGTCGCCGCCGACGCGGAGGCGTTGCAGCAGGTCGACGGCATCGGCAAGGAGAAGGCGGCGGCGGTCGTCACGGAGCTGGAGGAGCTGGCGCCGCTGATCGGCAAGCTGGTGGCCGCCGAGGTCAACATGACGGAGCCCGGTGCGACCCCGCCGCCGGAGCCCGGCGCCGAGCCGGAGGACGGCGCCGAGGACCAGGCGTCCGGCCTGCCGCTCGCGGGCATGACGGTCGTGGTCACGGGAGCCATGACAGGGGTCCTGGAGAAGCTCTCGCGGAATCAGATGAACGAGCTGATCGAGCGGGCCGGCGGAAAGTCCTCCTCCAGCGTCTCCAAGCGCACGAGCCTGCTGGTCGCGGGGGAGAAGGCCGGATCCAAGCGGAGCAAGGCCGAGGACCTGGGTGTCCGGATAGCCGCGCCCGAGGAATTCGCGGAGCTGGTCGAGACCTACCTGGCCCCGGTGGCGTAAAGGTATACGCGGGCACGAACCTTGGAATTATCAAGGGAGTGGCCTTTTCATCCCTTGTATTGCATAGTGAGGGATCGATCATGCCTCGCTATCAGCGGTCGACAAGTGGTGACGGCTGGGGCGTCAGACCTGAGGGTGAGGGCCGATGCGTTCTTCGCGTGACGGACGGCTGCGCGGCCGGCCCGTCCTCCGGCAGCGGGACGCACACACGGGTGCGGCGCACCGTCCCGGCCCCGTCAGGGGACTGGCCATCGACCTGGGCAGCTCCGGGACCCGTGCCTGGGTCCCGGGGCGGGGCCCCGTCGCCTGCGGACCGGCCGACTGGGACGGCGGCGGGGGCCGGCCGGTCCGGCGGGGCCGCATCGTCGACGCGGCGTCCTGCGCCGGACTGCTGGGCCGCCTCGCCGACACCGCGCTGGGCGAGCACCGCCAGGACAGTGTGATCGTGCTCAGTCACCCGGTCCTGGCCGGACGCGAACACCGCACGCTGGCGGCGGAACTCCTCGGCGCCCTGGGCGCGTCCGGTGCCGTGGTCCTCAACAGCGCCAGCGCCGCGGCCGCGTGCGCCGGGCTGCTCGGCGGCGGTCCCGTGCTGGTCGTCGACATGGGCGCCGAGCTGACCGAAGTCGCCCTGCTGGTGGACGGCAAGGTCGTCGACGCCCGCCAGGCCGACGCGGGACTCAGCGATCTCGAACCGAGGTCGCTGCCTGCCGAACTCGCCCGGAGCGTCCTCGATATGATCACGTCCATGTGGCATGAGGACCAGCACGGCGCGGTGCGCGGGGCGTTGCGCCGTGGGCCCGTGCTCACCGGCGGCGGTGCGTTCCGCCGCGATGTCACCGACCTGATCGCGGACTGCCTCGGTGCGCCGGTGCGGGTCGTCCCCGACCCCTCGACCGCTGTCGTACGGGGCGCCGCGCTGATCCTGGACTCCGTCCTGGCCTCCTCCGGCACGGGCACGGTGTCCCCCCGCCCGGTCCGGCTGAGGTGAGCCCCCTCCCGGGGGCTCCCCGGGGGAACGCGCCCCCGCGGGGGACGCACGGCACACCGCCGCACGACGTGCGGTACTTCCTCGCCGCGCTGCTCCTCGGCGTCCTGACACTTCTCGGCGGCGCGCCCGCGGCAGCCGGAGCCGCACTTCCCGCACCGCTCCCCGGCGCCGCGCATGCCGCGACCGGGCCCGCGCTTCCGGACACCGGCGCCGCGCGCGCCGCCGCAGGGCCCGCCCACCTCGCCGCGCGCGCCTCCCTGCCGGAGGCGACTGTCCGGTCCGCCCCCGTCCGGTGGTCGGAGGAGGACCGGGCGGCCGTCTCGGGCCCGGGGCCGCGTGCGGGCGCGGACCGCCCGCACGGGCCGCACCACGTTCCCCCGCCCGGCCACGGCGCCCTGCCCCCGCGCCCGCAGAGCCTTCCCCTGCCTCGGGGTGCCACGCCCGGCGGAGGGCGCGCCGCGCCCTTCGCCGTCGTACGGGCCGGGGCGGCGCTGCCGGGTGTGCGGGGTCCTCCAGGAGTGACGGCCGGTCAGCCGGCCCTTCGCCGGTCCTGCTCCACAGACCCGTCACCCCGCCCTCCCTCCTGAGGCCTCCCCTCCGGGGCCAGGGCGGACGACGCCCACTCAAGGGGACTCCCATGACTCGCGCCACCACGGTGCGAGCGGTTCTGGCTGCCGCCGTTCTGCTCGTCTCCGTGCTCATCACGCTGACCATGTCACCCAGACTCGGCCTCGACCTCCAGGGCGGCACCCGGATGGTGCTGCAGGCCAAGGACTCCGGCACCGCGAAGGCGGACCGGGAGAGCACCGACCGCACCCTGGAGGTGCTGCGACAGCGCATCGACTCCCTCGGTGTCGCCGAACCGGTCCTGACCCGCTCGGGCGAGGACCGGATCATCGTCGAACTGCCCGACGTCCAGGATCCGCGCCAGGCCGCCGAGGTCATCGGCAGGACCGCCCAGCTCAGCTTCCACGCCGTCCAGGGTCCCGGGACCGAGGAGAAGAAGGAGGGGACGGCGAAGGACGGGCCGACACTCCCCGACGAGCAGGGCGGCCTTCTCGATCTCGGCCCGGTGCAGCTCTCCGGCGCCGGCGTGAAGGACGCCACCGCGGACTTCGACGCCCAGCAGGGCACGGGCTGGAGCGTCTCCCTCGACTTCCACAAGGACGCGGGCAAGAAGTGGACCGGCCTGACCGGGGAAGCCGCGTGCCATCCAGCCGGTGACGAACGGCGCCGCGTCGCCATCGTCCTCGACGGGAAGGTCATCTCCTCGCCGCAGGTCTCCCCTTCGGTCGGCTGCAACGTAGGACTCCCCTCCGGGTCCACACAGATCACCGGCTCGTTCAGCGCCGGCGAGGCACGTGATCTCGCCCTGCTCATCAAGGGCGGCGCGCTCCCGCTCCCCGTGGAGATCGTCGAGCAGCGGACCGTCGGCCCGACGCTCGGTGCGGCCGCCATCGACGCCAGCGCCCGGGCCGCGCTCATCGGCGCCGCGGCCACCGCCCTCTTCATCACCGTGATGTACCGGCTGTTCGGAGCGCTCGCCGCGACGGCCCTCGCCGCGTACGGCGTGATCTCCTACGCCGTCCTCGTCGCCCTGGGGGTCACGCTGACCCTGCCGGGCCTCGCCGGTTTCGTCCTCGCCATCGGAATGGCGGTCGATGCCAACGTCCTTGTCTTCGAACGGGCCCGCGAGGAGTACGCGGACCGGCGGAACGGTTCGCTGCGCTCGGCGCTCAGCGCCGGATTCCGTAACGCCTGGAGCGCCGTCGCCGACTCCAACGTCACCACGCTCATCGCCGCCGGGCTCCTCTTCTTCCTCGGCTCGGGACCGGTCAAGGGCTTCGGTGTCACGCTCGCCATCGGGGTGCTGGTCTCGATGTTCTCCGCGCTCGTCATCGCGAGGGCGCTCACGGAGATCGCGGCCGGCTCCCGGTTCGTCGGCGACTACCGGGGCGTCAACGGCATCGCGCGGCCCGGCAGGGTCCGTACCTGGCTGAACGAACGCGACCCCCAGCTGTTCCGCTCCCCGCGCCGCTGGCTGATGGTGTCCACCGCGCTCGTCCTCCTCGCCGTGACCGGCATCCTCGTGCGGGGCGTCGACCTGGGGGTCGAATTCACCGGCGGGCGGCTGGTCGAGTACTCCACCAGCCGCCCCGTCGATGTCGAGACCGCCCGCGACGCGATCGCCGCCGCGGGCTTCACCGACGCCGAGGTCACCACCGCGGGCGAGCACGACCTCTCCGTACGCACCGGGACGCTGGACAACGACGGGGAACACGCCCTGCGGGCCGCGCTGGCCGAGGAGGGCGGCGAGGCCACCAAGGTGCGTGACGAGCTGATCGGCCCCAGCCTCGGGGACGAGCTGCGGCGCAACGCCCTGATCGCCCTGGGCGTGGCCGTGGTGGTACAACTCGCCTACCTTGCGGCCCGGTTCCGCTGGACGTTCGCGGTGGCCTCGGTCGGGGCCCTGGTCCACGACGTCGTCATCCTGGTCGGCGCCTTCGCCTGGCTCGGGCGCCCCGTCGACGGGATCTTCCTGGCCGCCCTGCTCACCGTCATCGGCTACTCCGTCAACGACTCCGTCGTGGTGTTCGACCGGGTACGGGAGCTGTGGGCCAGGAACCGGCGCGCCCCGGTCGCCGACGTCGCCAACCGCGCCGTCCTGCAGACCGTCCCGCGCACCGTCAACACGGGGATGGGCGCCCTGTTCATCCTGGTCGCCCTCGCCGTGCTGGGCGGTGACTCGCTCGCGGACTTCGCGCTCGCCCTCCTCATCGGCATCTGCGTGGGCACGTACTCCTCGGTGATGACCGCCGTACCGGGGGCGCTCCTCCTGGAGAGGAGCAGCAAGGCTCCGCCGCCCGCCCGGAAGCGGGCCCCGGGGCGTAAGAAGAAGGCGGTCGGCAGACCACGTCGGGACCCTGCCGACAACGGGGCACGCGTCTAGGCACTGTGACGCGCCGGGCGGGGCCGGGGTGCCGTCCCGCCCCGCCCGGCGTGTACGGGGAGTACGCGCGCCGGACTGCGGCACAATCCTGATCACATCGAGTGATCGGAGTGTGCCGCCCATGCCCCAGGTGCTGCGTGAGGCCCGGGACACGCTCGTACCGGACATGGGCGGCCCGCACGGCCCGCTGCCGCCGGTACTGCTCGTCCTGACCGTGCTCACCGGGCTGGTCGACGCGTTCAGCTATCTGCTCCTCGGGCACGTCTTCGTCGCCAACATGACGGGCAACGTCATGTTCCTGGGCTTCTCCTTCGCGGGCGCGGCGAGCTTCTCGACACTGGCCTCGGCGGTGGCACTCCTGTCGTTCGGGGCGGGGGCGCTGGCCGGCGGCATCGCGGTCCACCGGGCCAGGGCGCACCGGGGCCGTCAGCTGCAGCACGCGCTCCTCGTCGAGACCGTCTTCGTGGCCGCCGCCATGATCGTCACGCTGATCTCGGGCGGACCGTACACCGGGGGAGTCCGCTTCGCCCTCATCGTGCTGCTCGGCGTCGGACTCGGTGTGCAGAACGCGGTCGTCCGGGCGCTCGCCGTACCCGACCTCACCACGACCGTGGTGACCCGCACCCTCACCGGAGCGGTGGCCGACAGCCGGCTCGCCATGGGGCCCGGCAGCAAGGCGGGGCGCCGCGTCCTCTCCGCCGCGGCGCTGCTGGCCGGTGCCTCCGTCGGAGCCCTGGCCCTGCTGAACGGGCACCCGTCGCTGCCGCTGATCCTCGCCGTGAGCCTCCTGGCCGTCATGGCCACGGCGGCGACGCCACTGGCCCGGAGCGACGCGCCCTGGACGCGGCCCGCGGGCGGGGCATGAGCGCGGCCCGGCCGCCCGCCCCGTGTCACGCGCGACAGCCGGCGGGCCCGGACCGTAACGTCACGGGCACCCGTCGACCGCATCGATACGCTCAGGAGCCGCCGTATGCCCACCGAACCGCTGTCCGCAGACGACATCGACGCCGGCCTGCGCGAGTTGCCCGGCTGGCGGCTGGAGGGGGACCGGATCACGCGCACCTACCGGCTGCCGTCCCATTTCGCCGCCGCCGGGCTGACCGTCCACGTCGCCCAGATCCAGGAGGAGCTCAACCACCACTCGGACCTGACGCTGGGCTACAACACGGTGGCCCTCGCCGTGCACACGCATGACGCGGGTGGTGCCGTCACCCGCAAGGACCTCGCGCTGGCCGCCCGGGTGGAGGCGATCGCCGCCGGGCACGGCGCGGAGTAGGCGGCCCTCACGGGGCAGGGCCGAAGCGGGGGTGTGCGGCGAGCCAGCGCGCGTAACTGTCGCTGCGCCGCACGGCCTCCGTGTACGCCGCACGGGTGTGCCCGCTCACCGCGGCGGACGCGGCGCTCGCCGCGGGGGACCGCGGATGCCGGCCCAGCAGATGACGCCAGCTCAGCGGCGAGCCCGCCAGGGGCCGGGTCACCAGGCCCGGGGTCGGCGGGAACGTGGCCCGGCACAGTCCGATCGCCCGCCCCACCTGGACCAGATGCACGACGGACACCGTGTCCGTCTCGTACACCGACGCGGGGGTGAAGCCGGCCCGCGCGCACGCCGCGGTGAAGCAGTCGGCGAAGCAGCCGTCGCCGGGCACGTCGGCCCAGCACTCGTCCGCCAGCGCGGAGAGTTCGAGCTCCTGCCGGTCCGCCAGCGGGTGGCTCTCGGGCAGCATGACGAACACCGGGTCGATCCCGATCACCTGCCAGACGAGCCGGTCACCCATCGGCGGCGGGCTCTCCCCGCAGGCCCCGATCAGGGCGAAGTCCAGCCGCCCGTCGATCAGCAGCGAGGCGATCTCCGCCACCGACCACGAGGTGTACGTGGACACGGGCGCCGTCGGGTGTGCGGCGGCCAGCCGGTCGACCAGGCCGCCGAGCAGCGGGCCGTGCGTGCCGCCGAGCCGGAAGCGCTCCACGGCGGCCGAGGCGTTGGCGAAGCGCACCGCCTCCTCCTGGAGCCCGCTCACCGCGGGCAGCACCACCCGGGCCCGCTCCAGGACCAGTTCGCCGAGCAGGGTGGGCCGCGCACCCGTGTGGTCCCGGTCGAAGAGCGAACCGCCGAGCGCCTTCTCGATCCGCCGCAACTGGGCACTGAGCGCGGGCTGCGCGAGCCCGAGGGCCGCCGCGGCCTTCGTGAGACTGCCGGTGTCGGCTATGGCCCGTACGGTGCGCAGGTGACGTAACTCCAGCTCCATGCGCGCACGTTATGGCCGCCGGCACCCACCGGCAATACGTGGGGCGCGGCCGTCTCGACGGGTGGTCCGCCACGCCCGCCCGCTGCCTGCTCCGGACCGCTATCCGTTCCGCCCCGCCGAGTACCGGAGCGCGTCGACGACCAGGTCGAGGAGCGGGCCGGTCCGCTCCGGCGAGTCGCTCGCCGTCGTGGAGAGGAAGACCCCGAGCAGCATCATCATGACGTCCTCCGGCCCGACGTCCGCGCGCAGCGAACCGTCCCGCACGCCCCCGGCCAGGATCACCGCGATGGCCGCCGTGATCCGCTCCCGCGTCGCGGGCGTGGCGATGCTGCCCGATGCCCAGCCCGCCCGCAGCGTGGCCGACATCCCTCGCTTGACCTGGACGAACGCCGCGTACCGGTCCATCCAGGCGCGGAGCGCGGCTTCGGGCGGAAGCTCGGCGAGCAAGGTGGGGGCGCTGGAGACGACCTCGTCCAGCTCCGCGGAGTAGACGGCCTCCACGAGCGCCTCCCGGGTCGGGAAGTGGCGGTAGAGCGTGCCGATCCCGATACCGGCCTCGCGGGCGATCGCGTCCAGGGGGACGGTCTCGGCCGTCGAGGCGAAGGCGGTACGGGCGACGGAGAGGATCCGGTCGCGGTTGCGCCGTGCGTCGGCGCGCGCGGGGCGCCCGGACGGCGCCGTGCCGGGGTCCGTGGCCTGGGGTTCGGGCTCGGGCAAAGCGGAGGCCCTCCGTTTCTGCTAGGTTGGAGTAAGCGGAGACACTCCGCTTACCTCATCGTCTCACGAGAACGGGACCGTCATGGCCTCTCCCACCCGATCTCTCCAGCACACGGCATCCGGCGCACCGCGCGCCGGCGGGCCCGGGCGGCTCGCGGGCCGCACCGTCTCCCGCGTCGGCTTCGGCGCCATGCAACTCGAACGTCTGAGGGGCGACCGCAAGGCGGCCGTGGCCCTCCTGCGCCGCACCGTCGAGCTCGGAATCGATCACATCGACACCGCCCAGTTCTACGGCCACGGCTTCGTCAACGACGTGATCCGCGAAGCCATCCGCCCCGAGGACGATGTCATCGTGGTCAGCAAGGTAGGGGCCGATCCCGAGCCCGACGGCCCCATTCCCCTGCGCTTCGCCCAGCGCCCCGAGCAGCTGCGCGCCAGCGTCGAGGACAATCTGGCGAGCCTCGGCCTCGAACAGATCCCCCTCGTCAATCTGCGCCGGCCCGACTCCGGCCCCGGACTGCGCGCCGAGGGCGACCAGATCGTCGCCCTCGACGACCAGCTCGCCGTGATGACCGCCCTGCGGGACGAAGGCAAGATCGGTGCGATCGGCCTCAGCAGCGTGACCGCCGACGGAGTGCGCAGGGCCCTTCCCGCGGGCATCGCCTGCGTGCAGAACGCGTACAGCCTCCTGACGCGCGACGACGAGGACACGCTCCGGCTCTGCCTCGCCGAGGACATCGCCTGGGTGCCGTACTTCCCCCTCGGCAGCGCCTTCGACGGCCTGCCGAAGGTGTCCGACGAGCCCGCCGTGATCACCGCCGCCCGTGAGCTGGCGGCCACCCCCGCGCAGGTCGGCCTGGCCTGGCTGCTCCACCACGCCCCGCACCTGCTGCTGATCCCCGGCACGGCCGACCCCGGTCACCTGAAGGAGAACGTCGACGCGGGAGCACTCACGCTCGACGAGGCGACGCTCGCCGCCCTCGACGCCGTGCCGTCCCGCTCGGGGGACATCGCGTTGGGCTGAGGGAGGGGCGGGGCAGCCCTTAGGGTGGCGCCGTGCTGGATTACGACGAGGAAGCCGCCCGGTACGACAGGACCCGCGGTGGGGAGCCCCGGGCCGAGGCCGCGGCGAGTGCCGTCCTCGGACTGCTGCCCCCCACCGCCCGTACGCTGCTGGACATCGGCTGTGGGACGGGGCTGGTCACCCAACGGATCGCCCACGGCCGCCCGGCACTCCGGGTGTTCGGCGCGGACGCCTCGTACGGCATGGCCCGGCTGGCCCGGCAGCGGATCGGGTCGGTGACCCTCGCCGACGTACGGCAACTGCCCCTGCCCGCCGCGGCGGTCGACGCGGTCAGCGCCGTCTGGCTGCTGCACCTGCTGCGCGGTGACGGCGCCGTCCGCGAGGTGGTCACCGAGGCGGCCCGGGTGCTGCGGCCCGGAGGGGTGTTCGTCGCCACGGTCGACAAGGACGCCGGGCACGACGTGGGCAGCGACATCGACGCGGTGCTCGCCCCCTACCGCAGCTCACGGCCGGCCGACGCGGCGGACCTGGTCACCGGCTACGCGACGACCTGCGGCCTGGAGCCCGCCGACGGGGCCGGCTTCGCCGGGCACGGGCAGGGCCGCTCCCCGCTGCGCACCGCCCGGGCGGTGCTGCGGGGCGACTACGCCTCGCGGCTGGCCCTGCCCGGGACGGCCGCCACCCGGCTCGCCGCCGAGCTCACCGCGCTGCCCGACCCGGACCGCGCCCGCGCCGACCCCGCGTACCGGCTGCTGGCCTTCCGGGTACGCGGCTGACGGCGGGCCTCGAACGCCGGTGCGGGGAAGGGGACTTCGGGGAAGCGCCTCTACGCTGCAGGGCTGTCCACCCGGATCAGGGTCTGCTGACCGGCCGCGACGAGCTCGGACCGGCCGTCCCGCACGCCGAACACTTCAAGTCGGCACACGGTGAGCGTGCGTCCTGGCCTCAGGACCGTGCCCACCGCCTCGACCTGGTCGCCGAGGGCGGGCGAGAGGAGGTTGAGCTTGTACTCGACGGTGAGGACCTCACTGTTCCCGGGGAACAGGGTGAGCGCGGCATAGCCCCCGGCGCTGTCCGCGCCGGCGCTGGTGGCACCGGCGTGGATGTAGCCGTGCTGCTGGGTGACTTCGGGGCGGCTCGGCAGGACGATACGGCTCCACGGGCGGCTCGCTCACCAGCCGGCGTCGTCATGAAGCACGTCGTCGAGGACCGGCCCCTTCCGGGATGACCTCGGCGCGGCATACCGACCGAGCCGGCGCAGGCCGGCTACCCCGCCGGGGCCGTCTCCGTCCCCTCCCCGTCGTCCCTGGCCGCAGCCGTGCTGCCCCGCTCGATCAGCCGGGGCAGCGGGACCTGCACGGTGCGGGCCGGGCCGCCGTCGAGCAGCGCCGTCAGTTCCCGTGCCGCGAGGCGGCCGAACGCGACCGGGTCCCGGGACAGCGCGGTCAGCCACGGCGCGGTCAGCCTGCAGAGCGCGGAGTCCTCCCAGGACACCACCGACACGTCGTCCGGGACCGCCAGACCGAGGCCCGTGGCGACCGCCGAACCGGCCGCGGCCATCACGTCGTTGTCGTAGATCAGGGCCGTCGGACGGATCCGTCGCTCCAGCACCCGCCGGGTGACCGCCGCGCCCTCGATGTCGGAGTAGTCCGTGGTCACCGAGTGCGCCTCGGCCAGCCCGCGCCGGTCGGCCTCGGTCCGCAGGGACTCGATGCGGCGGTCGGTGTGGGCCAGGGTGGAGAGGCCCGCGATGTGCACGATGCGCCGGTGACCCAGCTCGCACAGCCGTCCGACGACCGCCGCCATGGCTCCCGCGTCGTCCGCGCGGATCTGTGAGAGCCCCGGATGCGGGCCCGTGTCTCCGCCGGGCAGTGTGCCGATGACGACGGCGTGCAGGCCCAGTTCGTCCAGCAGGGCGGCGCGCGGATCGTCCGTACGCGGATCGACCACCAGTACGCCGTCGACCCGGTGCTCGGCCCACCAGCGCCTGTAGACCGCGCATTCGGCCGCCATGTCCTCCACCACCTGGAAGAGCAGCCCGAGTTGGCGCTCGGCGAGCACCTCCTGGATGCCGGAGATCAGCTGGAGGAAGAACGAGTCCACGCCCAGATGGGCCGCCGGGCGTGCCAGGACCAGCCCCACCGTGGCCGACCCCTCGCCGGAGAGTGCCCGCGCGGCCGTACTGGGCCGCCAGCCCAGCTGTTCGGCGACCCGGCGGATCCGGTCGCGGGTGAGCTCCGAGACGCCCGGACGGCCGTTGAGCGCGAACGAGACGGCGCTCTCCGAGACCCCCGCGCGCTGAGCGATGTCCTTCATGGTCGGCCGGCGTGCCGGTGTGCGTCTGGCCGGTGAATCGTCCTCGGCCGACGGCCCCTTCGGTGTCACCCGGTGCCTCTCTCCCGCGTACCCGTGGTCCCCACATGAGGGCGGCGCGTTCGCCCGGCCCCGGGGAAGTGTAAGCCGTGCGGAGCGCCCGGTCGAGAGAACTCGACCGGATACTAATGCGCTTGAGCTGTTGCATCCTAATGCGCTTTAGTTCTCCGCCTTCAACTGGAGGTGAAACCGGTCTGACCTGTGTATATGTCGAAAGCGCCGGTCGATCTTCGGTGAATGTATTGACTTTCCCCCGGGTGCCTTGCAGTCTCAGCCGAGCGAAGGCGGCCGACGGGTTCGCCACTCCGCTTGCCTTCGCCTGCCTGGTCCGAGCAAAGGAGCCGTTCACCGTGCGCATCTCCCGCAGAGCAGCCGTCGCTGCCGTCGTACTCGCCACCGTCCTGCCGTTGAGCGCCTGCGGGGGCGGCTCCGGAGCGGGCTCCACCGATGCGTCGGGCAAGGTCGAGGGGGAGATCACCTTCCAGACCTGGAACCTGCAGGCGAACTTCAAGGACTACTTCAACGGCGTGATCGCCGACTTCGAGAAGAAGTACCCGGGCACCGAGGTCAAGTGGGTCGACCGCCCGGGCGAGGGCTACGCCGACAAGATCAGCGCCGATGCGGCCGGCGGCACCCTCCCCGACGTCGTGAACGTCTCGCCCGACCTGGTGGCGCCGCTGGCCGAGGCGGGCATCGCCCTGGACCTCGACAAGGCGGCCTCCAAGTACCGCGAGGAGTACCTGCCGGAAGCCTGGACGAGCCATCAGGTGCCCGGCACCGAGGGCACGTTCGCCTTCCCCTGGTACCTCAACACCGGGCCGATGTTCTACAACAAGCGGCTGCTGGAGAAGGCCGGACTCGACCCGGCGAAGCCCCCGGCCACGTACGACGAGGTCTTCGCCGCCGGGCTGAAGCTGGCCGGTGCGAGTGACGGGAAGGTCGCGGCCCTCGCCAATGTGCCGACCATCGAGGACTTCGGCCGCTACGGCGGCGCGCTGATGAACGACGACGGCACCGGCTTCGCCTTCAATGACGCCAAGGGCATCGAACTCCTCACCAAGTACAAGGAGTTGTACGACGCCAAGGCGCTCGACCCGCAGGCGCTGACCGCGACGCCCGAGTCCTCGGGCCACAAGTTCCTCACGGAGTCCGTGGCGATGAACCCCGGCAGCGCGCTGGACCTGGCCAACTTCAAGAAGCAGGCGCCCGGGCTCTACAAGAACATCGGCATCACCGACCAGGTCAGCAACACCGGCAAGGCCAACATGTACGTCATGGGCGTCATGGTGAACGCGCAGTCGAAGCAGAAGCCCGCCTCCGTGGCCTTCGCGCACTACGTCACCGACGCGACCCGGCAGATGGAGTTCGCGAAGCAGGTCGCCATCTTCCCGAGCACCGCGGGATCGCTCGACGACCCCTACTTCACCGAGGAGGACGGCACGGACGAGACCCGCGTCCGGGTCGCCGCCGCCAAGTCGCTGAAGACCGCGGTCAATTACACCCCGGTGCTGTTCAGCGAGCAGATGAAGACCGAGCTCCGCAACCAGATCGCCAAGGCCCTCCAGGGGAAGCAGAGCCCCGAGGAAGCTCTTGACAACGCTGTCAAGGCCTGCGACCGGCTCCTGCAGCAGAGCTGAGACCTGATGAAGACCCCAGTCACCCCCTCATCCGCCGTCCGCACGACGGCCGGCGGCGTCCCCGGGCCCCGCTCCCGCCCGGCGGAGAGCGGGCCCGGTGCCCCGGGCGGCAGCCGGCCGGGCCGTCGGTTCAGCCGCCATCTGCCGCTCAGTCCCTGGCTGTTCGCGGCTCCCGGGCTGCTGGTCGTCGGCGCCTTCAGCCTGTACCCGTTCTTCAGCACCCTGGTCAACGCCTTCACCGACCGCCGGACGCTCGTCCCCGGCACGTTCGTCGGCCTGGACAACTTCCAGGAGCTGCTGCACGACGAGATGTTCTGGATCGGGCTCCGCAACAGCACGCTCTACGTCCTCGGCGTCGTACCCGCGCTCGTGATCCTCCCGCTGCTGCTGGCGATGCTCGTCCAACGGCACATCCCCGGCATCACCTTCTTCCGCTCCGCCTTCTACACCCCGGTCGTCGCCTCCATCGTGGTCGTCGGCCTGATCTGGGTGTGGATGCTCGACGACCGCGGGCTGATCAACTCCCTGCTGGAGGCGGTGGGCGTCGGCAAGGTCGGCTTCCTCAGCGACCAGTGGCTGCTGCTCATGAGCGCGATGACGGTCACGGTCTGGAAGGGCCTCGGCTACTACATGATCATCTATCTGGCCGCCCTGGCCAACGTGCCCCGTGAGCTGCACGAGGCGGCCGCCGTGGACGGTGCGGGAGCGGTACGCCGCTTCTTCACCGTCACCGTTCCCGCCGTCCGCTCGACCATGGTGCTGGTCGCGGCGCTGGCCTCCGTCTCGGCCTTCAAGGTCTTCTCCGAGGTCTATCTGATGGCGGGCCCCTCCGGTGGTCCGGCCGGTGAGGACACCACCCTCGTGATGCTGGTCCAGCGCGTCGGCACCGGACTGACCGGACGCGTCGGATACGCCTCCGCCATCTCGGTCGTCATCTTCGTCGTCACCGTCGGGCTGATGCTGCTGGTGCTCCGCGCCGACCGCAAGGAGGACGCGTGAGCATCCTGAGGACCACCGACGCCGAGGGCCGCCGCATCCCGCTCCGGCAGCTCGTCCTGCGCTACGTGCTGCTGCTCCTCGTGCTGGCCCTGACCGTCGGGCCGTTCCTGTGGCAGCTCTCGACCTCGCTCAAGGGTCCGGGCGAGGACATCTTCAGCTCCCCGCCGAAGTTCTTCCCCAGCGATCCGACCCTGGACAACTACACGCGGGTCGCCGACACCATCCCGGTCTGGGAGTACGCCCTGAACTCCCTGAAGGTCGCCTCCGCCAACGTGGTGACCAACTGCGTGGGCGCCGCGCTGGCCGGCTACGCCCTGGCCAGGCTGCGCTACCGGGGGCGCCGGGCCGCCACCCTGGCGTTCATCCTGGCCATGCTGGTGCCCGTGGAGGGCATCATCATCGCCCAGTTCACCACCATGCGGGACCTCGGCCTCAACAACACCCTGCTAGGAGTGCTCCTGCCGGGCTCCATCGGCGCGATGAACGTCCTGCTGATGCGCAACGCCTTCCTGAACCTCCCGCAGGAGGTGGAGGAAGCCGCGTACGTCGACGGCGCCAACGTCTGGCAGCGCTTCCTGCGGATCGCGCTTCCCTCGGTCAAGGGCACCCTCGCCGTCGTGGCGATCTTCGCCTTCATGGGCGCCTGGGACGACTTCCTGTGGCCGCTGATCGTGCTCAGCGACCCGGAGAACTTCACGCTGACCATCGGACTGAACTATCTGCACGGCACCTTCGCCAACGACGAACGGCTCGTCGCGGCGGGCACGATCATCGCCGTCGCCCCGCTCATCGCGCTCTTCGCCTGCCTGCAGCGCTTCTTCTTCCGGGGCGTCGGTGAAGGCGCCGTCAAGGGCTGACCGTCCGCGCCGCCCGCCGCCCCCACCACAGAACCAGGATCACCCCTTCCATGAGCTCCACCGCGCCCCGCTTCGGCGCCAACTACACGCCCAGCCAGGGCTGGTTCCACCACTGGCTGGACTTCGACCTCGACTCCGTACGCGCCGACCTGGACTCGATCGCCGGCCTCGGCCTCGACCACATCAGGGTCTTCCCGCTCTGGCCGCTCTTCCAGCCCAACCGCACACTGATCCGCCCGCGCGCCGTCGAGCAGCTCGTCGCGCTCGCCGACGCGGCGGCCGAACGCGGCCTCGACGTCAACGTGGACGGACTGCAGGGGCATCTGTCGAGCTTCGACTTCCTGCCCGCCTGGACGCAGACCTGGCACCGCCGCAACCTCTTCGCCGATCCGGACGTCGTGGCCGCCCAGGCCGCGTACCTGCGGACCCTCGCAGGCGCCCTCGCCGACCGGCGCAACTTCATCGGCATGACCCTGGGCAACGAGATCAACCAGTTCTCCGGAAGCCCGCACCCCGACCCCGACCCCATCACGCCCAGGCAGGCCGCCGACTGGCTGCGGACCCTGCTCGACGCCTGCGAGGAGGGCGCCCCGGGCAAGCTCCATCTGCACGCGGAGTACGACGCCTCCTGGTACCAGGACGACCACGCCTTCACCCCCGCCCACGCCGCCCGGATCGGGGCGGTCACCGCCGTGCACTCCTGGGTCTTCAACGGCACCGCCCAGCGCCACGGCCGCGACGGCACGGCCACCGAGCACCACGCGGCGTACCTGATCGAGCTCTCCAAGGCCTGGGCGCACGACCCGCACCGGCCGGTGTGGCTCCAGGAGGTGGGCGCGCCCGCCCCCCTGATCCCCGCCGGGCACGCCGCCCCGTTCACGGAGGCGACCGTCGCGAACGCCCTGGACTGCGAGGACGTCTGGGGCGTCACCTGGTGGTGCTCCCACGACGTCTCGCGCTCCCTGGCCGACTTCCCCGAACTGGAATACGGGCTCGGGCTGCTCACCAACGACCGGCAGGTCAAGCCAGCCGGGCGGGCCATCGCCCGGATCGTCGAGGAACAGCGCGCCGCCGCCCACCGGCCCGCGCCCCGGACCACCGCGCTCGTCGTCGACACCGGGGACGACGACACCGCGCCCCGCCGCTCGGTGTGCGCCCCCGGCGGTGAGGTCTTCGAGGCGTTCGCCCGGCTCACCGCGGACGGCGCCCGCCCCACCACGGTCCTCGCGAGCCGCGCCGGTGACCGGGACCACCTCGTCGGGCGCGGTATCACCGAGGTGGTCACGCCCGCCCAGGTCCTCTGAACCGGCGTACCCCCCCCCCCCACAGCACCGGAATCGCACCCCGCACGATACGGAGCAGACCATGACCCAGCCCCAGCCCCAGCAGCGCCCCGCCACCCCCACCCGCCGTACCGTCGTCCTCGCCGGCGCCGGTGCCGCGGCCGCCCTCCTTGCCCCCGCCCTCCCCGGACGGGCCGCCGCAGCCAGCGCGGCACCGGCGCCGGGGGCGCCCCAGCCCTGTGCCTCGTACTGGTTCCCCGACTCGCTGCCCGCCGGCACCCCCGGCGACGGCGTCACCTGGCGCAGCCTGAAGGCATGGCGTCCGGAGACCGACCCGGACCTGCCGTTCAACACCGCGTCCGTGCCGCTCGCCGACCGCTTCACCCCGGTCCCGGCCAACACCACGGCCCGGACCGACCAGGCGCGGATCACCTCCCTGGTGGCCTTCGGCAACACGGCGGGCAACCCGTCCCAGGGCTCGGCCACCGCCGACTACTACGCCCTGAACCACTGGGCGTACATCGACGAGCTGGTCTTCTGGGGCGGCTCGGCCGGCGAGGGCCTGATCCTGGCTCCGAACGCCCCGGTCGTGGACGCGGCCCACCGGCACGGCGTGCCCGTCCTCGGCACCGTGTTCCTGCCGCCCGTGCACCACGGAGGCGACCTGCGATGGACCCGAGACCTCGTGCAGCGCGACGCGGCCGGGCGCTTCCCGCTGGCCGCGAAACTGGTCGAGGCGGCGGTCGCGCACGGCTTCGACGGCTGGTTCCTCAACGCCGAGACCGAGGGCGGGGACGCCGCGCTCGGCGCCGAGATGCTGGCGTTCGTCACCGACCTGCGCGCCCGCGGCGAGGCCGCCGGGCTCCGCACCACCTGGTACGACGCCATGACGGTGAGCGGCCGGGTCGGCTGGCAGGGCGCCCTCAACGACGAGAACACCGCCCTGTTCCAGCAGGCGGACTCGATGTTCGTCGACTTCCGCTGGACCCCGGAGACCCTCGCGGCGTCCGGTGAACGGGCCGAGGACATCGGGCGCAGCCGCTACGACCTGTGGGCCGGCGTCGACGTCGAGTCGACCGGCTGGAACCGGGAGGCCGACTGGGACGCGATCGTGCCCACCGACCGCCCGCACACCGTCTCGTACGGCTTCTACCGCCCCGAGTGGACGCTGAACCACCTGCCCGAGGACCGCACCCCCGGGCAGTTCCACGCCGCCGACCAGCGGTTCTGGACCGGCAGCTCGCTCGACCCCGCGAGGCCCGGCCCCGAGGACGGCTGGCGCGCCCCGGCGGTGGTGCTCGCCGACCGTTCGACGATCGACCGGCTGCCGTTCGCCACCACCTTCAACACCGGGCACGGCCTGCGGTGGTACGAGCGGGGGCGGCCGGTCTCGGACACCGCGTGGAACCATCTGGGGCTCCAGGACCGGCTCCCCGGGCGCCGCTGGGTCGTCCGCACCGAGGGCAGCACGCCGTCCGTCGGCTTCGACTTCGCCGACGCCTGGCGTGGAGGGAGCAGCCTCCTGGTCGACGCCGACCTCAAGGCCCCGGCCACCGTCGAACTGTTCGGGACCCGGCTGCCGCTCTCCCGGCGTACGGCCGTCGAACTCACCCACCGCACCGACCCGGGCTCCGGACCGGTCACCGTGGAACTGGCCGTCGCCCTGCACGAACCCGACCGGGCGGGCGACCCGATCGCCTACACCTATGTGCCGGCCGGAGAGCTGAGGCCGGGCGCGGGCTGGACCACAACGACCGTGCGGCTGGGCTCCCTGCGCGGCACCGCCCGCGCACTGGGCGTGCGGCTCACCGGCGCGGGCGCGGTGCGGTGGAGGCTCGGCGCGCTGGCCGTACGCGATACGGTCGGCAAGCCCCACGCACCGACCGCACTGCGCGTCACCGACGCCGCCGCCGACGGCACGGAGCTGCGCCTGCGCTGGCACCACGCACCCGGCCCCGTACGCCACTACGAGGTGCACCGGATCCTCCCCGACGGCACCCCGCGCTTCCTCGGAGGCACGTGCCAGACCGCTTTCCACGTGTCAGGCATCCGCAGGGAAGCGGGCGAGGAAACCGCGCGCTTCCAGGTCAGGGCCGTGGACGAGCTCTACGCCCTGTCCGGCCCCGCCGTCACCGCACACCGCTGGTAACCCGTCCTCACCCGCACCCACATCACAACGGAGTCACCCTCATGCACGACGACCGCACTCTGGTGGAAGCCCGTCTGAAGCGTGTCCTGGACGAACGCATCCGGCCCGCCGTACACCCGGAGTCCGTACCCCTGGACGTCGCCGTCTGGAACGCTCCCGGCGAACCCGTCCCCGTCGCCGAGGGCCTCGCCGGCCCCGTCGAGCCGATCGCGGTCGGCGACCGGTGGGGAGCCCCGTGGAGCACCTGCTGGTTCCGTGTCTCGGGGACCGTCCCCGCGCACTGGGCGGGCCGGACCGTCGAGGCGCTCCTCGACCTGGGCTTCGACGAGAACATGCCCGGCTTCCAGTGCGAAGGCCTGGTCTACCGGCCCGACGGCACCCCGGTGAAGGGCCTCAACCCGCGTAACCAGTGGGTGCGCGTGGGGGCTCCCGTCGAGGGCGGCGAAGAGGTCCTGCTGCACATCGAGGCCGCGTCCAACCCCGTCATCCTCGACTACCACCCCTTCCTGCCGACCCGGCTCGGCGACAAGGAGACGGCCGGCAGCGAGCCCCAGTACACCCTCGCCCGGATGGACCTCGCCGTCTTCGACGAGCACGTGTGGAACCTCGTCCAGGACCTGGAGGTGCTGGGTGAGCTGATGGCGGAACTGCCCGTCGAGGGGGCCCGCCGCTGGGACATCCTGCGCGCGATCGGCCGGGCCCTCGACGCCGTCGACCTCCAGGACGTCAACGGCACCGCGGAGGCGGCCCGCGCGGAGCTGGCCGGGGTGCTCGCCACCCCCGCGCAGCCGTCCGCCCACCGCATCAGCGCGGTGGGGCACGCCCACATCGACTCCGCCTGGCTGTGGCCGCTGCGCGAGACGGTCCGCAAGGTCGCGCGCACGACGTCCAACATGACGGCCCTGCTGGAGGACGAGCCGGACTTCGTGTTCGCGATGTCCCAGGCCCAGCAGTTCGCGTGGATCAAGGAACACCGCCCCGAGGTGTACGCCAAGGTCAAGAAGGCGGTCGCGGAGGGCAGGTTCGTGCCGTCCGGCGGGATGTGGGTCGAGTCCGACACCAATATGCCCGGATCCGAGGCGATGGCCCGTCAGTTCGTCCACGGCAAGCGGTTCTTCATCGACGAGTTCGGCATCGAGAACGACGAGGCGTGGCTCCCCGACACCTTCGGCTTCGCCGCCGGGCTGCCGCAGATCATCAAGGCGGCGGGCTCCAAGTGGCTGCTCACACAGAAGATCTCGTGGAGCCAGACCAACAAGTTCCCCCACCACACCTTCCGTTGGGAAGGCATCGACGGCACGCGGATCTTCACCCACTTCCCGCCGGTCGACACGTACAACTGCTCCATGAAGGGCAGTGAGATCGCCCACGCGGCGGACAACTTCAAGGACAAGGGCGTCGCCCGTCACTCGCTCGCCCCGACCGGGTGGGGTGACGGCGGCGGCGGGACGACCCGCGAGATGATCGCCAAGGCCGCCCGGATGCGCAGCCTGGAGGGCTCGGCCACCGTCGAGTGGGAGAAGCCCGCAGACTTCTTCGCCAAGGCCGAGGCCGAATATCCGGACGCCCCGGTGTGGGTCGGCGAGCTGTACCTGGAACTCCACCGCGCCACCCTCACCAGCCAGGCGAAGACCAAGCAGGGCAACCGGCGCAGCGAACACCTGCTGCGGGAAGCCGAACTGTGGGCCGCGACCGCTGCCGTGCGCGGCGGATACGCCTATCCGTACGAGCAGTTGGACCGGATCTGGAAGACGGTCCTGCTCCACCAGTTCCACGACATCCTGCCGGGTTCGTCGATCGCCTGGGTGCACCGCGAGGCCGAGAAGACCTATGCGGCCGTCGCCGGGGAACTGAACGCCATCGTGGACGCCGCGCAGCGCGCCCTGGCCGGCGACCCCGCCGCCGGGCGTGACCTCGTCTTCAACTCCGCCCCGCACAACCGCGCCGGAGTCGGCGCGGGTGCGGCCGGTGCCGCGCACCGGGGCAGCGAGGGGCAGCTCGCCCCGCGCGAGGGCGGCGGCTTCGTGCTGGACAACGGGCTCCTCCAGGTCGAGATCGACGCCAGGGGACTGGTCGTCTCGGCGTACGACATCGGCGCCGAGCGCGAGACCGTCGCGCCGGGGCAGGCGGCCAACCTCCTCCAGATCCACCCCGACTTCCCGAACATGTGGGACGCCTGGGACGTCGATGCGTTCTACCGGAACACCGTCACCGACCTCACCGGCCTCGACGAACTCACCCCGGTCGAGGACGGTGACACGGTCGGCGTCCGGATCGTACGGAGCTTCGGTGGATCGAAGGTCACCCAGCTGCTGACCCTGACCTCCGGCGCCAAGCGCCTCGACATCGACACCGAGGTCGACTGGCACGAGACGGAGAAGTTCCTCAAGGCCGCGTTCCCGCTGGACGTGCACGCCGAGCGCTACGCCTCCGAGACGCAGTTCGGGCACTTCTACCGGGCCACCCACACCAACACCAGCTGGGAGGCAGCCAAGTTCGAGGCGTGCAACCACCGGTTCGTCCACGTGGAGGAGCCGGGCTGGGGCGTCGCGCTCGTCAACGACTCGACGTACGGGCACGACGTGACCCGTACGGTGCGCACCTCGGACGCGGGCACCACCACCATGGTGCGCGTGTCACTGCTGCGCGCCCCGCGCTTCCCCGACCCGGAGACCGACCAGGGCGTCCACCGCTTCCGGCACGCCCTCGCGCCGGGCGCGGCGATCGGCGACGCGGTCCGTGAGGGCTTCCGCATCAACCTGCCCGAGCGCCGCGTCACCGGCGAGCACGAGGTCGCACCGCTGGTCACCGTCGACAACGACGCCGTGGTCGTCAGCGCGGTCAAGCTGGCCGACGACGCGAGCGGTGACGTGGTCGTACGGCTCTACGAGTCCACCGGCGGCCGGGCCAGGGTCCGCCTCTGCACCGGGTTCGTGGCCACCGGCGTCGCGGTCACCGACCTGCTGGAGCGGCCGCTGGCCGGTGTGACGGCGCCGGAGCTCACCGCGGAGGGCGTGAGCCTGTCGCTGCGCCCGTTCGAGCTGGTCACCCTGCGGCTGGCCCGCGGCTGAACCAGGGTGTGGGGCCGGCCCCCGGCCCCACACCGCCCGGGTCCTGAGGCGGGGGGAGGATCAGGCGTCCTTCCCGGCCGCAGCGCGGCGCTGCCGCTTGCCGAGGGGCGCCTGGGAGAGGTCCTCGGCGCGCTCGGTCGCCTCCAGGATGTCCTCTTCCGCCTCGCCCGAGTCCTGGGACCGTGATGCGGAAGGTTCGGGTACTCATCCGGCGACCATAACCAGCGTGGCCGGTGCGGTTCACCGTGTTTCCCGCGGACGACTCCTGGCCGCGCGGACACACCGGCGCCCCCACCGCACGTACAGCGGTGGGGGCGCCGGGGGATAAGCGGGCGTCAGGCGCCGATGTTCATCTCGGCCGGGTCGGAGCCGATGCGCTTGCCCTCGTCCAGCGCGGCGAACGCGGCCAGGTCGTCGGCGTCCAGCTCGAAGCCGAAGACGTCGATGTTCTCCGCGATCCGCGCCGGCGTCACGGACTTGGGGATCACCACGTGGCCGGTCTGCAGGTGCCAGCGGAGCACCACCTGGGCGGGGCTGCGGCCGTGCTTGCGCGCGACGGCGACCACGGTCGGGACCTCCAGGAGGCCCTTGCCCGAGCCCAGCGGCGACCAGGCCTCGGTGACGATGCCGTGCTCGGCGTGGAAGGCGCGGGACTCGGCCTGCTGGAGCTGCGGGTGCAGCTCGATCTGGTTGACCGCGGGGACGACGGAGGTCTCGCCCAGCAGGCGCTCCAGGTGCTCCGGGAGGAAGTTGGACACGCCGATGGTCTTCGCGCGGCCGTCCGCCAGGATCCGCTCGAAGGCCTTGTACGTGTCGACGTAGGCGTCCTTGGCCGGCACCGGCCAGTGGATGAGGTAGAGGTCGACGTACTCGAGGCCCAGCTTGTCCAGCGACGTGTCGAAGGCGCGCAGCGTCGAGTCGTAACCCTGCTCGGAGTTCCACAGCTTGGTGGTGACGAACAGCTCCTCACGGGGCACGTCCGTGGTGGCGAGGGCCTTTCCGGTGCCCGCCTCGTTCCCGTAGATCGCGGCGGTGTCGATGCTCCGGTACCCGGCCTCCAGGGCCGTGGCCACGGCCGTCGTGGCCTCGTCGTCCGGCACCTGCCAGACACCGAAGCCGAGCTGCGGCATCTCGAGGCCGTTGTTGAGGGTGATGGTGGGGACCTGGCTCACGAGCAGTCGATCCTTACGTTGTGGGTGGGTACTCCCAGAGGGAACGATCGGCAAAGGGTAAGCATTCCCACTCGTCCGGATCCGGTGAACCGGAGAAGAGACGAACCTTCGACCACCCGTCAGGTCCTGCTGCGGCTCAGCGGTAGAGGGCGTCGACCTCGGCCGAGTACGCCGTCTCGATCGCCTTCCGCTTCAGCTTGAGCGACGGGGTCAGCAGACCGTGCTCCTCGGTGAACTGGTGCGCCAGGATGCGGAAGGTGCGGATCGACTCCGCCTGGGACACCGCCGTGTTCGCGGCCACCACCGCCCGGCGCACCTCCATCTCCAGGTCGGGGTCGCGCACCAGATCGGCGGGGCGCATCGGCGTACGGCCCTGCATGGCGAGCCAGTGCTCCACCGACTCGTGGTCGACGGTGACCAGCGCCGCGATGTAGGGGCGGTCGTTCCCGACGACGATGCACTGCGCCACCAGCGGATGCGCGCGCACCCGCTCCTCCAGACCGGCGGGGGCCACGCTCTTGCCGCCGGACGTCACCAGGATCTCCTTCTTGCGCCCGGTGATGGTCAGATAGCCGTCCTCGTCGAGCGCCCCCAGGTCACCGGTGGCCAGCCAGCCGTCGTGCAGCACGGAGTCGGTGGCCTTCGGGTCACCCAGGTAGCCGGAGAAGACGTTGGCCCCGTGCACCCACACCTCGCCGTCCCGGGCGATGTGCACCGTGGAGCCGGGGATCGGCTGGCCCACGGTGCCGTAGCGGGTGCGCTCGGGCGGATTCGCCGTGGCCGCGGCGGTCGTCTCGGTCAGCCCGTAGCCCTCGTAGACCGTGACGCCCGCACCCGCGAAGAACAGCCCGAGCTGCCGGTCCATGCCGGAGCCGCCCGACATGGCGTGCCGCACCCGGCCGCCCATCGCGTCGCGGACCTTGCGGTAGACGACCTTGTCGAAGAACTGGTGCTGCATCCGCAGCCCGGCGGATGGCCCGGGACCCGTGCCGAAGGCCCGCTCCTCGATCGCCTCGGCGTACTTCACGGCGACGTCGACCGCCTTGTCGAACGCTCCGGCGCGGCCCTCGGACTCCGCCTTGCGCCGTGCGCCGTTGAAGACCTTCTCGAAGATGTACGGCACCGCGAGGATGAACGTGGGTCTGAAGGACACCAGATCCGGCATCAGCGCCTTCGCGGACAGCTCCGGCTGGTGCGCCAGCTTCACCCGGCCGCGCAGCGCCGCGATCTCCACCATGCGGCCGAAGACGTGCGCGAGCGGCAGGAAGAGCAGCGTCGCCGCCTCCTCGCCGGGCTTGGAGAGGAACACCGGATGCCAGCGGTCGACCATGGTGTCGGCCTCGAACATGAAGTTGGCGTGCGTGATCACACAGCCCTTGGGGCGCCCCGTCGTGCCGGAGGTGTAGATCACGGTCGCCACCGAGTCGGGGGTCACCGCACGGCGGTGCCGGTGGACGACCTCGTCGTCGATCAGCGCCCCGGCCTCGACGAGCTCGGCCACCACGTCGGCGTCCAGCTGCCAGAGCCGGTGCAGGTTCGGCAGCCGGTCGATCACCGAACCGATCGTCATCGCGTGGTCCTCGTGCTCGACCATGACGGCCGCGACCTCGGCGTCGTGCAGCATCCACAGGACCTGCTCGGCCGACGACGTCGGATAGATCGGTACGGACTGGGCGCCCACCGTCCAGAGGGCGAAGTCGAAGAGCGTCCACTCGTAGCGCGTGCGCGACATCAGGGCGACCCGGTCGCCGAACCGGACGCCGTGCGCGATCAGCCCCTTGGCGAGAGCCAGCACCTCGTCGCGGAAGGCGGCGGCTGACACGTCGTGCCAGCGGCCCTCCGCGTCCTTGCGGCCGAGGGCCGTCCGGTGGGGGTCCTCCTCCGCAAAGTCGAAGACGGTATCGGCAAGACCGCCGACTTGAGGGGCAGCGGCCATGGGTGGGACAGTGAACTCGCGCAATGACCTGCTCCTTGTGGCGCTCCGCACGGCGCCGCGACGCTACCTCACCGCACGAGACTGCGGGAGGGTCCGAAGTCTCCTAAAAACGTGGCATCTGGCCTGCCCAACCGTAGAAATCGGGCCAGATGGGCAAGGCTCGGGCAGACTTCTGACCACGGAGTAAGTGGCTCGGGCGGGAATCTCCACCGAATCTGTACGCGGCACTTACGGCCCCACCCGCTCGCCGTCGCGGATGAGGCCGTTACGCCGGCTCCGGGTGCGAAGGCACGACCGGCCCGCGGTGGAGGCGGTCGCCGCCCGCGAGGATCGCCGCCGCGAGTGCGTCCGCCGCCTCCTGGGCGCTGTCCCTCCGGCGCCCGTGCAGCAGCACGAAGTCCACGTCCCCGAGCTCCGGCAGGCCCGCCCTGGGCGGCACCGGCACGAGCCCCGGTGGGATGAGACCACGGGTGTGCGCCATCACGCCCAGGCCCGCCCTGGCCGCCGCCACGAGGGCGCTCAGGCTCGCGCTCGTACACGCGAAGCGCCAGGGCCTGCCGTGCTCCTCCAGCACCTCCAGGGCCCTCGCCCTGGTGATGCCGGGCGGCGGGAAGGCGATCAGCGGGAGGGGGCGCTCGGGGTCGATCCGCAGCTGCGGGGCACCGATCCAGGTCAGGGTGTCCTGCCAGACCAGCTCCCCGTGGGTGTCCCCGGTGCGGCGCTTGGCCAGCACCAGGTCGAGCCGGCCCGCCGCGAGCTGCCGGTGCAGCGCGCCGGACAGCTCCACCGTGAGCTCCAGCTCGACCTCGGGATGCTCCCGCCGGAACGACTCCAGGATCTCCGGAAGGCGGGTCAGCACGAAGTCCTCGGACGCCCCGAAGCGCAGCCGGCCGCGCAGCCGGGTGCCCGTGAAGAAGGCCGCCGCACGCTCGTTGGCCTGCAGGATCGTCCGGGCGAAGCCCAGCATGGCCTCGCCGTCCTCGGTGAGGTCGACCCGGTGCGTATCCCGGTCGAAGAGCTGCCGGCCGGCCTCCGACTCCAGCCTGCGGACGTGCTGGCTGACCGTGGACTGCCGGACGCCGAGCCGGCGGGCCGCCTGGGTGAAGCTCAGGGTCTGGGCCACGGCCAGGAAGGTACGGAGCTGAACGGGGTCGTACATGGGCCGAGGCTATCGCGCTTCGTGATGACAGTCAGTTCCTTGTACCTGATTCCCGATCGCGGTGATCAGGAGCACGATGGGGAGGGCACGATTCCACCGAGAGAGCACGGAGCACATGAGCCGCCGCACCAGCCGCCGTATCCCCGCGCTGCCGTCCTGGCTGCCGGTCGACCCCTACATCCTGGCGCTGATCGGCACGGTGGTAGTCGCGGCGCTGCTGCCCGTGTCCGGGGCCGGCGCCGATGTGGCGGGCGGCGCGTCGACCGGAGCGGTCGCCCTGCTCTTCTTCCTCTACGGAGCGCGTCTCTCGACCGCCGAGGCGCTCGACGGCCTGAAGCACTGGCGGCTCCACCTCACCGTCCTGGCCTGCACCTTCCTGGTGTTCCCGCTGTTCGGCCTCGCCAGCCACGGGCTCGTCCCGTACGTGCTGACCCCACAGCTCCAGGACGGCTTCCTCTTCCTGTGCCTGGTGCCCTCGACCATCCAGTCGTCGATCGCCTTCACCTCGATCGCCCGCGGCAACGTCCCGGCCGCGATCTGCGCGGGCTCCTTCTCCAGCATCGCCGGCATCGTGCTGACCCCGCTGCTGGCGGCCGCGCTGCTCGGCGGGAGCGGGGGAGGGTTCTCCGCGGACTCCCTGATGAAGATCGTCCTCCAGCTGCTGGTGCCCTTCCTCGCCGGCCAGCTGCTGCGCCGCTGGGTCGGAGGGTTCATCGGCCGCCACCGCAAGGTGCTGGGTTACGTCGACCGCGGCTCGATCCTGCTCGTCGTATACACGGCCTTCAGCGAGGGCATGGTGGCCGGCATCTGGCACCAGGTCACCCCGCTCCGGCTCGGCGCCCTGCTCGGCGCCGAGGCCGTGCTGCTGGCGCTCATGCTCGCGGTGAGCTGGTACGGGGCGAAGCGGCTCGGCTTCGGGCGGGAGGACCGGATCGCCATCCAGTTCGCCGGGTCGAAGAAGAGTCTGGCGGCCGGGCTGCCGATGGCCAGCGTCCTGTTCGGCGCGCACGCGAGCCTCGCGGTGCTGCCGCTGATGCTCTTCCACCAGATGCAGCTGATGGTCTGCGCGGTGATCGCCAAGCGCCGCTCGCGTGACCCGCTGCCGAGCGCTGCCCACGTCCCATCCGCTCCGGCGGAGTTGGTGAACTGAGCCCTCGGCGAGACGCCGACGATACGGAGTGAGTCCTCACTCATTGACGGAGTGAGGACTCACTCCGTATGCTCGCACCCATGACAGCAGCCGAGGAGAACCAGACCACCCGCCGTCGCGCCCCCGCCATGTCGCCGGAAGAGCGGCGCGCGATGATCATCCAGACAGCCATTCCGCTGATCGCCGAGTACGGTGCGGCGGTGACGACCGCGAAGGTCGCCCGCGCCGCGGGTATCGGTGAGGGCACGATCTTCCGGGTCTTCGCCGACAAGGACGAGCTGCTCCAGGCCTGCATGGCCGAGGCGCTCTCCCCCGAGCACGCGATCCGCGAGCTCGACACGATCGACATGTCCCAGCCCCTGCCCGACCGGCTCGCCGAGGCGGCCGAGGCGCTGCAGGCGCACATGGCCAGGATGGGCGCGATCGCCGGCTCACTCGGGCATCGCGGCGGCGGCAAGCATCCCGGCACGGTGCGCGGCGCGGGCCGCAACGAGTCGACGACCCGTCTCCGCTCGGCCCTCGCGGAGCTGCTGGAGCCCGACAGGGCCACCCTGCGCCGCCCGCCGGAACAGATCGCGGCGCTCTTCTTCGGGCTGCTCTTCACCCAGCCGCGTACGGACGACGAGCCCGACCTGACCTCGCAGGAACTGGTGGAGCTCTTCCTGCACGGGGCGCAGTCGGGAGGCGCCGAGTGAGCGCGCGGAGGAGACGCCTGGGGGTCACGGCCCTGGCCGTCGTGGCACCCGTCCTGGTGTGGCTGGCCGCGGACCCGCTGCTGGGACACCGGCTGCGGATCACCGACGGCGAGCAGACGCTCGACGTCGGCGCCTTACCCGTGGCGCTCGTCGCCCTGCTCGCGTCGCTCGCCGGCTGGGGAGTGCTGGCTGCCCTGGAACGGCTCGGCGTACGGCGCGCCCGCGCCGTTTGGACCGGGGTCGCCCTCGCCGTACTGGCCCTCTCCTTCCTGCCGTTGACCGGCGAAGGAATGGACGGCGGCACCCGGGCCGCGCTGGCCCTGATGCACCTGGTGGTGGCGGCGGTGCTGATCCCTGGCCTGCGCACGAAGGACGCCGCGGCGGCACCCCGTGCGTCGACAGCCTCCTGACTCCTGGCTGTCGCGGGTCGCCCTGTCCGAGGTCTCCTGCGGGAAGAGGCGGATATCCCGCAGGCGGGGGCGAACCGGGCCGCGGACCCGTCGTATGGTCCACACCATGACGGCAGAAGAACCGAAGGCCCCGAAACCCCGCGTGCAGCTGGTCATCGGCATCATCCGCCGGGGGAACGAGATCCTGCTCGTGCGAGAGAGTCTCGGCGCCGCAGGAGAGATCCTCTGGTCGCTCCCCGGCGGAGGGGTCGAGGACGGCGAGCTCATGCACGAAGCCCTCCGGCGCGAGCTGCGGGAGGAGACCGGGCTGCTCGTGGGCGATCCGGTGCGGACCGCGTTCCTCATGCACATCGACTCGGAGCGCCACCCTTCGGCCGTGGCCGCCGCCTTCGAGATCGACGCGTGGTCGGGAGACATCGCGCCCCAGGACGACGACATCGAGCAGGCCGCCTTCTTCCCCTTGCCCGATGCCCTGAAGCTACTGGGCGAGCTCGACAGCGCGACGCAGCGGGAGCCCATCGTCGGCTATCTGAACGGGGATGCCGCTCCCGGGACCACCTGGCTGTACCGCAACCGGGGTGGAGAGGAGACGCTGGTCGCCCGCTGGTGACCCACGAGAGGGTCCGGCCGGCGCAGGGGGCGCTCCCCGTCGGCCGGACCCCTGCCCCGTGCAGCGGGCGGGGCCTCAGCCCCGGCCCACCGTCGCCTCCAGGGCGATGCGGTGGTCACCCGCGTACACGTTCATGGACTGGCCCCGCAGAAAGCCGACGAGGGTCAGTCCGCTCTCGGCCGCCAGGTCCACGGCCAGCGACGACGGCGCCGAGACCGCCGCCAGCATCGGGATCCCCGCCATCACCGCCTTCTGCGCCAGTTCGAACGAGGCGCGCCCCGACACCAGCAGGATCGCCTGCGAGAGCGGCAGGCGGTCGTCGGTGAGGGCGCGGCCCACGAGCTTGTCGACCGCGTTGTGGCGGCCCACGTCCTCACGGATGTCGAGCAGCTCCCCCTCCGGGGAGAACAGCGCGGCGGCGTGCAGCCCCCCGGTCCGGTCGAACACCCGCTGTGCCTCGCGCAGCCGGTCGGGGAGGGCGGAGAGCAGGGCGGGCGTCACCCGGACCGGGGGAGTGTCGGCGACGGGATGGCGGGTCGTGGTGCGTACGGCGTCGAGGCTCGCCTTGCCGCACAGTCCGCAGGACGAGGTGGTGTAGACGTTGCGTTCGAGGGTGATGTCGGGGACCACGACACCCGGGGCGAGCTTCACGTCGACCACGTTGTACGTGTTCACCCCGTCGGCCGTCGCCCCGGCGCAGTACACGATCGACTGCACCTCGGACCCCTCGCCGATCACGCCCTCGCTCACCAGGAACCCCGCCGCCAGCGCGAAGTCGTCGCCCGGGGTGCGCATCGTGATGGCGAGCGGCTTGCCGTTCAGCCGGATCTCCAGGGGCTCCTCCGCGACCAGGGTGTCGGGGCGCGTGGTGACCGCCCCGTCCCGGATGCGGATGGTGCGGCGACGCTCGGTGACCCGTCCCATAGCCGTCAATCCCGATTCTGTACGTGTTGGAAGCCGAAACGGCCCTTGATACAGAGGTTGCCATGGGTCACCGGGTTGTCGTGCGGCGAGGTGACCTTGACGATCTCGTTCTCCTGCACGTGGAGGGTCACGTTGCAGCCCACACCGCAGTACGCGCAGACGGTCGTGGTCTGCGTCTGCGCCGCCTCGTCCCAGGTGCCGGCCGCCCGCATGCCGAATTCGGTGCTGAACGACAGCGCACCGGTCGGGCACACCTCGATGCAGTTCCCGCAGAAGACACAGGCCGAGTCGGGGAGCGCCGCGTCGTGCTCGGTGGAGATACGGGCGTCGAAACCGCGCCCCGACACCGCGATGGCGAAGGTGTTCTGCCACTGCTCGCCACAGGCGTCGACGCACTTGTAGCAGAGGATGCACTTGTCGTAATCGCGGACGTACAGCTCGTTGTCGATCTTCGGCTGTTCGTTCATCCGGGCGGCGTCGGCGCCGAAGCGGTCGGGCTCCGCCTCGTACTCCTTGATCCACTCCTCGGCCCGGGGCGTCGTCGACAGATCCGTCGACGAGGCCAGCAGCTCCAGGACCACCTTCCGGCTGTGCCGGGCCCGCTCGGTGTCCGTACGGACCGTCATGCCCGGCTCGGCGCGGCGGGAGCAGGCGGGGGCGAGCGTGCGGGAGCCCTCGACCTCGACCACGCACACCCGGCAGGCGTTCTTCGGGGTGAGCGTGTCCCCCTGGCACAGGGTCGGGATGTCCTTGCCCGCCGACCGGCAGGCGTCCAGGATCGTCGATCCCTCCGGGACCCGGGTCTCCTCGCCGTCCAGCGTGAACGGGACGAGACGGCGCGGCGGCTGAAGCGGAACAGCAGTCACTTGTAGACCCCCAGACGGTCGATGGCGGACTCCACGGCGTTCCACGCGGTCTGGCCGAGACCGCAGATCGAGGCGTCCCGCATGGCCTGCCCCACCTCTCTCATCAGTGCGATGTCCTGGGCGGCCGCGGCGCCCGTACGGTCCACGATCCGGTGCAGCGCCTCCTCCTGGCGGACCGTGCCCACCCGGCAGGGCACGCACTGGCCGCACGACTCGTCGCGGAAGAACTCCGCGATGCGCAGCAGGACGCGGGGGAGCTCCACCGAGTCGTCCAGGACCAGGACCACCCCCGAACCGAGCGTCGTCCCCGCGGCGCGGGTGCCCTCGAAGGTGAGCGGGACGTCCAGCTCGTCGGGGCGTACGAAGCCGCCGGCCGCCCCGCCGAGGAGTACGGCCCTCAGGCGCTCGGGCGGGCCCGCCAGGTCGAGCAGCTCCCGCAGGTTCGCCCCGAAGGGCAGTTCGTAGACGCCGGGGCGGTCGACCTGACCGGAGACGCAGAACAGCTTGGTGCCGGTGGACGTCTCCGTGCCGGTCGCGGCGTACGCGGCGGCGCCGTGCTCCAGGATCGGCAGCACATTGACGAGGGTCTCGACGTTGTTGACGGCCGTCGGCTTGCCGAAGAGGCCCTTCTCGACCGGGAACGGCGGTTTGGAGCGCGGCTCGCCCCGCTGCCCCTCGATCGAGTTGAAGATCGCGGTCTCCTCGCCGCAGATGTACGCCCCCGCCCCGCGCCGGATCTCGATGTCGAAGGCGTACCCCTGGCCGAGGACGTCCGGGCCGAGCAGGCCGCGGGTGCGGGCGCTCGTCAGGGCGTGGGCGAGGCGTTCGTACGCGCGTGGGTACTCGCCGCGCAGATAGATGTAGCCCTGGTGGGCGCCGACGGCGTACCCGGCGATCGTCATCGCTTCGACCAGGGCGTACGGGTCGCCCTCCATCAGCACCCGGTCCTTGAAGGTGCCGGGCTCGCTCTCGTCCGCGTTGCAGACGAGGTAGTGCGGGCCGTCGGCCTGCTGGGCGGTGGCCTGCCACTTGCGGCCCGTCGGGAACGCGGCGCCGCCGCGGCCGACGAGCCCGGCCTCCAGCACCTCGCGGATCACCCCGGCGGGGCCGAGTGCGAAGGCGCGGCGCAGGGCGGTGTAGCCGCCGGTGGAGCGGTAGTCGTCGAGGGAGGCGGGGTCCACGGCGCCGATGTGTCTGAGGAGGACGAGGGTGGGGTCGCCCGCCTGGGGGACGGCTGCGGCGGGCGGGGGCTCGGCGGGAGTCTTCTCCGGGGCTCGGGCGGCCGTGACGAGTGCGGGTGCCGTGGTGGGGGCGAGCACGGCTGAGTGGCGGGTGGTGGTGGCGGGCTCCGCCCGGGCACCGGGGGCTCTGCCCCCGGACCCCCGCTCCTCAATCGCCGGAGGGGCTGATATTGCCCCTGGGGGGTGGGGGAGTTCCGCCGGGGCTGATATTGCCCCTGGGGGGTGGGGGAGTTCCGCTGGGGTTGATATCGCCGGCGAGGACGGTTCCTCCCCAGCCTGCAACAGCAGCGCCGCCGGGGCTCGTTCGCACAGGCCCAGGCAGGGGCTCTCCTGCCAGACCGTGCCCTCGGCCGGGGTGCCCGCTGGGCCCAGGCGTGCGGTGAGGTCCGCGCACACGGCTGCCGAGCCGCGGGCCGCGCAGGCCAGGTCCGTACAGACGTGGAGCACCTTCGCAGGGCGGGGCCGCACCGAGAACATGGCGTAGAAGGTCGCGACTCCGTACGCCTCAGCGGGGGCCACCGTCAGCCGTCGGCAGATGTAGTCCAGCGCGCCCTCACTGATCCAGCCCACGCGGTCGTTCACCGCGTGCAGCGCGGGCAGCAGCTGGTCACGCCGGTCCTTGGCCGCCGCCGCGCCGCCCCTCGCCCAGCGCAGATCCTCGTCCGAGCGCTCGGCGGCACCCTCCCATCCCGACGGCGGGGGGCCCAACAGGGCGTCCACCGCTTCCCGTTCGGCGTCGGATGGGGCCGCGTCGGTGTACTTCAGGTCCATGCCGGCACCAGCTTCTCTATCCGTACGGCGGAGGCCTTGAACTCGGCGGTGCCGGCGATCGGGCAGTTCGCCTCGATGGTCAGCTGGTTGGTGTCGACCTCGTCCGGGAAGTGCATCGTCATGAAGGCGAGGCCCGGCCGGAGCCCCGGGTCGATCCAGACCGGGGCGGTGACACTGCCCCGCCGGGACGAGACCCGTACCTCCTCGCCGACGGCGACGCCGTAGGACGCCGCGTCCTCGGGGCAGAGCTCGATGTACTCGCCCCGGCGCAGCGGTGATGCGTAACCGCTGCTCTGGACACCGGTGTTGTACGAGTCCAGCCGTCGGCCGGTCGTGAGCCGCAGCGGGTAGGACTCGTCGGTGAGGTCGACCGGCGGGTCGTGCTGCACCAGGCCGAACGGGGCCGCCGGGCCGCGCCGCACCGGATCGGTCTCCCAGAGCCGGGCGTGCAGGAAACTCGACGGCAGCTTCTCCGTGTCGGGGCAGGGCCACTGAAGCCCCTGATGCTCCGCGAGCCGCTCGTACGTCATCCCGAAGTGGTCGGGCGACAGGGAGCGCAGTTCGTTCCAGACGGCCTCGGAGTCCTCGAACTTCCAGTCGTGGCCCAGCTGTTCCGCCATGGCGCAGAGGATGTCGATGTCCTCGCGGGCCTCGCCAGGCGGTGCCAGCGCGGCCCTGACCCGCTGCACACGCCGTTCGCTGTTGGTGGTGGTGCCGTCGGTCTCCGCCCAGGCGGCGGTGGCGGGCAGGACCACGTCGGCGAGCTGGGCGGTCCTGGTCAGGAAGATGTCCTGCACCACCAGGTGGTCGAGGGCCTCCAGCCGGCGTACGGCCTGGTCGCTGTCGGCCTCCGACTGCGCGGGGTTCTCCCCGATGCAGTACACAGCGCGGAGTTCGCCGGTCTCCATGGCCTCGAACATCTCGGTCAGCGTCTTGCCGTACCGGGGCTGGATGACGGTGTCCCAGGACCGCTCGAACTTCTGCCGGACCGGCGGGTCGAGGATGTCCTGGAAGCCGGGCAGCTTGTTGGGGATGGCGCCCATGTCGCCGCCGCCCTGCACGTTGTTCTGCCCGCGCAGGGGCTGGACCCCGGAGCCGTACCGTCCGACGTGGCCGGTGAGCAGGCAGAGGTTGATCAGCGCGCGGACGTTGTCGGTGCCGTTGTGGTGTTCGGTGATGCCCAGGGTCCAGCAGAGCTGGGCGCGTTCGGCCGTGGCGTAGGCGTGGGCGAGGTCCCGGATCGCCTCGGCCGGAACCCCGGTCACCTTCTCGGCCGCCGTCAGGGTCCAGGGCTCGACGAGCGCCGCGTACTCCTCGTACCCGGTGGTCGCGCGGTCCACGAAGGCCCGGTTGACCAGCCCCGCGTGGATGATCTCGCGGCCGATGGCGTGGGCGAGCGGGATGTCCGTGCCGACGTTGAGGCCGAGCCAGCTCTCCGCCCATTCGGCGGTGGAGGTGCGGCGCGGGTCGACGGCGTGCATCCGGGCGCCGTTGCGGATGCCCTTCAGCACGTGATGGAAGAAGATCGGGTGCGCGAAACGGGCGTTGGAGCCCCACATCACGATCAGGTCGGTGTGTTCCGCCTCCTCGTACGAGGAGGTGCCGCCGCCGGAGCCGAAGGCGGCCGAGAGGCCCGCGACGCTCGGGGCGTGGCAGGTGCGGTTGCAGGAGTCGACGTTGTTGGTGCCCATCACGACCCGGGTGAACTTCTGGGCGACGTAGTTCATCTCGTTGGTGGCCCGGGCGCAGGACAGCATCGCGAAGGCGTCGGGCCCGTAGGCCTCACGGGTCCGGCGGAATCCGGCAGCCGCCCTGGCCAGTGCCTCGTCCCAGCTCGCCCGGCGCAGCTCACCGTCCTCCCCGCGGACGAGGGGGTGCGTGAGGCGTTCGTACGTCTTCGGCTGCCGGCCCCTGCGGGTCCTGCCGCCCGTGCGTTCGTTCTTCATGCTGCGCTCCCTGCCGGTGCCGGGGACGTGGTGGCGAGGAGATCCGCGAGCGCGTGCACGGCGCGCAGCGTCGGTACGGGCGTTCCGGCCAGCTCGGCCAGCTCGACGACGGCCGCGAGCAGCACGTCGAGTTCGAGGGGTTTGCCCTTCTCCAGGTCCTGGAGGGTGGATGTCTTGTGATCGCCGACGCGCTCCGCGCCCGCGATGCGCCGCTCCACGGAGATCTCGGGGCGGCAGCCGACGGCCGCCGCCACGGCGAGGGTCTCGCGCATCATCGACTCCACGAGTACGCGGGTCTCCGGATGGCGGCAGATCTGGCCCATGGTGGCGCGGGCCAGCGCGCTGATCGGGTTGAAGGAGATGTTGCCGAGCAGTTTGATCCAGATGTCGTTGCGCAGATCTGACTCCACGGGGCACTTGAGTCCGCCCGCGACCATGGCCTCGCTGAAGTCCAGACAGCGCCGGGACACCGACCGGTCCGGCTCGCCGATGGAGAACCGGGTGCCTTCGAGGTGGCGTACGACGCCCGGCGCCTCGATCTCTGTGGCGGCGTAGACGACGCAGCCGATGGCGCGTTCGGGCGGCAGTGTGGCGCTCACCGAGCCCGCCGGGTCGACGCTGTCGAGCCGGCGGCCGGTGTAGGGGCCGGCCAGGCCGTGGAAGTACCACCAGGGGATGCCGTTCTGAGCGGCTATCACCGCGGTGTCCCGGTGCATCAGCGGATGGACCAGGGGCCCTGATCCCGCGTACGAGTTGGCCTTGAGGCCGAGGAAGACGTAGTCGACGGGCCCGACGTCCGACGGGTCGTCGGTGGCGGCGGGCCGTGCGGTGAAGTCACCGCGCGGGCTGAGCACGCGCACACCGTCGCGGCGCATGGCCGCCAGGTGTGGGCCCCGGGCGATGAGATGGACCTCGGCGCCTGCGCGGTGGAGCGCGGCCCCGACATAGGCGCCGATGGCTCCGGCGCCGACAACTGCGACTTTCACGGGGCTCTCCGTTCGGTGAGAGGACCGAGCGAGGGTGTCAAGTCGACAGAATATTGTCTACAGTATGCCTTTGGAGAGGGTCAATACTCGTGACAGCGTGTGCCTCGTCCGTTCCGCGATTCCGGCGGGGACGCCGGAGTGTCCGCGAGAGTTCCCGGGGAGCTGTTCGAGACGCTCCAACCTCGGGCCCGTATTCCTGTGGGATCAGGTGCCCCTGTACCGGTCGGTAGCAACCAAGACTGGATAGTTCCTGCCAAACGTAGCGAGGGGAACCCGTACATGACCGGCTCACGTGTCGTGGCGCTCGGCCACTACCAGCCCGCCAAGGTCCTCACCAACGACGACCTGGCGGCCATGGTCGACACCAGTGACGAGTGGATCACCAGCCGGGTCGGCATCAGGACCCGGCACGTGGGCGGCCCGGACGAACCCGTGGACGAGCTGGCGGCGCACGCCGCGGCCAAGGCCCTCGCCTCGGCGGGACTGCAGCCCGCGGACATCGACATGGTCCTCGTCGCCACGTCCACCGCCATCGACCGCTCGCCGAGCATGTCCGCCCGGGTCGCCGCCCGCCTGGGCATGGGCTCGCCGGCCGTGATGGACATCAACGTGGTCTGCTCCGGGTTCACCCATGCACTGGCCACCGCCGACCACGCCATCCGGGCCGGAGCCGCCACCCGGGCCCTCGTCATCGGCGCCGACAAGATGGGCGACATCGTCGACTGGACGGACCGCTCCACCTGCGTCCTGATGGGCGACGGCGCCGGAGCCGCCGTCGTCACCGCCGACCCCGAGGGGGGTGACAGGCCCGGGATCGGCCCCGTCCTCTGGGGTTCCGTGCCGGAGATGGGCAACGCCGTACGGATCGAGGGCACGCCCCCGCGGTTCGCGCAGGAAGGGCAGTCCGTCTACCGCTGGGCCACCACGCAGCTGCCGCCGATCGCCCGGAAGGTCTGCGAGCGGGCCGGAGTCACGCCCGAGGACCTCGCCGCTGTGGTGCTGCACCAGGCCAACCTGAGGATCATCGAACCCGTCGCCCGTAAGATCGGCGCGGTCAACGCCGTCATCGCCCGGGACGTGGTGGATTCCGGCAACACCTCGGCCGCCTCGATCCCGATGGCCCTGTCCAAACTGGTGGAACGGGGCGAGGTCGACAGCGGTGCGCCCGTCCTGCTCTTCGGCTTCGGCGGCAATCTTTCGTACGCGGGTCAGGTGATCCGCTGCCCCTGAGGCCCCCGTCGTGGCATTGTGCTCGGTAGACTGTAGACGATAAGCAATGCCCGGGCGCTCGGAGGGGGACCGTGATGTTGTCCGCAGGACTGCCGCAAGGAACGGTGCCGAAGCTGGAGCGGCCCGGGCCGTTGCGCGAGCGTGTCTACGAGGCGCTCCTGGAGCTGATCACCACGCGTGCCCTCAGCCCCGGCCAGCATCTCGTCGAGAGTGAACTCGCCGGGCACCTGGGGGTGTCGCGGCAGCCGGTGCGCGAGGCGCTCCAGCGGCTGAACACCGAGGGGTGGGTCGATCTGCGCCCCGCGCAGGGCGCGTTCGTCCATGAGCCCACCGAGGAGGAGGCGGACCAGCTGCTGTCGGTCCGAACCCTGCTGGAGGCGGAGGCCGCCCGGCTGGCCGCCGCCCACTCCGGGCGGCCGGGCATCGAGGCCCTGGAGGAGCTGTGCTCCCAGGGGGAGCGGGCCGTCGCCGCCGACGACGTGGACCTCGCCGTCGCCACGAACGCCGCGTTCCACGCCAAGGTCATGGAGCTGGCGGGCAACGTCGTCCTGTCCGAACTCGCCGGCCAGGTGGACCGCAGGGTCCGCTGGTACTACACACCGGTGGCCCGTCAGCGCGGCACCCAGTCCTGGATCGAGCACCGGGAGCTGATCGCCGCGATCGCCTCCAGGGACGAGCAGCGGGCGACCGAGATCATGCGGGCGCACACCGAGCACACGCGCCAGACGTACCACCGGCGCGAGCAGGCCTGATCGTCGCGCGACCGGAGGCCGGGGCGGAGCGCCCCGGCCTCTTTGGCGTGCCCCGGCGGGGCGCATCTTTGTCCTGAGTGTGGAGAAAGTTGGAGCGGATTCATGCGCAACTTCTTCCCACTCCGGTAAACCGCTGCTACGTTCCCCTCGAAAGCCCGACGGACTGGCCGATGTGGCGGGGAGGGACGCGTGAGACGGATGACGGCACGACCCGCGAACACGCACCAGGCGCGACTGCTCCGGCTGTTGCGTGACGGGGGGCCCAACTCCCGTGCGCAGCTGGGCGATCAGGTCGACCTCTCGCGCTCCAAGCTCGCCGTCGAGGTGGACCGGCTCCTGGAGACCGGACTCGTCGTGGCGGACGGGCTCGCCGCCTCCAGGGGCGGACGCCGCTCCCACAACATCCGGCTCGCCCCCGGACTGCGCTTCCTCGGCGTCGACATCGGCGCCACCTCCATCGATGTGGCCGTCACCAACGCCGAGTTGGAGGTGCTCGGTCACCTCAACCACCCGATGGACGTACGGGAAGGGCCCGTCGCGATCTTCGACCAGGTGCTGGCGATGGCGGCCAAGCTGCGGGCGTCCGGGCTCGCCGAAGGCTTCGACGGCGCGGGCATCGGCGTACCGGGGCCCGTCCGCTTCCCCGAGGGCGTCCCGGTCGCACCGCCGATCATGCCGGGCTGGGACGGCTTCCCGGTCCGCGAGGCGCTCAGCCAGGAACTGGGCTGCCCCGTCATGGTGGACAACGACGTGAACCTGATGGCGCTGGGGGAGCAGCACGCGGGCGTCGCCCGCTCCGTGGGCGACTTCCTCTGCGTCAAGATCGGTACGGGTATCGGCTGCGGCATCGTGGTCGGCGGCGAGGTCTACCGGGGTACGACGGGCAGCGCCGGCGACATCGGCCACATCCAGGTGGAACCCGACGGGCGCGCCTGCGCCTGCGGCAACAAGGGCTGCCTGGAAGCCCACTTCAGCGGCGCGGCCCTCGCCCGTGACGCCGAGGACGCCGCCCGGGCCGGCCGCTCCCCGGAGCTGGCATCCCGGCTGGAAGCGGCCGGAACGCTCTCGGCCGTCGACGTGGCCGCCGCCGCGGCGGCCGGTGACCCCACGGCGCTGGACCTGATCCGCGAGGGCGGCAACCGGGTCGGCCAGGTCATCGCCGGACTCGTCAGCTTCTTCAACCCGGGCCTCGTCGTGATCGGCGGCGGGGTGACCGGGCTCGGCCACAACCTGCTGGCCAGCGTCCGCACCCAGGTCTACCGGCAGTCCCTGCCGCTGGCCACGGGCAATCTCCCCATCGTCCTCGGTGAGCTGGGGCCCGTCGCCGGAGTGACCGGCGCGGCCAGGCTCATCAGCGACCACCTGTTCTCGCCGGCCTGATGTACGGGCCGGCGCGCCGTTCGGCACGCGTTCCGCAGTCACCACCGTAAGCAGCCTGTCCCGAGCTCCGCCCGCAGGACCGCACGGCACGCACCACCGCACGAGCACACAGCACCGTACGAGCCGCAGCACCGCACGAGCACACAGCACCGCACGAGCACACAGCTGTACCGCACCGCACCGCACGCGCACTCAGTACCGCACAGCACGAGCCGCAGCACCGCACCGCACGAACACCGCTGTACCACCCAGCAGTTCCGTCAGCAGTACGGCACCGCCGGCACTGCGCCCTGCCCGCTCACCGGCCTTCCCCGGTCTCTCGGCTCGCCCGAGCAGGGGAGACCCCACTCGCCGAGGGGATTCGTCATGGCACCAGAACCACCTCTGCTCACGATGTCCGGCATCACCAAGTCGTTCCCCGGTGTGCGCGCCCTCGACGGCGTGGACCTGGAGGTCCAGGCCGGTGAAGTCCACTGCCTCCTCGGCCAGAACGGCGCGGGCAAGTCCACCCTCATCAAGGTGCTGGCCGGGGCGCACCAGCCCGACGACGGCGCCATCACCTGGCGCGGCGAGCCGGTCCAGCTGTCCTCGCCGATCACCGCGATGCGGCTGGGAATCGCCACCATCTACCAGGAACTCGACCTGGTGGAGGGCCTGTCGGTCGCCGAGAACGTCTTCCTCGGACATGAACTGACCAGCGCGGGCTTCGTCGTCCGGACCAGGGAGGCCCGCACCACGGCCGCCGCGCTCCTGAAGCGGCTGGGACACCCGGAGATCGACCCGGGCCGCCTGGTCGGCGACCTGTCCGCAGCTCACCAGCAGATCGTCTCCATGGCGCGGGCGCTCTCCCACGACGTACGCCTCATCGTGATGGACGAGCCGTCCGCCGCGCTGGACCCCGACGAGGTCGACAACCTCTTCCGCATCGTCGACGGGCTCACCGCCGACGGGGTGGCCGTCGTCTACATCTCGCACCGGCTGGAGGAGATCCGCCGCATCGGTGACCGGGTGACCGTGCTGAAGGACGGCAGAGCCGTCGCCGTCGGGCTTCCCGCCCACTCCACTCCCACGAACGACATCGTTGCCATGATGACCGGCCGCAACGTCGAGTTCGTCTTCCCGGAGCGGCCCGCACCCGGCGCACGGGCCACGGCCGAACCCGTACTGAAGGTCGAAGGCCTGTGCCGCAAGGGGGAGTTCGAGCCCGTCGACCTGGAACTCATGCCCGGTGAGATCGTCGGCCTGGCCGGACTCGTCGGCTCCGGGCGCTCCGAGATCCTGGAGACCGTCTACGGCGCCCGTAAGCCGACCGCGGGCCGCGTCCTCGTCGACGGCACACCGCTGCGGCCCGGCAGCGTGAGGGCCGCCGTGGCCGCTGGAATCGGCCTCGCTCCCGAGGAACGCAAGGCGCAGGCACTGCTGTTGACGGAATCCGTCACCCGCAACGTCTCGATCTCCACCCTGTCCCGTTTCGCCCGCGGCGGCTGGCTCGACCGTGGCGCTGAGCGCACCGCGGCCAGGACCGCGACCCGGGAGCTCTCCCTGCGGCCCGACAACCCGGACGCCGCCGTCCGCACCCTCTCCGGCGGCAACCAGCAGAAGGCGGTCCTGGCCCGCTGGCTGCTGCGCGGCTGCCGGGTCCTGCTGCTCGACGAACCGACCCGCGGCGTCGACGTCGGCGCCCGCGCCGAGCTCTACGCCGTGATCCGCCGGCTGGCCGACGAAGGCCTCGCCGTTCTGCTCGTCTCCAGCGAAGTGCCCGAAGTGCTGGGCCTCGCCGACCGGGTGCTGGTGCTCCGGGAGGGCCGTGTCGTGCACACGGCCGATGCCAGGGAGCTCGACGAGCACCGTGTACTCGACCTCGTCATGGAAGGGAGCCCGACGTCATGACCCAGCCCGCACCGTCGGCGCAGCACCAGGGGCCCGAGAAGGGGGCCGCGACCGGCCCCGTGGCCGCGCCGCCCTCGAAGCAGGGTGGCGGTCTGCGCGCACTCGGCCTGCGAGCCGATGTCCGTAACCTCTCGCTGCTCGGCGTACTCGTCGTCCTGGCGGTCGTCGGCGGCATCACCGAGCCCGACGCGTTCCTGGACACCGGGAACCTCCAGCTGATCCTGACGCAGTCCTCCGTCATCGGGGTCGTCACCGTCGGTATGACCCTCGTCATCATCGGCGGTGGCATCGACCTCTCGGTCGGCGCGATGGTTGCCCTCGCATCCGTCTGGGCCACGACGCTCGCCACCCAGGACTTCGGTTTCGCCGGCATCCTCTTCACCGCGGTGATCGTCGGCCTCGCCGCCGGGCTCGTCAACGGGGTCCTCATCGCCTACGGGCGGATGGTGCCCTTCATCGCGACGCTCGCCATGCTCGCGTCGGCCCGTGGACTCGCCCTGCTGATCACCGACGGCAAGACACAGATCGTCACGGTCCAGTCGGTCCTCGACCTGGGCCTGCCCGACTCGTACGTCCTGGGCATCCCGCCGCTGGTCCTGGGCTTCGCCGCGGTCACCGTCGTCGGCTGGCTCATCCTGAACCGGACCACGTTCGGACGCCGTACGGTCGCCATCGGAGGCAACGCGGAGGCGGCCAGGCTCGCCGGCATCGACGTACGCCGCCAGCGGCTCTACCTCTATCTGCTCTCCGGCGTGTGCTGCGGCATCGCCGCCTTCATGCTGATCATCCTGTCCGGCTCCGGACAGAACACCAACGGCAACCTGTACGAACTCGACGCCATCGCGGCCGCGATCATCGGCGGCACCCTGCTGAGCGGCGGCCGGGGCACCATCGTCGGATCCGTGCTCGGTGTCCTCGTCTTCACCACGATCACCAACATCTTCGCCCTGAACAACCTGCAGAGCGACGTCCAGCAGATCGCCAAGGGCGCCATCATCGTCGCCGCCGTCCTCGTCCAGCACCGCACCCTGCGCGGCGGCGAGACCTGAGCACCTCTCCAGTAACAGAGCACTGATCACTCACCCGCTGTTCCGTACGCACCACACCGGATGAAGGGTTCGACAGCCATGCCAGAAACCAGCCGCAGAGGACTGCTCTTCGGCACCGCGGCCGTCTCCGCGGGAGCCTTCCTCACCGCCTGTACCAGCAACGAGCCCAAGGAGAAGGCCGCCGCGCAGAGCAATCAGCCGGCCGCCGACGACAAGCCCGGAAAGCCCGTCACCATCGGCTTCGCCGGACCCCAGGCCGACCACGGATGGCTCAACGCCATCAACGTCCAGGCCAAGGCGAGGGCGGAGAAGTACTCCGAGGTCACCCTGGAGATCACCGAGGGCTCCAACGACACCGCCGCCCAGATCGGCCAGGTCAAGACCCTCATCAACAAGAAGGTCGACGTCCTCGTCGTCCTCCCCGCCGACGGCAAGGCGCTCACCCAGGTCGGCCTGGAAGCCATGAAGGCCGGCATCCCCGTCGTCAACCTGGACCGCATCTTCGCCTCCCCACAGGCCTACCGCTGCTGGGTCGGCGGCGACAACTACGGCATGGGCCTCAACGCCGGGCACTACATCGGCGAACAGCTCAAGGACAAGGCGAACGCCAAGGTCGTCGAGCTCGCCGGCATCGACAACCTGGAACTCACCAAGCAGCGCAGCCAGGGCTTCGCCGACGCGCTGAAGAACTACTCCAACATCAAGCTGGTGGCCCGTCAGGCCGCCGACTTCACCGTGGAGTCGGGCCAGGCCAAGATGGCACAGCTCCTCCAGGCACAGAAGCAGTTCGACGCACTGTGGAACCACGACGACGACCAGGGCGTCGGCGCGCTGCGGGCCATCCAGCAGGCCGGCCGCGACGAGTTCCTCATGGTCGGCGGGGCGGGCGCGAAGTCCGCGATGGACGCCATCAAGGCCGACAACAGCGTGCTGAAGGCCACCGTGCTCTACCCGCCCACGATGGCCGCCTCCGCGATCGACCTGGCGCGCGCGCTCGGCCAGAGCAAGGGCATCGCGGGCCTCTCCGAGATGGAGATCCCGACCTCGCTGACCCTGTACTCGGCGGTCGTCACCAAGGAGAACATCGACCAGTACCTGCCGACGGGCTTCAGCTGATCCCGCACCGCCGCCGCCACCGAACCACCGACGAGGAGGAAGCCCGCATGGCCCGCAGGGAAGAAACGGAGCAGGAGACCGAGGCATCGCCGCCGACGGCGACGCTCGGCGTCGGCATGGTCGGATACGCGTTCATGGGCGCCGCCCACTCCCAGGGGTGGCGCACCGCGGGACACGTCTTCGACCTGCCGGTGCGACCCGCTCTCGCCGCGATCTGCGGACGCGACCGTGCGGCTGTCGAGGCCGCCGCCGCCCGGCACGGCTGGGCGGCCGCGGAGACCGACTGGCGCGCCCTGATCGCCCGGGACGACGTGCAGCTGGTCGACATCTGCACGCCCGGCGACAGCCACGCGGAGATCGCCATCGCCGCGCTGGAGGCGGGCAAGCACGTCCTCTGCGAGAAGCCGCTCGCCAACACGGTCGCGGAGGCGGAGGCCATGGCGGAGGCCGCGGAGCGGGCGGCGGCCCGCGGCCAGGTGGCGATCGTGGGCTTCAACTACCGCAAGGTGCCCGCCCTCACCTACGCCCGCACGATGATCGAGGAGGGCAGGCTGGGCCCCCTGCGGCACGTACGGGCCACCTACCTCCAGGACTGGCTCGTCGACCCCGAGTCACCGCTCACCTGGCGGCTGGAGCGCGAGCGCGCCGGATCCGGTGCACTGGGGGACCTCGGGGCGCACATCGTGGACCTCGCCCAGTACCTGGCGGGAGAGCCGCTCGTCGGGGTGTCGGCGGTGAGCGAGACCTTCGTACGGGAGAGGCCCGTGCTCGCCGGGGCCGCCGCCGGGCTCACGGGCGCCGCCGACGGGACCGCGCGGGGGGCGGTGACCGTCGACGACGCGACCCTGTTCACCGGGCGGCTGGCGTCGGGGGCCCTGGCCTCCTTCGAGGCGACCAGGATGGCCGCCGGGCGCAAGAACGCCCTGCGCCTGGAGATCAACGGGGAGCTCGGGTCGATCGCCTTCGACCTGGAACGGCTCAACGAGCTCTCCTTCCACGACCACACCGAACCCGCCACCAGCGCCGGCTTCCGCCGGATCCTCGTCACCGAACCCCAGCACCCCTACCTGGAGGCCTGGTGGCCTCCGGGCCACGGTCTGGGCTACGAGCACACCTTCGTCCACCAGGCCCATGACGTGGTGCGCACGATCACCGAAGGGCGAGCCCCCGTCCCGTCGTTCGCCGACGGCCTCCAGGTGCAACGGGTGCTCGCCGCCGTCGAGGAGAGCGCCGCCAAGAACTCCGTACACACCCCGGTCCCCTTCTAGGAGGTTCCGCGCATGCCTCGTCCCTTCACTCTCTTCACCGGCCAGTGGGCCGACCTGCCGCTGGAGGAGGTCTGCCGGCTGGCCCGGGACTTCGGTTACGACGGCCTCGAACTCGCTTGCTGGGGTGACCACTTCGAGGTCGACAAGGCCCTGGCGGACCCCGGCTACCTCGACGGGCGGCGGCAGCTGCTCGACAAGTACGGCCTGAAGTGCTGGGCGATCTCCAACCACTTGGTGGGCCAGGCGGTCTGCGACAACCCGATCGACGAACGCCACCAGGGCATCCTGCCCGGCCGGATCTGGGGCGACGGGGAGCCCGAGGGCGTCCGGCAGCGGGCCGCCGAGGAGATCAAGAACACCGCCCGGGCGGCGGCGGCCTTCGGTGTCGACACCGTCATCGGCTTCACCGGGTCCTCCATCTGGCACCTGGTCGCCATGTTCCCGCCGGTCCCCCCGCACATGATCGAACGCGGTTACGAGGACTTCGCGGAGCGGTGGAACCCGATCCTGGACGTCTTCGACGCCGAGGGGGTGCGCTTCGCCCACGAGGTGCACCCGAGCGAGATCGCGTACGACTACTGGACCACGCACCGCGCCCTGGAGGCCGTGGGCCACCGGCCCGCGTTCGGGCTGAACTTCGACCCGAGCCACTTCGTGTGGCAGGACCTCGACCCGGTCGGCTTCCTCTACGACTTCAGGGACCGGATCTACCACGTGGACTGCAAGGAGGCCCGTAAGCGCCTCGACGGCCGCAACGGGCGCCTCGGCTCCCACCTTCCGTGGGGCGATCCCCGGCGCGGCTGGGACTTCGTCTCCGCGGGGCACGGCGACGTGCCCTGGGAGGACGTCTTCCGGATGCTGCGGTCCATCGGGTACGAAGGCCCGGTCTCCGTGGAGTGGGAGGACGCCGGGATGGACCGGCTGACGGGGGCGCCGGAGGCACTGGCCTCGCTGAAGCGGTTCGACTTCGACCCGCCGAGCGCGTCGTTCGACGCGGCCTTCGGCGGCGGCGACTAGAGCTCTCAAGGGCTCCGCCCCGGACCCCCGCGCCTCGCCGGCAGGCGTGACGCGGGGTGATCCGGCCTGCCCGGACGCGGCTTTGTCCTGCCCTGGGTAAAAGTTCAACTCAGCACCTGCGCAAGGGCTTTCCGTACCGGACGAACACAGCTACGGTCCCTCACGTGTACACGACATGACTCGCGTCACCGGAGCCCCGCAAGGCGGCCCCGGAGGCGAGCGCGGCAGTCCCCGCGCGGAACGGCAGAACGCACCCGCCCGTACAACCGGCACACTCCGGAGGACGCACGTGCACAGAAGCAGCAGACGGCTCCGCGCCCGAAAATCACTCGCCCTCTTCACCGGCGGACTGCTCGCCGCCGCCACCCTCACCCTGGGCTCCTCGCCCGCCGCGACCGCCGACGCCCCGAAAGCAGCCGTCGCGCAGGACGCAGCGGAGGACTTCCAGCAGGTCACCCTCGCCAAGGGCGCGGACGAGACCGGCGAACCCATCTCGCTGGCGGTGCTCCCCGACCGTAGCGTGCTGCACACCTCGCGCAGCGGCGAGCTGCGGATCACGGACAGCGCGGGCAACACCCGGATCTCCGGCACCATCCCCGTCTACTCGCACGACGAGGAAGGCCTCCAGGGCGTCGGGATCGACCCGGGCTTCGCGGAGAACCGCGCGATCTACCTCTACTACGCGCCCCCGCTGGACACTCCCGCCGGCGACGCCCCGGAGAACGGCACCGCCGCCGACTTCGCGAAGTTCGACGGCGTGAACCGGCTCTCCCGCTTCGTGCTCAACGAGGACGGCACCCTCGACAACGCCAGCGAGAAGAAGGTCCTCGACATCCCGACCACCCGTGGCATGTGCTGCCACGTGGGCGGGGACATCGACTTCGACGCGCAGGGCAACCTCTACCTCTCGACCGGCGACGACTCCAACCCGTTCGCGTCCGACGGCTTCTCCCCGCTGGACGACCGGGCCGACCGCAACCCCGCCTTCGACGCCCGCCGCACCTCCGGCAACACCAACGACCTCCGCGGCAAGATCCTCCGCATCAAGGTCGGCGACGACGGCTCATACACGGTCCCCGACGGCAACCTCTTCGCTCCGGGCACGGACAAGACGCGCCCCGAGATCTACGCGATGGGCTTCCGCAACCCCTTCCGCTTCAGCGTGGACCAGGCCACCGGCATCCTCTACGTCGGTGACTACGGCCCCGACGCCGGTGCCGCCGACCCGAACCGCGGACCGTCCGGGCAGGTCGAGTTCGCCCGGGTGACGAAGCCAGGCAACTTCGGCTGGCCCTTCTGCACCGGCGACAACGACGCCTACCGGGACTACGACTTCGCCACGCAGACGTCCGGCCCCGCCTTCGACTGCGCGGCCCCGAAGAACGACTCGGCGCACAACACCGGCCTCGTCGACCTGCCGCCCGCGCAGGCCGCCTGGATCCCGTACGACGGCGCCTCCGTGCCCGAGTTCGGCACCGGATCCGAGTCCCCGATGGGTGGACCCGTCTACCACTACGACGCGGACCTCGACTCGCCGGTGAAGTTCCCCGAGGAGTACGACGGTGACTTCTTCGCCGGGGAGTTCGGCCGGCAGTGGATCAAGCGCATCGAGCAGGACGCCGACGGCGCCGTCCAGTCCATCAACGACGTCCCGTGGACAGGGACCCAGGTCATGGACATGGCCTTCGGGCCCGACGGAGCGCTGTACGTCCTGGACTACGGCCTCTCCTGGTTCGGCGGTGACGAGCACTCGGGGCTGTACCGCATCGAGAACGCCACCGGCGGCCGCTCACCCATCGCCGAGGCCTCCTCGGACAAGACCTCCGGTGTCGCACCGCTCAAGGTGAAGTTCTCCTCGGCGGGCACCACCGACGGGGACGGCGACGCCCTCACGTACGCCTGGGACTTCGGTGACGGCGGCACCTCCACCGCGGCCAACCCCACGTACACGTACAAGAAGAACGGCACCTACACCGCCACCGTGACCGCCGAGGACCCCACGGGCCGCACCGGTTCGGCGAGCGTGCACGTGACCGTCGGCAACACCGCGCCCGTCGTCGACATGCAGTTCCCGTCCGACGGCCAGCTCTTCGAGTTCGGCGACGAGGTGCCCTTCAAGGTCACCGTCACCGACCCGGAGGACGGCACCATCGACTGCTCCAAGGTCGAGGTCAAGTTCACCCTGGGCCACGACAGCCACGGCCATGACATCACCACCGAGCACGGCTGCGAAGGCACCATCAAGACCGCCATGGAGGGCGGCCACGACCCCAACGCCAACATCTACGGCGGGATCTCGGCCGCGTACACCGACGGCGGGGGCGGCGGCCAGGCCGCGCTGACCGGCCGTGACCAGGCGAAGCTCCAGCCGCGCCACCGCCAGGCCGAGCACTTCACCGACTCCTCCGGCGTCACCACCCCGAACAAGACCAGCGCCCACGGCGGCCGGACCGTCGGTGACATCGAGAACGACGACTGGATCTCCTTCACCCCGTACATCCTCGACGGCACCACCAAGCTCACCGCCCGCACCTCGTCGGCCGGCGCGGGAGGCTTCCTCGAAGTACGGACCGGGTCGCCCACCGGAAAGATCCTCGGCTCCGCGCCCATCCCGGTGACCGGCAGCTGGGACACCTTCCAGGACGTCGACGTGCCGCTGCGCGGCGCACCGAAGAAGGCCACGGAACTCTTCCTGGTCTTCAAGGGCGGGGCAGGAGCGCTCTACGACGTGGACGACTTCGAACTGTCCAACAGCCCCGTCGACCGGACCGCGAAGCGTGTCCTCGTCTTCTCCAAGACGGGCGGCTTCCGGCACGACTCGATCCCCGAGGGCACCGCCGCGCTGAAGGAACTGGGCAAGGACACCAACATCACGGTCGACTCCACCGAGGAGGCCGGCCAGTTCACCACCAGCAACCTGGCGCGCTACGACGCGGTCGTCTTCCTGTCGACCACCGGTGACGTCCTGAACGCCGACCAGAAGAAGGCGTTCGAGAACTTCGTGTCCACCGGCGGCGGTTACATGGGCGTCCACGCCGCGGCCGACACCGAGTACGACTGGAAGTTCTACGGCGGTCTCGTCGGGGCCTACTTCGACTCCCACCCGCAGATCCAGCCCGCGACCGTCCGTGTGGAGAACCATGACCACCCGGCGACCGCGCACCTGGACGAGGCCTGGGACCGTACCGACGAGTGGTACAACTACCGCACCAACCCCCGGGACAAGGCCCAGGTCCTCGCCACGCTCGACGAGACCACCTACACCGGCGGCACCATGAAGGGCGACCACCCGATCGCCTGGTGCCAGGCGTACCAGGGCGGCCGCTCCTTCTACACCGGCCTCGGCCACACCAAGGAGTCCTACGCCGAACCCGCCTTCCGCCAGCACCTGCTGGGCGGACTGCGCTACGCAGCAGGACAGGTGAAGGCCAACTGCAAGCCGGACACCGGCTACCGGTCGATCTTCAACGGGAAGACCCTCGAAGGGTGGAAGCAGGCCGGCCCCGGGAAGTTCACCGTGGCCGACGGTGAGCTCCGCTCCGAGGGCGGCATGGGCCTGCTGACCTACCAGGCCAAGGAGCTGAAGTCCTACTCGCTGAAGCTCGACTGGAAGATGGCGGGCGACGACAACTCCGGTGTCTTCGTCGGCTTCCCCGAGTCGGACGACCCGTGGTCCGCGGTGAACAACGGCTACGAGGTGCAGATCGACGCCACCGACGCGGCGGACCGCACCACCGGCGCCGTCTACACCTTCAAGTCCGCCAACATCAAGGCCCGTGACCAGGTTCTCCGGCCGCCCGGCCAGTGGAACAGCTACGAGATCAAGGTCCAGGGCGAGCGGCTCCAGGTCTTCCTCAACGGGGTGAAGATCAACGACTTCACCAACACCGACCCGGTCCGCAGCCTCAAGAACGGCTACATCGGCCTCCAGAACCACGGAGCCGACGACCAGGTGTCCTTCCGCGACATCCAGCTGAAGGAGCTGCCCTCCACGTAGGGCGGCGACTCCTGCGCCGGTGGTGGGCGGGGGAAGGGTTCCTCTTCCCCCGCCCACCGTCCACCACCCCTCTTCCGCCCCCAGGGAGGCAGCCCGTGACCGCACACGCCGCTCGTACCGGAGTCTGGTTCATCGGAGCACGCGGCTCCGTCGCCACCACCGCCACCACCGGGTGCGCGGCCATCGCGGCAGGGCTCCACCCGCCGACCGGCATGGTCACCGAGACACCACCCTTCACCGACAGCGGACTGCCACCCCTGACCACCCTCGTCTTCGGCGGCCACGACACCCTCGACTGCCCCCTGCCCAAGCGGGCCGAGGCGCTCGCCGCCGGGGGAGTGCTCCCGCACGGGCTCCCCTCCGCCGTCGAGGCCGAACTCACCGCCGCCGACGCGGAGATACGCCCCGGAGGCCCCCTCCCGGGCGACACCCGCAGCGACGAGGAGCTCATCACCGCCTTCGCCGCCGACATCCGGGACTTCACGCACCGCCACGGGCTGGCCCGCACCGTCGTCATCAACGTCGCCTCGACCGAACCCGCACCCGGCGACGACGACTCCCGGCTGCCCGCCAGCTCCCTCTACGCGGCGGCCGCGCTCCGCGCCGGCTGCCCGTACGCCAACTTCACCCCCTCCACCGGGCTGCGCAGCCCGCACCTCCAGGACGCCGTCGACTCCTGCGGACTTCCCCACGCCGGACGCGACGGCAAGACAGGCCAGACGCTGCTCCGCTCCGTGCTCGCACCGATGTTCGTCCAGCGCGCACTGCCGGTGCGGGCCTGGTCGGGCACCAACCTGCTGGGCGGCGGGGACGGGGCGGCGCTGGCCGACCCGGCCGCGGCGGCCGCGAAGAACGCCGGCAAGGAACGCGTACTCGCCGACACGCTCGGGTCCGCCCCGGAGGGCGAGGTCCACATCGACGACGTGCCGGCGATGGGGGACTGGAAGACGGCGTGGGACCACATCGCCTTCGACGGCTTCCTCGGCTCGCGGATGATCCTCCAGACGATCTGGCAGGGCTGCGACTCCGCCCTCGCCGCACCGCTGGTCCTGGATCTGGCCCGGCTGCTGGCGCGCTCCCACGAGGCGGGCCTGACCGGGCCCCGCCCCGAACTGGGCTTCTACTTCAAGGACCCGGACGGCGGCCCGGCCGCCCTGCCCGAGCAGTACGCCGAGCTGCTGGCCTTCGCCGAGCGCCTGCGGGCCGCCCGGTGAGGCCGCTGCGGCTGCTCGCGGCGGTGGCCGGCGCCCCGCGGCTGCTCGGTGCCCGCCCCACGGCACCCTCGTACAGCCTGTCCGGTGCGAGCGGGACTGCGCCCGCACCGGACAGGCCCTCCACCCGCGCGCGCCTGCGGGCCTGGGCGGAGCTGCTGCGCGTGTCGGCGCTGTTCACCGTGCCCGGGGACGCCCTCGCCGGGGCGGCCGCGGTGGGCCGGCGTCCCGGCCGGGGCACCGCACTCGCGGTCGGTGCCTCGCTCTGTCTGTACGAGGCGGGCATGGCGCTCAACGACTGGGCCGACCGGGAGGAGGACGCCGTCGACCGCCCGCACCGGCCCATTCCCTCGGGACGGGTCGCACCCGGGGCAGCCCTGGCCGCGGCGGGCGTCCTGACGGCCGCGGGCCTCGCCCTGGCGGGCCGAGCGGGCCGCCCCGCGCTGGCGGTCGCGTCCGGCCTGGCGGCCACCGTCTGGGCCTACGACCTGCGGCTCAAGCACACGAGGCTGGGGCCGGCCACGATGGCCTCGGCCCGCACCCTGGACCTGCTGCTCGGCGCGACCGCGACCGCGAGGCCCGGTGCGAGCACGAGGCCCGGTGCGACCGCGAGGCGCGGTGCGAGCGCGGCGGTGGCAACGATGTCGGGCGGGGCCGCAGGGGGAGGCGCGACTGTCCCCGCCCCCGGCCGTACCCCCGCCGCCGCGCTCCCCGCCGCACTCCTGCTCGGCGCCCACACCTACGCCGTCACCGCCGTCTCCCGCCACGAGGCGCAAGGCGGCTCCACCGCCGCGCCCCTGGCCGCGCTGGCCGGTGTCGCCGGACTCGGGGCAGCCGTCCTGCGCGGCCGGGCGACGCCGGGCGGTCCACCACCGAGCCACCCGGCCGCCGCCGGACGGCTCCTGCTCCCCGCCTTCGCCGCCGCCTACCTCCGCACCTCCGCCGTGCCCCTCCTGCACGCCGCCCTCAACCCCTCCCCGCCTCTCACCCAGCGCGCCGTCGGCGGCGGCATCCGGGCGATGATCCCGCTCCAGGCCGCCCTCGCGGCCAGGGCCGGGGCACCCGTCGGCGGGCTGGCGGTCATGGGGCTCGTCCCCCTCGCCCGCGCGCTCTCCAGGAAGGTGAGCCCCACGTGACCCTCCGCCTCGGCTACGGCACCAACGGACTGACCGACCTCCGGCTCGACGACGCCCTCGGCCTCCTCGCCGACCTCGGCTACGACGGCGTCGGCCTGACCCTCGACCACATGCACCTCGACCCGCTCGCGCCGGACCTCGCCGAGTGCACCCGCCAGGTCGCCCGCAGGCTCACCGGACTCGGCCTCGGCGTCACCGTCGAGACCGGCGCGCGCTACGTCCTGGACCCCCGGCGCAAACACGGCCCGTCCCTCCTCGACCCCGACCCGGACGCCCGCGCGGCCCGCACCGCCCTGCTCGTCCGGGCCGTCGAAGTGGCCTCCGGCCTCGGTGCCCACGCCGTGCACTGCTTCAGCGGCATCACCCCGCCGGGCACCACCACGGACACCGCCTGGCAGCGGCTGACCGAGGCCCTCGCCCCCGTACTGGACGCCTCCGACCGCGCGGGCATCCCCCTCGCCATCGAACCGGAACCCGGCCACCTCCTTGCCACACTCGCCGACTTCCACCACCTCCGCACCCTCCTCGGCGACCCCGCCCCGCTCGGGCTCACCCTCGACATCGGCCACTGCCAGTGCCTGGAACCCGCCTCGCCCGTCGACTGCGTGAAGGAAGCCGCGCCCTGGCTGCGCCACGTACAGATCGAGGACATGCGACGCGGCGTCCACGAACACCTGCCGTTCGGTGACGGCGAGATCGACTTCCCGCCGGTGCTCGAAGCGCTCGCCGCCACCGGATACGCCGGCCTCACCGTCGTCGAACTGCCCCGGCACTCCCACGCGGGCCCCGAACTCGCCCGCAGCTCCATCGACTTCCTGCGCCGGGCCACCGGGACGACGGACGGAGCCGCACCGTGCTGAGCAGCCGCAAGGAACTCGACGACCGGCTCCCCGGAGCGGCCAGGGCCTGGCTCGACGAAGCGCTCGCCGAGGCGGCGCACGCCGCGGAGCACCCCGGCACCGACAGCGGCAACCCGCCCTGGGAGCTGCGCTTCGCCTCGGCGGGACGGCACTGCGGACTCGAACACGCCGACTCCGTACGCGCGCTGCTGCTCGTCGAGGCCCGCGCTGCGCTGTCCGCCGTCACCCGGCTCTACGAGCAGGGCACCGCCGCCGAACGCCGCGCCGTCCTCCTCACCCTGCACCGGCTCGACCTCGGCGCCACCGCCCTCCCGCTCGTCGAGGACGCCCTGCGCACCAACGACACCCGGCTGGTCGCCGCGGCCGTCGGCCCGTACGGCGCGGGCCACCTCGACGCGCACAGCTGGCGGCACGCCGTCCTCAAGTGCCTCTTCACCGAGGTCCCCGTCGAGGCCCTCGACCGGCTCGGCGAGCGGGCCCGCGGCGACGCCGAACTCGCCCGCATGCTGGGCGACTTCGCCGCCGAACGCACCGCTGCGGGACGTGTCGTCCCCGCCGGTCTGCGGACCGTCCTCGACCTCACGGCCCCGGCACCCCCCGCTCCCGCCCCCACCCCCACGTCGACGGAGGAAACCTCATGAGGATCTTCGACCCCCACATCCACATGACCTCCCGCACCACGGACGACTACCGGGCGATGTACGACTCGGGGGTCCGCGCCCTCGTGGAACCCTCCTTCTGGCTCGGCCAGCCCCGCACCTCGCCCGCCAGCTTCTTCGACTACTTCGACGCCCTCCTCGGCTGGGAACCCTTCCGCGCCTCCCAGTACGGCATCGCCCACCACTGCACCCTCGCCCTCAACCCCAAGGAGGCCAACGACCCCCGGTGCACCCCCGTCCTGGACGCCCTGCCCCGCTACCTCGAAAAGGACTCCGTCGTCGCCGTCGGTGAGATCGGCTACGACTCGATGACCCCCGCCGAGGACACCGCCCTCAGCGCCCAGCTCCAGCTCGCTGCCGACCACGGGCTCCCCGCGCTCGTCCACACCCCGCACCGCGACAAGCTCGCCGGCCTGCACCGCACCATCGACGTCATCCGCGAATCGGACCTCGCCCCGGAGCTGGTCCTGCTCGACCACCTCAACGAGACGACCGTGCAGGACGCCCTCGACAGCGGCTGCTGGGCCGGTTTCTCCATCTACCCCGACACCAAGATGGACGAGGACCGCATGATCACGGTCCTGCGGAACCACGGCACCGACAGGATCCTCGTCAACTCGGCCGCCGACTGGGGCAAGAGTGACCCGCTGAAGACCCGCAAGGTCGCCGACACCATGCTCAAGGCCGGATTCGACGAGGACGACGTCGACAAGGTCCTCTGGCGCAACCCCGTCGCCTTCTACGGACAGAGCGGCCGCCTCCAGCTCGACCTCCCCGCCCCCGGCCCGCTCCACGAGGGCAACTCCATCCTCCGCGGCGGTGAGTGAGCCATGCGCTTCCGCCACCCCGACGGCTCCACCGTCCACCTGGCGTACTGCACCAACGTGCACCCCGCCGAGACTCTCGAAGGGGTCCGTGCCCAGCTCCGCGACCACTGCGAGCCCGTGCGCAAACGGCTCGGCCGGGACCGCCTCGGCATCGGCCTCTGGCTCGCCAGGGACGCCGCCCGCGCCCTGATCAACGACCCGGCCGCCCTGCGCGCGCTGCGCGCCGAGCTCGACCACCGCGGCCTCGAAGTGGTCACCCTCAACGGTTTCCCCTACGAGGGCTTCGGGGCCCAGGAGGTCAAGTACCGCGTCTACACACCGGACTGGACCGACCCCGAACGGCTCTCGCACACCACCGACCTGGCCCGGCTGCTCGCCACCCTGCTCCCCGACGACGTCACCGAAGGCACCATCTCCACCCTGCCGATCGCCTGGCGCACCCCGTACGCCGACGAACCCACGGCGGCGGACACGGCGCGCAGGGCCCTCACCACGCTCGCGCAGCGCCTCGACGCCCTCGCCGAACTGACTGGCAAGAACATCAGGATCGGCCTCGAACCCGAACCCGGCTGCACCGTGGAGACCACCGCCGACGCCATCGGTCCGCTCACCACCGTGGGCCACGACCGCATCGGCATCTGCGTCGACACCTGCCACCTCGCCACCTCCTTCGAGGACCCGGACACCGCACTCGACGCCCTGGGCGCGGCCGGCATCACCGTCGCCAAGGCCCAGCTCTCCGCGGCGCTGCACGCCGAACACCCGCACCTGCCCGAGGTGCGCGCCGCCCTGGGCGCCTTCGCCGAACCCCGCTTCCTGCACCAGACACGCACCCTCACCACGGCGGGCCTGCGCGGGACCGACGACCTCGACGAGGCGGTGTCCGGCGGGGCCCTCCCCGACGGCACACCCTGGCGCTCCCACTTCCACGTCCCCCTGCACGCGCCTCCCGCACCCCCTCTGACCTCCACACTCCCCGTCCTGCAGTCCGTGCTGAACCGGCTCGTCGGCGGGCCCGAACCCCTCACCCGGCACCTGGAGGTCGAGACGTACACCTGGCAGGCGCTCCCCGCCGAGCTGCGGCCGCGCACCCGCACCCAGCTCGCCGACGGCATCGCCGCCGAACTCACCCTCGCCCGCGACCTCCTCGTCGACCTCGGACTCAAGGAGCTCCCATGACCGCCCCCGCCGCCGGCGACCGCCCCACCCCGCTCCTCGTCCTCGACGTCGTCGGTCTCACCCCCCAGCTCCTGGCGCACATGCCGAACCTCCGTGCCCTGGCCGGGACGGGCACGCAGGCACCCCTGTCGACCGTCCTGCCCGCCGTCACCTGCGCCGCCCAGTCCACCTTCCTCACCGGCACCACCCCCTCCGAACACGGCATCGTCGCCAACGGCTGGTACTTCCGCGAGCTCGGCGACGTCCTCCTGTGGCGCCAGCACAACGGGCTCGTCGCCGGGGACAAGCTCTGGGACGCCGCCCGCCGCGCCCACCCCGGCTACACCGTCGCCAACATCTGCTGGTGGTACGCGATGGGCGCCGACACCGACTGGACCGTCACTCCCCGCCCCGTGTACTACGCCGACGGACGCAAGGAACCGGACTGCTACACCAGGCCCCCGGCACTGCACGACGAACTGACCGAGAAGCTCGGCACCTTCCCCCTCTTCCACTTCTGGGGCCCCGGCGCCGACCTCGTCTCCTCGCAGTGGATCATCGACGCCACCCGGCACATCCTCACCACCCGAAGCCCCGACCTGGCACTCTGCTACCTCCCGCACCTCGACTACGACCTCCAGCGCTACGGCCCCGACGACCCCCGCTCCCATCAGGCCGCGGCCGACCTCGACCGCGCCATGGCACCCCTGCTCGACGACGCCACGGCCCAGGGCCGCACCGTCGTCGCCCTCTCGGAGTACGGCATCACCCGCGTCGACCGGCCCGTGGACATCAACCGCGCCCTGCGCCGCGCCGGACTCCTGGAGGTGCACACCCAGGACGGCATGGAGTACCTCGACCCCATGGCGTCCCGCGCCTTCGCGGTCGCCGACCACCAGCTCGCCCACGTCTACGTACGCCGGCCCGAGGACCTCGACGCGACCCGGGAGGCGCTCGCCGACCTCCCCGGGATCGCCGAGCTCCTCGACGACGGGGGCAAGAAGGCCCACCACCTCGACCATCCCCGCTCCGGCGAGCTCGTCGCCGTGGCGGAGAAGGACGCCTGGTTCACGTACTACTACTGGCTCGACGACGACCGCGCGCCCGACTTCGCGCAGCTCGTCGAGATCCACCGCAAACCGGGCTACGACCCGGTGGAACTCTTCATGGACCCCCAGGACCCCTATGTCCGGGTGAAGGCCGTCTCCGCGGTCGCACGCAAGAAGCTGGGGATGCGCTACCGCATGGCGGTCGTCCCCCTGGATCCCTCACCTATTCGCGGCAGCCACGGCCGCCTGCCCACGAGCGACGACGAAGGTCCGCTCATCCTCTGCTCCACCCCCCATGCGTTCACCGGCCGAGTCCAGGCCACCGAAGTGAAGTCCTTGCTGCTCCAGCTTGCCGGACTGCACTGACAATCCGTCCCGCCCGCACGTTCACCCGCACGTTCACAGGGAGATTTCTGATCATGAGCCGCACCCCGAAGGACCCCGAGCTCGCGCGCAGACTCAGCCGCCGCAACATCCTCGGCGTCGCCGCCGGAGCCACCGCAGCGACCCTCCTCAGCGGCGCCGCCGCCCAGGCGTCGAGCCCGGGCGCCGGACACGGCAAGGACCACGGACACGGCAAGGACCACGGGAAGGGCCGTGCGGTCCTGCCCCCCGGCCGCCTCGGCATCCAGCTCTACAGCCTCCGCGACAAGGTCTCCACCCTCGGATTCGCCCCCGTCTTCTCCGAACTGGAGAAGTACGGTTACGACGAGATCGAGTTCGCCGGCTACACCCAGGGCTCGGCCGGCGCCATCACCCTCGCCCAGCTCAAGCGGCTGGCGAAGGACCACGGGCTCAACCCCATAGGCAGCCACGTCAACTACTACGACGACAACAACCCCGGCGCCTACTCCTTCGCCCAGAACCTCACCAAGGTCCTCGACGACGCCGAGGCCCTCGGCCTCAAGCACATCGGCACCGCCTCCGGCCCGTTCCGCTACGGCGACACGGTCGACGGCTGGAAGCGCGCCGCCGAGGACTTCAACACCTACGGCGCCGCGGCCCGCAAGCGCGGCATGAAGTTCTACCAGCACAACCACGCGGAGGAGTTCTCCTTCGCCACCGACAAGCCCAAGGTGCGTCTCTACGACGTCCTGCTCGCCGAGACCGACCCCGACCTGGTCTACCTCGAGATGGACATCTACTGGGCGTTCTGCGCGCAGTTCCGCTTCGGCAAGCGGGTGGACGGCACACCCGCCCCCTTCAACCCCATCGACTACGTACTCAAGCAGCCCGACCGCTACCCCCTCTTCCACGTCAAGGACGGCACCCGCAACGACGCCGCCCGCGACGGCTACGACATGACGGACGTCGGCGACGGGGACATCGACTACAAGAACTTCCTGAGCCGCGTCACGGCGCGGACCCACCGCGGCCGCACCTATCACCACTGGCAGACCGAGCACGACAACCCGGTCGAGTCCTTCGCCTTCGCCCGCAAGTCCAGCGCGCACCTGCACTCGCTCCGCGAGAGCCGCTGCGGCGACTGACCCGGCACACAGCAGTGCGGGGGGCCGGGGGGGGGGCCCCCCCCCGCGGGGGGGGGGGGGGGGCGGGGGGCCCGGCGCGGGGGGCCCCGGGGGCCCCGGCGCCCGGGCGGGGGGGGTGGGGGGGGAGCGGGCGC
>NZ_JBIWKD010000003.1:0-686430 GCF_044765485.1 Streptomyces sp. NPDC102451 | reverse complement strand
GTTGATAGGCCAGATGTGGAAGCCCGGTAACGGGTGGAGCTGACTGGTACTAATAGGCCGAGGGCTTGTCCTCAGTTGCTCGCGTCCACTGTGTTAGTTCTGAAATAACGAACGGCCGTGTTTTGTTCCGGTGTTGGTTAATTTCATAGTGTTTCGGTGGTCATTGCGTTAGGGAAACGCCCGGTTACATTCCGAACCCGGAAGCTAAGCCTTTCAGCGCCGATGGTACTGCAGGGGGGACCCTGTGGGAGAGTAGGACGCCGCCGAACAATTATTCCGGGAAAGCCCCGTGCCCTTGTGGCACGGGGCTTTTCTGCGTTTACGGGTCGGTCAGTTGAACTCGGACGCGTGATCGACGGCCCACCGGGCGAAGGTGCCGGACGGGCGACCGGTGAGGCGCTCGACGTGGTCGGTGACTTGGTGCGACTCCGGCCGGTGCAGCGATGCGGCGATCAAAGCCTCCACCAGCTGCTCCGGGCGTCCATCCGCGAGCATGCGGGCGCGGGCGAGCTCGGCGGGGACCGCTTCGAAGCGCAGCGGTCGCCGCAGCGCGGCCCCGAGAAGGCTCACCTGGTCGGCGCGACCGAGCGGCTCAGGTCCCGTCAGCACATACGTTTCGTGGTCCAGTTCGCCTTCCTGCACGCCCAACACGGCGGCGACGGCCGCGTCGGCGACGTCGCGCTCATCAACCACGGGGGTACGGGCGATGTCCGGGCCGGCCACCACGTCTCCTGCTCTCACCTGGCTTGCCCAGCCACGGGTGTTGGAGGCCAGTGTGTCGCTCCGCAGGACGACGGGGCGTAGGCCGGCGCCGTGGAGCAGGGCTTCCATGTCGGCGTGCACCTGGACGATGGGGTCGCTCTGGCGGATGGCTTCGTCGTCGATCGCGGCCGAGGACACGTAGACGACACGGGGCGCGGCCTCGGTGAGTGCCTCGATCAGGGGGTGGGCGTGGTCCGTGTCGAGCAGCGGCCAGACGAGGAACACGGTGTCCATACCCGCGAGTGCGGCGCGGGCCACCGAGGGGTCGGTCAGGTCGCCGGTCACCGACTCGACTCCGGGGCGCGGACCGGTACGGCGGTGGGCGAGAGCGCGTACGCGCGCGTCCTTGGCCTGGAGACGGGCGGCCACCTCGCGGCCGAGGTTGCCTGTCGCCCCGGTGACCAGGACCGACGACTTCTGAAGGGCGCCCGTGGCGGGCGTAGGTTCAGGCATATGGGGGACGCTAGGGGTTCACGTCGACATGAAGGCAAGGCGCGCATTGTGAGGACGATCGGGGAAGCCGCCGCAGAACTCGGGGTCGAGGCTCATGTGCTCCGGCACTGGGAGCAGGTCGGCGCGCTCTCCGTACGCCGCGACGGCAGCGGCTACCGCGTCTTCGACGACGGCGCTCTCGAACAGGCGCGCACGGTGCTGAAACTGCGGCGCGTCGGGCTGTCCTTGCCGGAGGTCGTCGCGGCCATGGCGCCGGTGAAGTCGCAGGCGCAGGTGGTGGTGGCGCGGAAGATTGCCGCGCTGGAAGCCGAGATCGCCGCCAGGCAGCAGGCGATCACCTTCCTGCGGCACACCGCCGACTGCCGGCATCGGTATCTCGACGACTGTCCGGACTGCGCGACGTTCGTCCGCGAGGCCTGAGCCGCTCGGCGTACGGACCGCACCCCGGGCGACCGGACCACCGGCTAGCGCGGGTTCACCAGGCGGGTGTCGTACGCGAGGATCACGGCCTGGATGCGGTCCCGGGATCCGGTCTTGGCGAGTATGCGGGTGACGTGTGTCTTCACCGTCGATTCCGCGAGGTGGTGGGCGTAGGCGTCCAGGAGCCGGCGGGTGAGGCTCGGTGCGACGACCGCGTCGCCGGTCGCCACGTCGCGGATGCCGGAGAGGGGGCGCCGTGAACGGGAGGCGTACGGGCAGTCCCGCTTCCTCCCGTACGCCGGTCAGCAGGGCGTTTCGCCGTCGTCGGACCGCGCTGTCCGTGGGGCACGCCGAGAACGCCCTTTCGCCGGACGGCTGACAGCTCCGTATCTCGTTTGCCGAGGTGGGGGGCGTCAGGGCACGATCGGCTGATGGACTACGTCGTACGTGCGGTGCGGGCAGAGGAGTGGGCACGGGCCAAGGAGATCCGGCTGGCGGCGCTGCGGGATCCGGTCGCCTCGATCGCCTTCCTGGAGACGTACGAGCAGGCGCTGACCAAGCCCGATGTTTTCTGGCAGGAGCGCACGGCGGGGGCCGCGGCGGGGGAGCACAGCCGTCAGTTCATCGCCGAGGCGCCCGACGGGCAGTGGGCGGGGACGGTGTCGGTGCTCGTCGAGCGGGCGGCCGGCGAACCGGGCTTCGGGGAGGCCGCCGAGGTCGACCAGGCCCACCTGGCCGGGGTGTTCGTCCGGCCCGGCCATCGGGGTCGCGGGGTGGTGGACGCGCTGTTCCGGGAGGCGATCGACTGGTCCTGGGCGTTGGCCGGGCCGCCGCTGGAGCGGGTGCGGCTGTACGTCCACGAGGCCAACGCGCGGGCCGAGGCGTCCTACCGGCGCATCGGTTTCGTCCCGACCGGGCGGACGCTGCCGATGGAGGGTGATCCGACGGCTCTGGAGCTGGAGTTCGAAATCCGCCGTCGGACGTAGCAGAGGCTCCCGCCGCGATCAGCCTGGCCCGGGTGCCGGCAGGCGTTCCCGCCAGCGGGCTCGGGCCTGCTCCTCGGAGCGGAACAGGGCCAGGGCGGGCATCCCCTGGTCCTGGCCGGCCGCCAGCAGTTCCGGCAGCTGGAGGAGCGGAGCCACGGCGGCCACGTCGTCGAGGACGAGCGACATTGGTGGGTCGAGCCGACCGTCGGTTGACCGTGCGGCCATGCGGCGGCCGTGCTCGACCACGTGCGAGGCGAGTGCGGTGAGCAGGGGCATCGCACCGGGGTGGTGGTGAGGATCCTCGATGGGTTCACCGACCACATAAAGCGTTCCCCCTTCACGTGCAAAAGAATCCAGCACGAGCGCATCGGCTCGGTTGGGCGTGCACGCCTCACGGATGTGGACCGAGGAGAGGGCCTCGAAGGCCCGCACCGTCAGTTCCTGCGCCATCTCGCGGCGTTCGGGGTACGCGGTGAGCGCGGACTCCAGGAGCCCGGCGAGCCCGGAGGCTGCCTTGGGGTGCGTACGGAGCACACGGACCGGTTCGTGGCCGCCTGAGCCGGAGGCCCAGCGGTGCACCTGGCGGAAGGGGCGGCCGTCCACGGCGGCGGCGTGCAGCCAGCACTGGAGCAGGGTCCGGGCGGTGTCGGCGACGGCCGTGTCGGCCCTGGCCAGGGGGCTGACGGGGGCGAGGAGGGCGGCGGCCCGGGAGGCCGCGACGGCGGGGTCCTCGCAGCCGACGACGGGGGACCAGTGGAGCCGGGCCGGGGTGTCGCAGAGGTGGCCGGGGTCGTAGACGAGGACCGGGCCGAGCTTGCTGCGGGCATCCTTCGTCTCGGCCCAGACGGTGGGGTCGGAGGTCACGACGAGGGCGGGCCCGTCGGCGTCCCGGATGGCCTGCACGACGGCGGGGCGGCGGGTGGCCGAGGCGCCGTAGAGGACATGCGGGGTACGGGGCGTGGGGAGCAGCGGGGCCGTCTCCTGTACGTACGCGGCGAGAGGCGCGGCGGTCTCCTGTGCGTACGGGACGGTGGGTGCTGGGGCCGTCTGTGCGGGCGCGGGGGCCGGGGCGGCTTCGACGGGTGCGGGGCGTGTGTGTACGGGGCCCGGTTCCGGTTCGTACGGTGCCGGGGCCGCGCTCTTCTGCTTCCGGACCAGCCGCCAGCGCGTCACCACGCCCACCACGAACACCGTCAGGACCAGCAGCACCATCACTTCGCCGATGAACAGGCCCCAGAACAGCCCGTATCCGGAGAGTGTGCCCGGTGGGGTGTCCGGCCAGGCACCCGGCAGGTCCGTCGGTTCCACGGCCAGGGCGCGCAGGGCCAGCGGTGTCCGTGTGAACGTGACGCCGTCCGGCCAGCCTCCGTGGGCGAACAGTCCCGCCAGGCCCGTGGCCGTCCAGGCCAGGACCGTCAGCCCGAAGAGGAAGACCAGCAGGCCGATCAGCAGGCCGTCCGGGACGCCGCCCTGGCCCTCGCCGCCGCGCCCCGGACCGGTTGGTGCCTGGCGTGCCATGTCATGCCACCGTCGACTCGGACGACTCGTCCATCCGTTGCTGGTGCTCGATCCGCGCCGCCCGCTGCTCCGCCTCCAGCTCCGCGGCCCGTACGTCCTCGGGGAGCAGGTCCACCGCGGAACCCTCGGTCATCGCCCGGTCGGTGAAGACCAGGGGGCGTTCCGCCTCGGTGATCAGGTGCTTGACGACCTGCACGTTGCCGTTGACGTCCCATACGGCGATGCCCGGGGTCAGCGTCGGGATGATCTCGACCGCCCATCTGGGCAGGCCGATGACCTTGCCCGTCGCTCTCGCCTCGTCCGCCTTCTGGGCGTAGATCGTGCGGGTGGAGGCCATCTTCAGGATGGCCGCCGCCTCCTTCGCCGCGGCTCCGTCGACGACGTCGCTGAGGTGGTGGACGACCGCGACGAAGGACAGCCCGAGGCGCCGGCCGAACTTCAGCAGACGCTGGAAGAGCTGTGCCACGAACGGGGAGTTGATGATGTGCCAGGCCTCCTCGACGAGGAAGATGCGCTTCTTCCGGTCGGGCCTGATCCAGGTGTGCTCCAGCCACACGCCGACGATCGCCATCAGGATCGGCATGGCGATGGAGTTCCGGTCGATGTGCGAGAGGTCGAAGACGATCAGCGGTGCGTCGAGGTCGATGCCGATCGTGGTCGGGCCGTCGAACATGCCGCGCAGGTCACCGTCGACGAGCCGGTCCAGGACGAGGGCGACGTCCAGGCCCCAGGCCCGTACGTCGTCTATGTCCACGTTCATCGCCTCGGCGGACTCGGGCTTCGGGTGGCGGAGTTGCTCCACGATGTCCATCAGGACCGGCTGCCGGTCGACGATGGTGTCGTTGACGTAGGCGTGGGCGACCTTGAGCGCGAAGCCGGAACGCTCGTCGAGGCCATGTCCCATGGCGACCTCGATGATCGTGCGGAGCAGGGCGAGCTGTCCGGTCGTGGTGATCGACGGGTCGAGCGGGTTGAGCCGGATCCCGTCGTTCAGCGCGGCGGTCGGGTCGAGGCGGATGGGCGTGATGCCCAGTTCCTCGGCGATGAGGTTCCACTCGCCGACGCCGTCCTCGCCCTGGGCGTCCAGGACGACGACCTGGCGGTCGCGGAAGCGGAGCTGGCGGAGCACATAGGTCTTCTCCAGCGCCGACTTGCCGTTGCCGGACTCACCGAGGACCAGCCAGTGCGGGGCGGGGAGCTGCTGCCCGTACAGCTGGAACGGGTCGTAGATGTAGCCCTTGCCCGAATACACCTCACGCCCGATGATCACGCCGGAGTCGCCGAGGCCGGGCGCGGCGGTCGGCAGGTAGACGGCCTGGGCCTGGCCCGTCGACGTACGCACCGGCAGTCGGGTCGTCTCCACGTTCCCGAAGAGGAAGGCGGTGAACGCATCCGACAACGCGGACAGCGGATCTCGCATGGCGTGACTGCCCTCTCGTTAGCGACGGATGCCGGTGGCGAACGGCAAGGTGTTCACGAACGCGCGGTGGTGCTCCCGGTCGCACCACTCCAGCTTGAGATACGACTTGCCGGCCGAGGCCCGGATCGTCCGCTTGTCGCGGGCGAGTGCCTCGGGGGACCGGGACGACACGGTGATGTACCCCACCAGGTTCACCCCGGCGGCGCCGCTCGCCAGATCTTCACCCCGCTGGTCGAGCCTGCCGTGGGCGGCGATGTCACGCGGGTCGACCGTGCGGTTCATCTTGGCCTGGCGGCTCGCCTCGGCGTCGTCGTTGGTCTTCTCCGTGAGCATCCGCTCGATGGCGACCTCGGTGGGTTCGAGGTCCATGGTGACCGCGACCGTACGGATCACGTCGGGCGTGTGGACGAGGAGGGGGGCCAGGAAGTTGACGCCGACGGGAGTCATCGGCCATTCCTTCACCCAGGCCGTCGAGTGGCACCAGGGGGCGCGCGTCGTCGACTCGCGGGTCTTGGCCTGGAGGAAGGTCGGTTCGACCGCGTCCAGCTCGGCGGGCCAGGCGTTGCGCTTCGTCATCGCTTGGATGTGGTCGATGGGGTGGTCCGGGTCGTACATCGAGTGCACCAGGGAGGCCAGCCGGCTCTGGCCGAGCGGCTGGCGGACCCGGATGTCGGCCTCGGCGAGCCGGGCACAGATGTCGGTCAGCTCGCGCGCCATGACGACGGCGAGACCCGCGTCCCGGTCGATCTTGCGGCCGCCCTTGGGGCGGGCGGCGCGGGCCATGGCGTTGGCCTCGGCCGCCAGGTCCCGGCTGTAGTGCATGCAGGCGACGAGGTAGGCGCGGTGCTGCTCGCTGGAGGTCGACACCATCGACTGGAGCTGGTCGTAGGACTCCTGGAGCCAGCCGGGCGCGGACCTGTCGCCGCGCTGGGCGACGTCCTTGGCGTGGGCGTCGGGGTCGGCGGGCAGCGTACGGGCCAGCATCTGGAGGCGTGTCACGAAGCCGTCGCCGTTGGCCACGTGCTTGAGCAGGGTGCCGAAGCGGTCGACCAGGGCTTCCTGGTCCTCGCTGTCGCGCAGGCCGACTCCGGGGCCCTCGATCTCGATGGCGGCGGTGACCGTACGCCGGTCGGCGTGCAGCAGTACGGCGATCTCGTCCGGCCCGAACGGTGCGGCGAGCCAGCTGATCCTGCCGATGCCGGGCGGCGGCCCGATCTCCACCTCACGCCCGTCGGCGCTGACCCCGGCCTCCATGGCGGTGGACCTGTAGGCCGTGCCGCGGCGCAGGGTGCGCTTGAAGCTGCGGTTGATCTCGAACCACTTGTAGAAGGTGCGGCCCTTGTAGGGGAAGTACACGACGGCCAGGGCCAGCATGGGGAAGCCCACGAGCGTCACGATCCGGAGGGAGAGCACCGGGACGAGGAGTCCGCTCATCATGCCGAGGAACGCTCCGGCGATGATCAGCGCGATCTCGCCCGTCTCACGGTTCTTGCCGACGATCGCGTTCGGCCGGGCGCGGCCGATGAGATACGTACGGCGGGGCGCGATCGTGTGGGACTGGGTCGTCAACGCCCTCCACCTCCTGTGCTCGTGTTACCTGTGCTGCCTGAACCGCCGCGCGGGGAGCGGCTGCCGTGGGGGGTGCCGGAGGTGGGCCCGGACCCGCTCCGGGGCGAGGGCGCGCTTCCGCCTCCGCCCGGGTTACGGGAGCTGTGGGCGGCGACTCCGCCGCTGACCGGGTTGGCGGGCCGGGCACCGCCGCCTCCGCCACCGCCTTCACCGCCGCCGCTGCGGCCGCTGTGCGTCTTGATGCCCTGGGAGACGAGAGCGGCGGGCGAGCTGATCATCGCGGCGGCCTGGGAGCCGTCGGTGGCCTGCTTACGGTTGGTTCGGGCGCCCTGGATCTCGTCGCCGAAGCCGGGGACGAAGCGGTAGATCATGGCGGAGGCGAAGATGGCCAGCAGGATGATGGCGAGGCCGGACACGACGGCCGAGAAGGCGTTGGGGCCGTCGTCGGCGGAGAGGGCGTTGGCGAGGCCGAGCACGATGACGATGACGGGCTTCACCATGATCACGGCGATCATGATGCCCGCCCAGCGACGGACGTGGCCCCACATGTTCTTGTCGACGAGCCCGGAGTACACGACGACGCCCAGCAGGGCGCCCACGTAGAGCAGGGCGGCCCGGATCACGAGCTCCAGCCACAGGATGCCGGCGGCGAGGATCGACACGAGCGAGACGACGATCAGCATGATGGGGCCGCCGCCGATGTCGGTGCCCTTCTTGAGCGCCTCGGCGAACGACCCGAAGAAGACATCGGTCTGCCCGCCGGTCGCGCTGGAGATGACCTCGGTGACGCCGTCGGTGGCCGAGACGACCACGTACAGGATGAGCGGGGTGAAGGCGGAGGCCAGGACCGTGAGCCAGAGGAAGCCGATGGCTTCGGACATCGCGGTGGTGAACGGCACGCCCCTGACGGCACGCTTGGCCACGGCGAAGAGCCACAGGACCAGGGTGAGGATGGTGGAGGCGGCGAAGACGACGGAGTACTGCTTCAGGAAGGTGGAATTGGTGAAGTCGACGGTCGCCGTGCTCTCGACGGCTTCGCTGAGCTTCCCGACGAGGTAGGCGGCGGCGTCGGCGCAGCCGCGGGCGAGGGAGGAGAGGGGGTCCAGGGCGTCGTCGGTGACGGAGGGGGTGGTGCGGGTGCCCCTGGCAGAGTCGCCGTCAACGCAGTACTCCTTGGCAGGACCGATGAGCAGGTCGCAAGGGCTGTTGCTTTCGCTGGGCGTGGGCGTGGGGGAAGGTGCGGCAACCGCCCGGGTCGCGAGAAGGACAGCAGTGGTTTGCACTGCGGCTAGTGCTGCGAGGATTGTGCGGAAGCTAAACCGGCGGCTACCTGGCATAAGTGAAGCCTCCGTACTCCTCGACAGCCTTGCTGATCTCGTCCGAAGTGGAAGCGGCGACATCGCCGGGCACCGGAGCAGGACCGTCCTTCTGTTTGTCGCTCGTGATCTTCCAGTCCTCGTCGGCCCACACGAGTTCAGCAGTCCAGGTCTTCCAGGAGGTGCTCACAGGATCCGTTGAGCTCGGCCCGGACATGCCGATGAGGCCGGTGTACCAGACATCCACCGTGGTGGCTGATGCGCTGTAGGCCACCACCTTGGTGCCCACGGGGATCGTCCGGGAGATGAAGGTGCTGCCCTGTGGCGCCTTGCCGTCGGCGTCCAACCCCATCTTGCTGAGGAAATCGGTCGAGTACGCGGAGTCCTGCGGACCTGTGAGTGCGGACGCAGCCTCGGGCGTGTAGATGGTGTTCACGATGTCGTGGCGACTGTCCTTGCTGAACATGTCCGCGGACCCCAGCGCCACCGCGTAGTTCGCCGCCGCGCTCTGCGCCCCCTGCTCGTCATGCGCGAAGCCGGACGCGATCGTGCCGTTCTTGCCCTGGACCGGCTTCGTGCCCGTCGCTGCCGTGGGGCCTGCCCCCGCCGCGTCGGACTTCTTCTCGGTGCCGCCGTCCGACCCGCGGCCCCCGCCCTGGTTCGCGAACGCGATCGCCGCGATCAGCAGGACCACCACACCCACGACCATGATCAGCGAGCGGGAGCTCCGGGCGGGCCGACGGCCGTAGCCGTCGTCGTCGCCCCCGGGCAGGCGCGTGCGCGTCTGGCGCGTCCCGCCGAGGGTGCTGTACGCGTCGTCCGTGCGGCCCGGCTCGTTGCCGCCGTAGCCGCGCTCGTCGCCCTGGCTCATGCCGCGTACGTCCCCTCAGCCGTGTGCAGTTCCGCGTAGTACGACGGTAGCGGTGCTGGTTTCCGCGTGGGCGCGGTGTGGTGACTCGACATCAGGGGACGCAACCTCTGCCGGTGGGCACGACGGACGGATGATGTGGGACGGACGGGGGTGGGCCCGGTGCGGGATCGCGGGCTGACAGCCGGTCAGACAGCCATGCCGTACACAATGGTGAACAGCGTGCCCAGTGATCCGATGATGAAGACCCCGGTCAGCCCTGCCACGATCAGGCCCTTGCCCTGTTCCGCGCTGAAGGTGTCGCGCAGCGCCGTCGCGCCGATGCGCTGCTTCGCCGCACCCCAGATCGCGATGCCGAGACAGAGCAGGATGGCGACCGCCATCACCACCTCGATCATGATGCGCGCCTCGTTGCCCAGGGTCCCGAACGGCCCCCAGTTCGGGGCGATTCCGCCGATGATGGTGGTGATGTCGCCCTTTTCAGCTGCCAGGATCATGTAAGTCACCGCCCCTGTTGGGTAGTTCGCAGCCCGCGCCGTGCGACACGGGTCGACCTCTATCTTCGCTGATGAAACCGGCATCGCACGACGCCTTCCCGGGTCCCTTTACCCGGATCTCGCACGTTTGACCGGAGGAGCCGCCCTGACCTGCGGCTCGTGTGGGGATTAGCCTGCATATGCATGGTTACTCTGTGTATCACGCGGTGTGACGGCTAGCAACGACGGTGGCCATGGGTTCCGGGCTCGGTTGATGCGTTCACGGGACGCGGGTCATTCGTACGCGCTGTTCGAGAGCCGTGTGCGCGCCGGTGGCTTCCGGCCGACGCGTCATCAGAGGGCCTACGGGGAAGGCATCCCGGCGCCCCGGGTCAGAGCACGGTGCGTACGGGGGCCGGGCCTCGGGGTGGTGTCGTCCAGTGGGACGGTGGCTTGAAGTCGCACCAGGATCCGTCGAACGGGAACGTTCTCGACTCGGCGAGACGGGCCACGCGTTCCCCTTCGGTGCGGATCGCCGCCGCCTCCTCCGTGGACCAGTAGGCGGGGTGCCCGGTCTTCTCGGCGAACGACCGCTCGTCCTTCCATCGCCAGCTGCGGTCCGCCGCCACGGTGATGTCCAGCTCGTGGTCGGCCACGTCGATGTCCTCGCCGTGGTGGGTCCGGTGTTCCAGGTTTACGTACCAGCCGCCGAACTTCTGTTTGCGTCCGAAGAACCAGAACACCGCGTGGCCGGCTCCGGCCGGCTGGTGGATGAGCGCGCTGCCCAGGGGCCACCGGTCGGCCGTCGTCGGATAGCCGTGCGCGGGCCGGTGCTCGGGCGGGATGTCCCGGAGGTGGGCTCCACGGGGCAGTTCCGTACGCCACATCGGGGTGCCGGTCTCCAGCCACACCAACTGGCCCTCGTCCGTACGTTCGACCAGGCGTACGGGTACGGAGGAGCTCAGGTGGCCGCCGATGAAGAGGTTCCAGCGGAGGATCTGCCCGGCCCCCGCCCCGGCTGTGGTCCCGGCCCCGCGCTCGGCCCGGCTCATGGCGCGAGGAGGGTCAGGTCCTCGTCGCTGAGCCGCAGCGCCCCGGCGGCCACGTTCTCGACGAGGTGGTCCGGGTTGCCGGTGCCGGGGATGGCCAGCACGTGCGGCCCCTGGTGGAGCGTCCAGGCCAGCCGTATCTGTGCGGGGGTCGCCCCGTGGCGGCGTGCTACGGCCTCCACCGCCTCGCTCCGGGTGCCGTTCGAGCCCTGCTCGCGCCCCGCGCCCGCGATGGCGAAGAACGGTACGAAGGCGATGCCCTGTTCGCCGCAGGCCCGGAGGAAGGCGTGGTGCTCGGCGGGGGAGTCGATGCCGTACGCGTTCTGTACGCAGACCACGGGGGCGATGCCCTGGGCCTCGGCGAGCTGTTCCGGGGTGGTGTGGGAGATGCCCAGGTGACGGATGAGTCCGGCGGTGCGGAGTTCGGCGAGGGTGCCGAAGTGATCGGCGACCGAGGCGGAGGCCTGGCTCCCCGCGAGGCGCAGGTTGACGATGTCCAGGTGGTCGCGGCCGAGCTGGCGCAGATTCTCCTCGACCTGGCCGCGCAGCTGCTCCGGGGTGGCCCACACCCATGCGCCGGAGGGGTCCCGGCCGGGGCCGACCTTGGTGGTGATGACCAGGTCGTCGGCGTACGGGGCGAGTGCGCTGTTGATGAGCTCGTTGGCGGACCGCAGCGGTGAGAAGTAGAAGGCGGCGGTGTCGATGTGGTTGACGCCCAGCTCGACGGCGCGGCGCAGGACGGTCAGGGCGCGGGCCCGGTCGCTGGGTGCGGCGTCGGCGAACGCGGCGCCGTTCTGCGGGAGGCGCATCGAGCCGAAGCCGAGGCGGTTGACCGTCAGGTCGCCGAGGGTCCAGGAGCCGGAGGCCGAGGCGGTGACCGCTTCCGGCGACGGAACCGAAGGGGCGGAGGGCCGGTGTGAGGAGAGGGGCATCATCGGATTCTTTCATCCGGTCCGCCTCCGGGGGCGGTTGATGCCCTACAGGGCCGGTGAGCTGCTCGGCGCGGGGTGGGGGGATCGGAAGGTGAATGCCTCGGGTCCTTCGCCGGTCTCGCGGATCAGGGCGATGCGGGCCATCGCCTCGGCGACGCTCGGGCGGTGCCCGGCGGGGACCCACCACATCGCGTGGTGGAAGTCGGCGAGACGCTCGAACCACTCGCGGCGGCGTGCCAGCACCTTGAGGTGCGCACTTCGGTACGTGTAGTCGTGCAGCGCTTCGACCGACTCCCAGACCGAGCAGTTGATCAGGAGCAGGTCGTCGTCGTCCTCGGGGCGCAGGCTCGTCGAGTCGGCCCCGCCGTCGTCCACCATGCGCCAGACGAAGCCGGGGGCCTGGTCGGCAACGGCGTTGATCTCCGGAAGGTGCGCGACGAAGTCGGACGACTGGGCGCTGTCGAGCGGGGCGAGCAGGCGGCCGACGTTGACCTGGGCAAGCTGGAATTCGTTCACGGGGGCAAGCATGCCCGGGCGAACTCTCTAAAGTCAATGGATGTTTTTTTAGAAATCGGGGGTGCCCCGCTAGCTCTCCTCGGTGGCTTCGAGGGCGACGCAGCACCCGCGCGCCAGGGGGTCCATCGACGCCTTCCAGCCCTCGCCGTCCGGCAGTCCGGCGAGCAGTCCCTCGATGCCGGCCAGGTTCATCCCGCAGACCAGAGCGGGGAACTGGTCCGCCAGCGCATGGAACGGGCAGTTGTTCAGCCGCAGTTTCCCGCCGTCCCGGAACGGCTCGTACCCACGTGCCCGCAGGACCTCGACCGGATCGGTCCCGCCCCCCGAGGCGCGTCCCTCGGCCTCCCCTGCCGCCCGTGCCGCCGCTTGCAGCTCCCCGTCGAGCCCGGCCCGCTCCACCACCTCGGCGAGCAGCCGGCTCGCCGAGTCGTAGGAACGGGGAGGTACGGAGACCGTGTGTTCGCCCTCGGCTCGCCGGTACATCTTCGAGGGCCGCCCGGATCCCGGGCCGCTGCGCCCCGAGAGCCGCCGGAAACTCACCTCGAGCAGCCCGGCCTCGACCAGCTTGTCCAGGTGGAACGCGGCCAGCGAGCGGGAGACCCCGGCCGCCTCGGCGGCCGCGTCCCGGCCCACCTCCCCCGGTGTCCCGGTGACGTGCCGGTACAGCCCGCGCCGAACCGGATCGCTCAGCACGCCCAACGCCTCAAGGGCGGAATCCTCGCTGCTGCTCACAGGGAAGATTCTATAACCAACGAAAATTGGCGCTCTCGGGAGCGGCCGGTCCTCCGGCGGTCAAGGCCTCTCGGTCAGCGTCGCCGTGAGACTGCGGCCGTAGGCGTGGTGGGTCGTGACGTCGAGGCGGGTGCCGCCGGGGACATGCCGGACGCTGACCCCTTCGTCGGCCGAGACACGCCGCAGGGGCCGGCCGTGGAGGGTGACGGACACGGTGCGCCGCGTCGTCGTGGGGTCGGACACCGCGATCGAGTAAGCGCCGCCCCCGGTCCGGCGCAGCATGACCGATGCCGGGCCGTCGATCGAGAGGCGCCCCGCCTGGTGCGTCCCCGGGGTGAAGGCATTGGCGGCGGTGATGCCGAGGTGAGTGTGCACGGCGGCCTGGAGGCGGACCGTGTTGGACAGCACGGCGAGCGGGCCGTGGGCGTAGGAGGCCAGCCGCCGTGCGGAGGCGTGGGGGACGAGGGCGTGCGCCATCGCGGTGGACCGCTGCCCGGCGGTCTGCTCGTAGGACACGGTGAAGACCTGCTTCGTCACCGCCGTGTCGGGGTTGGCGAGGCGTACGAGACGCCGGCTGCGGGTGACCGTGTCGAGGGCGACGACCGGGGGCGGCCCGGACAGGAAGACGTAACCGACGGCCGTCCCCTGCCCCTCGTCGGCGTACCGGAGCCAGGCCGGAGGGGCGGTCCCGCCGCGCCGCCAGGGTGATCCGTCGCGGAGGCCGCCGGTGAGGACGACGGGGGAGGCGGGGTCGGCGATGCGGCTGTCGACCGTCGTGGTCACCGCGCGGCCGCCCAGGCCGGTCACGCCCGCGGAGAGTACGAGGATCTCGTCGTCGAACATGAACCACGACCTGGTCGCGCCCGCCGCGCGGTAGGCCACGAAGTCCTCGGGCAGTGTGCCCGCCTGCTGGGCGGCGTACGCGGCGTCGTCGGACTGTACGAACCCGGCCACGCCGTAGGCACCGAGGCGGGCGCCGCCGGAGAACGGCTGGGTGCCGCGGGGGAAGTAGACGTACGTGTTCTGGGACTCGGAGGACGAGGTGAAGCCGCGCTCGGGGTTGTCGTACCAGAGGGTGCCGTAGAGCTCGGGGACGGTGCGCCGCGTCTCGACGGGGGCGGTGACGCCCGCGAGGCGGTGGGGCGGGACGGCGGTGAAGTAGTCGATGCCGAACGCCTGCCGCTGGTCCACGCCGGACAGGTACAGGTAGTGGGCACCGTCGCCCTGGAACCAGGGCATCAGGTTCTCGCCGCTCATGTACTCGTACGCACTGATGCGGTCGGAGCTTCGGGCGAGGGCGAAGGCGTAGCCGGGGCGGCGGTGGACGGTGCGGTCCATCGCGTTGAACGCGGCGTGGGAGGCGGCGGGGCCGAGGTCCCGGGCGGGGGCGGACGATTCCAGGATGTCGGCGTGGCGGGCGATGCTGACGGGGGAGACGAAGGACGTGGTGTCGAGGTCCGCCTTCGCGCTCTGCCGCACGTGTTTGACGTACCCCTCCAGGGCCTCGCGGTCGCTGCCGGACGTGTACGAGGACAGGTCGACGACGGCCTCCACGACGGCGGTGACATCCGCGTACCCCGTGCCCGTCCGGGAGACCGCGCGCCCCTTGACGATCTCCATCATCCAGCCCTCGAAGATCAGCGGGGCGAAGCCGTCGGCGACCCAGCTCTGGACGACGCGGACCAGGCTGTCGTCGGGGAGGTAGCCGGTGCCGTCGAGGATCTTGATGGTCTGGACGATCCGGGTGAGCAGCCCCTTGCCGTACGAGCCGGTGTAGGCGACGGAGGCGTGCTGAACGAAGGAACCGTCGGCGTAGAAGCCGTCGGTGACCCCGTGGCGCGGCTGGTAGGGGTCGATCGTCGCGAAGACGGTCAGCTGGTCGGCGAGGGCCTTGGTGATGCGGGCCTCGTCGCCGAGCAGGGCGCCCTGGAGGATCCGGTTCGTCGTGATGTCGGCGAGGTTGGCGCCGGTGTGGAAGCGCGAGTCGAGGTCGACGTCGCCGTCCTTGCCGTTGCGGAGGTAGGCGTCCATGGAGGCGATGTACGTCGCGGTGAGCTGCGGGCGGAACGCGGCGACGTCGTCCCGGAGGAGGACCAGGGTCTTGGTCACGTAGGCCGGGATGCCGATCTCCCAGTGGAACCAGTTGCCGTAGTAGCCCTTGGACTGGTCGCCGAACCAGTCGTCGTGGAGCCGGACGAGCCCGTCGAGGACCGTGCGCCGTACGGCAGCGCTGTCGGCCGGTCCGGGGATGCGGGTGGCGAGGGCGATCTCGTAGAGATACTGGTACGACGTGCTCAGGTTGGGGTCGCTGGTGCCGAGCGGTACGCCCGCGAAGAGCTCGTCCTGTCCGGCGCCGTCCATCGCCGCGAGCCGGGCGCGCGCCGTCTCCTGGAGGGAGGCCAGCTTGGGCGCGACCTCGGGGCGGGCGTTGGACGCGGCGGTCCCGGCGAAGACCGCGACGGTGTTGGCGAGGAGAGTGGCCGAATCCCTGTCCGAGGATTCCGGCGGGCTCTGCGAGGCCGTCGCCTCGGCCCGGACGGTCCGGGACAGCGCCCAGAGCGTGGCGGCGGGGATCACGGACAGTGCGGAACGACGCGAGAACTCCACCAGCACGCTCCAAAGTCCGGCCCGTAAGCGCTTGTTCCCCCGGCGCTCCAGCCAAGCAACGGCCTCTCGTCGGTGTCAACGGCCGGGACGGAACGTTGTCGGAGCGAGGAATTCCGGGTGAGGTCGCGGGAACGCGGCGTCGCAGCACGGGTGTTAGCTTCCTCCCCGTGACGGGACACCAGGACGTGACCAGGACCGCCTACGACGGGATCGTCGAGCTCTACGCGTCGATGTTCGCCGACCGGCTGGAGGCACAGCCGTTCGCGCGGTCCATGATCGGCACCTTCGCCGAGCTGGTGCGCGGGACGGAAAACGTACGGACGGCCGACGTCGGATGCGGGCCCGGACATCTGACGGCCATGCTGAACGGCCTGGGGCTGGACGCCTTCGGCCTCGACCTGTCCCCGGGCATGATCGAGCACGCGCGGCGGGCCCATCCGGCGCTGAGCTTCGACGAGGCGCGGATGGAGGCCATGCCGGTCGAGGACGGCTCGCTCGGCGGGGTGCTGGCCCACTACTCGATGATCCACACGCCGCCGGAGGAGCTGCCCGCGCTGCTCGCCGAGCAGGTCCGTGTCCTGGCGCCGGGCGGCCTGATCCTGGTCTCCTTCTTCGGGACCGAAGGCCCCGAGCCGGTCCGCTTCGACCACAAGGTGGCGCCCGCCTACAGCTGGCCGGTGGACCGGTTCGCCGAGCTGCTCACCGGGGCCGGGCTCACACCCTTCGCCCGGCTGCTCCACGACCCGGCCTCCGAGCGGGGCTTCCTCGACACCCACGTGCTGGCCCGTCGCCCGTAGAACGGGCCTCGCCACAGCGGCGGCCCCGCAGTTCCATCATGTGCCCCCGGCCTCCATCGATAACTCAGGGGTTATCGCACCATGTGAAGCCGGAGATTGTTCGTCCGTTCACCGCCCCGCATCCTGAGTCGGGCTGGCGGCTGCCCCGATCCGGCGGAGGCCGGTCGCCAGGCGGTCGGGCTGGGGCGGTACAGGGGAACGCCCCAGCCGATCGGGACGACGAGGAGACGAGAGATGCGGTTGCGGTGCAGGGTCACGGTCGGTGCGGCAGTCCTGGCGCTGGCGGTGGTCAGTGGCTGCGGCGGGAGCGGAAACGGCGGGGGGAGCGGCGGGGGGAGCATTCCCGCCGACGGTGACGGGCAGTCCGCCGGCAGCGGGGGCCGGCTCATGGACAGCGAGACGAACGGCCGCCTGAGCTTCCCGACCATGGCGGACATCGAGACGTTCGTCAGCCAGCGCACCACGTGCACCGATCTGCACATGGAGGACAGGGACTCCGAGTTCGAGGACGACCCGGAGGTGGTGGGCGTCGGAAAGCTCTGGGGCATCAAGGAGCGTGCCGTCTGCTGGGACGCGGACGGCGGCGGAGTCACGCTCATGTCCGTCGACGACATGAAGAGCTTCCAGACCCAGGCGGAGAAGCTCGAGCACAACGGGTACCTCGTCGGAGAGGACTTCGCCATCACGGGTGGCAGCACCACGAGGGACAACCTCAAGGACTCCGGACTCCTCGCACTCGTCTGCGACCCGGAGGAGCAGATTCCCAGTGGCTACAAGAAGGAAAAGGCGCTCGTGGACGGGTGCACGCTGACCGACTTCATCTCCTGAAGCCGGTCGGGCGGCGAGCGGCCGGCGAGATCAGGTCAGGACCATCCACCTTCGCCCGTCGATGAGTTCCCGGGCCGCGTCGAGGTGGCCGGCGTGGCACGCCGTCTCGGTGATGACGTGGAGCAGGACGTCCCGCAGGGTGTGCAGGTGTGGGTCCCCGAACAGGTGGTGCGGCCACCAGGCCAAGGGGGCGTCCGCCGCCGATGACGCGATGACGGCATCCGCTCGCTCCGTCTCCGCGCGGTACCGGCGGAGAATGTCGGCGGGCGGTGTGCCGGACGCCACCTGCCAGGCGTCCTCGATGGCGTCCAGCGCGTCGATGACCTGCCTGTCACCGGCGAAGACAGCCCCGAACCAGAAGCGTTCGACATCGAGCGCCAGGTGCTGGACCAGCCCCAGGCAGCTCCACCCCGAGGGCAGTACGGGTCGGTGCAGGGACTCGTCGTCCAGCCCTTCGAGGGCGCCCAGAACGTGACGGCGCTGTCCGTCGAGGAAGGACCGGAGGGCCCGTATCTCCGGGTCTGCGTCCGTGGTCACCTGCTGTGCGGGGGCGCGCGATGCGTCGGTCATAGCTACAGATGATCTCGCTGCGAGGGCTGCCGTGCGGCCGGTTTCGGGACATGGCGGCCCACCTGTTGGTGTCCGCGAGCGCGCCGGGCCCTTAGGGGGTGCTCCAGGGCCTTGCCGGATACCGGGCGGCGCGCGCGGGGACGATGCTCGATGCCTATCTGACCTCGCTCAAGGTCCCTCCGCTCGGCGCGAGTTGCCCGGCCATCGAGCCGAGCGGCTGAGGGCAGATTTCTCCCCCTTGACCTGTCCGGAGCGCCCGAGGGAGGACATCTGCCCCTACACTCGCGCCGAGTGCGCACCTTGATGAGCAGGACTCGAAGGGGGATCGGGGATGGGCCTTGCATGGCGTGGAAAGGGGCGACGACAGGGCGGGCTGCTGGCCGCGACTCTTGTTCGTACGTTGCCCTGCAGTTCCGGTCCCACCGTCGCGATCACGCCATGTGGCGCGATCGGTGTGTGCGGCGGCGGGGCGGAACCTGTGCGGTTGTGGGATCTCGCCACGGGCGATCTGCTGCGGGAGCTCGGTACGGACGGAGCCGGCGCGGTGGCCGTCTGGACCGATGGACACCGGGTGCTGGCGAGCGGCGGCGGCCGGATCGACTGCTGGACCTCGCCGACCGGCTGGGACGGGCGTCTCGACACCCACAAGCTCGGCCGGGTGCCCGGGCGGTGGGGCCCGCTCGGCTCGGGGGCCGGAAGCGACCGGAATTCGGTGGCCTTCGACGCGGACGGGCAGCTGATCCTGGGCTGCTGCACGGACCTGTTGGTCCGTCAGTGGTCCCTGGGTCAGGGGGCTTGCGTGCAGAGGCTCACGGGCCACGGAACACTGCCGCACGTGGTGGACCTCAGCCGTGACGGGAAGCGAGCGGTGACGGCCGACATCCATGGCGAGATCCGGGTGTGGGACGTGGACGGCGGCACCGGCACCGCCTTCGGTGGACCGGACGACTGGGTCAACTGCCTCTGCCTGAGCGCCGACTCGCGGACCGTCCTGGTCGCGGGCCAGAGCCAGGGCCGTACGCTCTGGACGATGGACGCCGTCACCGGAAAGGTCCTCCAGACCTTCGAGAGCGAACGGCCGTACCGTGCGACGCACGAGGACGAGGACGACGAGGACGACGAGGACCGGTCGACCGAGGTCCAGACGGCCCAGCTGTCCAGGGACGGGAAGTATGTGGTCAGCGGCGGTGAGGACGGCCTCGTCCACATCTGGGAGACGGGCACGGGCCGCAGCGTCCGGACCCTGGAGGGGCACACCGGTAGCGTCTCGGCACTCGCGCTGACCCCCGACAACCGGTATCTGATGTCGGGAAGCACGGACCGCACCGTGCGGCTCTGGAAACTCGACTGGGACGTCGGCGGCCACTCCCACCAGGACTCCGAGCAGCAGGTGCGGGAAGCCACCGTGCGGCGGTGGAAAGTCGGCTGAACCCGAGGCGTTCTCACGCCGGTTTCCGGTTGTGACGCAGGCCGGTCTCCGGGAACGGTTCCACGGGGGGCTCGGCGAAGTGGTCGAATTCGCCGGCCGCGACTCCCTTGGCGAACGCCTCCCACTTCGGCACGGTGGTGGTCACCACCGTGCCGGGGTCGCCGGTCTCCCGGAGGTACACGAGCTCGCCGGGTCCGAACGCGATCTCGATCCATGGCCCGGGACCCTGCGCGTCCTCGGGGGCGGCACGGGTCCAGACGAGGTCGGTGGATACGTCAGCCACGGCCGTGGGTCTCCTTGACGGTACGGAGGAGTTCGGCCCAGGCGGCGGGGGTGGCCCGGAGTGTCGCGCCGCTGGGGTCGCCGCTCTCGGTGAGGGCGACGGATCCCTGGTCCACGGCGACGTGGACGCACGAGTTGCCTTGAGCGCAGTAGGACGACTTCTGCCAAGCGAGTGCGGACATTCTGGTTCCCTCACAGGTTTCGGTTGTGGGTTTCCTTGACGGTTCGGACGAGGGCGGCCCAGGCGGTGGGGGCTGCCTGGAGGATGCCGCCGCTGGGGTCGCTGCTCTCGGTGAGGGCGACGGAGTTTTCGAAGGCTGCGACGTGTACGCAGGCTTCGCCTTGGGCGCAGTAGGACGACTTCTGCCAAGCGAGTGCGGACATCTTGGATCCCTTCACAGGTTCCGGGCGATGGTGTGTACGAAGTCGCGGGACTCCGCGGGCGGGAGTGCGATGGCCTCGATCCGGCTCAGCAGCACGCGGTACTTCTGCAACTGCGCTTCCGTGTTGAGGAACACAGGTCCGTGCGACTGGTCCAGGTTGACGCTGTCGAGCTGTGGTACGGCGCCGTGGATGTAGTAGATCGACTGTCCTGATCCGGCGAAGGCGCCGGCGGAGAACGGAATGACCTGGAGCACGACATGGGCGTGCTCGCTCATGTCCACGAGGTGGTCCAGCTGTGTGCGGGCGACGTTCCGCCCGCCGAACTGCATGCGCAGGGCTGCCTCATGGATGACCACGTGTTGCGGCGTCGGCGGATCGCGGAAGAGCACGGCCTGACGCTTGATGCGGAACGAGATGCGGTGCTCGATGTCAGGCGGTGACAGTTCCGGCGCGTCCTGGCGGAAGATCTCACGGGCGTGCTCCGGTGTCTGGAGGAGCCCGGGGATGTGCACGGTGACCGCGGTGCGGAGCCGCTTCGCGTGGTGCTCGACCTCGGCGAGATCCAGGAGTGGTGCGGGCAGGATCTCCCGGTACTCCTCCCACCAGCCGCGCGTCCGGTCGGTGGTCAGATCGCAGAGCGCCCCGATGACCTTCTCGTCCGCATACCCGTAGTAGCGGGCCATGGCCCGGACCCTTTCCGGGCTCACCCCGACGCGGCCTGCCTCCATGTTGCTGATCTGGTTCTGCTTCACGCCCAGCAGCAGGCCCGCCTGCGTGGCGGTGAGGCCGGCGTGCTCGCGGAGCCTGCGCAGCTCACTGCCGAGACGCAGTTGACGGCCCGTCGGGTGCGTTCTCACCGGCCGGTTCGCCTCCTTGCGCGCCTCGTCACCCGGACGGGTGGTAGTTCACTCATTACTCAGCTTTCGGTTAATACATTAGCCACAGCTGGCTACCGTGGTTCCCAGGCCACTCGCCCGGAAGTACCCCGCTCGACGGAGCGGCCTCGTCACCGGGCCATGCGACACCGCACACCCCAACTGACCCTCCGTGAACGGAGACTTCCATGCCTCTGGCCACCGTAACGCCGCCCTGGGCGTACACCCTCCAACTTCCGCAGGATCCCCGCGCTCCCGGGATCGCCCGGGCCACCCTGCGGACCGTGCTGCTGGTGCACGGGATGCGGGATCTCGTCGACACCGCCGAACTGCTGGCGAGCGAGCTGGTCACCAACGCGTACCGGCACTCCTCGGCGCCGTACTCCCTGCGGCTGCGCGGGGCGGGGCGGAACCGGGTGCGGGTCGGGGTGTGGGACACCAACCCCGTGATCCCGGCCCCGTTCGGCGGCGGCGCCATGGGTGAGCCGCCCGCGCTGGCCGAGCGGGGTCGTGGGCTCCATCTCGTACGGGAGTGTGCGGCGAGCTGGGGCGCGTACCCGATCAGGGGCGGGCTGCCCGGGCAGGGCGGGAAGGTGCTGTGGGTCGAGTGCGCGGCGCACGCGGAGTGGGAGTGTCAGTGGGGTGATCTATCGTGACTGTGAGTGATTGATGGAACTGCGATGACCGATGGGGGACCTGATGTCCGAAGCGTATGCATGCCTCTGGCAGTACGGTGAAATCACCGCAGAGCATGGGGCGAGCCCGTCTGCGGCATGCGTTTCCGCGGGTATGACACCCCCCTTTCCGGTACGGAGGTCGAGACCTATGTCCGTTCCGCCACCCTTGCGTCCGCGTCCGGGCAACCTTCGCGAGGTCGCCGAATCAATTGAGCAAGCGACAGGCCTGCGGGTGCAGGTCGTGGGGGGAAGCGTCGTGATGTCTCCAACTCCGCGTGGAAAGCACGCCGGCGTGATCTACCGCCTTGAGCAGACCATTCGACCCAAGCTGCCACCGGAGTTGGTGGCAGCGGAGGCGGTCTCGGTCGAGATGCCCGATGACGCCGACGACTACGTCACTCCGGACCTGACGGTGTGCCCGTCGGGGTTTCTCGAGTCGGACGACTGGTTGCTGGAGCCGCGCGATGTGGAACTCGCCGTGGAGGTCATCTCCCAGTCGGAGAAGGCGAGGAGCATCAGTCAGAAGGCTGACTGGTACGCCGTAGCGGGCGTCGCCTCTCTGCTTGTCGTCGACCCCAGGCATGGCACGTGGGCTCTCCACACCCGCCCGGAGGGCGGGGGATATCAGGACGTCCTGCTGGGCAAATTCGGGGAGTCCATCCCGCTGCCGGGCCCTCTCGGAATCGCCGTGGGGACGGACGGGTTCCCGGTGTACGGCACGTCCGACTAGGCGGGGCGCGGGCCTGCTGTCGGTTCGGGCCCGCGCCCCCTCCGGGAGGTCAGCCGGTGTAGCGCGCTTCGAAGGTGCGGAAGGCGCGCTCCTGGCGCAGCTCCAGGGCGGCCTTCGGGTGCCGGGCCGTGAACCGGGCGCAGCGTGCCGAGTCCAGGGCCCGGCACTCCTCGACGGGGCGGAAGCCCTGGCGTACCGGGTCGGGTCGCCACAGGCTGCGGCCCGGCAGGAAGGAGTACTCCAGGGAGGCCCGGGCCAGGTCCTTCAGCTCCGGATAGCCGAGTCCGTACGTACGGGCCGCGCGGCGGTACTCCTGGCCGATGTCACCGCGGGAGACCCCGGGGTCGTCCGTGGACAGGACCACGGGGACTCCGTACTTCCGGTAGACGGGGAACGGGTGCTCGGCGCCCTCGACCTGGAGGATCTGCGCGTTGCTGGTGAGCGGCACCTCGACGGCGATCTGGCGGCGTGCCATGTCGCGGGCGAGGCGCTGCCAGCCGTTCTCGTGCACGAGGTCGACGCCGTGGCCGATGCGTTCGGCCTGGCCGGTGCGTACGGCGTCGTCGATGTGGAAGGTGAGGTCCTCGGGCTTCACCAGGCCGGGGACCAGCTCGCCGGCGTGCAGGGTGATGTGGGCGCGGGGGTAGGCCCCGTGCAGGTAGTCCAGCATGCGCATGTGCAGGCGGTAGTCCCGCAGGGAGATCTCGCCGTCCTCCGGCTGGACCAGGTTCACGGCGACGAACCGCTGGTCGCGTTCGGCGAGGCGGAGGCCCAGGGCGATCTGGGTGAAGACGCGCTCCGGGGCGCTGTTGCGGGACACCTGGGAGATCCAGCGCACCGTGATGCGGCATGCGGGGCCGGGGTTGCCGGTGGCGCAGCGCGCGGTGTCGCGGAACTCGGTGTCGGCGGCGTCGGCCTCCTGCTTCGCGGTCGCCACCAGCTGGTCCAGCCTTCCGCCGGCGAGCAGCTTGCGGTGCAGGGCTGCGAGGTCGGCGTCCCAGCCGACCTCGGCGGCCAGCTGCTTGGCGCCGTCCGAGGCGGGGGTGACCATGGTCTCCAGATACGACTGGTTCTGCGCCGCGGCGGTGCCCGCCACATCGGCCAGCATCTTGCCGCGGTGCGAGGTCGCGGCGCCGAACTTCCCGAACGTGGCGAAGAAGTGGTCGTGCCCGGACTCGTTCTGCGGGAAGTCCTGCATGGACCAGGCCCGGACGATCTGCTGCCGGAAGGCGGCATCTGTGAGGGCGTCGGCGGCGGGCCGGGTGCCGGTGACGCACGGGGGTGCGACGGCCGTCGTCGTGGCGTCGATACAGAGGCCGTCCTCGGCCGCGAGCTGGATGAGGTACTCGGTCCGCACCGCGCCGGAGAGGTGGTTGTGCAGGTCACCTCCCTTGGGCAGGTCCCGGTAGAAGCGGGCGGCGTCCTTCGGGTGGCTGTCCAGCCAGGCGGCGGTGCGGGCCTCGGCGGGGGTGTCGGCCCGGGGCGGCGGTGCGTAGGCGGGGGCGGCGGCGGCCCGGGCCGGTGTGCCGGTGGGCAGTGAGGCGGCCAGAGCCGCTGCGGCGAGCCCGGCGGCGGTCAACAACCGGAGGCTTCGCGATGAGTTGTGGTGTACGGAGATCACGCCTGCATGATCACGAAGAGCCGTGCGCATGACCCCGGGCCGCGAGGGCGGTGCCCCGTAAACCATCCGTCCGGGTGACGACCGGCCGCCCGGGCCGCCTTACGCGCGGAGTTCCGGGGGGAATCCGGTCCAGCGGAGGTCCTCCGGGAGGTGGCCCATGTCGTTGACCATGAGCAGGGCCGCGGGCCTGCCGGGGGCGTACCGGATGACGGTCAGTGCCGCGTTGGCGTGGTTCAGGCCCAGCCAGCGCCAGGCGGGGGCGTCGAGGGCGTCGCGTACCAGCCAGGCGGCCAGGAACGCGTGGGTGACGACCAGTTCGTGGCGGGGCTCCTCGCCGTCCGCCGGCCCGGTGAACCGTGTCTCCGCGGCGGCGGCCAGCTCCGGGCCCCGGCTGCGTTCGGCCTCCGGGAACTGCTCCACGAACGCGAGGAACCGGTCCGCCGACTCCTCGGGGAGCTCCTCGCGCCGCGGTACGTACGGGACGTAGTCCCCGGCCGGTTCCGCGGCCTGGAGGGGGATGTCCCGGCGGAGCTGCTCATGGACCAGCCGGGCGGTCTGCGCGGCCCGGGGAAGCGGTCCGTGGTGGATGGCTGAGAGGGGTATGCCCCGGAGCCGCTCACCGAGCAGGTCGGCCTGGCGCCGCCCCTGTTCGGTGAGTTCGGTCTCGTCCGGGGATGCCTGGGCGTGGCGGGCGATGTAGAGGAAGCGGGGTGCGGTCGTGGTGGCCGGGGTGGTCATGGGCGCCCTTTCGGCTGGTCCGGTGGATGCCGGGATGGACGGTGTCCCCACCGGGTTGGTTCCGGGTCGCGCGTTCGGGTGATCTTGGCGGAGGGCGTTCCTTGCGGGGGCGGGGCTGCGGGCCCACGTCGTGGGGGTGCCCGGCGTGTCGGGTACGCCGCGTTTGGCACAGTGCCGCTCCGTGATCGATGAACGGGGTGAGTGGGATGACCGTAGTGCACGGGGCGAGTGATCCGGTGGGGAAGCCGGGCGGGGGTGGCGGGGGTGACTGCGGGCCGAGGCTGAAGCACAGCGACGGCCCGTGGCTGCGGGCCGCCGGGGGCGCGGACGAGCTGGTGGCCCAACTGGCGCCGGTGCGGGGCGAGTTGGGTCTGGCGCACCAGGGGCTGATGGCGGGGGCGGGCAGGCTGAGTGCCCTCGCGGAGCTGGCGGCCGTACGGGAGTCGTGGGAGCGGCGGATCCAGGCGGCGCAGGGCGAGTGCGGAAGCCTGGCGGCCAAGCTGCGGGACGTCGCCCGGACGCAGGGAGCCACGAACGAGGCCGTCAGGTCGTCCTTCGCCTCGGTGCTGCCGTGCGGGGGTGACGAACGGTGACGTCGACGCTGACCTGGGCGCAGTTACGGGACCTGAAGTGCGCCGAGCTGGAGGGCGCGGCCGACGGGTGGGGCAGGTCGAGCAACCGTGCCGACGCGGCGCGTGACCGCATCGAGCAGCAGCTGCTCACCGGGCTCCGCGAAACGCAGGAGGGCGAGGCGGCGCAGGCGGCGGTCGCACGGCTGCGGCAGCTGGGGCGGAACTTCCAGTACGTGTACACGGAGTGCGGGCTCCTCCGTACGACGCTGAACTCCCTGGCCCACGAGATGAAGACTCAGCAGCGGGTGCTGAAGGATGCGCTGGACGATGCGGCCGCGCTGAAGTTCACGGTGCACGCGGACGGCTCGGTGACGTACCCGGCGGGCGGCGAGGGCCTGGTCGACGGCGCGCCGCTGCGGGGCGGCACGGCGGCCTCGAACGGGCTTCCGGGGCTGGTGCCGCCCTCGGGGCTGGTCGCTCCGAACCCCAACGTGGCCAAGGCGCAGGACGTCGCGGACCGGGTGGCCGGGGCGGTGCGGGCGGCTGCCGAGATCGACTGGCGGTACGCGGGGATCCTGCGCCGGCTGAAGGCGGAGGAGGGGCTGAAGGTCCCGGACGCCACGTGGAAGGACGCGGCGGGCGACGCGGCGGCGGTCCGGGACGCGGCGGGGGCGTACCTGAAGGACGCGATCCCGCGCGATGCGTCTCCTGCGGAGCGGCGGGACTGGTGGGCGGGGCTGACCCAGGAACAGCGCGAGGAGTACCTCGCGGTGTACCCGGACCAGATCGGAAACCTGGACGGCATCCCGGCCCTGGTCCGCGACGCGGCGAACCGGGACAACTTGTCACTGCTGATCGGCGAGCTGGAGGGCCGGGACGACGAGAAGTCGGCGACGCAGCTGGCGGGGCTGCGGGAGATCGACCGGCAGTTGGGGGCGGGGACGCAACCGCCCATGTTTCTGCTCGGCATCGGCGACGAGGGGAACGGGCGGGCGATCGTTTCGTTCGGCAACCCGGATACGGCGAAGAACGTGGCGGCGTACGTGCCGGGGTTGAATACGTCGCTGGACAGGGACTTTGCGGAGGGCGATCTCAAGCGTGCCAGGGACACAGCCATTGCTGCCCAGGACATCGATCATTCCAGCGCGGTGATCGCCTGGTTGGGGTATGACGCTCCGCAAACCCCTGACGGCTTTGCGAGTTTTGCGGTGATGGGCGACGAGAGAGCTAACGAGGGCGGGCGCGCCTTTAGTGATTTCATGGGCGGAATTGTGGAGACGAATGAAACAGGTGACGCTCACCTGACGGCGATTGGCCATTCGTACGGCTCGCGCACAGTGGGTGCGGCGACACAGCAGGGGGACGGCATCCCTGGAGTCGATGACATCGTTCTCGTGGGCAGCCCTGGGGTCGGCGTCGATAATGCCGATGACCTCAAGGTGGGAAGCGGGCATGTGTTTGTGGGTGCCGCTGAGAACGATGTTGTGACAAAACTCCCGTCCAAGCAGCAGGTAGCTGTCGGGGCGGCGACCGGCCCCTTCGCGTACTTCGTCGGAGACGTCATGGACCAAGGGGACGATGACTTGTGGTTCGGTAAGGACCCGGCTAGTCAAGCATTCGGCGCGAGACGCTTCCCGGTCGACGAAGGTCCGCACCTGGTGGGTCCTCGTGGTGTCTCGATCGACGCCCATTCGCAGTATTTTGATCCGGAAAGGGACGCCGTATCGGCGGATAGCATCGCTCTCATCACTGCCGGTCGGTCAAGTGAAGTCAAGATGGAGGAGCCGCGTTGATGCGCTCGGTCCGGGGGTTGGCGCTCTTGCTGATCTGTTTGTCGCCAGTCGGGTGTGCTGGCGAGGTTATTTCGACGAGTAGCGAAGGGCGATCCGGCATGGATATGCAAGAGGCCGCTGATCGAGCAGATTCCATTCTCGACTCCGCGTTGAATGAGATTCAGCCGAAGGTCAACTGGGCCCACGGGATCACAACCACGGGAAGCTGCGATGTATCCCGCAGGCGTGCCGTTATGACTAGTATTTCGCCTGAGCGTAGGGGCAGCTTCTTGGGTCTGATGGATCGGCACTGGAGGAAGAGCGGCTACCGAATCAAGGCAGTGAACAATAGTGCGGAGCTTCCTGCGATTTACGCCCAGACCGACGAGGGGTTCGGTGTGAGCCTGCGCTTCGGCGGCCAAGGGCAGGCATTCTTCCAAGTGGACAGCCCCTGCGTGGACAAGTCCGAGGTGGCCGAGTCGACCACGCCGCCGAACGGTCCGGCCTACGAGGGCGTCTACCCCCTTCCCCGCCCCAACATCCGCTCGCCCTTCTGGTCCGCCGGCGCCCCCTGACCCCCCGCGGCCGCCCCTGACGCCCCCTCATGCCCCCACCCACCCGTACACACCAGCGAATCGCGTCGTGAACCGCGCCCGAATGGGGGATGGTTGAGGCGTGCGGAAATACTGGGTGTTCGTCGGCGGTGGGGTCGGGCTGGGCCTGTGCTTCATCGCCCTGCTCGTCGTCGGTACGTACTCCGCCGCCGCCGGGATCGCCGGGGCGGCGAGTGGGGCCGTCGGGCTGGCCAAGGGGGCCGTGCCTGCGCGGTATCAGCCGCTCGTGGAGAAGTGGGGCAACCTCTGTCCCGCCATCAACCCCGCCCTCCTGGCGGCCCAGTTGTACCAGGAAAGTGGCTGGAATCCGCGCGCGCAGAGTCACGCCGCCGCGCAGGGCATCGCGCAGTTCATCCCCGGGACCTGGGCCTCCCACGGCATCGACGGGGACAACGACGGCGACCGGGACGTATGGGACCCCGCCGACGCGATTCCCTCCGCAGCGTCCTACGACTGCGAGCTCGCCGGGTACGTCAAGAAGGTGCCGGGCGACGCGACCGACAACATGCTCGCCGCCTACAACGCGGGCGCCTACCGCGTGATCCAGTCCGGCGGTGTGCCCGCGATCAGTGAGACGCAGAACTACGTCAAGATCATCCGTTCCCTGGAGAAGAGCTTCGCCAAGCCGGTCGGCCGGGTGCAGCCCTCGCAGCAGGCGGCCGGGGCGATCTACTTCGCGCAGAAGAAGCTGGGTACGCCCTATCTCTGGGGTGGGAACGGGACGGCGGACCAAGGGGGCCGGTTCGACTGTTCCGGGCTGACCCAGGCCGCGTACCGGACGGTCGACATCGAGCTTCCCCGGGTGGCCAACGACCAGTACAACGCCGGGCCGCACCCCTCCCGCGAGGAGCTCCTCCCCGGTGACCTGGTGTTCTTTTCGGACGATCTGAACAACTCGCGGGCCATCCACCACGTGGGCCTCTACGTCGGTGGCGGCTACATGATCAACGCGCCGTACACCGGTGCGGTCATCCGGTTCGACAAGATCGACACCCCCGACTACTTCGGTGCGACAAGGGTCACGAAGGACGGCGCGGCGGCGCTTCCGACCGCGCTCCCGGAAAGCTGACAGCCAGTCGGCCGTGGCCGGAACTCTCCGTGAAGCCCGGGCCCTGAGCTGCGACGATGAGTCACTCTTCGATAACGTCATGGTGATCATTCGGTGGAGAGCGGAACGCAGAGAGCTGACAGGTCGTTCCCTGGACTGGGACAGCATGCGCACATGACCATGCGTGACTGTCCAGACCGGTCGAGCGTGACGGCATCATGGCGTGACGCGGCACCGAATCCGCACCGACCACGGGGGTCAGACCAAGGCGACGCACGCCCTTGTGCGTCGCAGCAGCAGACAAGACAAGGGGCCGCGGCAGATGGCTGGACTCGCACTCGATGGGTCGAACCCCGACGTCAGCCTGCTCTACGACATCAATGGGCTGGCGAAGGCCGCTCCGACCTGGTTCGACCGGGTCATGGAGTTCGTCGGTGAATTCGGGATCATGCTCGGCATGGTCCTGGCGGTCCTGTGGTGCTGGTGGAGCGTGCGCCGACGCGGGACGACCGAGGACTCGGTGACGGCGGTTGCCGGCCTCGTGTGGGCGCCGCTCGCCGCCGGGATCGCGTTGCTCATCAACATCCCGATCCGGGGTTTCGTGGAGCGGCCGCGTCCGTTCTTCGACCACAAGGGACTTGAGGTCCTGGTGGAGGGGAAGACGGACTTCTCCTTCGTGAGCGACCACGCGACGATGGCGATGGCGATCGCCGTGGGGCTCTTCGTGGCCAACAGGAAGTTCGGCCTGGTGGCGATCGCGCTGGCGCTGCTGGAGGGCTTCTGCCGCGTCTACATGGGCGTGCACTACCCGACCGACGTGATCGGCGGCTTCGCCCTCGGCACGGCCGTTGCCCTGCTGCTCGCCCCGCTCGCGATGATGCTGCTGACGCCTCTGGTGGGGGCCGTGGCCCGCGCCGGTACGGTCGGCCGGCTCGTCCGCTCCCGCACCGTGGTCGCCTCGGCCGACGGACGGGGGGACTCGCAGGGGATTCCCGAGCCGAGCCCGGGTTCCGGCCGTGGCGGTTCGCCCGGCGAGCGGGACCTCGCGGCGTAGGCGGAGCAGAGACCCGGACCTTGCCGCGTAGGAGGAGCAGAGACCCCGACCTCGCGGCCCAGGCGCAGAGACGGACCGGCGGTTCATGGGGGCGTCCCGAGAGGGGCGCCCCTTACGCATGGGCCGAGCGGTACCCGCGACGCATGGGCCGAGCGGTACCCGCGGTGCCTCTCGGCCATGCGGTTCCCGCGCGCCCCGTGACGGGGCATCATGTCCGGAGATCCGGGGGCGGTGGTGCATGTGGCTGGTCGGCGGCCGACGCGGCAGGAAGTCAACCGGCGGCGCGAGCGTACGGGGTTCGTGGGGCGCCGCGGTGAGCTGGCGGTGTTCCGGGAGACGTTCGCGCGCGACCCGGAGGAGCCGGACTTCCCGTTCCTCTTCCATGTGCGCGGGAACGGCGGCGTCGGCAAGTCCACCCTCGTGCGGCAGTGGGAGTCCACCGCCCGCGAGCAGGCCTCCGTGGTCACCGCGTTCGTCGACGATGATGTGCACGACGTGTTCGAGGCGATGGAAGCGGTCAGTGCCCAGCTGGGCCGGCAGGGGCACCCGCTGAAGAGGTTCGACAAGCAGCTGGCGACCTATCGGCAGCGTAGGCATCAGGCCGAGAGCGCCCTCCCCGCACCGCAGCCCGACCCCCTGGACGGCCCGGCCGCCTCGCCGTCCAGCACGGTGGCCGCGCAGGTGGGGCTGGTCGGTCTGGGCATGGTGCCCGGCGTCGGCGCGTTCGTCGGGGCGGTCGATCCGCAGCAGATCGCGCTGGGCGCGGACCGTGTGCGGGCCGCTCTCCACATGCGTCTGCGCAGCCATGACGACGTCCAGCTGGTGATGAATCCGGTAGCCGCCCTCGCCCCGGTCTTCATCGAGGACCTGGCCGATGTCGCGGAGCGGTGCGAGCGCGTGGTGCTGTTCTTCGACGTGTACGAGCGGACCGGGCCGGTGCTCGACGCGTGGCTGCACGACACGGTGTTCGGTGAGGAGTACGGGGGCCTCCCGGTCAACGTGCAGGTCGTGCTGTCCGGGCAGCTGCGTCTGGACAGCCGGGTCTGGGGCGACCGCCTCGGACAGGTCACCGAGGTGAGCCTGGAGGTGTTCACCGAGGAGGAGGCCCGCACGCTGCTCGCCACCCACGGCGTCACCGACGAGCCCAGCGTCGAGCTGGTCCTGCGGCTGTCGGGCCGCCTCCCGCTGCTGGTCGACATGCTGGCCCGGAGCGACCCCGGCGGGGGCGCGGGTGCGGACGATCCGTCGGAGACCGCGGTCGAGAGGTTCTTGAAGTGGGAGCCGGACACGGAGCGGCGCGAGGCCGCACTGGCCTGTGCGCTCCCCCTGCAGATCGATGAGGACATCTACCGCGCGGTCGTCCCGGAGGCCGCCGCCCGGAGCTATGCGTGGCTGCGCGGCTTGGCCTTCGTCTCTCCCCAGGCGGGCCGCTGCCGGTACCACGACGTCGTACGCGCCGCGATGCTGCGTCTGGAGCGGACCCGGTCGCCCGCGCGGTGGCAGCAGGCGCACACCCGTCTTGCCGAGCTGTTCCAGCGGTTGCGGTCGGCGGTGGAGGCGGAGGTCGGCATCGATGACGAGGACCACTGGAAGGACGCCGCCTGGCGGGAGCACCGGCTGAACGAGACGTACCACCGGCTGTGTGCGAACCCTCGTACCGCCCTGCCCGACGCGCTCTGCCAGAGCGCACTCGCCGTCGACCACGATGTCGCCACGCTGCGCCGCTGGGCCCAGATCCTGGGCCGGGCGGGACTCGACACCGACTCGGTGGCCCTCACCTCCTGGGGGCATCGGCTCGAAACCGCGGCCGAGCAGGAGCGGCCGGGCCCGGTCGCGCTGACCTTGTTGCTGGGTGCGTCCGAACTCGACGTACGGGGAAGGGCGTTGGTGCACTCCCTCCGTGCCGCCGAATGCCGGGGTGCGGGTGACGCGCAGGGCGCGCTGGCGGACTGCGAGGCCGCCGTCTCCCTCGCGCCGGACACGGTCCGGCCCCACGCGGGGCTCGGGGAGACCTACCGGATCCTGGGCCGGTACGAGGAAGCGGTCGCCTCCTGCACCCGTGCGGTGGAGATCGACCCGCTGTACGTCCTCGCCTACGGCAGCCGCGGTGACGCCTACCGGAATCTGGGGCGCCACGACGAGGCCCTCGCCGACTTCGCCCGGGCCGTGGAGACCGACCCGCGGTACGCGTGGGCGTACGCCAGCCGGGCGCGGGTGCACGAGGCGATGGGCCGGCAGGACGACGCCCTCGCCGACTACGACCGTGCCGTCGGGATCGACCCGCGCTACGAGTGGGCCCTCTCCAGCCGCGCGCAACTGTTCGAACGGATGGGCCGGTACGAGGAGGCCCTGACCGATTACGGCCGTTCCATCGCCATCGATCCGCAGTACGCCTGGGCCTATGCCAGCCGCGCGAAGGCGTACCAGGCGATGGGCCGGCACGAGGAGGCCCTCGCCGATTACGACCGTGCCGTCGGGATCGACCCGCTGTACGAGTGGGCCATCGGGAGCCGGGCGCAGCTGTTCGAGCGGATGGGGCGGCACGAGGAGGCACTCGCCGACTACACCCGGGCCGTGGAGATCGATCCGCAGTACGCGTGGGCGTACGGCAGCCGTGGGGGGCTCCTCGAGGCGATGGGCCGGCAGGAGGAGGCTCTCGCCGACTACACCCGGGCGATCGAGGCCCAGCCCGGATACGGCTGGGCAGCCGGCAGCCGGGGCGAGCTGTACGAGCGGATGGGCCGGTACGAGGAGGCGGTCGCCGATCTCACGCGGGCCGTCGGGATCGATCCGTCCTCCGACTGGACCCTGTGTGCCCGTGCCCGGGTGTATCTGCGCCTGGGCAGGCACGAGGACGCCGTGGCCGACTGTGCCCGGACCGTCGAGATCGACGCCGAGGACGGCTGGAACCAGATGCTGTACGCCCTCGCACTGCGCGTGGCGGGCGACGGCCGGGGGGCGGAGGAGCGTTTCGGGCGTGCCCTGCGCATCTTCACCGCTGCCGAGGGGGGCGACGACGGCGTGGCCGTGGACGCACGCCAGGGCCTGCTCGTTCTCGCCTGTGCCCTGCTCGACGGTGACGCTGCCGCTGCCCGGTGCGAGGCGCTCCTCGGGATCGGGGAGGCCCTGATCGCGGAGACGGTCGAGGACCTGCTGTTCCTCGGTGAGGTCTTCCCGGAGGCGGGGCCGGGCGCCGAGGCCGCCGTGCGGCGCCTGCGGGAGGCGCTCTAGCCGTCCGTTTCCGGCGTCCCGAGGTGCTCCGCCGCGTCCGTGCGGGCCCGGTCGCGGGCGCGCCGGGCCGGTCCTGACCAGCCGCAGACACAGCGGGCCAGACAGAACGAGCCCCGTTCGACGGTCGTGGTGCTGTGTGCCGGAGCGGGGTTGTGGACGGGGGAGTCCGGGGGGTCCTGATGCACGCGTCCACGCTACCGGGGAGCCGTACGGCGGTCGGCGTGTGGGCCGATCGGCTTCCGGAAGGGCGCCGGTGGCGTGACGAGGTGCTCCGGCCGTCGTTAGGCGAGGCGGGCGGGAACCCGGTCAGGTGTACGTCGTTGGGGGTTGGCAGGCGATGGTGGTGCAGCAGCGCAGGTGCGGAGGCGGGGCACTGGCGGTGTTGGCCCTGACTGTCGCAGGTGTGATGACGGTGGGCAGCGGATGCTCGGGCGCGGGCGGTGACGGTGGTGACGGGGCCGGTGAGCGAGTCGCCGGGGACGGCCCGGCCGGGTCGCCGGCGGCCGTGGTCGGGCGGGCGGCCGAAAGGCTGGCCGATGCGGGCAGCGCCGAGACGCGTACGTCGATGGAGACCGCGGCCGGTGGGACCCGGGTGACGATCAGGGGCCAGGGTGCGTACGACTTCCGCCGACAGCTGGGCCGGATCAAGGTCGTCCTGCCGAAGGACGCCGCCGGGGCCGAGGAGCACCGGCCGATCACGGAGCTGCTGGCACCCGGCGCGCTGTACATGAAGAACCGCGGTGCCGGGGTGCCCGACGACAAGTGGGTGCGGATTGACACGACGTCCCTGGAGGACGGCAATCTGGTCACCGGCGGGGTGACCGATCCGACGGCCGCCGCCGAGCTGCTGCGCGGTGCGGGGGGCGTGACGTACGTCGGGCGGACGGAGCTGGCCGGGGTCACGGTCCGGCACTACCGGGGGACCGCGGATCTCGGGCGGGCGGCGCGGGAGGCGTCGCCGTCCTCGCGCGGGGCGCTGGCCGCCGCGGCGAAAGGGTTCAGCACGGACGCGGTGCCCTTCGACGCCTATCTGGACGACGCGGGTCTGCTGCGTAAGGTGCGCCACCGCTTCACCTTCGCGACCGAGGGGCCGGCGGTGACGGTGGTCTCGACGATGCTGCTGTACGGCTTCGGCGCACCGGTCTCCGTGAAGCTGCCCCCCGAGGAGGACATCTACACGGGGCGGGTCCAGCAGAGCGGGAGTGGCCCGGAAACGCCGTAGGGAGGGGGCCGAAATGGTCCTTCCGTGCCATGCGCGGTGTGTGCCGCGCTCCCTACGCTAGGTCCACACAGGACCCACGGAGTCGGTGCGCCAGGAGTCGGCGACAGCAGAGAGAGGTGACGCAGGTGGTGACGCTCAGCGCTCCGAACGCTCAGGACTGTGTGGCTCTCGCCGAGATCGAGCTGTGCGGCGAGCTCATGATCGCGGCGGCGGGCGCGCTTGAGGACCGGCTCAGTCCCGACCGTATCGACGAGGTGCTCAACGTCGGGGTGGATGCCCCCGAGCCGGTGCCGACGATTCCCCGGCAGGCCCGCCACCGGGGATGACGGGGTGAGTTATCCCTCGCCCGGCTTTCCCTCGCCCGGCTTTCCCTCGCCCGGCTTTCCCCCGCCCGGCTTTCCCCCGCCCGGCTTTGCCTCCCCCGGCCGCCGTCAGGTCCGCAGGAGGCGGGCGATCGCCTTCGTGGCCTCCTCGACCTTCGCGTCGATCTCCTCGCCGCCCTTGAGAGCGGCATCTGCGACACAGTGGCGCAAATGCTCCTCCAGCAGCTGGAGCGCGAAGGACTGCAGGGCCTTGGTGGAGGCCGAGACCTGGGTGAGTATGTCGATGCAGTAGACGTCCTCGTCCACCATCCGCTGGAGGCCGCGGATCTGGCCCTCGATGCGGCGCAGCCGCTTGAGGTGCTCGTCCTTCTGGTGGTGGTAGCCGTGGATCCCGCGGTCGTGGTCGGTGACGACCGCTTCCGTACCGGCTGCGTCGGCGGCCTCGGTGGTGGTCATGGGGTCCTCCCGTTGTCCTCGTGGCCTGCGGTGAGCGTGCCGTTCTGTGCGGTCTGTATACCCCCGCCGGGTATATCGTAACGAATCCAGCCGAAACGTGACCGGGGGGCCGTGCTGATCACTGTGCCCGATGCGCGACACTGAAGAACGCCGGTTAGCCGTGGCCGGATGATGCGCCTAGCATCAGCCTGACCGAATCCAAAGCACCCCGAGGACCCCACGTGCGCTTTCGTCTGACCCCCAGGGAGACGAGCTTCTACGACATGTTTTCCGCATCCGCGGACAACATCGTCACGGGCTCGAAACTCCTGATGGAACTGCTCGGGGCGGATTCTGCCTCCCGAGTCGAGATCGCGGAGCGTATGCGGGCAGCGGAGCACGCGGGGGACGATGCCACCCACGCGATCTTCCACCAGCTGAACTCCTCCTTCATCACGCCGTTCGACCGCGAGGACATCTACAACCTCGCGTCGTCGCTCGACGACATCATGGACTTCATGGAGGAGGCCGTCGACCTGGTCGTGCTGTACCAGATCGACGAGCTCCCGAAGGGTGTCGAGCAGCAGATCGAGGTCCTGGCCAGGGCGGCGGAACTGACCGCCGAGGCCATGCCGAGCCTGCGGACCATGGACAACCTCACGGAGTACTGGATCGAGGTCAACCGTCTGGAGAACCAGGCCGACCAGATCCACCGCAAGCTGCTGGCGCACCTCTTCAACGGCAAGTACGACGCCATGGACGTGCTGAAGCTCAAGCAGATCGTGGATGTGCTGGAAGAGGCGGCTGACGCGTTCGAGCACGTCGCCAACACCGTGGAGACCATCGCGGTCAAGGAGTCCTGAACCTCGTGGACACCTTTGCGCTGATCGTGACCATCGGCGTCGCGCTCGGCTTCACGTATACGAACGGCTTCCACGACTCGGCGAACGCCATCGCCACCTCGGTCTCCACCCGGGCGCTGACCCCGCGTGCGGCTCTGGCGATGGCCGCTGTGATGAACCTCGCAGGTGCCTTCCTGGGCCAGGGGGTCGCCAAAACCGTCAGCGAAGGGCTGATCGCCACGCCCGAAGGCCAGAAGGGGATGGGCATCCTCTTCGCGGCACTGGTCGGCGCGATCATCTGGAACCTGGTCACCTGGTACTACGGCCTGCCGTCCTCGTCCTCGCACGCCCTGTTCGGCGGCATGGTCGGTGCGGCGCTGGCCGGCGGGACGCTGGTGCACTGGGACGGGGTGCTCGAGAAGATCGTCATCCCGATGTTCCTGTCTCCGGTCATCGGCCTGGTCGTCGGCTATCTCGTGATGGTCGGCATCATGTGGATGTTCCGGAAGTCCAACCCGCACAAGGCCAAGCGCGGCTTCCGTATCGCGCAGACGGTCTCGGCGGCGGGCATGGCCCTGGGCCACGGTCTGCAGGACGCCCAGAAGACGATGGGCATCGTGGTGATGGCCCTGGTCATCGCCGATGTCGAGGGCCCGAACGACGAGATCCCGGTCTGGGTGAAGCTCGTCTGCGCGCTGATGCTGTCGCTGGGGACGTACGCCGGTGGCTGGCGCATCATGCGCACGCTCGGCCGCAAGATCATCGAGCTGGACCCGCCGCAGGGCTTCGCCGCCGAGACGACGGGCGCGTCGATCATGTTCGGCTCGGCGTTCCTGTTCCACGCGCCGATCTCCACCACTCATGTGATCACCTCGGCGATCATGGGCGTCGGCGCCACGAAGCGGGTGAACGCGGTGCGCTGGGGGGTGGCCAAGAACATCATCCTGGGGTGGTTCATCACCATGCCGGCTGCGGCGCTGGTCGCCGCGCTGAGCTACGGGATCGTCGTCCTGCTCTTCGGGTGAGCGGGTCCTGGTGGTCGGTGGCCGCTTCGCCCTCAATCGCCGGTCAAGCTTGAAACGATGCCCTCAATCGCCGGGCGGGCTTGATGGTGCTGGGCCGATGGCTGTCATGGGTCCGCCCCCGCTCTCCTGTCGGAGAGTGGGGGCGGACCCTTTCGCCTTGTGGTGGCACCGCCATGCAGCACCCCAAGGCCGTCTGGGGATGTTCCGGTTATCCGAAGCGGCCGGAGATGTAGTCCTCGGTCGCCTGGACGGACGGGTTGGAGAAGATCCGCTCCGTCTCGTCGATCTCGATCAGCCGGCCGGGCTTGCCCACCGCCGAGAGGTTGAAGAAGGCCGTACGGTCCGAGACGCGTGCCGCCTGCTGCATGTTGTGCGTCACGATGACGATCGTGAAGCGCTCCTTCAGCTCGCCGATCAGGTCCTCGATGGCGAGGGTCGAGATCGGGTCGAGCGCCGAGCACGGCTCGTCCATCAGCAGCACCTCGGGCTCGACCGCGATCGCGCGGGCGATGCACAGGCGCTGCTGCTGGCCGCCGGAGAGGCCGGAGCCCGGCTTGTTCAGGCGGTCCTTGACCTCGTTCCAGAGGTTGGCGCCCCGGAGGGACTTCTCGACGATCTCCGACAGCTGACTCTTGCGGTACGAGCCGTTCAGCCGCAGGCCCGCCGCGACGTTGTCGAAGATCGACATGGTCGGGAAGGGGTTCGGGCGCTGGAAGACCATGCCGACCGTGCGGCGCACGGTGACGGGGTCGACCCCGGAGCCGTACAGGTTCTCGTCGTCCAGCAGCACCTTGCCCTCGACGCGGCCACCGGGGGTGACCTCGTGCATGCGGTTCAGGGTGCGCAGGAAGGTGGACTTGCCGCAGCCGGAGGGGCCGATGAAGGCGGTCACGGAGCGGGGCTCCACCGTCATCGAGATGTCCTCGATGGCCTTGTGGGAGCCGTAGTAGGCGGTGAGGCCGCCGATGTCGATGCGCTTGGCCATGTGGATCACTGCTTCTTTCGGGTCGCCGATGGCCGCGTCAGCGACCGGTCTTGGGGGCCTTCCAGCGGGCGATGCCGCGGGCCACCAGGTTGAGGATCATGACGAAGGCGATCAGGACCAGGGCTGCGGCCCAGGCGCGGTCGTAGGACGCGGCCTCTCCGACCTTGTACTGCTCGTAGATGTAGAACGGCAGCGAGGACTGGGCGCCTTCGAAGGGGTTCGTGTTGATCAGCTGGCTGCCGAAGACCAGCAGGATGATCGGGGCCGTCTCGCCGGCGATGCGGGCGATGGCGAGCATGACGCCGGTGGTGATGCCGCCGATCGCGGTGGGCAGGACCACCTTGAGGATGGTGCGCCACTTCGGGATGCCGAGAGCGAGGGAGGCCTCGCGGAGCTCGTTGGGGACGAGCTTGAGCATCTCCTCGGTGGAGCGGACCACGACGGGGATCATCAGGATCGTCAGGGCCAGCGCGCCCATCAGGCCGGAGGGCTCGATGCTCGCGATCAGCATGATCGACAGGATGAAGAGACCGGCCACGATGGACGGGATGCCCGTCATGACGTCGACGAAGAAGGTGACGGCCCTGGCGAGCGTGCCCTTGCCGTACTCGACCAGGTAGACCGCGGTCAGCAGACCCAGCGGGGCGGAGATCACCGTGGCGATGCCGACCTGCTCCAGGGTGCCGATCAGCGCGTGGTAGACACCGCCGCTGTCCTCGGCCCCGAGGACCCCGGCCATCGAGTGGGTGAGGAAGTAGCCGTCGAGGCGCTCGGCGCCCCGGCTGACCGTGGTCCAGAGCAGCGAGGCGAGCGGGACGACGGCGACGAGGAAGCAGACCCAGACGACGCTGGTGGCGAGGCGGTCCTTGGCCTGGCGCTTGTTCTCGACGGCGGTCGTCGCGACGTACGAGATCGCCAGGAAGAGCAGGGCCGAGATCAGGCCCCACTGCACGCGGCTCTGCCAGCCGGCCGCCAGGGAGATCCCGACGCCGAGCACGACCGCCACGGCGGCGAAGCCGAGCGGGGCCCAGCGGGGGAGGCTGCGGCTGCTGAGCGCCTGCTTGCGGGGTTCCGGCGAGGTCCGCGGACGGTCGTCCTGGATGTCGGCGGTGGTGGCGTGGGTCATGCGTTGGCCCCCGAGTACTCCTTGCGGCGGGCGATGATGAGCCGGGCCGCGCCGTTGACCAGCAGGGTGAGGACGAAGAGGACGAGGCCCGAGGCGATCAGGGCGTCGCGCCCGAATTCGTCGGCCTCGCCGAACCTCGCCGCGATGTTCTGGGCGAAGGTCCCGCCGCCCGGATTGAGCACGTGCAGCGAGATGAGGAAGCTCGGCGACAGGACCGTGGCGACGGCCATCGTCTCGCCGAGCGCGCGGCCCAGGCCCAGCATCGAGGCCGAGATGATCCCGGAGCGGCCGAACGGCAGGACCGAGAGGCGGATGACCTCCCAGCGGGTGGCGCCCAGGGCGAGCGCCGCCTCCTCGTGCATCTTCGGGACCTGGAGGAAGACCTCGCGGCTGACGCTGGTCACGATCGGCAGGATCATGATCGCGAGCAGGATACCGACGGTGAAGAGCGAGCGGGCGACGCCGACCTCGGTCTTCTCGAAGATGTACGTCCAGCCGAAGAACTGGTCGAGCCAGAGGTTCAGGCCCTCCAGGTACGGGACGAGGACGAGGGCGCCCCAGATGCCGTAGACGATGCTGGGCACCGCGGCGAGGAGGTCGACGACGTACGCGATCGGGGCGGCCAGCTTGCGCGGCGCGTAGTGCGAGATGAACAGGGCGATGCCGACAGCGACCGGAACCGCGATGACCATCGCGATGACCGAGCTGACGACCGTGCCGAAGAGCAGGACCGCGATGCCGAAGACCGGCGGGTCACCGGCCGGGTTCCAGTCGAGGGTGGTGAGGAAGTTGCCCTCGTCCTTCGAGATGGCGATGACGGAGCGGTAGCTGAGGAACACGGCGATCGACGCCATGATCACGAGCAGCAGGATGCCCGAGCCGCGGGAGAGGCTCAGGAAGATCTTGTCGCCGGCACGCCCGGTGGACTTGGGGCGGCCGCGTGTTTCCGGCGGAGCCGGTGGGATGTCGAGCGGTGTAGTGGAAGCCATGGTCTTTCCGGTCTGTGTGGGGGAACCGGCGGGCTCCCCTGGCGGCGGTGCACCGGATGGGTCGGGCGGTGGGGGCCGGTCCGGAGGGGTGCGCCGGACCGGCCCGCCTGTGCGTGCGCGTCGTGCGGTGGGGCTACTCGAGACCGGCGACGGTCTCGCGGACCTTGGCGTTGATCGCCTCGGGGATCGGGGCGTAGCCGGCGTCGGTCAGGACCTTCTGGCCCTCCGCGGAGGAGGTGTAGGTCAGGAAGGACTTGACCGTTCCGAGGGTCTCGGCCTTGTTGCCGGTGTCGCAGACGACCTCGTACGTCACCAGGACCAGCGGGTACGCGCCCTCGGCCTTGGTGGTGTATTCGAGGTCGAGCGCCAGGTCCTTGCCGGTGCCCTTGACCTTGGCGGCGGCGATGGCCTTGGAGGCGTTCTCCGAGGTGGCCTTCACCGGGGCGGCGCCACCGGTGTTGATGTCGACGGTGGTGATGTCCTGCGAGGCGGCGTACGACAGCTCGAAGTAGCCGATCGCGCCGTCGACGGCCTTCACCTGGGTGGCGACACCGGAGGACTGCGACGCGGCCTGGCCACCGGGGGCCGGCCACTTCTTCTCGGCCTCGTACTTCCAGTCGCTCGGGGCCGCGGCGTTCAGGTACTTGCCGAGGTTCTGCGTGGTGCCGGAGTCCTCGGAGCGGTGGAAGGGCTGGATGGCCTTGTCCGGGAGGTCGACGCCCTTGTTGAGCGCGGCGATCGCCGGGTCGTTCCACTTCTTGATCTTGGTGTCGAAGATCTTGGCGAGGGTGGAGGCGTCCAGCGTGAGGCTGTCGACGCCCTCCAGGTGGAAGCCGATCGCGATCGGGCCGCCGACCATCGGGAGGTTGATGCCCTGGCCGGTCTTGCAGATCTTCTTCGACTCGGTGACCTCTTCGGGCTTCAGGGCGGAGTCCGAGCCGGCGAAGCCGACGGTGCCCTGGTTGAACGCGACGATGCCCTCACCGGAGGACGAGGAGCTGTAGTTGATCTCCACGCCGGAGCAGGCGGCCATGTAGTTCTTGACCCAGAGGTCCATCGCGTTCTTCTGGGCGCTGGACCCGGAAGCGCGCAGCTGGCCCTCGGCGCCGTCGCACTTGATGTTCGACGCGGCGGCGCTGGTCTTGCCGCCCTCCGCCTCGGCACCGGTGTTGTCGTCCGAACCGCACGCCGTGAGGACCAGGGCGCCGGAGACGGCGAGGGCACCGAGCGCGGTGGCACGAAGCCGGTTCTTGCGCTGAAGCTTCACTTTCGGGGTGTTCCTTCCAGGAGCCGCCGCGGCTGGTGGGGACGAGGCGGCGTGCGATGAGGAGTGGTGCTGCGGCTTGGCGCCGTGCACCTGGTACGTCCGAAATTAGGCAGAACAGGTGAAGCGGCCTACGGGGGAGAGTGAACGGCGGGTGAACCGTGTCGGGCGGGCTGGTTCCGGCGCCCTCAGACGTGCGGGTGGTTCTCCAGGAAGGCGTCCAGCTGGACGCGGTCGCCCGGGCGGCTCAGACGCGCGCGGGCGGAGCCGGGGGAGAGCCACGCCAGCCGGTCGACCTCGTCGTTGGGCGAGAACGTGCCGTCCGTCGCCTCCGCCGCCCAGTAGCTGACCTCTTTGGGGCGCCCGTTCGCCATGTAGTGGGCCGTCGGCAGCTCGGTGCCCGGCGCACAGTGGTGGCCCGTCTCCTCCAGGACCTCGCGCAGGGCGCCCTCCAGCGCGGTCTCACCGCGCTTCAGCTTGCCCTTGGGGTACGACCAGTCGTCGTAGCGGGGTCTGTGGACCAGGCAGATCTCCAGGCCGCCGCCGTCCGGGGTGCGGCGCCACAGCACGCACCCCGCCGCCCGTACGGGCGTATCGCTCATGGCGCGGTCACGGCCGCCGCGTACGGCCAGCTCTCCCGGAACACGGCGCGCGCCGCCTCCACCTCGTGCCGCTGGTCGGCGTGGAGCACCCCCAGGGCGTACGCCGTCGCCGGGGCGATGCGCGGGGTGCGCGCCGCGGCGGCCGCGGCCGCCGCCGCCTCGGCCGCGTCCCGCTGCAGGTCCAGGGCGTGCCCCGGCCCGGCCAGGGACGGATCGGGGGCGCCCCGCAGCATCTCGTACGCGTACCGGTGGAGCCGCAGCAGCAGCCGGGCCTGGTGCCAGAGGGCGTCGTGGGCCTCGTTGTACGGCTCCACCGCCACGTCGGGCGGGAGCGCGGCCACCGAATCCAGCATCAGCTGCTCGGCCAGCTCGGCCGGGGCGTGCAGCGCACCCTCCACGGGTACCGCCGCCGAGGGCGACAGGGGGACCTCGGAGGCGAGCAGCGCGACGGCGTCGGCGACGGCGTGGAAGCGGGAGGAGCCCAGTGCCTGGAGCGCCGCCGAGTGGGCGCGGGTCCGGGCGAGGGTCAGCCTGCGTTCCAGCAGGGCTCCGGCCCGGGCGGCGCCGACGCCGAGCGCCGCCCGGTCCGTGCCGCTCCCGTCCGGGTTCTCCCCCGTGGCCGTGCGGGCCGCCGGGAGGGAGGAGCCGGAGAGCTGGTGCAGAGCCTCCAGGAGCCGGCCGAGCCGGGTGGCGTACGCGTGCTCGCGTGCCAGGGTGCCGGAGAGCCAGGCCAGCTCGGTGCGGAGCTGGTCGGCCCAGGCCGGGTCGAGCGCTCCCCGGAAGGTGTGCAGCGTGCCGCTGATCCGGCGTGCCGCGTGGCGCAGCGCGCGGGCGGCCTCGTCGGCGCTCCGGCTGCCGGCGTCCGCGGGGGCGCTGTGCTCGCGGTGCAGCCGCAGGCCCCGCAGGAAGCAGGCGGCCTGCTCGCGCAGGTAGGGCGCGAGGACCGCTTCCGCGGAGAGGGTCGTCGTCTGGTGGTCAGGGCGTCGCACGCCGGCGCCTCCGGGCGTCAATGAGCATCTCTTGTACGTGCCTCAGCGGCTGCCCGTCCGCGTCCGTGGAGTGCCGGGTCCAGTTTCCGTCGGGGCCCAGGTGCCAGGAGGAGGTGGTGTCGGACATGCCTGTTTCCAGGAGCCTGCTGAGGGCGGCGCGATGCGCGGGGTCGGTGACGCGGACCAGTGCTTCGATCCGGCGGTCGAGGTTACGGTGCATCATGTCGGCGCTGCCGAACCAGACTTCGGGCTCGCCGCCGTTGCCGAAGGCGAAGACCCGGGAGTGTTCGAGGAAGCGGCCGAGTATCGAGCGGACCCGGACGTTCTCGGAGAGGCCGGTGACGCCGGGGCGGATCGCGCAGATGCCGCGCACCCAGATGTCGATGGGCACTCCGGCCTGTCCCGCCCGGTAGCAGGCGTCGATGACCGCTTCGTCGACCATCGAGTTGACCTTGATGCGTACGTAGGCGGGCCGGCCCGCGCGGTGGTGGGTGATCTCCTTGTTGATCCGGGCGATCAGTCCGTCGCGCAGGGACTTCGGGGCGACAAGCAGTCGGCGGTAGGTCTCGCGGCGGGAGTAGCCGGAGAGCCGGTTGAAGAGGTCGGAGAGGTCGGCCCCGACCTGCGGGTCGGCGGTGAGCAGGCCGAGGTCCTCGTAGAGCCGTGCGGTCTTGGGGTGGTAGTTGCCGGTGCCGACGTGGGAGTAGCGGCGCAGCGTGTCGCCCTCCTGACGGACGACGAGCGACAGCTTGCAGTGGGTCTTGAGGCCGACGAGGCCGTAGACGACGTGGCAGCCGGACTCCTCCAGCTTGCGGGCCCACTTGATGTTGGCCTGCTCGTCGAAGCGGGCCTTGATCTCGACGAGGACGAGGACCTGCTTGCCGGACTCGGCCGCGTCGATCAGGGCGTCCACTATCGGCGAGTCGCCGGAGGTCCGGTACAGGGTCTGCTTGATCGCGAGGACGTCCGGGTCGCCCGCCGCCTGCTCCAGGAAGGCCTGGACGGAGGTGGAGAACGAGTCGTACGGGTGGTGCAGCAGCACATCGCGTTCGCGCAGGGCGGCGAATATGTCGGGCGCGGAGGCGGACTCGACCTCGGCGAGGTCGCGGTGGGTGCCGGCGACGAACTTGGGGTACTTCAGCTCGGGCCGGTCCAGCGACGCGATGCCGAACAGTCCGGTGAGGTCGAGCGGGCCCGGCAGCGGGTAGAGCTCGGTCTCGGAGATCTTCAGCTCGCGCACGAGCAGGTCCAGGACGTACGGGTCGATGGACTCCTCGACCTCCAGCCGGACCGGCGGGCCGAAGCGGCGCCGCATGAGCTCCTTCTCCAGGGCCTGGAGCAGATTCTCGGCGTCGTCCTCCTCGACCTCCAGGTCCTCGTTCCTGGTGACCCGGAACATGTGGTGGGCGAGGACCTCCATGCCCGGGAAGAGCTCTTCGAGGTGGGCCGCGATGATGTCCTCTATGGGGACGTAACGCTGCGGGGACGCCTCCAGGAAGCGGGTGAGCAGCGGCGGCACCTTGACCCGGGCGAAGTGCCGGTGGCCGCTGACGGGGTTGCGCACGACGACGGCGAGGTTGAGCGAGAGCCCGGAGATGTACGGGAACGGGTGCGCCGGGTCGACGGCCAGCGGGGTCAGCACGGGGAAGACCCGCTGCCGGAAGAAGGTGAACAGGCGGGCCTGCTCCTTCTCGGTCAGCTCGGGCCAGCGGACCAGCTGGATCCCCTCGTCGGACAGGGCGGGCGCGATGTCCTGCTGGTAGCAGGCGGCGTGGCGGGCCATGAGCTCGCGGGAGCGGGTCCAGATCAGGTCGAGGACCTCGCGCGGCTGGAGTCCGGACGCGGACCGGGTGGCGACACCGGTGGCGATACGGCGCTTGAGACCGGCGACCCGGACCATGAAGAACTCGTCCAGGTTCGAGGCGAAGATCGCGAGGAAGTTAGCCCGTTCGAGGAGCGGTGTGGCGGGGTCCTCGGCGAGCTCCAGAACACGTTCGTTGAACGCGAGCCAACTGCGCTCCCGGTCGAGGAACCGGCCCTGCGGCAGCTCGTCGCCGTCGCCCTCGGGCTCGTACGCGTCCGGGTCGTTGTCCAGATCGGGGTCCAGGTCGGCGGCTGTGGACAGGCCTGCGGGTACCGCGCCGGCGACCGCGTGCGGCCGGTGGGCGGCGAGGGAGCCGACCGACGGCTGGGCGGGCTGGACCGGGACCTCGGAGCTGGGCTGCTGGCTCATGGACCTATTCTTCCGCGCGTTCGGCTCCTGGGGCGCGTCGGAGCCCGTAAAGATCGCGGGAGAAGCGGAAGTGGCTCCTGGACCGGGGCCGCTCCCGTTGCGGGGGGTGGGCAGAGCTGGCTGCATCCCGTGAGGGTCGCAAGCCCGTCTGAATGGCCGGTAACGGTGACATGACGTACAGGAAGCGGTGTGGCTGCGGTGTGTATCCGGCGCTCACCGTCGGTGAACCCCCTGCCCGGACTCCCCCCGGGGCCCGGACAGGGGTGGTCTCTCAGCCGGTGCGGCGGCGCAGCATCCGGAAGGCGAGCACGAGGGCCAGGGCGGCGAGGGCGAGCAGGATGCCGGTCTCGACGAGCTGGATCGGCCAGAAATGGGAGGCGGGGTGGTAGTCGGCGAACCGGCCCGTGATGCCGCGTTCAGCGACGCAGCGGGCCTCGTCGGCCCCCTGCCCCCAGCACACGTCCACCGGGAGCCGTTCGCCGCTGCTGGTGATCTGGCCGCTCTCGACGATCCAGGGGTTCGTGAGGCCGTCGAGCGCGCCGAGGGCGAACTCCGTCGGCCAGAGGCTCTTCCGGACAGTGCCGATGGCGGTGAGTACGGCGGTGACGGCCAGCGCCGCCAGCGCCATCGCGGGCACGGTGCGGCGTACCAGCAGCCCGGTGAGGGCGCCGACGGTGAGCCCGAGCAGGGCGTGGGCGAGGGGAGCGGTCCCCACGGTGGCGTAGACCGGGGCGTCGTACCAGTCGGCGGGGTACTCGGTGCCCGTCCTCCCCCGCACCCAGGAGAAGGCGGCGGACAGGACCGAGACGCCGGCGAGCAGCAGCACCGTGGGCACCGCGAGCTTCGCGGCGAGCCACCGGGCGGGGCTCACGGACTGCGACCAGGCCAGCCGGTAGGTTCCGGTCTCCAGCTCGCGGGCGATCAGAGGGCCGGCGGCGAAGGCGCCGACGAGGACCGGCAGCACCAGCATGAGCAGCCCGGCGTAGACCAGGACGCAGTGCAGCAGGTACTGGTCGTCGAGATAGCTCCGTACGGTGTCGCCGCACCCGAGCACCGTGTGCTCCACCGAACACCCGGTGGCCGCGAACCGGTCGGCGAACCGGGCCGTCAGCAGACGCGTGGCCGCCAGGACGGCGGCCCCCAGGACCACGAGGGCCACGGCGATCCGCAGCGTCCACCGGTGCTGGCGTACGACGACGCGGGCCGGGCCGCGCAGCGTGGTGAGGGTGCTCATCCGGCGGCCACCTCCTCGCGGGCGTGCGCGCTCGGCGTCAGCAGCGGTGGTGCCTCCGGCGAGCGGAGGTGGGCGAGCAGCAGCTCCTCCAGGGAGGGCTCCTTGACGTCCCAGGCGGCGGGGTCCACCGGGCCCTCCTTGCGTACGAGTGCGGTGAGCTGACGTCCCGTCGTGCGGGACTCCACGACGGTGTGCGGGGCGAGGTCGCGGGCCTGGCCGGTGACCAGGGCGTGCGCGGCGACGATGTCCTCGCTCTCGCCGCCGAGCCGGACCCGGCCGCCGTCGACGAGCAGGAGGTAGTCGCAGGAGCCCTCCAGCTCGGTGAGGATGTGCGACGACATCACGATCGTGGTCCCGTGCTCGGCGGTCTCGGCCATCAGGACGCCCATGAGCTGGTGCCGGACGAGCGGGTCGAGGTCGGCCATCGGCTCGTCCAGCAGCAGCAGTTCGGGCCGCTTGCCCAGTGCGAGCGCAAGGGCGAGCCGGGTGCGCTGACCGCCGGAGAGGGTACGGATCTTCGCGTCCCGGGGGAGCGGTCCGGCGACCCGGCCGGCTGCCTCGCGGTCCCAGGTGGCGGGGTTGAGCTCGGCCCCCGCCCACAGGGTGTCGGCGACGGTGAGCTGCGGGTACAGCGGCTTGTCCTGGGAGACGTACGCGATGCGGGGCCGCACCTCGGCGGGGGCCGCGCCGAGCACCCGCAGGGACCCCTCGGTGGGCCGCAGGAGGCCGGCGGCGAGGCCGAGCAGCGTGGACTTGCCGGCTCCGTTGGGGCCGACGAGGGCGCAGATCCGCCCGGCGGGCAGCCGGAACGAGCAGTCGCGCAGGGCCCACCCGCGCTTCCGTCCGTAGGTCATGCCGAGGCCGTTCGCCTCGATCGCGGCACCGGTCATCAGTGCTGGTCCCCCTTGAATGTGCTGTCCAGTACGTCGGTGAAGAGCGCGCTCACGTCGTCCTTGTCCAGTCCGGCCGCGCGGGCCCTGCGGGTCCACTCGGTGAGTTCGGCGCGCAGGGGCGCGTCGGTGGTGACCGCCGCGCTGCCGAGGGTGCGGCGGACGAAGGTGCCGAGGCCGCGCCGGGCCTCGACGAGGCCTTCGCGTTCCAGTTCGCGGTAGGCCTTGAGCACGGTGTTCGGGTTGATCGCCGTGGCCTCGACGACCTCGCGGGCCGTGGGCAGCCGGTCTCCCGGCTCCAGCACACCCAGGCGGAGCGCCTGCTTGGTCTGCTGCACGATCTGGAGGTAGGTGGCGACGCCGCTGCGCCGGTCGATGCGGAATTCGACCGCTGCGGACTCTGCCATGTGCACCACCCTTTCACTAATTGAGTAGTGAAAGGGTGTCGGAAAGAAGGGGCGGCGTCAAGTGACGCCGCCCCTGGGGGTGTTGGTGCTGCTCAGGACTCCGTGCGGTACATCAGGTCGACCTCGTGCGTGGCGAAGCCCATCCGCTCGTAGACCGACAGGGCCGCCGGGTTGTCGGCGTCCACATAGAGCATCGCCGTCGGCAGTCCCCGGGAGGCCAGGTGGCGCAGCCCGATCGCGGTGAGGGCCTTGCCGAGGCCGCCGCCCTGGGCGTCGGGGCGGATCCCGACGACGTAGACCTCGCCGAGCTCGTCCTCGGCGTGCACCTTCGTCCAGTGGAAGCCGATGAGCTCGCCGTCGCGCTCGGCCAGGAAGAAGCCCTCCGGGTCGAACCAGGGCTCGGCCTTGCGGTCGTCCAGGTCCCGCTGGGTCAGGGAGCCCTGCTCCGGATGGTGGGCGAACGCGGCGCTGTTGACGGCGAGCCAGGCCGCGTCGTCCTGCCCGGGCACGAAGGTGCGCACGGTGACGCCCGGCGGGAGCGCCGGCTCGGCGATGTCGAGGTCGGTCAAGGGGCGCCGGAGCTGGCGCAGTTCGCGGAAGAGGGAGAGGCCGAGCACCTGCGCGAGGTGCCGGGCGGCCGACTTGCCGCCGTGCGCCCAGACCCGCAGCCGCTTCCCGGTCGCGGCGAGGAGCGCGGCACCGAGCGCCCGGCCGTGCCCGCGGCCCCGGTGGGCGGGGTCCACGACCAGCTCGGCTGCGGGGGCCTCGACGGGGTCGGTGTCCTCCAGCTGCGCGTATCCGGCCAGCGCCCCGTCGACGGTGAGCAGGAAATGCCGGACGCCCTCGCGGTGCCCGCCCCTCAACTGCAGCCGCCCCTGCTCGGACACGGCCTGCCGGCCGTCGGTCCCGGCGGCCTCGCCGAGGAGGGCGAGGACCGCGTCGGCCTGCTCGGGGGTGAGCGCGTCGAGGGTCTCGATCTCACGCCCGGGGGAGGGGAGGGGTGCGTCAGTCGTCATGGGTACGAGCGTACGGCGCGGGGGGTGGGGCGTTCCATGGCGTCGGGGCTGCGCCGCCGGAAACGCCCCACCGGGCCCGGTGGAGCTACTGGATTTCCTCGAAGCCGGGGACGGAGTAGCCGGCCTGGGCGGCCGTGAGCTTCACGGTCTTGTACCCGCCGTCGCCCTTGTCGCCGCCGTACTTGCTCCAGAACTGGCACGTGTCACCGATGTCGGTCCCCCAGTCGACGGCCTTGGCGGCGGGGAGCTCCTCGCAGGACAGCTTGCTCGCGTCGCTGCGCCCGGACTCGGCGCCGTACTGCTCGAAGAACGCCTGGTACGCGGCCTTCGCGACCAGCAGGCCCTTGTCGGCCCGTGCCTTGTAGGAGGTGATGAAGCTGCCCTCGCGGTACGAGTCGCTGATCGTGACCGTGTAGGGGATCTCGGCCCCCTCGTACGTCACGGTGCACCGGCTGACCGCACTGGCCTTCTGCGTCACGCCGTCCGGGCAGGTGGCCGAGGTCTTACCGGGAACCTTCACTTCGGAGAGCACGGTCTCCTGCAGCTTGTGCTCGATCTGCTTGGTGAACGACGCTCCCTGAGCGGGCTTCGGGGTGACCTTGAGGCCCTCGTCGCCGCTCTTGAGGACCTCCTTCTGCGGGCCGTCGATCAGGACCGCGAGGTCGCCCTCCGGCGCGGCCGCGGAGCCGCCGCCCTCGTCGGAGTCGTTGCCGGAGCCGGAGCCGTGGTTCGAACGGGACTTTCTGTGCGAGCCACCGTCGTCACCGTCGCCGGAGTTGCAGCCGGCGGTGAGCAGTCCGGCGGCGAGCAGGGCTACAAGAAGCTTTGAATTCCTCATGAGGCGGAGACTAGAGGGCCCCTCCGACACGGCTTCCGGACCGGAAGGAGGGCCAGTTGAGGCTGTTCCGGGCGGGAATGACGCCATATGGCGGGGCGATCTCAGCCTCCGGTGCCCGGTTTGCGGGCCCCGGCCCGGGCCCGTGCTGATCGGCTTGTGGCGTGCCTGTCGTCCAACCGTGACAGTGACCACCCGTCAGCAGAGCGTTCCGGGCCTCCCGTCAGGTATGCGCCGTTTGCGGGCTGTGCGGCTTCCCGACCCGGACGCAACCTGCTCGTAACCGCACAACCCTGTCGCGCTACGCGCGTTGACTCTAGGCTGCGGCAGCAGGATCCAGAAGACTCGAAGGGGACCGATGTCAGCGAATCCACAGAAGAACCGTGCGTCCCGGCGGGTGCTCGCCGCCACCGCCGGGCTCGTCACCGTCGGCGCGCTCGTCGCCGCGATGCCGGCCGGTGCGCACGACCGGGGCAAGGGGCACGGCCACGGCCACCAGTCCCGCACCGTCGATGTGCAGCTGCTCTCCTTCAACGACCTGCACGGCAACCTGGAGCCGCCGGCCGGTTCCGCCGGGACGGTCAGTGAGACGCAGGCCGACGGCACGGTGACGTCCGTCCCCGCCGGTGGCGTCGAGTACCTCGCGACCTCGCTGCGCACCGCGCGCAAGGGGAACCCGTACTCCGTCACCGCGGCCGGCGGCGACATGGTCGGCGCGAGCCCGCTGCTGTCGGGGCTCTTCCACGACGAGCCGACCATCGAGGCGCTCAACGGGCTCGACCTCGACGTCACGGCCGTGGGCAACCACGAGTTCGACGAGGGGGCCACCGAGCTGGCCCGCCTCCAGAACGGCGGCTGCCACCCGGTCGAGGGCTGTTACGAGAAGGGCAAGAAGTTCAAGGGCGCGGACTTCCCCTACCTCGCGGCCAATGTGACGAGCGAGAAGACCGGCAAGCCGATCCTCAAGCCGTACACGGTCTGGAAGAAGAACGGCGTCAAGATCGGCTTCATCGGGGTGACCCTGGAGGGCACGCCGAACATCGTCACGGCCAACGGCGTCAAGGGCCTGAAGTTCCACGACGAGATCGAGACGGTCAACAAGTACGCCAAGGAGCTGGACCGCCAGGGCGTCAAGTCCATCGTCGCGCTGATCCACGAGGGCGGGGCCCCGGCCTCGGCGTCGTACAACTACGACTGCGACAGCCCCGGGGCCGGTGACGGCATCTCCGGGCCGATCGTGGACATCGCCAAGGGCATCACGCCGAAGGTCGACGCCCTGGTCACGGGCCACACCCACCAGGCGTACGTCTGCACGGTCCCGGACCCCTCGGGCAAGCCGCGCATGGTCACCTCGGCGTCGTCGTTCGGCAAGCTCTACACCGACACGACCCTCACCTACGACCGCCGGACCAATGACATCGTGCGTACGTCGGTGGAGTCGGCGAACCACATCGTCAGCCGGGACCAGGCCAAGGCCACCGACATGACGAAGCTGATCGCCCGCTGGAACACGCTCGCCGCCCCCATCGCGAACCGGCCGCAGGGCTGGATCACGGCCGACATCAACGGCCGCGGCTCCACGGCTCCCGAGAAGCCGCTCGGCAACCTGATCGCCGACGCCCAGCTGGAGGGCCTGGCCCCCGCGGACAAGGGCGGCGCGGTCGTCGCGTTCATGAACCCGGGCGGCATCCGCGCGGACCTGGTGCACGCGGCGTCCGGCAGCGAGGGCGACGGGGTGGTGACGTACGGCGAGGCGTTCACGGTCCAGCCGTTCACCAACATGATGAACGTCGTCGACCTGACGGGCGCGCAGCTGGTGGCCGCGCTCCAGCAGCAGGTCAGCGGCTCCAACGAGGCCTCCCCGAAGATCCTCCAGGTCTCGAAGGGCCTCACGTACACGCTGGACCTGACGAAGTCGGGCGCGGACCGGGTGGTCGCGGACACGATCCGGCTGAACGGTGAGGCGATCGACCCGGCGAAGTCGTACCGCGTCGCGATGAACGAGTTCCTCGCGGGCGGCGGCGACGGCTTCGCGGCCCTCGGCGCGGGCACGAACAAGCTGGTCGGCGCGTCCGACCTGGACCTGTTCAACGCGTACCTGGCGGCGCACTCCACCGCCGACGCCCCGCTGGCCCCGCCGGCCACGGACCGGATCACGCTGGTGCAGTAGCCCCGCGTCCTGAACCCCTGCCGGGGACGGCCGCACAGACCGACGGCCCGCCACACGATGTGGCGGGCCGTCGGCCTTAAGGGCCGGGTGCCCCCGGGGGGCGGATCGCGGCCCCTGCGTCGCTGCCGTCCGCTGCCCGGAGGGAAGCGCCCGAAGGGGCGGCACGGAGCCCTGATCATTCACGGTGCCAGCGAGTCGACCCGGCCCGCTTCGCGGCGTAGGCGCACAGCCGGGCCCCGTAGAGGTCCAGGGCGTCGTCCGGGTCCTCGTCGTAGTGGGCGGCCACCTCGTGCCACCGGTCCCAGGCGTAGAGGCGGGCGTGGCGGCGGTCGTCGTCCGTGCGCGCCGGGGCATCGGCCTGGCGGCTGCGCAGCCACTGCTGCCACTCCTGGTGGGCGGCGGGGTCCGCCGTCCGTTCCTTGTCCGGCCGGTGAACCGGATCGGCCCGCCGGTCCCGGGCGAGGGCGGCGGTGATGTACGCGGCCGGTCGCGCGGGGCGCCAGCCCATGGCCAGGCCGACCAGCTCGGCGGCGATGTCGTGGGCCTCCAGGCCCTGGTCGATCAAGGGCCGCAGCGCGAAGGCCAGGCGGCGGAGTCCTTCCCGCTGGGTCCAGCCGACGAGGGGCCGGACCTGCTCCGCGACCCTGATGTCGCGGGCCACCTGCCACGGGCTCCGGGGCGACGGGCCACGTCCTGTGCGGGCCTTCCGGCGTGTCCGGCCTCCGCCCTTTGCGCGCGAAGCGCCTATGCGCGACGTGTAGTTGAGCCCGCCGTCCAGATCAGAGACAGGTACGTCGTGGTGGGAGCCAGGAGAATGGGGTGCACCTTGTGCGGAACGACGCGTACCGGAGGGCATGTTGTCCACAGGCTGTGCGTTCGTGCGGGCGGCGCGTGCCGCGCGTGCCCGCCCGTGGTCCGTCACCCCGCGCACCCGGGCGCCGTAGCCGGTGCCGGTGAGCCGGTGGGCCATGGCCTCGTCGTACGCGGCCGGGATCGTCGCCGCGTAGATCGTGGCGGTGGCTGTGTACGGGCGGCCCGGGAGCCGGAGGTTCCTCTTCGTGCCGTGCCGTTGCCACGCCAGCGCACCCAGCTCCCGCAGCACCCGGACATGGCGTTTCACCGTCGCCGTCGACACCCCGCATCGAGCGGCCGTGCCGTCGAGGTCGTACAGCACGAAGCCGCGCACGTAATCCATCCGCGCGGCGAGGTCGCGGGCGACGGACAACGTCGTCTCTCCTGCGCGCGGGTGCAGTCCCGCGCCGATCAGCCACGTCACGGCAGGCAGCCATGCGCGCGGCTGGGCATGCCGGGCAGCGGTCGAACCGACCTCCTGCAGGGCGCGGGGAACGGGGGTCCAAACCGGATCCGGGCATGCCGGAGGAGCGCAGCGCGAAGCCGCGCCGGTGGTGCGGCGCATCAGTGTCCGTCGGGGTGGGGCGGGCCGGTGACCGGCCACGCCGGTGGATCACGGCGGGCGGTCAGGCCTCAAGTGCCGTGCGGGCGCGGAGCCGGGCGTTACACGGCGACCCGCGTGTCAGCGGCGAGCGTGAACCACACCGCCTTGTGGCTGGGTGTGCAGCACCCGCAGACGTCCGACCCCCAGGCCAGGGCGAGCTGCTCCAGGAGGATCAGTCCCCGCCCGCACTCCTGCGTGGGGCCGCTGGGCATCCCACCTGGTGCGGGCGCGGTCCAGGGTGCGTCGTCGGCGACGGAGACGGTCACCTGCTCCCGGCCGACCGTCACATGCACACGGATCAGTGAAGTACGGGTGTGGCGATGGGCGTTGGCCACAACCTCGGTCACGCAGAGGCGCGCGTCGTCGACGATGGCGCTGTGCGCGGTGCCGGTGAGCAGCGAGGTGACGAAGTGCCGGGCCACCCCGGCCGACCGCGCGGTGTTGGGCAGGGAGAGCCGGTAGTCCTCGCCGTCCTGAGGGAGTGGTGAGACGGAGGGTGCGGTGGTGTGGACGCTGGTCATGTCGTTCTCCCCACGTGGCGCGCTCCGAACGGGCACGCTGCTCGTTGACCCTGGTGGCGATGCGGTGATCAGGGCTCTACCAACCGATTACCTCACGCGTTGGGTATAGATGGGTAACGTGGTGGGTTAAGTGCATCCCATCGGGTGACGGGTCACACTGGGGGCCGATGGGGAGGGGAATCCGATGGCGTCGAGGAAGTCGCCCACGGCGCGCCAGCGCAGGTTGGGTACTGAGTTGCGCAAACTCCGGGAGCGCACAGGCCTGTCGCTCACGGAGGCGGCTGCCGCGTTGGGTACGGACCGCACCACCGTCAGCAACAGCGAAGCGGGACGGTTCGGAGTGAGTGCTGCACGCGTCCGCACATGGGCCGGTCATTACGGGTGCCCGGACGCCGCCTACGTCGACGCCTTGGCCGGCATGGCGGAGGAACGAACGAACGGCTGGTGGGAGGACTACCGGGGCGACCTTGTCAGCGGGGCGCTCGATCTGGCGGAGCTTGAGCATCACGCCGTAGCGATCCGGTCGGTGCAGATCATGTATATGCCGGGGCTGTTGCAGAACGAGGAGTACGCCCGCGCCGTGTTCGCGGAGGTCGTACCGCCCCTGAGCCCGGAACGCCTCCGCCGTCAGCTCTCGCACCGGCTGCGACGCCGTGATGTGCTGGACAGGGAAGGCGCGCCCGCCTGCGTGTTTCTCCTCCACGAGGCCGTGCTGCGGATGACGTACGGCGGCGCCGACGTCGCGTACAGCCAACTCAGGTACCTGCTGCAGGAGTCGGAGCGGGACAACGTTGCGGTCCGGGTGATCCCCTTCGCGGCGGGCGGTTTCCCGGAGGTCGGGAGTTCGACACAATACGTCTGCGGCCCAGTCCCACAGCTCGACACCGTGCAGACGGACACGGCGACCGGGCCTGCGTTCATCGACGCCGAAACCCGACTCGTGAACTACCGAGCCGTGCTGGACCGGGTGGAGAGCCGGTCCCTCGATCCGAAGAGTTCACGGGACTTCATTCGCGGAATCGCAGAGACTATGAAGGCGTGAGAATCATGGAAATTCAGTGGCGCAAGTCCTCGAAGTCATCCGGCGCCGAGGGCAATAACTGCCTCGAACTCGCCGAGCACGACGGCGAGATACTGCTGCGTGAGAGCGACCACCCGGACGTGGTCGTACGCACCACCCGGGCCAAGCTCCGCGCCTTCCTCGGCGGGGCGAAGGAGGGCGAGTTCGACGATCTGGCCTGAGCGGGCAGGTACGTGATCCGGATACGCCGGGGCGGCGCACGGCCGTCGAGCCTGGTCCGCTGCGTGGCTTGTCGGCAGCCCGGGGAGGTTCCTCCGGGGTACATCACTGCGGCCGCCCCAGGCGCGCGACCGCGCTCACGCGTTCGGTGTGGCCGCGTTCGTGTCCCGGTGGTAGCGGCACCCAGGCCCCGACAGCCCCAAGCGTCGGTCGGCGACGCCTTTCAGCCCTCAGGCAGTTCCGCGCTTGAGGCCCACGCCGCCACGGAACCCCATATCGTCAGGCCCCTCGGACACCGATGCGTCCGGGCGCCAGCGGTCGACGGTCACTACGCCCGGCTCCAGCAGTTCCAGTCCCGTGAAGAATTCCTCGATCTGCTTCTGCGTGCGCAGCACCACGGGCTTGGAGACTTTGTTCTGCCGGTAGAAGGCCGATGCCTCCGCTGCCCTGACGGGATCTGCGTCACCGCAGGCATGGGACAACGCGACGTACGAGCCGGCCGGAAGAGCGTCCACGAGAACCCGCAGGACACCCGCCGGGTCCTCGTCCTCGTCGAGGAAGTGCAGGATCGCGGCCAGGACCAGGCCCACCGGACGTGTCATGTCGAGTGTCTCGGTCACCTCGGGCGATTCCAGTACCGCGCGCGGGTCACGCAGGTCGGCTTGCAAGTAGGTCGAGCGGCCCTCCGGTGATACCGGGGTGAGCAGCGCCTCGGCGTGCCGCAGCACCACGGGGTCGTTGTCCACGTAGACGATCCGGGCCGACGGCACCATGCCTTGAGCGATCTCGTGCAGGTTGGGCCGGGTGGGGATGCCGGTGCCGATGTCCAAGAACTGGGTGACACCGCCCTCCTTCACCATGTGCCGCACAGCGCGTGCCATCCATGCCCGGTTCTGCTGCGCACTGCGCTGGATTTCCGGCCAGCGCTGGGCGATGCCCTCCGCGACGGCTTGGTCCACCGGGTAGTTGTCCTTGCCACCGAGGAGGCTGTCGTAGACCCGCGCCGGGTGCGGCTTTCCCTGTTCGAATGCCCCGTTGGGGAACACACGGTCTCCTTCGCGCGATGGCACGTCAGGTTCACACAACAACGCTCTGTCCAGAGCCATTTGAACATACTGGGTAGTTCCGCGCCGGCCACCTGGTCGTCGAGGAACCACGCGACCTGCAGAACGCTGCGCGCGAGGTGTCCGGCCAGTCCGCCCACCGACATCCCCGGCAGCACGGACTCCCTGTCCCGCACACTGCCCCGCCTCGGCGAGCGGAACTCTACGAGCCGCTCCGGTCGCCCGACAGCGTGGACCCCGAGGGCGGGGGCTGGGGTGCTCCCGGGAGGCGGATCGTGGCCTTCGTGCCGCCGCCGTCGGCCGGGCTCAGGGCGATCTCGCCGCCCGCCTGCTGGACCGTGCGGGCCACGATCGAGAGGCCGAGGCCGGAGCCGGGGAGCTGGCGGGCCGAGGGGGAGCGCCAGAAGCGGTCGAAGACGTGCGGGAGTTCCTCGGCGGGGATGCCGGGGCCGTGGTCCCGCACGGTCAGCTCGCCGCGGTGCAGGGCGACGTCGATCGTCCCGCGCGGGGGGCTGAACTTCACCGCGTTGTCCAGGACGTTGACGACCGCGCGCTCCAGCGCCGCCGGTTCGGCGCGTACGTACCAGGGGGCCAGCTCGGCGGTGATCGTCAGCTCCGGTCCGCGCAGCCTGGCGCGCTGCAGAGCGGTCCGGGTGATGTCGTGCAGGGCGACCACCTGGAGCGGGCCCGGCTCCGCGGCGTCGGGGCGGGAGAGCTCCTGGAGGTCGCCGATGAGCGCGGCGAGCTCCGTCATCTGCGCCTTCACCGAGGCCATCAGGGCCTTGCGGTCCTCGGGCGGGATGGCCCGGCCCGTGTCGTCGCTGCGGGAGAGCAGCTCGATGTTCGTACGGAGCGAGGTCAGCGGGGTGCGCAGCTCGTGGCCGGCGTCCGCGATGAGCTGGGACTGGCGGTCGCGCGAGGTGGCCAGGGAGCTGGTCATGGAGTTGAACGACCGGGAGAGCCGGGCGATCTCGTCCTCGCCCTCGACCGGGATCCGTACGGTCAGGTCCTCCGTGCGTGCGACGTGCTCGACGGCGCCCGCGAGGTCGTCGACCGGGCGCAGCCCGGTACGGGCGACCCACAGGCCGGCCGCCCCCGCGCCGACGACGCCGATCCCCGAGACGAGGAGCAGGACCCAGGCGAGCGTGGAGAGCGGATCGGTGACCTCGCTCATGGGGCGGGCGAAGGTGACGGCGAGGCTTCCGGGCCCGGAGCCGGGGGCCCGGCGGATGTCCAGCTGGGAGGTGTAGACGCGCATGCTCGCGCCGTCCTCGTCCGTCTCCGTGTGCAGGGCGTAGGAGCGCTGCCGCGTCGTCACTTCGAGGTCCTCGTCGCTCACCGGCAGCTTCGCAGCGTCGGGAGCGATGCAGACGGTGCCCTGGGAGTCGATCAGCTGGACCGTCCCGCCGGTGAAGGGCCGGGGCGGCAGTGTGGTGCCGCCCTTGCAGTACGTGTACAGATCCGTCAGGTACTGCTCGTCGACCTTGGACCCGCGCAGTGACTGGTCGAGCTGCTGCTGCAGCTGGTCCCGTGTCACGAACCAGCAGGAGACGGCCACCGCCGCCACCGCCACGGCGACCGCCATGGCGACCAGCAGGGCGAGCCGTGAGCGCAGCGGCAGGGCGCGGAGCCGGCGTCTCAGGCCGGTCACCCCTCACCGCCGCCGGAGCGCAGGGCGTACCCGACGCCCCGTACCGTGTGGACGAGGCGCGGTTCGCCGCCCGCCTCCGTCTTGCGGCGCAGGTACATCACGTACACGTCCAGGGAGTTGGAGCTCGGCTCGAAGTCGAAGCCCCAGACGGCCTTCAGGATCTGCTCGCGGGTCAGCACCTGCCGGGGGTGCGCCAGGAACATCTCCAGCAGGGTGAACTCGGTGCGGGTCAGCTCGACCCGGCGCGTGCCACGGGTGACCTCACGGGTGTTCAGGTCCATGCGGAGGTCCGCGAAGGACAGCACGTCGTCGTCCGGAAGGGGCCCGCCCGCCGCGACCGCGTACGAGCTGCGGCGCAGCAGGGCGCGGATACGGGCGAAGAGCTCGTCCAGCTCGAAGGGCTTCACGAGGTAGTCGTCGGCGCCGGCGTCGAGGCCGGTGACCCGGTCGCCGACGGTGTCGCGGGCGGTGAGCATCAGGATGGGGGTGGTCGACCCGGTGGAGCGGATGCGCCGGGCGGCGGTGAGGCCGTCCATGCGGGGCATCTGGATGTCCAGGACGATCAGGTCGGGGGCGTACGACTCGGCCTTGGCGAGGGCGTCGTAACCGTCCACCGCCACCTCCGTGCCGTACCCCTCGAACGCCAGGCTGCGCTGCAGGGCCTCGCGCACGGCGGGCTCGTCGTCGACGATCAGGACGCGCTGGGGATCGTCTTCGGCGGGGCTCATCGCTTCTTCGTCCTCTTCCTTCGGGCCGGGTGCGGGGTGCTCGGTTCTCAGCCTCGCACGGCCGCCGCACGGCGTCGCGCGGCACGGCGCTTGCGGCCGGTGCCGGTGGTGCGGACCTCCGGCGGGCGGGGGTCCGCCGCGGTGGAGGCGCGGCCTGCCAGCTCGGCGGCCAGGGCGAGGGGGAGGGCCAGGCCGGAGGGACCGGCGGCCACCGGGGTGTCGGGGTTCATGGAGTCCTCCTGGTCAGGAGCCGTCGCCGGAGCGCAGGGCGTCCAGGTCGGCCTTGACGGTGTTGACGGGGATGGCGAAGCCCAGGCCGACGCTGCCCGCGGCGGAGCTGCCCGAGGTGCTGGACGAACTGGGGGAGTACATGGCGGAGTTGATGCCGATGATCTCGCCGTTCATGTTGATCAGGGCGCCGCCGGAGTTCCCGGGGTTGAGCGAGGCGTCGGTCTGGATGGCCTTGTACGTCGTCTTGGACGAGCCGGTCTCGCCGTTGAACTGCTGGCCGCCGAACTCGAACGGCCAGTTCTGGCCGCCCTGTTGCTGCTGCTGTTCCTGCTCGTCGTCCTTGGCGACCGTGACATCACGGTCGAGCGCCGAGACGATGCCGCTGGTGACCGTGCCGGTGAGGCCCTCGGGGGAGCCGATCGCCACGACCTGGTCGCCGACCTTCACCGAGGAGGAGTCGCCGAGCGAGGCGGTCTTCAGGCCGCTCGCGCCCTGGAGCTTGATGAGCGCCAGGTCCTTGTCGGCGTCCGTGCCGACGACATCCGCGGTGTACGACTTGCCCGTGCTGAGGGCCACCTTGATCGTGGAGGCGCCCGAGATGACGTGGTTGTTGGTGACGATCTCGCCGTCCGCCGTGATGACGACACCCGAACCGGTGGCGTCGCCCGCCGAGGACGTCGCGCTGATCTCGACGATGGCCGGTGACACGGCCGTCGCCACACCGGAGACGGTGCCGGCGCTGCTCTGCGAGACGGTGGTGCCGTTGGCGACGCCGCTGGATCCGGAGCTGCTGGAGCTGCCGTTCGCGAGCTCGCCGATCAGGGTGGCGGTGCCGCCGCCGATCGCCGCGGCGGCGATGGCCACGGCCGCCAGCAGGGCGAGCGGCCGCTTGACCCGGCGCTCGGACTTCGGGGCGTCGTCGGCCGGGGCGGGCTCGGGGGCCGGGGCGGGCCAGGCGTGGGCGGCTGCGGGCACCTCGGCGGTCCCCTGCTCGGGCCGGTAGGCCGGCGGCGGCGGGTAGGCCGCCTCGCCACCGCCGTACGGAGCGGAGCCGTGCGGAGCGGCACCGTACGCACCTGTGCCGTACGCGCCGGTGCCGTACGAGTCCGTGCCGTACGGACCGTTGTCGCGCGAACCGTTGTCGTGCGAGGGGGACATCGGGTACTCGCCGCTCGGGCGGTGGCTGTCGGTCATGTCTACGAGAGTGGCCAGCGAACATGAGAGCAGCCTGAGTGCCCGCTGAGAAGCCCGGCAGAACCTCGTATGCCCGATATAAGGGAGCGCGCCGCTACCGGGCGGTGACCGTCGGTTCGCCGCAGCCGCAGGACCGGCGCACCACCAGCGCGGACGGGAACTGCTTCAGCCGCTCGCGCCGTGACCCCGAGACCCGCAGCGAGTCGTCGAGGACCAGGTCCACGGCGGCCCGGGCCATCGCCGGGCGGTCGGAGAAGACCGTGGTGAGCGGCGGGTCGGTCAGCCCCGCCTCCTTCACGTCGTCGAAGCCCGCGACCGCGAGCTCACCCGGTACGTCGATCCGCAGCTCGCGCGCGGCCCGCAGCACCCCGATGGCCTGGTCGTCCGTGGAGCAGAAGATCGCCGGGGGCCTGTCGGGGCCGGCGAGCAGCTTCAGGGCCACCTGGTAGGCGTCGTAACGGTTGTACGGGGCGTGGAAGAGCCGGCCCTCCGTGGGCTTCCCGGCCTCCTGCATCGCCCGGCGCCAGCCCTCGATGTGGTCGGCGACCGGGTCACCGACCACCGGGGTCGACTCCATGCCGCCGAGGCACGCCACGTAGGCGTTGCCGTGCTCCAGGAGGTGGCGGGTGGCGAGCTGGGCGCCGCCGACGTCGTCGGTGACGACCGCGACGTCGTCGATCGCCTCGGGGCGCTCGTGCAGCAGCACCACACGGGCGTCCCACGCCTCTATCTCGGCCGCCGCACGCTCGCTGGGGCCCTGGCTGACCAGGATCAGCCCGGAGACCCGCATGCCGAGGAAGGCCCGCAGATAGTGGACCTCGCGCTCGTCGCGGTAGTCCGAGTTGCCGACGAGCACCATCTTCCCGCGCTCCGCCGCCGCCTGTTCGACCGCGTGGGCCATCTCGGCGAAGAAGGGCTGCCGGGCGTCCGGCACGATCATCCCTATGAGGTCGGTGCGCCGCGAGGCCATGGCCTGGGCGACCCGGTCGGGCCGGTAGCCCAGCTCCTTGATCGCGGCGAGCACCCGCTCGCGCGTGGCCGGGGCGACCGGCCTGGGTCCGTTGTTGATGACGTAGCTGACGACCGCTGTCGAGGTCCCCGCCAGTCTCGCCACATCGTCCCGCGTCACCTTGGCCACGCGCGGCAGTCTACGCGGATGGAACTACCTCTTGGCAGGCCGTACCGGCGCTTCTTCGGTGATCTCAGCCTCCACCGGCTGCTCCGAACGGGTGACCCCCTCGTCCGTGGGCACCGATGCCGCCTTGGCCTTGGCGTCCTCGCCGCCCCGGTCCCCCTTCTCGGGGGTGACGAAGCGGTAGCCGACGTTGCGTACGGTGCCGATCAGCGACTCGTGCTCGGGGCCGAGCTTGGCCCGCAGCCGCCGTACGTGGACGTCGACCGTGCGGGTGCCGCCGAAGTAGTCGTAGCCCCAGACCTCCTGGAGCAGCTGGGCGCGGGTGAAGACCCGGCCCGGGTGCTGCGCGAGGTACTTGAGCAGCTCGAACTCCTTGAAGGTCAGGTCGAGGACCCGGCCCTTGAGCTTGGCGCTGTATGTCGCCTCGTCGACCGACAGATCGCCGTTACGGATCTCCATGGGGGAGTCGTCGGAGGTGATCTGCTGGCGGCCGGTGGCCAGCCGCAGCCGGGCCTCGACCTCCGCGGGACCCGCGGTGTCCAGCAGGACGTCGTCGATGCCCCAGTCGGCGGTGACGGCCGCGAGGCCGCCCTCCGTCACGACGAGGATCAGCGGACAGCCGGGCCCGGTGGACCGCAGCAGCTGACAGAGCGAGCGCACCTGGGGGAGGTCCCGGCGGCCGTCGATGAGAATGACGTCGGCACCCGGGGTGTCGACGAGCGCGGGTCCCTCGGCGGGGGCGACCCGCACGCTGTGGAGCAGAAGACCGAGGGCGGGGAGCACCTCCGTCGACGGTTGAAGGGCATTCGTCAGAAGCAGCAGTGAACTCATCGCCGCCCACCTGCCTGGGTCGTCGGTCGATCGTGCACGTTCAGCTCGCCCATTACGTCGGTCCTCCTCGTTCCCTGCGAGAGGGGCACTCCCGGGTCGGACCCGGGGGAGTATGCGGCACTGCTTCGTACTCCCGTACGTCGGTCGTCACCCGCGACGGCCGTCATACGTTTTTTACTGTGCGGTCCCGTAACCGGGGACCGCTGAGCTTGTCGAAACGCTGTCGTAACAACGCTCGGAAAGCACAAAAGGACCCGGGGGCTGCATTGCCCGGATCCTCTTCGCAGCAGAATAGCCCACATGAGTTCTGTGTCCGAGGGTCGATTCCCGAGTTCTTCTGTTCCCTCGATCACGCCGGCCACTCGGCGCACCACGTTGCTGACCGGTGACGGGGTCCGTATCGAGGCGGTGTACACCCCGTGTACGGCGGGTTCCGGGGTCGCCGGGGGCGGTGCGTCCGGAGGGCCCGCGGTGGTCCTCGCGCACGGCTTCACCGGCGCTGCCGACCGGCCGGCGCTGCTGCGGGCCGCCGAGGTGTTCGCGCAGCGTGCGGCCGTGATCACGTTCTCCTTCCGGGGTCATGGAAGGTCCGGCGGACGGTCCACCGTGGGCGACCGCGAGGTGCTCGATCTGGCGGCCGCGGTCGCCTGGGCACGGTCGCTGGGACACCGGCGCATCGTTACGGTCGGCTTCTCCATGGGCGGTTCCGTGGTGCTTCGGCATGCCGCTCTGTATACGGCGCCGGAAGCCGGTGAATTCATCGACGAGGAATCGGGAACGGCGGGGGCCGAACGGGTGGGGCGGCGCACCGGGGCGGACAAGGCGCACGAGGGGCACAGGGGGCGCGCAAGGGCGCACGAAGGCGCGCATACGGATGCGGTCGTCTCGGTGAGTGCGCCGGCCCGCTGGTACTACCGGGGTACGGCCCCCATGCGCCGGCTGCACTGGGTCGTCACCCGCCCCACGGGCCGGCTCGTCGGCCGCTACGGCTTCCGCACCCGGATCCACCGCGAGGACTGGAACCCCGTGCCGCTCTCGCCGGTGGAGGCCGTCCCGCTGATCACCGTGCCCCTGCTGATCGTGCACGGCGACCGGGACCCGTACTTCCCCGTCGACCACCCCCGGATGCTGGCGGGAGCGGCGGGGGACGGGGCGGAACTCTGGATGGAGCACGGCATGGGTCACGCGGAGAACGCCGCCGACGAGGGGCTGCTGGGCCGTATCGCCGACTGGACGGACTCGGCGTGATCCATGATGGACGCCGACGTACGACGAAAGGGGTGCCGCCATGGCAGCGGGGACGATCCGCTACTGGGCCGCGGCCAAGGCCGCCGCAGGGACCGCGGAGGAGCCGTACACGGCGGAGACACTCGCCGAGGCGCTCGACGGGGTGCGCGAGCGGCACCCCGGTGAGCTGACGCGCGTACTGCTCCGATGCTCGTTCCTGATCGACGGGAATCCCGTGGGGACCCGTGGTCATGAGACCGTACGGCTTGCCGAGGGCGGCACGGTCGAGGTGCTCCCGCCGTTCGCAGGAGGGTGAACCGCAGACCATGAGCAACAGCGATCAGCAGTATCCGTACGACCCGGGACACGGGCAGCAGTACCAGGGGCAGCAGTACCAGGGACAGCCGCCCTACGACCCCGAGTCAGGGCAGGCCTACGGGCAGCAGCAGCCCGCGTACGGACACCAGCAGCCGTACGCCCAGCAGCAGCCCCCGGTCCACCCGGAGCAGGGCGCCTACCCGGAGCAGGGCGGCCACCGGGCCGCGTACCCCGCGGACCAGGGCGTGACCCAGACGTGGCAGGGCCAGACCTGGGACACCCAGTACCAGCCGACGATCCAGCCGCAGCACCAGGCCGCGCCCGCCGCGCCTGCCGCGCAGGAAGCGCAGGCGGCGCAGGAAGCACACGGGCCGCAGGGAGCGCAGGGTGCCTACCCCCTGCCGCCCGAGGCCCCGGCCGCACCGCCCGCCCCGACGGCCCCGCAGGCCCCGGCCGCCGCTGCCGACGCTTCCGGCTACAGCGCGCCCACCACTCTGGGCAACAGCCGGATCACCGATGCCCAGCGGGCCCGCGCCGAGGGGCGTTCGCCGATCATCGCGCCGGGGATGCAGCCCGCCGCGATCACCGCGGGCCTCGGCCTGCTCCTCGCTCTCGGTGCCGCGATCGGGCCCTACGCCCTGCTCGTACCCCTGGTCCTGCTCCAGGCCGTGACGGCCGCGGGGTGGTTCCGGCTCAACGGCATGTGGCCGGCCAGGCAGGGCATCGCGCTCGCCTTCGCCGGCGGTGCGGTGGCCGACGCCGTGCTGCTCGCGGCGGGCCGGAGCAACGCCCCGGCGGCGATCCTCGGCACGCTCGGCGTCTGGGTGCTGCTCACCCTCGTCCTCCAGCTGCGCAGCCGCGCCGGGGCCGACGAGCGGATGTACGGCCTGACGGCCACCGTCGCCTCGGCCGCGCTCGCCGTGCTGGCCGCCGGACATCTGGCGGCCGTCCCCGACGCCGTGACGGTGGGCGGCATCGCGGTCGCCCTGGCCGTGCTCGTCAGGGCCCTGCCGCTGCCCGGTCCGGCCTCGGTCGTCGTGGCACTGCTGGCCGCGGCGGGTGCGGGCCTGGCCGCAGGGGCGCTCACTGACTTCGGCGCGCAGGCCGCGTACCTCGGGTTCGCGGCGGGCGGCTGCGCACTGATCGGCCTGCGGGTCGCGAGCTACGACTACCCGTCCCGCTTCGTGCACATGACGGCCGGGGTGGCGCTGCCGCTCACGGCCGCGGCCCCCGCCGTCTATCTGATCGGCCGTGCGATCGCCTGACGGCGCGGGCGTATCCGACGTATCCGACGTATCTGACGTCCCCTCACTCACACTCCCCGGGCCCGGGGAACCGGCCGGGCCTCCCGCTCGTCGATCACTCGGGGCGCGCCGCACACGCGGCAGTAGGCTCACGTGCACCAGGGGTCCGGCCGGTCCGAGTGGGGGAACAACAGGCATGCGAGCACTGCGAATACTGCTGATCATCGCCGTGGTGCTGGGCGGCGTCTTCGTCGCCGTGGACCGCGTGGCCCTGCATTTCGCGGAGTCGGAGGCCGAGGGGCGGATCTCCTTCGGCGGGGCCGAGGCCGGGACGACCCGGGTCTCGATCAAGGGCTTCCCCTTCCTGACCCAGGTGGCCGGTTCCGAGTTCGACCGTGTCGACGTGACGGTCACGGAGGTCCAGGCCGGAGCGGGCGGGCGGCATCTGCAGATCAGGAAGATCCAGGCCCAGCTGCACCACCTGAAGGTGGCCAGCGGTTACTCCAGCGCGACGGCCTCCCGGGCCACCGGGACGGCCCTGGTCTCGTACGAGGCGCTCACCGCGGCCGCCGAGGACGGCGTCACGGTCGCCTACGGCGGCGACGGCAAGGTCAAGGTCACCGGCGCGGTCCGGATCCCCCTGCTGGGGCAGACGGTCACGCGCAGCGTGCTCTCCACGGTCACCCTGGTCGACGGGGACACCGTCAAGGTGCACGCCGACGAGGTCCCGGGCGAGGGCATCCCCGGCCTGGAGGGCCTGGTCAGGAAGAAGACCGACTTCGAGCGCGGGATCGGCGGGCTGCCCGAGGGCCTGGAGCTGGAGAAGATAGAGGTGGCGCCGGGAGGCCTGGAGATATCGATGTCCGGAGCCGACATCCGGCTCGCGGGCTGACGGAGCCGGCGCCCACGGATAACCCGCGGCGGGGCGGGGTAGGGGGACCGCGGAGGCGGTCCGGACGGCCGATCCGGATAGTGAGACGGACGGGTCCGTTCCGTAGATGAACGCCGCCCGAGGGCCGCCCGATCCGGGGCCGCCGAGGGGCCGGGAGCGGCGCGCGTCTCGCATAGCGGACGATCGTGTCTCATCATCCGACACGACGGTGACATCTCCACCCGTACCTCCCTACGATCGGACGCATGAAGCGACAGGCGGACCTCACGAAGCGGCGGGCAGTAGACCTGTGCCGCGTCGCCGCCATGCTCTGTCGCACCTTCTGAGCGGGACCTTTCTCCCGTTTCCCCCCGGCCCTTCGACGATGTCAGGGCCGAACCCGTGCCTCCCGTACGCGTTCCGCTCCAAGCACCTGCGCGTACACCTCGCACCTCGCACTCCGCACCACCCCGCCGCAGACTGCCCCGGAGGAGAAACACATGAGCCGCGCAGACGTTCTGGTCGACGCCGACTGGGTCGAGGCCCACATCGACGACCCGCAGGTCGCCATCGTCGAGGTCGACGAGGACACCTCGGCGTACGAGAAGAACCACATCAAGAACGCGATCCGGATCGACTGGACCAAGGACCTCCAGGACCCGGTCCGCCGTGACTTCGTGGACCAGGCCGGCTTCGAGAAGCTCCTGTCCGAGAAGGGCATCGGCAACGACACGCTGGTCGTGCTCTACGGCGGCAACAACAACTGGTTCGCCTCCTACGCGTACTGGTACTTCAAGCTGTACGGCCACGAGAGCGTGAAGCTGCTCGACGGCGGCCGCAAGAAGTGGGAGCTCGACTCCCGCGACCTGACCGACGCCGTCCCGACGCGCCCGGCCACCCAGTACAAGGCCAAGGCCCAGGACGAGTCGATCCGCGCCTACCGCGACGACGTCGTGAAGGCCATCGGCAGCCAGAACCTGGTCGACGTACGGTCGCCCGACGAGTTCAGCGGCAAGCTGCTCGCCCCGGCGCACCTCCCGCAGGAGCAGTCGCAGCGCCCCGGCCACGTGCCGAGCGCCCGCAACATCCCGTGGTCGAAGAACGCCAACGACGACGGCACGTTCAGGTCGGACGACGAGCTCAAGGCCCTCTACGAGGACGAGCAGGTCGACCTGGCCAAGGACACCATCGCGTACTGCCGCATCGGTGAGCGCTCCGCGCTCACCTGGTTCGTGCTGCACGAGCTGCTCGGCCAGGAGAACGTCAAGAACTACGACGGTTCGTGGACCGAGTACGGCTCCCTCGTCGGCGTGCCGATCGAGCTCGGCGCCAACAAGTAATCCAGCAGCACCCTGATCCGCAGGACCCCGACCAGAAGGACAGAACACCATGTGTGGAGCACAGGCCGGCGGCCCCGACGCTTCGACGATCAAGCCGGGCGAGACGACGATCCAGGGCAGCGTGACCCGTGACGGCGAGCCCGTCACCGGCTACGTCCGTCTGCTGGACTCGACCGGTGAGTTCACCGCCGAGGTCCCGACCTCGGCGACCGGGCAGTTCCGCTTCTACGCGGCCGAGGGCACCTGGACGCTCCGCGCCCTGGTTCCGGGCGGCACCGCCGACCGCACGGTCGTGGCGCAGACCGGTGGTCTCGCCGAGGTCGCCATCGCCGTGTAGTTCACGCGCACATACGGCCGGAGGGCCGCACCCCAGGGGGTTGGACGCCACCTGATCAGGGGTGCGGCCCTTCGTGCCGTTCAGCGTTCGCGTCCTCGCGGGAGAGCTCTACGCTGGATATATGTACGAGCGGCGCAGGCGCGTCTATTTCCTGATGATGGGCGGATGCCTCTTCCTCTTCGTCTCCGCCTGGGCCTTCGTGCGCCTGTGGTCCATCCCGGCGGCCGTCGCGATGTGCGTGGTCGCCATGGTCATCCCGCCCGTCGCCGCGATCGTCGCCAACCGCCGTGGGCCCGAGGACCGTTGGTACGACGACCCGTCCCGGGTCTCCCGCCCGCCCGGCCGCCCCACGACCCGCGAGAAGCGCACGGGCGACCCGCAGTCGGACGAGTGGTGGGACGAGCTCGACGGCAGGGACCACCGCCGGTGATGCGGTGATCCGCTGATACGGATCAGTAGACGAGGGCCTGGGTGCCGTCCGCCATGGCCTCCTGCACGAAGACCTGGGCACCGGCGATCCGCACGCCCTCCAGGACGTCCGCCTCGGTGATGTCGCGCCGCGCCGCGCACTGGGTGCAGAGCGTGATCCCGCCACCGGCCAGGATCGAGTCGATCAGGTCGGGCAGCGGCGCCGCGTGCGGCAGTTCGAACTCGGCGGCGCGTCCTGGCAGGGCGAACCAGGCGGACTCGCCGGTCAGCCACAGCGAGACCTCGACCCCGCTGGCGACGGCCACGGCCGCCACGGTGAAGGCCTGCGAGCAGCGCTCGGCGGCATCGGCCCCGGCGGTCACCTTGATCACGAGCTTCTTCGGCATGTACCGAACTGTAATCCTCGGCCGGGCAACCTCCCCTGTGACCTGTGGGTCAGTTGTGTGCGCAGGTAATGGAACCTGCGCCTCAGGTCTCTTGGGGGGGACCCCTTTTGGAACCGAACGACACCATTTCCGGCGCGCCCGCCGAGCCGCCGGCCACGGCACCCGCCGAGCCGCCCGCCGCATCCGTACGCCCGCGCCCACGGGGCCGTACGACGCTGCTCATCGCCGCCGCGGCCCTGCTCGGCATCTCCGGTGGCACGGCGATCGGCTACGGCATCCAGGCACAGCGGCCTCCGTCGCAGTTGCCCGCGCTGTCGCAGACGGAGCTGGCCTACCCGGCGAAGCCGCTTCCCGCGGACAAGGTTCCGGCCCCGCTGCCCGCCTCCCAGGACCACCAGGTCGCGACGGACGGCGATCTGCGCAAGCTGATCATCGACCGCCCGGCGGGCTGGAGCGAGAACAAGGACGCCGACTGGCTGGACGACGGCTGGATGAGCGTGGGGGACCTCGCGCGCGACTTCACCCACGACGACTCCACGTACGAGTACTTCCTGGAGTCCGACATACGCCGCATCGCGGGGGCGTCCTGGAAGAAGGGCGCACATCGCGAGGCGGCGATCCGTCTCGTCCAGTTCTCCTCCGGGGCGGACACGGCGGCCGCAGGCTTCGCCGACGGCCAGCGCTCGTACATGCCCGAAGCACGGGGTGCGGGCAACGAGGGCGATGCGGTCAAGGGGAGCGGCGAGGGCCGCTACTACGTCTACGGCGTCGACCGGAAGCCCGGCTATCTGCCCTTCTACCGGGCCAGGGCCGTCATGCACCGCGGCGACATCATGATCGAGGTCAATCTCTACGACAACCGGCCGATCAGCAAGAAGGACATCCGGACGCTGGCCGAGCGACAGCTGGAGCGCGTGTGAACGACATGACCCCGCCCGAGCCCTCCGGCGCGGCACCGCTCCCCGGGACGCCCGACACCCCGGACGCCCCCTCGCGGTCCCGCCGGGCCCGGCGGATCCTGCTCACGGCCCTCCCCCTCGTGCTGGTGCTGGGCGCAGTCGGAGGTGCCGCCGGCTACACGAAGGCCACGGTGGACGGTGCGGACCGCACCGTGGAGACCACCATCTGGAAGGTGTCCGAGCGTGAGCCCGGCAAGGACCCTGCGGGGGACACGAGCCGTGGCAGGCACGACACCGAGCTCAGCAAGCTGCTGCTGCCGGTGCCCAAGGGCTACCGGCTCGGTCCGGACGACGGTGAGCACGGCAACGACGACGAGGTGGACGGCAGGCGGGCCGTCGCCGCGATGAAGGAGTCCAGCCGAGGGCTCGCGGGCAAGAAGCGCCGGGAGTACGACAAGCAGATCGACAAGCTCCGCGTGCAGGGCCTCGCTCTCCGGTCGTACGTCTCCGAGGACAACGACCTGGAGGTGCACGCCGAGATCGTGCGGATGAAGGACACCGGCGCCGTCCGGAACTTCTACACCTTCCAGACAGAGCTGTTCGACCTCGTCGGAATCTTCCGCGACGGCCCGAAGGTCAAGGGCCACACCCGCAAGGCGACCTGCTACCTGCAGCCCAAGGACAGCGACAGCGGCATCGAGGACATGGTGTGCGCGGCGTACGACGGTGAGCTGAGCATCACCTACCGGGCGACCGGCATCAAGCCCGTCGACAAGGCGGCCGTCGCCGAACTGCTGAAGGACCAGCTGGACCACATCACGTCCCCGGGGGAGTACATATGACCGAGCAGACGGCCCCACCGGCCGACGTGACCGCTCCCGCCCCGGCCACCCTCCCGCCGGTGCCGCAGGACCCGCCGCCTCCTCCCGCGCAGGAGGAGGACCCCGGGCCCGCCGCGCCCCGCCCGCCGCGCCGCGTCCTGCGGGCCGTCCTCCGGTGGACGGCCGCCGTGCTCGTCATGGGCGGGCTGGGAGCCGGCACGGTCGCCGGCATCACGTCGATGAAGCGCACCGACGTACCGGGGCTCGCCACGCGGGACGACGGGAGGTGGGACTACCCGGCACTGACCCTGCCCGCCCTGCCCGCCGGCGCGCCCCGTCCGTTCAGCGACTCCAACACCGCGGAGGTCCACCACGCGGACCTGCGGCGCCTGCTGCTGCCGGCGCCGGCCGGGGCCACGGTGGACAAGGAGCTCGACGGCGGCTGGGTGGACACCGCCCGGTTCACCGCCGAGTACGGCAAGGGCGACCGGGCCGTTCTCGACCAGCACCTCAAGGACTCCGCCCTGCGGCACACAGCCGCCCGCGGCTGGACCATGCCGGACGGGACGTCGTCCCGGATCTATCTGCTCCAGTTCAACTCGGTGGCGTACTCCACGGCCTTTTACGACGAGCTCTACGGGGACGACTCGCTGCCGCGCCCCCTCGCCGGGACCACCGAGCCCGTGTTCGACGAGGACTGGACGTCCACGGCCGGGGCGGAATTCACCACGGCGCACGTCTACTCCGTGCCCGAGCCCCACGGCGCCGAGCAGGTCCGCTACGCCTACGTGCTGGCCGGGGACACCGTCGCCCTGGTCGTCCACAGCCGCAAGGGGAAGGCGGGCACGGAAACCGTTCCGTTCCACCAGACGCTGATCCTGCAGAACCAGCTCCTGGGCTGAGCCGACCGGGCCCGGGGGAAACCCCGGGCCGCCGTGCCGGGCCCCCACCCATTAGGCTGGAGGCCCGGCCGCTTGCTGCCGTCATGTCGTTCGTTCCGAGGAGCTCCCGTGCTTGAGGCTTTCTTCTCCGCCCTGCTGGTCCTGGTCTGCGTCGGCGTGCTCGCCTTCGCCGCCGTGACCGTGAAGAAGCTGTACCAGGGCCAGCGCTGACCCTCGCCGAACACCTTCCGACACCCTCACAGATCGTCTGAGCCGCTCATGATCGAGATTCCGTCCGACCTTCACCCGGACCTCGTGCCGCTGGCCTTCCTCCTCGGCAACTGGGCGGGTGCGGGCGTCTCCGACTTCCCCGGCGCCGAGAAGTGCAACTTCGGCCAGGAAGTCACCTTCAGCCACGACGGCCGCGACTTCATCGAGTACGTCTCGCACTCCTGGGTGCTGGACGCCGAGGGCAAGCAGGTCAAGCCGCTGGAGTCCGAGTCCGGCTACTGGCGCGTCGACAAGGACCGCAAGGTCGAGGTCGTCATGGTCCGCGACCAGGGCATCGTCGAGGTCTGGTACGGCGAGCTCGCGAAGCAGAAGCCGCAGATCGACATCGCCACCGACGCGGTGGCCCGCACGGCCGCCTCCGGCCCGTACAGCGGCGGCAAGCGCCTCTACGGCTATGTGAACAGCGACCTGATGTGGGTCGGCGAGAAGGCCACCCCCGACGTGGAGCTGCGGCCGTACATGTCGGCGCACCTGAAGAAGGTCGTCACCCCGGAGGAGGTCGCCGAGATGGCGAAGAGCCTCGGGGACATGCCGGACGACGGCATCGCCTTCTTCAAGTAGACGGTCTTCAAGTAGGCGGTCTTCAAGTAGGCGGTCCGCTTCTCCGAGTGGACGGTCCGCCGGGATCCTCGGCCTGCGGGTGCTCGCCCCGCCCTACACTGGGCGTGTGGTGAGCACCGACTGGAAGACCGATCTTCGGCAGCGTGGCTACCGGCTGACGCCTCAGCGTCAGCTGGTCCTGGAGGCCGTGGACACCCTGGAGCACGCGACGCCCGACGACATCCTCAGCGAGGTGCGCAGGACGGCGTCGGGTGTGAACATCTCCACCGTCTACCGGACCCTGGAGCTCCTGGAGGAGCTCGGGCTGGTCAGTCATGCCCACCTCGGGCACGGCGCGCCGACCTACCACCTCGCCGACCGGCACCACCACATCCACCTCGTCTGCCGTGACTGCACGAACGTCATCGAGGCCGATGTCGGTGTGGTCTCCGACTTCACGGCGAAGCTGCGGGACACGTTCGGCTTCGAGACGGACATGAAGCACTTCGCGATCTTCGGGCGCTGTGCCGACTGCGCGGCGAAGGCGGCGGCGGCCGGACCGCAGGACGAACCCGGCAGCGCCCGGTAGACCGGGACGCACGGGTCGTACGCTGGTCGCATGAAGAGCCCCTTGCTGTCCCTGCCCGGCGCCGTCCCCGCCGAGGGGCGCGACGAAGGCGTCGCCGCGCACTACGGCGACCTGTTCCGTGAGCAACGCGCACTGGCCGACGGCGGAGGTCTCGTCGATCTCTCGCACCGCGCGGTCGTCACGGTCACCGGCGACGACCGGCTGGCCTGGCTGCATCTGCTGCTCACCCAGCACGTCAGCGACCTCGCGCCGAACCAGGCGACCGAGGCGCTGATCCTCTCCGCCAACGGGCACATCGAGCACGCCCTCTACCTGGTCGACGACGGTACGACGGTGTGGATGCACGCCGAGCCGGAGACCCAGGGGGAGCTGATCGCGTACCTGGAGTCGATGAAGTTCTTCTACCGGGTCGAGGTCGCCGACCGCACCGCGGACATCGCCGTCGTGCACCTCCCGGCCGGCTCCATCGCCGAGGCCCCGGCCGGTGTCGCCGTACGGGAGACGCCGCACGGCCGCGACCTCTTCCTGCCCCGGGCCGACCTGGAGGCGTACGCCGCCGCGCACGGCCCGGTGGCCGGGATCCTGGCGTACGAGGCGCTCCGCGTCGAGGCGCACCGCCCGCGGCTGGGCTTCGAGACCGACCACCGCACCATCCCGCACGAGCTGGGGTGGATCGGCAGCGCCGTGCATCTCCAGAAGGGCTGCTACCGGGGGCAGGAGACGGTCGCCCGTGTCCACAACCTGGGGAAGCCGCCGCGCCGTCTCGTCTTCCTGCACCTCGACGGCAGCGAGGTCCATCTGCCCGGCCACGGGACGCCGGTCCGGCTCGCCGCAGACGGCGAGGAGGGCCGCCAGCTCGGCTTCATCACCACCTCGGCACGCCACCACGAGCTGGGGCCGATCGCCCTGGCGCTGGTGAAGCGGAACGTCGCGGTGGACGCGGAGCTGATCGCGGGTGACACCGCGGCGGCCCAGGAGACGGTCGTCGAGCCGTAGACGCGCCGGAGAGGCCGTCTACACCTCGACCAGCACGGTGAACGGGCCGTGGTTCGTGAGCGTGACGCGCATGTCCGCCCCGAACCGGCCCGTCTCCACCTGTGCGCCGAGCGCGCGCAGCTGGGCCACCACCTCGTCGACCAGCGGCTCGGCGACCTCGCCCGGCGCGGCGGCGTTCCACGTGGGCCTGCGGCCCTTCCTGGCGTCCCCGTAGAGAGTGAACTGCGAAATGACCAAAAGCGGTGCATTCACGTCCGAGCAGGACTTCTCGCCCTCCAGGATCCTCAGGGTCCACAGCTTGCGGGCGAGCTGTGCCGCCTTCTCCGCGGTGTCGCCGTGAGTGACTCCCACCAGCACACACAGGCCCTCGCCGACGATCTCGCCGACCGTTCCGGTCCCCGACGCGTCGTCCGCGGCGCCCGCCACGGTGACGCTCGCGCCGTCCACTCTCTGTATCACTGCACGCATACAGACCAACCTATCTTGGGCTGAACGGGTACAGAGCACCTGCGTGAACACCCTGCGTAGTGGCACCATGCACGGTGTCGGTGTGCCGACGCACCGGTCGAGGGGACGGAACATCATGACGACACAGGGAACCGGGCCATCACCCGGTGCCGTACCAGGGACACGTACAGCCGCCGGTCTGCGGCCGCCGGTGCAGCGGACCGGTACCCCACCGGGCCAGCTGCCCGCCCCGCCCGTGCAGCTGCCGGGCGCGGTGTCCGTGCCGGGGCAGACCGGGGGCGGTGCGGTCGAAGGACTGGCCTCCGTACGTCCGCAGCCCGGCTTCGGCGGACTGCGGCTGCCGGAGCTGCGCACCCTGCGCCGTGACGCACAGCGCGACGAGGCGGACCTCAGTTACGTACGCCGTCTGGTGCAGGGCCGGATCGACATCCTGCGGGCCGAGCTCGCCCGCCGGGTGGACCCCGAGTCGCCCGTGGTGGACCGGCTCTCGGAGATCCTCGCCGACACCCCGTCCGTCCACCGCTCCTCGGCCCGGCACGTCACCCTCACCACGCCGCGCAGCGACGAGTACCGGCAGCTGGCGGCGGACACGCTCGCGGAGGTCGAGCTCTCCGACCTCGACGCCCGGACGGACGAAGAGCTCCTCACCGCCATGGGACGGCTCGTCCGCTACGAGCAGCAGGTGTCCAGGCGCCGCCACCGGCTCCAGCGGACCGTCGACGATTGCAGCGCGGAGATCGCCCGCAGGTACCGTGACGGGGAAGCACAAGTAGAGGACCTGCTCGCCTGAGGCGACCCTTCCGGGGGCGGGTCACGCCCGTCCCCGGAAGGCCACCCACCCCATGACCTCCTCCATAGCCTCCTTCTCCTCGCCGTCGTCCGTGCCCCCGGTGCTCGCCGAGGTCGTACGGTCCGGTTTCACCGAGGGCCACCACCGGGGGTCGCTGGTCGTCCTGGCCGCGGACGGGAGCGTCGAGTTCGCGCTCGGCGACCCGGCGGCCCCGGTCTTCCCGCGCTCCTCCAACAAGCCGATGCAGGCCGCCGCGATCCTGCGGGCCGGGCTCGACCTCTCGGGGGAGCGGCTGGCCCTGGCGGCCGCGAGCCACTCCGGTGAGGGCTTCCACCTCGAACTGGTCCGCACGATGCTCGCCGAGCACGGGCTGAAGCCGGACGACCTGCAGACGCCGCCCGATCTGCCGCTGGACCCGGTCGAGGCGGAGGCGTACCTCGCCGCCGGGGGCGTGCGGGAGCCGCTCACCATGAACTGCTCCGGCAAGCACGCGGCGATGCTCGCCGTCTGCGTACGGAACGGCTGGGACACGGCGACGTATCTCGACCCGTCCCACCCGCTCCAGCGGCTGGTCGGCGAGGTCGTGGCGGAGGCGGCGGGCGAGCCCGTCGCGGCGATCGGCACGGACGGCTGTGGGGCGCCGCTGATGGCGATCGGCCTGGTGGGTCTGGCCCGTGCCTTCCGGTCGTTCGTGCTGGCGGAGCCGGGCAGTGCGGAGCGCCGGGTCGCGGACGCGATGCGGGCGCACCCGGAGTACGTCGCGGGGACACGGCGGCCGGACACCTGGCTGATGCGGGAGGTGCCGGGCACGCTCTCCAAGATGGGCGCGGAGGCGGTCCAGGCGGTGGCGCTCCCGGACGGCCGGGCCCTGGCCTTCAAGATCGACGACGGCTCCGTCCGCGCCCTGGGCCCGGTGCTGGCCCGCTCCCTCGAACTGCTGGGCGTGGACGCCCCGGTGGTGTCCCGCATCGGGCGTGCGCCGCTGCTGGGCGGCGACGCGGAGGTGGGCGGGATCCGGGCGGCGTTCTGAGCGGGGGTCCCGGGCAGGAGCGGGCCGGAAAAGCGCGCGACATCCCGGACGCGTCGTGTCTAGCGTGGGCCGTATGAGCCTTGATCCGCATACCGTCTCCGCAGCCGAATTCCCCGACTGGATGCGCGCCGTGGGGACCGGTTTCCTCCGGGCGTCGGCTTCGGTGCCGGCGGAGGAGGAGGTCGCGGTGCGCCTGGAACACACCGATCTCTCCCGTGTCCAGGGGGTGTTCGACGCGGGGCGCTGTGTGGCGACCTTCCGGTCGTTCGCGCAGGAGCTGACCGTCGTCGGCGGCGCGAAGGTCCGGGCCGACGGGATCACGGGCGTCACGGTCACCCCGACGCACCGCCGGCGCGGGCTGCTCAGCCGGATGATGGCGAGGGACCTGGCGGCGGCGAAGGAGCGCGGCGACGTGGTCGCCTCGCTGATCGCGGCCGAGTACCCGATCTACGGGCGGTACGGATTCGGGCCCGGCTCCTGGACCACCGAGTGGGAGATCGACGTCCCCCGGGCGGGCCTCGACCCGCGCGCCCGGGTCCCCTCCGGGGCGGACGGCGGCCGGATCGAGCTGGTGGACGGCGCGGACGTACGGAAGCTGGGCCCCGAGCTCCACGCGCGTCTCGCCGCACGGCAGCACGGCGTGGTCTCCCGGGACGAGCGCTGGTGGCAGCGCAACACCGGTGTGGACATCCCGGCGTCCGAGACATGGACGGAGCCGTTCTACGCGGTGTACCGGTCGGCGGACGGCGATACGGACGGGCTGATCGCCTACCGCGCCGACGACAACTGGGGCGACCGCAAGCAGCCGCTGAACAAGGCGACGGTGGTCGACATGCTCGCGACGACCCCGGCGGCGGAACGCGCCCTGTGGCACTTCGTCTGCTCCATCGACTGGATCACCACGGTCCGCTCGGGCTACCGCGCCCCCGACGACCTCCTCCCGCTGCTCCTCCCGGACCCGCGCGCCGCCCGCGTCGTGACCCAGGCGGACTGGCTGTGGCTGCGCGTCCTGGACATCCCCCGCGCCCTTGAGGCACGGACGTACGCGACCGACGCCGCCCTGGTCCTGGACGTCCGGGACGGGACAGGCCTGGCGAGCGGCCGCTTCCTGCTGGAGGTCTCCCCGTCCGGCGCCTCCTGCGTGCCCACGAAACGGGACCCCGACCTCATGCTGGACGTGGCGGAACTGGCGGCGCTCTACCTGGGCGACGAGTCCCCGGTGCGGCTGACGGCGCTGGGGCGGATCGACGAGCACCGCCCGGGAGCGTCCGCCAGGGCGGAGGCGGTGTTCCGGACGGCGCGGCGGGCGTGGTGCCCGGACGTGTTCTGACGCGTTCGTGTCCTGACGTGTCCTGACGGGTGTCAGAGGGCTGTACCCACCACGAGGACGGCGAGGAGCACCGCCCCGGCGGTGGCGCACTGTCCGCTGCCGGACTTCAGGCCTCCTATCAGCAGCGAGGCGGCGAAGGTGCTCATGACGCCGAATTTCCATTCCAGGTACCGCTCGACGGCGAAGATGACGATTGGCATGGCGGTCCCTCCTGAGGAGGTGGGGAGCCAGGGCTCCGGGAAGCGGCCGATGCGCGAGCTGTACCCGTACGGCGTTGGACGGGGCAGCCATGAACTGGGTTACGTACGGGGGGGTGTTGGTCAAGTTGGTCACCAACCCCCTTAGGATTGTCCCCACTTGGTCGGTGGTAGTAACCAACGCGCGAACATCTTCCGCCAGATGGCAAGAAGTTGTAGCGTTCTGTTGTGACCCCTGAGCGCACAGCGACGAACGGCGCCGGAAGGCCCTCCGCCGAACAGGTGGCGGGCATCCTGCGCACGCGTATCCACACCGGCGAACTGCGGGCCGGTGATCACATGCCGACCCAGGCCGAACTCGTCCGGGAATTCGGAGTCCAGCGCGGCGCGGTCCGGCGCGCGCTGGAGCACCTGAAGGCGGAGGGCCTGCTCACCGACGTGACCAGGGGAGCCCCGGCCCGTGTCGCGGGCCCGCTCCCGGCCACCGGCCCGGCCGACGGCGAGGAGCCGCAGCAGACGGCGGCCGGCCTGGGACCGCGGATCCTCGCGGCGTTCGACGAGCCCGACGTGCGCATCGACGCGCTCTGCCTGACGGCGGAGTCCCTGGCACTGGCGCTGGCGGAGCCCTTGCAGCGGATACGGTCCGGCCGCATCGCCCCGCGCTCGGTCAAGGTGCGCATCCTGCTGCCCGACCGCCATCTGGAGCTGGCCTTCCCCCGGCCGGCCGACGACGCCGGCGACACGAGGCAGGTCCATGAGCGCTGGCTGGATCTGCGTAACGTCCAGGGCGCCTCTCTGCGGCACAATCTGCTGGCGCTGCGCAGCACGCGCGATCTCGATGTCGAAGTGACCTTCCGGGCGCTGCCGTTCACCCCTCCCGTGAAGATCTACCTCCTGAACGGGAAGGAGGCGCTGTTCGCCTACTACACCGTCACCAGGCGCGCGGAGCAGATCGACGGCAGGCCGGTGGAGCTGTTCGACGTGCTGGGGAGCGACTCGACCCTCTTTCCCTTCACCGGAGAGGGCGGGGTGCGGGACGAGGCCTTCGTCGCGGAGTCGGCCGGGTGGTTCGACGGCCTGTGGACCACTGTCGCGACAGAGCTGAAGCTGAACAGGTGACGCGGGAGCACGGTTCCCGGAATGCTGCGGTGGGGTGCCCGGGCACTATGAGGGTGTGGACGCGGGCCCCTGCGCGGTTCCGTGCTCTCGCGCGTGCCCCGCACCTGCCCGCAGTCCCCCCACGGACGGAGCGTCGTGACCCGACCGCACGTGAGCGACCCGTACGCCCTGCTCCTGTCCGCCACCTGCGTCCTCTTCGACTTCGACGGGCCGCTGTGCAGGCTCTTCCCCGGCCGGAAGGGCGTGGAGGTCGCGCAACGGCTCTCCGGGAGGCTGGCGGAGTTCGGCCATGACCCCGTGTCGGTGGCCGCCGGAGTGGAACGCGGCGATCCGCTCGGCGTGCTGGTGGAGGCCTGGAAGCTGTTCCCGGACGACCACGCCCTGCTGACCGCGCTGGACGACCTGCTCACAGCCGAGGAGGAGGCCCTGGCCGCGGACGAGGCCGTACCGACCGAGGGTGCGGCCGAGCTCGTGCGGGCGCTGGAAGCGGCAGGCACACGCCTGGCGGTCACGACCAACAACTCACGCCGCGCGGTGACTGCCTACCTCGCCCGTCAGGGCCTGGTCTCCTGTTTCGGCGGGCACATACACGGGCGTACGGCTGACCCCGCGCGGCTCAAGCCGGATCCGGACTGCCTGCACCGGGCCCTGGAGTCGACCGGCGCCTCCGCCGCGGACGCGCTGATGATCGGTGACTCGGCCGCCGACCGGCTGGCGGCGGGCAAGGCCGGGGTGACTTTTCTCGGGTACGCGGAGGACACCAGGAAGTACGAGGAACTCCACGGCGCGGGCGCGGACGTGAGTGTCCGTACGTTCACCGGGCTTCTCGAACGGTGAGTGGGCGGCGTTCGGCGCGCCACGACGAGCGGGGCGGGCCCACCGCGCGGCCGGGCGGAACGGCCGGCCGAAACGGTCGGGTGACGGCGGTGTCAAATTCCCGCGTCCCGGCGATCAACGGGGTATCTTCCTCGTCAGTTCCTGAGTTCCGCATCCATGAGGCCGCCGCTGATGACAGTCGACGTACAGTCCGAGGTCTACCGGGCTGCGGCGGACAGAGCCGGACTGGAGTACGGCGACCGGGCGATCGAAGGCCCGCTGCGGGGACACCACCACGAGACGTACGTCATTCCGCTTCCGCCGGGGAACACGCTGGGTGCCGTGTCGCGGCGCGGCAAGGTGCGGGAGCGGCGGCCCGGGCTGTTCGGGTACGACCGGCGGTGCTTCCGCTCCGAGGAACCGCTGCTGGCGGCCCTGCAGGGGCGGGTGCAGAGGATCCCGGAGATCATCGAGGTCGCGCCCGGCGTCCTGCTGCAGGGCTTCGTCGAAGGGCGCACGCTGGGCCGCGGTGTGCTGCCGAGCCGGCCGCTCTCGCCGCGTCATGGCGACCAACTCGGCCAACTTCTCGCCGAGATGGCGGCGATCAAGTCCGGTGAGATCGATGTCGAGCAGATCTGCCATGCCGAGGACCTTGCCGAGGAAGGGGACTGCGCAGGTTTCCTGGACCGGCTGATCCACTTCACGTACGAGCGCGTCTACCAGGAGCACGGTGCCCCGTACCACGGCCTGTTCGAACAGCTGGGTGTGGACGGCACCGCGCTGGAGAGCATGGTGGAGCGGGCCGGGCGGCTGGCGTCCCGGCCGTTCACCCTGGTCCACGGTGATCTGCACCGTGCCAACTTCATCGTCGACCGCCGGGGCGATCTGTGGACCATCGACTGGGAACTCGCCCTGTTCGGTGATCCGCTGTACGACCTGGCGACCCATCTGCACCTGATGCGCTATCCGGAGCGGGAGCGGGAACGGATCTGCCGCATCTGGCAGTCGTCGGTGGAGAGCGCCCGGCCGGACGCCACCGCCGGGTGGCGGCAGGATCTGCCCGTGCTGCTCGCGTACAAGCAGGCCCAGTCCGTGTACACCGACGTCATCCGGGGTGCTCTGGCGCTGGAGCAGCAGGGCGGCAAGCTGAACTGGCGCAAGCTCCCCCGGGTCGCGCGGCGGGTGCAGCTGGCGCTGGCCGGGGCGCAGGAGGTTCCGGGGATGCCGGCCGCTCCCACGCTCCGGCAGGTCGCGAGTGCCTACGCGCAGTGGTTCGGGACGCGCTCCCGCGTCACCGCGTCCGCACCCTGAAGAGCACCCCCGACAGGGCCACGGCCACCAGCAGGATCCCGCCCGCCCAGGCGAGCGCGGTCCAGGGGGCGTTGCCCACCGGCTGGTCCAGCAGGAGGGTGCGGAGGGATTCGATGGCCGGGGTGACCGGCTGGTGGTCGGCGAAGCCGTGGAGCCAGCCGGGCATGCTGTCGACCGGGACGAACGCGCTGCTCGGGTAGGGCAGGAAGGACATGAAGAAGGTGAAGCCGCCGGCCGCCTCCGGGGTGCGGGCGAGCAGGCCGATCGCCGCCGAGATCCAGGACAGGGCCACGATGTAGGCGATGAGCACCGCGGCGACTGCGAGCCAGCCGGCCGGGGTGGCGGCCGGGCGGAAGCCGATGAGCAGGGCGACGGCGAAGACCAGCGTGGTGGAGACCAGGTTGCGCACGGTGCTCGCCACGACGTGGCCGGCCAGGATCGGCATCCCGCCGATGTCCAGGGAGCGGAAGCGGTCGATGATGCCGCCCTTCATGTCCTCGCTCACGGCCACCGCGGTGGTGGCCGAGCCGAAGCCGGCGCACAGGAACAGGACGCCGGGGACGACGTACATGACGTACGAGTCGTACTGCGTGCCCGTGTCGATCGCGCCGCCGAAGAAGTACACGAAGATCAGCATCAGCATGATCGGCAGCATCATCGAGGTGATGACGGCGTCGATGTTGCGGCGGCTGATGAGCAGGCTGCGGCCGGTCATGACCGTGGCGTGGGTCAGGGCTCCAGGGGCGTCAGACATGGGACGGTGCCTCCGTCTTCTCGGTGGTGAGGGCGAGGAACACGTCGTCGAGGGTCGCGCTGTGCAGGGAGAAGCGGTCGACGTCGGTGCGGTGCGGGTCGGTCTCGTCGAGCAGGGCGCGGATGTGGGCGGCGGTGCCGTCCGTGGGGATGCCCAGGGTGAGGGTCTCGGGGGAGTGGTGGACGGCGCGGCCGGCGAGCCTGAGGTAGGCCTCGCGGCTGCTGAGGACGAGGTCCAGACGGTGTCCGGCGACGCGTGACTTCAGCTCCTGCGGGGTGCCCTCGGCGGCGCAGACGCCCTTGTCGAGCACGGTGATGCGGTCGGCGAGCTGATCCGCCTCCTCCAGGTACTGGGTGGTGAGCAGCACCGCGGCCCCCCGGCCGGCGAGGTCGCGGACCACCTGCCAGAGCTCCCGGCGGCTGCGGGGGTCGAGGCCGGTGGTGGGCTCGTCGAGGAAGAAGACGCCCGGCTCGGGCGAGCCGACAAGCCCCGCCGCCAGGTCGAGGCGGCGCCGCATGCCCCCGGAGTACGTACGGGCCTGGCGGCGGGCCGCGTCGGTGAGGTCGAAGCGGGCGAGGAGTTCCTCCGCACGGGTCCGTGCCTGGGCGCGGGTCCGGCCGGAGAGCCGCGCCATCATGCGGAGGTTCTCCTCGCCGGTCAGCGTCTCGTCCACGGCGGCGAACTGCCCGGTCAGGCTGATGGCGCGGCGCACCCGGCGCCGGTCGGCGACGACGTCGTACCCGGCGACGCGCGCCGTGCCGGAGTCGGCCGTGGTGAGGGTGGCGAGGATCCGCACCGTCGTGGTCTTGCCCGCGCCGTTGGGGCCGAGCAGCGCGTGGATCCCGGCGCGGGGGACCCGGAGGCCGAAGCCGTCCAGAACCCGGACCCCGGTCCCGGGCTTTCCGTAGGACTTGGTCAGGCCGTGCGCCTCGATCATGACGTCGTTCATGGCTGTGCTCATGGCTGAGCTCATGACGATCCCCCTTCTGCGTATGTCGTACGCGCTACTGTGTAAGCATTACGCAAACCTAGGATGGTGGCAAGCCATTACCGGGAAAGGGCGGCTTCGGGTGACGGAGAACAGCAGCGCGTCGGGTGGTACGGGCCTGCCGGCCAGCATCGAGGCCGCGTGGGGACTGCGTGAGCGTCCGGTCAAGGGCCCGAAGCCGGGCCTGACGCTGGACCGCATCGTCGCCGCGGCCGTGGGGGTCGCCGCGGCGGAGGGGCTCTCCGCCGTCTCGATGGGCCGGGTCGCCAAGGAGCTGGGCGCCTCCACGATGTCGCTCTACCGCTACGTCTCCGCCAAGGAGGAGCTGTACGTCCTCATGCAGGAGGCGGCCATGGGGGTTCCCGAGCCGCTGCCGGCCCTGGAGACGGGGGCGGGCTGGCGGGAGGCGCTGAGCCAGTGGGCGTGGGCGCAGCGCCGGATGTTCCAGCGCAGCCTGTGGTCCCTGCGCATCCCGATCTCGGGCCCGCCGGCCAGCCCCCACTCGGTCGCCTGGTGGGAACAGGGCCTCCAGGCGCTGGAGGGCAGCGGACTGGCCGAGGGCGACAAGATCTCCGTCATCCTCTTCGTCTCGGGCTTCGTGCGGAACGAGGCCCTGCTGATGAGCGATCTCGCCGCCGCCGTCGAGGCGAAGGGCGTCTCGCCGGAGGAGGTGATGGCGCAGTGGGAGCGGACGGTGCAGCGTCTCGTCGACCCCGTCCGTCATCCGGCGCTGTCCAGGCTGCTGACCACCGACGTCCTGAGCGAACCCGACGAGGCCGACTACGAGTTCCGGTTCGGCCTGGAGCGGGTCCTCGACGGGGTCGAGGCACTCATCGCGAAGGGTGCGCCGTCATGAGCCAGGGTGTGCGGGACGGCGGGAGCGGCAGCGGGAGCGGCGGGAAGGGCGGCCTGCGCGAGCGCAAGAAGCAGCTGACCTACCAGGCGGTCTCCGAGGCCGCGATCGCGATGTTCCTCGAACGGGGCTTCGACAAGGTCTCGGTGGCCGAGGTGGCGGCGGCGGCCGACATCTCGAAGCCGACGCTGTTCCGGTACTTCCCGGCCAAGGAGGACCTGGTCCTGCACCGGTTCGCCGACCACGAGGACGAGGCGGCCCGCGTCGTCGCCGGCCGGCCGGACGGCGTCTCCCCCCTGGACGCGCTGCGCCGCCACTTCCTGGAGGGCCTGGACCGCCACGACCCGGTGACCGGGCTCTGCGACAACCCGCACGTGCTGGCCTTCCACCGCCTGCTCTACGGAACCCCGTCGCTCGTCGCCCGTCTGTACGGCTACCAGGGCCGTTCCGAAGCGGCGCTCGCCCGCGCCCTGGACCCCGGCGGCCCGGTGGCGGCGCGGCTCGCGGCGGGTCAGATCATCGCCGTACTGCGGATCCTGGCCATGGAGAACTGGCGGCGGGTGGACGCGGGGGAGAGCGCCGGCGAGGTGCACGGCGACGCGGTGGCGGCGGCCGGCCTGGCCTTCGCACAGCTGCGGGACGGGCTGGTCATCGCTGCTCCCGGAGGAGCCGTTCGGTGAGCACGGCGCGGTTCGCGGCGAGCCATGCCTGGTGGCGGTCCCAGCGCTCCCAGCCGCCGCGGTCCGCGAGCGCGCGTACATGGACGGGGCTGCCGTCGCGCACCCGCCGCTCGGTGAAGGCGCGGGCCGCCGCGGCGGCCTGTTCGATCGCCGGGACAAGCCCGGCGCGCTCCTCCGCCGTCAGGCCGTAGCCGTCGGCGAGGACGCGGAGCCGGTGCGCCGCGCCGGGGTCCTCCCCGGACAGCCGCACCCAGTAGCGGGCCGTTGTCGCGACGTCCCAGAGCGGGCGGCCGGGCGCGGTCAGGTCGAAATCGATGAAGGCGGCGGCGCGGCCCTCGCGGAAGACCACGTTCTCCGGACAGATGTCGTTGTGACAGAGGATCAGGGCGGTGTCCGGCTCCGATCCGGCTTCGGGGTCGGCTTCGGGGTCGGCCAGTTCGGCCGGCCACCGGACGGTGCGGTCCACGGGCAGGGATGCGGAGGCCCGGTGCAGCCGCCGCAGCAGGACGGCCACCGAGTGCAGCGCCTCGTCGGTGAGCGCCCAGGAGGGGAAGGGCGGAAGCGGTACATCGCCGGGGAGGTAACTGAGCCGTTCCCGCAGGCCGTCCTCACTCGTCCCCAGCGGGGTGGGAGCCCCGTCGAAGCCCGCCGCGGCCAGTGCCCTCAGGTGGGCGTGCAGGACCGGGGCGTGGGGCAGGGCAGGCCGCTCGACCGTGTCCCCGCGGCGGACGACCGCGCCCACGTTGGTCATGCCGCCGTGCAGGATCTCTTCCTCGTCCTCGCTCATGCCTCTCCCGGAGTGATGCCGAACGGCCCGTGCAGGTCGGACGGTTCGCGGAAATGTACTCCGGTCATGCCGAGCGCGACGGCCGCATCGACGTTCTCGCGGCTGTCGTCCACGAAGAGGCACCGGTCCACCGGCACCCCGGCCCGTGCGGCGGCGATCCGGTAGATCGCGGGATCGGGCTTGGCGACCCCCTCGACGGCGCTGCTCACCACGTGGTGGGCCAGGTCCGTGAGGCCCAGCGCGGCGAGGTCGTCGGCCAGCCGGGGCGTGGCGTTGGTGACCAGCACCAGCGGTACGCGCGCCCGTATCCGGCGGAGCAGGGCGACCACCGCCGTGTCCGCACGGAACGGCGCCTCCGCGAGCGCCCGGCCCAGCTCCCGGGCCTTCGCCTCGCCGACCCGGTCGGCGAGGGCGCGCGCGACGGTCTCCGCCCACTCCTCCAGGGTGATCCGGCCCAGGAGGAGCGGGAGGTCGGTCTCGGGGGCGTACGCGATGTCCTCCGTCGTGCCCTCCGGCAGACCGGCCGCCTGCTCCAGTGCGGCCAGGTGCGTCACGTCGTAGAAGCGGACCACGTTGTCGAGGTCGCAGAGCACGGCGTCGAAGGCCAGGTCGTGGGTCACTGTCCGGCCGCTTCGACGTCCAGGGCCGCTCCGTACAGCCGGGAGACCCGGAGGCGGATGACCACGCGGTGTTCGGCCACCGCCTGTTCCAGAAAGGCCCGTTCTTCCTCGGGGGTGTCGAAACCCGGTGTCAGGGAGAGCAGTTCGCGTCCGACGGCGTCGCCGGGCAGCGTGGTCGGTCCGGATACCTCCGCCAGGCCCTCGGCCACGGCGAACGACCAGACGTCGCCGCCGTGGACATGCAGCGAGGCGTGCGGATTCCGGCGCAGGATGCGGGTCTTGAGGCGGTCCTCGGTGGAGGAGACACGCAGGACGCGCTCCTCGGCGTCCCAGCGGTACAGCACGGTCGACAGGTGCGGATGGCCGGTGGAGCGGACGGCCCCGAGCACGCCGAACTGCTGATCCCGCAGGATCCGGGAGAGTGCCTGGTCGGTGAGGGTGCGGGGCGGGGGGCCGCTTCTGGTCTCTCCGGTGGTGTTCACGGTGTGCGCCTTTCGGAGCCGGTGGTTCAGGGGCGTGCGGAGCGGGCGGGCGTGGGGCGCAGTACGAGGAACGCCACGGCGAAGGCGGCGACGAGCAGTCCGGTGCCGACGGTGAACGCGAGCTGGTAGCCGCCGGTCAGGGCTTCGGCCCGGCGGTGGCCGGCGTCCAGCAGCCGTTCGGTCCGGGACGCCGCCAGTGTGGTCAGCACCGCGACGCCGATGGCCATGCCGATCTGCTGGGTGGTGTTGAAGACCCCGGACACCAGCCCGGCGTCGTCCTCGCCCGCACCGGACATCCCGAGGGCCGTCAGCGCGGGGAGCGCCAGCCCGAAGCCGGCCGCGAGGAGCATCACGGGGAACACGTCGGTGAGGTACCGCGCGTCCGTGGGGATCCGGGTGAGGAAGCCGAGGGCGCCGATCAGCAGGACGATCCCGGTCAGCAGCACGGCGCGTTCGCCGAACCGGGCGTTCAGCCGGGCCGAGACGCCCAGGGACACGCTGCCGATGACGACGGCGGCGGGGAGCATCGCGAGGCCGGTCTCGGCGGCGCCGTATCCGAGGACGTTCTGCAGGTGCAGCGCGACGATGATCTGGAACGAGAACAGCGCGGCCACCATGAGGGCCTGGACGAGGTTGGCCCCGGCGACACTGCGTGAACGGAGGACGCGCAGGGGCATGAGCGGGGTCCGGGCGGTGGCCTGGCGGACGACGAACCCTCCGAGCAGCGCGAGGGCGACCGCCCCGAGGCCGAGGGTGGGGGCGGAGACCCAGCCGTACTCCTCGACCTTGACCACCGTGTAGATCCCCAGCATCAGACCCGCCGTGACGAGGGCGGCTCCGACGACGTCGGCCCCGGCGGCGAGCCCGATGCCGCGGTCGGCGGGCAGGACCCGGCGGGCGACCAGCAGGGCGACCACTCCGATCGGCAGGTTGATGAAGAAGATCCAGTGCCAGCTGAGGGCGTCGGTGAGGATTCCGCCGAGCACCTGACCGATGGAGGCGCCGGCCGCCCCGGTGAAGGAGAACACGGCGATGGCCCTGGCCCGTTCGCGGGCCTCGCCGAACAGGGTGATGAGGATGCCCAGGCCGACGGCGGCGGCCATCGCGCTGCCGACCCCCTGGAGGAAGCGGGCGGCGATGAGCAGCGCGGGAGTCGTGGCCGCACCGGCCAGCAGGGAGGCGACGGTGAAGACGGCGGTGCCGGCCAGGAACATGCGGGTGCGGCCGAGCAGATCGCCGAGCCGGCCCGCGAGCAGGAGCAGGCTGCCGAAGGCGATCAGGTAGGCGTTGACCACCCAGCTGAGCCCGGCGGAGGTGAATCCCAGGTCGCGCTGGATGGTGGGCATCGCCACGGTGACGATCGAGCCGTCGAGGGTGAGCGTGAGCATCCCCGAGGCGATCACCGCGAGCGCGAGACCGCGGTGGCGGGCCGCCGGGCCGGGCGTGGGCGGCGGTGTGGAAGGAGTGGGCGCGGAAGGAGTGGGTGCGGAAGGAGTGGGCGCGGACGTGTCGCGCGGGGCATCAACAGCCATCGGTCTTCTCCTGTCGGACGGGTCGACAAGAAAGACCGTAACAGATGGTTTTGTTGCAGACTATATTTAACGGTCCGGTCCGGAGTGGTTACCTCTGCCCCTGGCGCGCCCGCCGGACCGGCCGGGGGCTCTCCGAGGGGGTGGCCAGATGGTCCGTGGCCAGCTGGTTCAGTGCGCGCAGCAGTACTTCGCGGTCGCCTTCGGGGAGTGACCCCAGGGTCTTCCGGTGCACGCCGTCGACGATCTCCTGGCTCCGTGCGGCGACCCGGGCGCCCTCCTCGGTGACGGCGATGATCCGCGCCCGCCGGTCATGGCTGGAAGGGCGACGTTCGGCGAGCCCCGCGCTCTCCAGGGCGTCCACGGTCACCACCATCGTGGTCTTGTCCATGTCGCCGATCTCGGCGAGCTGGATCTGGGTGCGCTCCTCCTCCAGGGCGTGCACCAGCACGCAGTGCATGCGCGCGGTCAGCCCGATCTCGGCGAGTGCCGCAGCCATCCGGGTGCGCAGGACGTGGCTGGTGTGGTCGAGGAGGTAGGACAGGTCGGGCGCCGTACGGGCGGGGGTGAGGGCGGTCATGCCGACCAGCGTAACAATTCGTACCGTGGCAGATCGTCCGTAAGGGGACGTTACTGCGCCGGCTCGGTCCTGACCAGGGCCTTCGCGAACGGCTCCCCGGTGCGCTCGGCGTACGCCATCCGCTCCTTCACCTCGCTCAGGGTGCGCGGGCGGTAGCCCGGGCCGTCGCAGCAGCCCATGTGGAAGCGGACGCCTGCGTTCAGCAGTACGGAGAGGGTGCGCCAGGCGGCGGTGTCCCGCCGCTTCGGCGGCGCGAAGGCGGACCCGACGTGGATCAGCGCCCCGGCGCACCGGGGGCAGACGCGATGCTCCCGCTCCCTGTCGTAGGGCTGCTTGTACGAGCCCCGGCAGGGCAGGCAGACGTACGCGGTCTTGGAGGGCGGCATGCGGACAGAGTAGGGCGCGCGCCCCGGCCGTTCGACCGGTTTACGCAGGAGGCCGCTCAGGCGCCGCAGCCCCCGGGTCCCGGGGGCTGCGGTGAGAGGGCGGGGAGATCCGTCGGCGTCAGGCGCGCCCGTCGGCCTCGCGGGCGGCGCGCTCAAGCCGGCTGCGGTGCTCCTCCCACCAGGCCGCGTCGCCCGGCGGGATGCTGTCGTTGCCCTCGTTCATCCCCACGGCCCCGTCGATGAGTTCGCGGAGGATGTCGGCGTGCCCGGTGTGCCGGTGCGTGTCGGCGATCACGCGGACCACGGCGTGATGCAGCGTCACCTCGGCCCGGTGGCTCGGCCACCACGGCACCCGGCCGACCGTGTCCAGCGGCAGCGCGTCGATCGTGGCGTCCGCGTGGGCCCAGGCCCGGTGATAGAGGTCCACCATCTGTTCGCGTGACTCGTCGGCCGTCGCCCACATGTCCGCGTTGGGCTCGGCCCCCTCCTCGACCCACGGCAGCGGCTCGCCGGACGGCCGGCCGAAGGTGTCGCCGAGGTAGCCCAGTTCCACACTGGCCACGTGCTTGACCAGGCCGAGGAGGTTCGTGCCGGTCGGCGTCAGCGGGCGTCGGGCGTCGTACTCGGAGAGCCCTTCGAGCTTCCACAGCAGGGCGTCCCGCGCCGACTGCAGGTAGAAGTGGAGGTCGGCCTTGGCGTCGGGCAAGGTCATTTGACGGCCTCCGCGATCCGCAGGGCGGCCTCGGCGGGCGTGAGGTGCGTGGTGTCGACGACCTCGGCCTCCTCGTGCAGCCAGGTACGGGCCGCCTCGGCGTAGGGCTCGAGGTATTCGAGGCGGAAGGCGGAGGGGCCGAGATCGGTGTCCCCCTCGATGCGCCCGCGGAGGGTGTCCTGGTCGGCGTGCAGGACGAAGTGCCGTACGGGAACGGAGTGCCGGGCGAGGCCCGCGCTGATCTCGCGCCAGTACTCCTCGACCAGGACGGTCATGGGCATCACCAGGGTGCCGCCGGTGTAGTCCAGCACATGGCGGGCGGTCTCGACGACCAGCGGCCGCCACGGCGGCCAGTGCTGGAAGTTGCCCGTCCACGGCAGCCCTGGCGTGATGTCCATGAGCATCTCGCCGACCTTCTCGGCGTCGAACACCCGTGAGTCGGGAAGGAGCTGCTGCACGAGCGCGGCGGTCGTCGTCTTGCCCGCGCCGTGGGTGCCGTTGAGCCATACGATCATGGCTCGACGCTAGCGCTGTGCGGGCCGCAGGAACAGGGCCCCGTGCCGGACGGCTGGGCGGGGGCGGCTCAGCGGAAGGCGGTGGCGTTCTCCGCGGCCCACTGCCGGAACGGCCGGGCCGGGGCTCCGGTGACCTGCGGAACCGTGTCGCGCACCGCCAGCAGCTCGTCGTTGACGTCTCCGCCCGTGACGTCGAGCACCGCGTCCGCGGCCTCGGCCCCGAAGACCGCGGCCATCTGTGCGTGGGCCTCCCGGCGGCTGATCCCGGCGAAGGGCACCTCCCGGCCCAGTGCTGCCGCGATGGCCTCGGCCTGGTGGCGGGCCGACACCGGCTCCGGACCGGTCAAGGCGTACGTGCGCCCCCGGTGGCCGGGCTCGGTCAGCGCCACCCGTGCCACCGATGCGATGTCCGCGGGGTGGATGGTCGGCAGCGCCGTGTCCGGGTAGGGCGCGTGGACGGTCTCGTGGCCGCGGACGGCGGCCGCCCACATCAGGGTGTTCGAGGCGAACTGGGTCGGCCGCAGGATCGTCCAGGCCATGCCGCTGTCCTTGAGCAGTTGTTCCACCTCCAGGTTCTCCTGGGCGGGGCCCAGGTGCGGATGGGTCTGCGCGGTGATCGAGGACACCAGCACCACGTGCTCCACACCCGCGAGCCGGGCGGCTTCGACGACCTCGGCGTCCGGGCCCAGGCGCGATACGAGAAACAGCGAACGCACGCCCTCCAGCGCGGGCTTCAACGAGGCCGGATCCGCGAAGTCGCCCTCCACGGCCTCGACGCCTTCGGGGAAGCCGGCACGCGCGGCGTCACGGGTGAGCCCTCTCAGCGGCCCGGCACCGTGTGCGTGCAGCTCCTTCAGCAGTGCACTGCCTATGTTTCCGGTGGCTCCGGTCACGAGGATCATGCGCGTTCTCCCGTCGTCAGGTGATCGACCGGGAGACACGCTAGAAGCTCGATCGCGCTTGAGGTCAAGGAGCCGCGGACGGGTGCTTCAGGGCACGTGCCCGTTCCCGGCGGGCTGAACGGCGACGCGGGTCAGTCGCGGGGCAGCACGCCCAGGAGGGTCGCGGTCAGCGCCGACTTCAGGTACTCGCTCAGCTCCAGATGGAAGCGGGCCAGGTCGGGCTCGGCCTCGTAGGCCGCCTGCAGGCTGGGCGGGGGCGTGCTGTACGCCGACAGCGCGCCGGCCATGACCATGGTCTGCAGGCTGAACAGTGTCGCGTTCCCGCCCAGCTCCGGCAGGTACGTCCGGATCAGGGCGGTCATGGTCGTCAGGCGGTCCAGGGAGGCGCGCTTGTAGCGTGCGACGACCTCGACGGAGACGTTGTGCTCCAGCACGCCGCCCTGTGCGCCGAAGAGGTCGCACAGCACCCCCCGGTCCGAGAGCGACCGGCTGAGGATCCCGGCCACCGCCGCCGCTCGCTCGGTCATGGGCTGTTCCTCGTCGACGCCTACGGCCAACTCGTCCGCCAGTTCCGTCAGCCATTCCTGCAGGAAGCGGTCCAGCAGTTCCAGCAGCACCGCCTCGCGGGACTCGAAGTAGCGCAGCACGTTCGGCTTCGCCAGGCCCACCCGGCGGCTGAGCTCGTTCAGGGTGACCGCGGCCACCGGCATCTCGTCGAGCATCGCCGACGCCGTGTCGAGGATCGCCCGCCGGCGGATCTCCCGCTGCTCTTCGGTTCGCGCCCGCTGGAAAGTCACGGTCGCCAGCCTAACTTAGGTACCTGCGGTACGTTGACAACGTACCGTGAGTACTTTAGCGTCGGGAGTGCAAGATACTTCCGGTACGTTAAATGGTTGGGGGCCCGTCATGGGCGAGAAGTGGACGACGGCGAACATTCCGGATCAGCGCGGGCGGGTGGCCGTCGTGACCGGGGCCAACACCGGACTGGGGTACGAGACCGCCAAGGCGCTCGCCCGGCGCGGGGCGTCCGTGGTGCTCGCCGTGCGCGACGTCGAGAAGGGCGAGCGGGCCGCGGCCCGTATGACCGGCGACGTGAGCGTGCAGGAGCTGGACCTGACCTCGCTCGACTCCGTACGGACCGCGGCGGCGGCGCTGCGGTCCCGGCTCGGCCGGATCGACCTGCTGATCAACAACGCCGGCGTGATGTACACCCCGAAGCGGACCACCCGGGACGGCTTCGAGCTGCAGTTCGGCACCAACCACCTCGGCCACTTCGCGCTCACCGGGCTGCTGCTGGACCTGATGCTGCCGGTGCCCGGCTCGCGCGTGGTGACGGTCAGCAGCACCGGCCACCGCATCCGGGCCGCGATCCACTTCGACGACCTGCAGTGGGAGCGGTCGTACGGCAGGGCCGCCGCCTACGGCCAGTCCAAGCTGGCCAACCTGATGTTCACGTACGAGCTGCAGCGCCGGCTCGCCGCGCACGGCACCACCGTCGCGGTGGCCGCGCACCCCGGCATGTCCAGCACCGAGCTCGCCCGCAACACCCCCGCGGCCCTCCGGCTCCCGCTCACCTGGCTCGCGCCGCTGATCACCCAGACGCCGGCGATGGGCGCGCTGCCGACCCTGCGCGCCGCCGCCGACCCCGCCGTGCTCGGCGGTCAGTACTACGGTCCCGGCGGCCGCAACGAGATCATGGGCCACCCCCGGCTGGTCACCTCCAGCCCGGCGTCGTACGAGGTGACCGTCCAGCAGCGGCTGTGGGCCGTCTCCGAGGACCTCACCGGGGTGACGTTCCCCCCTCGTGCGGTCCGGGGAGTCCCCGGTGTCCTGTCCCGGATAACTGTGGGCAGGGCAAGGCTCTGACCTGTGGTGCCTTCAGATGGTTGGGGCACGACGGTGGTCACCACCGGGCGCGCGGTACGCCGTCGCTGTCGGGGAGAGCGGCTTGGAACGGCCGTAGACTCGCGCGCCATGGAAGAGATCTTCAGGCTCGGTGAGATCCGCTGTCCGTCGGGGACCCTGGTCGTCGTGGACGGCGGCTCTTTGGGGTTGTGGAGCGGTGAGCGGTCGCCGGCGGAGATTGATCCTGCTCTGCTTGGCGTTGACGACCCGGCGACGGCTGCCGAAGTGATCAACTCGGTCGACTTCGCCGGGGTGGGCCCGGACGCTTCGGTAGCGGTGCGCAGCTTCGACCGACAGCCGGGTGCATTGCTCCATGACATCCCCGCCTCCCGGGCGGCGGAGTTCGGGAGGATGTTCGAAGAGCACTGCCGGGCCGCTGGCCTGGACGCTCGCTTGGAGGCGTTGCCGGGCCGTGAACCGCATGCACAACGTGTGCGCCGGACTGCCGCTGAAGGCGGCGGCAGTTTCCTGATGTTCGGGGTGCCTGTCGTCGCGGTGGGCGGGGTGCCCCGCGACCGTCATCTGCCGGTGCTGGCTTCGCGGGTTGACCTCGGCGACGGTGTCGGGCCGCGCTGGTCAGAGGTATCGGTTCGGATGAGCGACGTCCCGGCGGAGTCATCCGTGCTGCTCGGTGACATCGGCGTTGACCGGGCCCGGGTGCTTTTCGGCGATACCGATGCCCTGAACGCCTGGCAGCACGACGAGCCTGTGGACGGCTTGGCCGACGTCGCGTTCTGGGGTGCTGCCGCAGAGGAAGCCGCCGCGACGTTCGCAGCACCGGAACTCGGCGAACCCGGCGAGGACGGTGTCCGCGGGTGGACCGGGCTGGCCGTGGCGGAGGCGATGGAGAAGGCTCGCGCTGTGCAGAGCTGGAAGGAGGAGACCGGGAGCCGCATGATGGTGGACTTCCGGCCCCATTCCCATCACTGGCAGGTCATGCGACAGATTCGGGCCTCTGAAGTCGAGGCCGGAACTGTGGACATCGGCGACGCCCGACTGCTCTGCGCGATGACGAGCTGGGGCGACGGCTACTTCCCCGTGTCGGCCGACCTGGATGCGTCAGGCACTGTGGTCGCGGTGCGGGTGAACTTCTCCGACGCGACTGCGTAGCCGTTCTGCCTCCGTGGGGGCCGGGGCAGCGAGGGGCGTCGACTGGCGATGCTGGAGGCCGAGCGAGAAGCTCTCCGAGTACCCACGTACCCAGTGGCCGGGGAGGGCGGTGCAGAGCGACTCCAGGTCGGCGAACGTACTTCCCCGGACGTGCAGCCAGCTGTGGTCACTCAGTCCGTCGAGCCGCAGGAGCTTCCCCGGTGCGGAGAACCAGCGCACGGGTGACTCCTCCTTCCCCGTCCACATCGGGTACTCGGGAAACTCCACCGGCGCGAACCGACTCGGCAGCTCTCGAATCAGGCCGGCGGGGAGTTCGCGGGCGTTGTAGAGCCGCCCTTCGCTGCCATGCAGCGTCTCGCTGAGTACGAGCTCGACACAGGCCAGGGAGACCCGCTCCAGGAAGGGAACCCAGCCATCGCGCGACTGGACGAACACCGGCGGATCGTCCTGACCGAGGTCCCGCAGCCGTACTCCCCAGAAAGCGCACCCCTGGTTCTCGCTGCGGAAGACGAGCACTCCACCGAACTCGTCGTGCACGAACAGCTCGGAAGGGCGCAGCAGCGGGTCCTGGTTGCCGGTGAGGTCGTGACGCGTACCGAGAAGCGAGTACGCCTCGCGCAGCGCGGTCGGCAGCGTGAGCCCCAGCATCTCCTCGGCTCGCTCCAGCTCCTCCGCTCGCGTACCCGCACTGTCGGCGAGCGGCTCCGCCCACGCTGCGGCAAAGTCCCGAACGAAGGCCCAGGCGCGCGCCCTGTCGGGTATCCCACCGCGCAGAGCTTGAGCCACATCGAACTCGTCAACCATGCGGTGGACCGTACAGGCCGGCCGGCTTCGCCGGGACTCCGCAGTCCATCACCCCCGCATGACGCGGAACACTTTTGCTAGCACTCGCTTGCAATAGTTAGCAAAGGTGGGGCACCATCGTGGCATGGCATCACTCAACGTCGGCAATCTCGGCGAGTACCTGCGTGAGCAGCGGCGTACCGCGCAGCTCTCCCTGCGGCAGCTCGCCGACGCCGCCGGGGTGTCCAATCCGTATCTCAGCCAGATCGAGCGCGGTCTGCGCAAGCCGAGCGCCGAGGTGCTGCAGCAGGTCGCCAAGGCCCTGCGGATCTCGGCCGAGACGCTCTATGTGCGGGCCGGGATCCTCGATGAGCGGGAGCGGGAGGAGCTGGAGACGCGGGCGGTCGTACTGGCCGATCCGTCGATCAACGAGCGGCAGAAGAACGTGCTGCTGCAGATCTACGACTCCTTCCGCCGGGAGAACGGTTTCGATGTCGCGCCCGACACCGGCGCCGGGTTCCACGGTGCCGCCGGTGCGGAGAGCAGAATCGATGCCGACGCGGACAGCGGCGCCGGTGACGCGGACGGTGCCGGTCCGGATGCCCGCGGCCCCCGCACGGCCGGCGGCAGTGATGCAGACCCACCAGCTACGAGCTAACCGACTTCTGATGATCCGGGAGGACCACAGTCATGGCCATCACCGATGACCTGCGCAAGACCCTCACCGACCCCACCCCCCTCTACTTCGCCGCCGGCACGGCCGACCTCGCCGTCGAGCAGGCGCGCAAGGTCCCGGCCCTGATCGAGCAGCTGCGGGCCGAGGCGCCCGAGCGGATCGAGGCCGTGCGCAACACCGACCCGAAGGCCGTTCAGGAGCGGGTCACCACGCAGGCCAAGGAGGCTCAGGCCACCGTGCAGGCGAAGGTGACCGAGGTCTTCGGGGCGCTGGACACCGACCTCAAGAAGTGGGGCGAGACCGCCCAGGACCTGGCGCTGCGGAGCGTGGGTGTGGCCGCCGAGTACGCCGTCCGGGCCCGTGAGACGTACGAGAAGGTCGCCGAGCGCGGCGAGCAGAGCGTACGGACGTGGCGCGGCGAGACGGCCGGGGAGATCGTCGAGATCGCCGCCGTCGTCGAGGCGGAGCCGAAGTCCGTGCCGAAGCAGAAGTCCGAGGCGGTGACCAAGCCGGTGACCAAGCCCGTGACCCCGGCCAAGCCGGCCGCCTCCGCGAAGCCGGTGGCGCCCGCGAAGCCCGTGGCCCCCGCCGCGAAGAAGCCCGCGCCGAAGCCCGCGGAGTCCAAGGCGTCGCCCGCCCCCGCGGCGAAGAAGCCCACGCCCGTGCGCAAGCCCGCGGCCAAGAAGGCGACCCCGCCCTCCGCGAAGTAGGCGCGGGCCGGGGTTGCCGGAAGAACGGGCCGGGCACCTTTCAGGGTGCCCGGGTCGTTGTCCCGGTACCTTGGCCGCGAGGCGCTCATCCACTGACTAGGCGGTGCTCACCGTGTTGCTCGAAGCATTCGGCTCGTTCCTCCAGCTGCTGTACCTGGCCATGCTCGTCCTGGCCGTGGTCGCGCTGGTCTTCGCCGTGACGGCGCGCGAGGACGCCTACCGGGCCGCGGACAAGCAGAAGAAGTCGTTCTGGCTGATCATCCTCGGCGCCACGGTCTTCGTGAACCTCGTCATCCCGATCCTGTTCCTGCAGATCGCGGGCGTGATCGCGTCCATCGTCTTCATGGTCGACGTGCGGCCGGCGATCAAGGCCGTATCGGGCGGCGGCGGCCGTCGCGGAGGGTCCAGCAGCGACGGACCGTACGGCCCCTACAACGGCGGGCGCTGAGCTCCCGCCGACGAGGCGGCACCGGGGCGGGGACGCGACGCGTTCCCGCCCCTCCGTCGTATCCGGGCCTCGTCGCGTTCCAGCAGCAGGACCGCCACGTCGTCGGTCAGCTCGCCGCCGTTCAGCTCCTGCACCTGGGTGACGGCGGCCTCCAGCAGCGCCTCGCCGCCGAGGCCCTGGTCCAGTCGCCCGTTGACCATCGCGACCATGCCGTCCTGGCCCAGCCGCTGGGTCCCCTCCTGCCCGACGCGCCCCTCGATCAGCCCGTCGGTGTACATCATCAGGCTCCAGGAGCCGCCCAGCTCGACCTGGCGGCGCGGCCACCGGGCGTGCGGCAGCAGACCGAGGGCCGGGCCGCCGTCCTCGTACGGGAGCAGGTGCGCCGCCCGGCCCTGGCGTGCGATCAGCGGCGCGGGGTGGCCCGCGATGCACAGGCCGGCGCGGCGGCCGTCGGGGGCGATGTCGAGGGTGCAGAGCGTCGCGAAGATCTCCTCGCTCTGCCGTTCGTGCTCCAGGACCTGCTGCAGCGTGGAGAGCAGGTCGTCGCCGCAGAGCCCGGCCAGCGTGAGCGCCCGCCAGGCGATGCGCAGCTCGACGCCGAGCGCGGCCTCGTCCGGTCCGTGCCCGCAGACGTCGCCGATCATCGCGTGGACCGTGCCGTCGGGCGTGCGGACCGTGTCGTAGAAGTCGCCGCCGAGCAGGGCACGGCTGCGGCCCGGCCGGTAGTGGGCGGCGAAGGCGAGATCGGAGCCGTCGAGGAGCGGGGTGGGCAGCAGCCCGCGCTCCAGCCGGGCGTTCTCCTGGGCGCGCAGCCGGGACTCGGTCAGCTGGTGCTGGGCGATGTCCGCGCGCTTGCGCTCCACGGCGTAACGGATGGCGCGGCTGAGGAGGCGTCCGTCGAGCTCGCCGCGGAAGAGGTAGTCCTGGGCCCCGACCCGCACGGCCTCGGCGGCCCGCTCGGCGTCGTCCTCCGCGGTGAGGGCGAGGACGGCGTGGCGCGGCGCGATGCGCAGGACGTGCTTGAGGGCGGCGAGCCCGTCCGGCAGGCCGGAACCGTCGTCGGGGCTGTCGGCGCGTACGCCGGCGGGCAGCGCCGCCGCCTCAAGGTCGAGGTCGAGCAGGATGCAGTCGACGTCGTCGGTGAGCAGCCGCCCGGCCTCGGTGAGGTTACGGGCGGTACGGACGCGGACCCGCGCCCCCGTGGTGGACGACAGGTCGGGGACGGCGAAGGTGCCCGCAGGGTCGTCCTCGATCACCAGGAGTGTGAGGTCGGCGCCGTGATTGGTCTCCGCAGCGGGAACGGCACGTTGCTGCGGTACGGGTACGGGCATCGGTTCGGGTTTCCTTCCCTCCCCCCGAGGGCGCGGCGGAACGACGATCGACGACCCGCCGACGGGGACGATAGCGGTCCGCGGCGGGGGAACGGAATGGCGCCCGCTGATCATCCTCTGTCATATGCGCGCCCATAAGCCGCGTCCCACCACGGATCCGGCGTGATGGGGCCGCACGAAACGGACATGAGGCCATGACGAACATCACGCGCTCGACACGCCTTGCGCACAACTCGCCGAGCCGGCCGTCCGTGCGGGGAGCGGGCCGTGCCGTGTGCCGCCCGTCACGCGCCGACCGCCGCGTCCCGGCGCCTACTTGTCCGGCCGGACCACGCCCAGGATCTGCATCGAGCCCGCACCCGTCAGCGTGACGTGCCGGCCGGGCCGGGGGGCGTGCACGATCGAGCCGTCGCCGACGTACATCCCGACGTGGCTGGCGTCGCTGTGGTAGATGATCAGGTCACCGGGGCGCATGTCCTGGATGGCGATGTGGGGCAGCTGCCTCCACTGCTCCTGCGAGGTCCGGGGGATCGGACGCTTCGCCGCCGCCCAGGCCTGTGAGGTCAGCCCCGAGCAGTCGTACGACCCCGGGCCCTCGGCTCCCCATACGTACGGCTTGCCTATCTGGGCGGTCGCGAAGGCCACCGCCTGCTTTCCGGCGGCGCTCGCCTCGCGGTTGATGTCCTTGAGCGCGCCGGAGGACAGCCAGGCGGCCTGCGCGGTGGACGCGGCGTCCTGCTCCAGCTCGAGGAGCCTGGCCTGCTCCTCCTTCGCGAGCTGCGACTCGAGCTTCTCCGCCGCCGCTATCTGCGCGTTGATGCTCTTCCTGGCCTTGGCCTGCTTGACGCGATTGGCCTCGATCTTCTCCCAGTTGAGGCTCGCGTCCTTCGTGTACGTCTCCAGGTCCTCCTGCGCCTGCTCCAGTTCGGTCAGCATGCCCTTGGTGGCCTGCTGACCCTGGCGGGCCTGGTTGACGCCGTCCATGAAGAGGTCGGGATCGCCGCTCAGCACCAGCTGCGCGCCCGGGGGGAGTCCGCCGTTGCGGTACTGCTCGCGGGCCTGGGCGCCCGCCCTGTCCTTCAGTTCGGCGATCCTCGCCTGGCCGTCGGCGATCGACTTGGTCAGCCGGGCGATCTCGCCGGACTGCTGCTCGGCCTGTTCCTCGGCGAGGTTGTACGCGTCGGTGGCGGCCCCGGCCTTGCGGTAGAGGGTGTCGATCTCCTCGCGGACCTCTTCGAGGCTCTTCTTCGGTGCGGCGGAGGCGGCGGGGGAGGTGGCGGTCGGGCCCGGTTCGGGTATCGGGGCGGCCATGGCCTGGACCGGCGCGGTCAGCAGGGCCAGTGCGCAGACCAGAGTGATCGCGGCAGTGGCACAGTGGCGTCGGTTCACAAGCTCCCCCTCCGGGCGAAAAGGCAACGAAAGCCGTATCGCGAACATCTGACTTACCGTCAGTAACATTTGGGTGACGACGCGATCGTGCCATGTTGTCCCGTAAAGCAACAGAGGTCCGCGTCACCCTCCCCGTCACACAGGGGGACGAACGGTGATCCACCGGTGTTCCCGGATGCGGTCACGTCCCTCGAACGTGTTGCCCCCCTGTCCGGCGCCGCTCACCCCGTGGCCGGCCGCAGCGCGGACCAGCGCACCGTGATCTCGCCCTGCCGCCACCGCCGTACGCCGTCCGTCAGGGGCCAGTCGGCGGAGACCGCGCGGACCGCCGCGATCCAGCGCTGCCGCGCGCCCAGCGGCGCGTACGGGGAGGCCGTGGCCCAGGCCCGGTCGAGGTCCCGCAGGAAGGCGTGGACGGGTTCGCCCGGCACATTGCGGTGGATCAGGGCCTTCGGGAGGCGTTCGGCGAGGTCCGAGGGCCGCTCCAGTGAGCCGAGCCGGGTCGCGAAGGTGACCGTGCGCGGCCCCTCCGGGCCGAGCGCGACCCATACGTGCCGGCGGCCGATCTCGTCGCAGGTGCCCTCGACCAGCAGGCCGTCCGGGGCGAGCCGGGCGCACAGCCGCTGCCAGACCGCCGCGACCTGACCCTCGTCGTACTGGCGCAGCACGTTCGCGGCCCGGATCAGGGACGGCCGGCCCGCCGTGGGGATCTCGAAGCCGCCGTGCACGAAGGTGAGGCCCTCCCGCTCGTACGGCTGCGCCGCGGCGACCCGGGCGGGGTCGATCTCGACGCCCACGACGGCCGTGCGCGGTTCGGCGGTGCGCAGTCGGCCCAGCAGCTCCACGGCCGTCCAGGGCGCGGCGCCGTAGCCGAGGTCGACCGCGACGGGCGCGTCGCTGCGGCGCAGCGCGGGGCCGTGGGTGTCGGCGATCCAGCGGTCCATGCGGCGCAGCCGGTTGGGGTTGGTGGTCCCGCGGGTCGCGGTGCCGATGGGGCGCTGGTGCATAGAGGGGAGCGTATGCGAAGCGCCGGAGGGCACACGCGGAGCAGCGGCGCGCGCGGGGGAACCCTCAGGCGCGCCGGTAGGAAGGGCAATGATTTGGCAAAGCGGAAATGAAAGGACAGGTTCCGCTGTTCTGGCCTTGGAAGGGGCCTTGTGCCCTGTACGTGTCATGCCCTGAGCGAGGAGGAGCGGACCCGTGAGCCAGTACGTCTCCCGGCTCGGCAGCAGCCGTGCGGCACCCCGTATCCGCTTCCCGGGCGCGTTCGCCGGGCACCGCAAGCCGCGCCGTGTCGCGATGCTCTCCGTGCACACCTCTCCGCTGCACCAGCCCGGCACCGGCGACGCCGGCGGCATGAACGTCTACATCGTGGAGCTGGCCAGGCGCCTCGCCGCGATCGGCATCGAGGTCGAGATCTTCACCCGGGCCACCACCGGCGGACTGCCCCCGACGGTCGAGCTGGCCCCCGGAGTCCTGGTCCGCCACGTCGACGCCGGACCCTACGAGGGCCTCGCCAAGGAAGAGCTGCCCGCACAGCTCTGTGCCTTCACCCACGGCGTGATGCAGGCCTGGGCCGGCCAGCGCCCCGGCTTCTACGACCTGGTCCACTCCCACTACTGGCTCTCCGGCCAGGTCGGCTGGCTCGCCGCCCAGCGCTGGGGCGTCCCCCTCGTCCACGCCATGCACACCATGGCGAAGGTCAAGAACGCCGCGCTCGCCGAGGGCGACACCCCCGAGCCCGCCGCCCGCGTCATCGGCGAGACCCAGATCGTGCACGCCTCCGACCGGCTCATCGCGAACACCGCCGGGGAGGCCGACGAGCTCATCCGCTTCTACGACGCGGACCCGGCGTCCGTCGCCGTCGTACACCCCGGCGTGAACCTGGAGCGCTTCCGCCCCGGCGACGGCCGTGCTGCCGCGCGCGCCCGCCTCGGCCTGCCGCAGGACGCCCTGATCCCCCTCTTCGCGGGCCGCATCCAGCCGCTCAAGGCGCCGGACGTGCTGCTGCGCGCCGTCGCCGTGCTCCTGGAGCGCGACCCCTCGCTGCGCTCACGCATCGTCGTGCCCGTCGTCGGAGGCCCCAGTGGCAGCGGGCTCGCCAAGCCGGAGGTCCTGCAGAAGCTCGCCGCGCGCCTGGGCGTCGCCGACGTCGTACGGTTCCACCCGCCGGTCGGCCAGGACCAGCTCGCCGACTGGTTCCGGGCGGCGTCCGTGCTGGTCATGCCCTCGTACAGCGAGTCCTTCGGGCTGGTCGCGATAGAGGCCCAGGCGACGGGCACACCCGTGATCGCGGCGGAGGTGGGCGGTCTGCCGGTCGCCGTGCGGGACGAGGTCAGCGGCTTCCTCATCCCGGGCCACGACCCGGAGGCGTACGCGCAGGCGCTGGGCCGGTTCGCCGACAACGCGGAGCTGGCCGGCCGGATGGGCGCGGCGGCGGCAGCACACGCCCAGTCGTTCGGCTGGGACACCGCGGCGTCCGCCACCGCCGACGTGTACACGGCGGCCATGCACGACCACCGGCGCCGCGCCCGCTCGCACCACGGCTGACGTGCCGTACCCCGGCTGAGCGCGCGTCCGCGCTGTCGTACGCTCGGACCATGGCTGACGTATCCGACGAGGCAGCAGCGGCGCAGGTCATCGAGGCGACGCTGAGCGGCGCGGGGCTCGACTGGGAGAGCCCCGGGCCCGGCACCTACGTCGTGAAGCTGCCCGGCACGCGCAAGCTGTCCACGACCTGTTCCCTGATCGTCGGGCAGCACTCCCTCTCCCTCAACGCGTTCGTCGTCCGTCACCCCGACGAGAACGACGCGGCCGTGCACCGCTGGCTCCTGGAGCACAACCTCCGCCTGTTCGGGGTGAGTTACGCCATCGACCCGCTCGGCGACGTCTACCTCGTCGGTCGGCTCCCGCTCTCGGTCGTCACGCCCGAGGAGCTCGACCGGCTGCTGGGCGTGGTCCTGGAGGCGGCGGACAGCGCGTTCAACCCGCTGCTCGAGCTGGGCTTCGCGAGCGCGATCCGCAAGGAGTACGCCTGGCGGGTGGAGCGCGGGGAGTCGACCCGCAACCTGGACGCCTTCACCCACCTGACGCAGCGCCCGTCGCCCTGAGGGCTGAGGGGCGGTCCGCCCTACGCGAGCTCCTCCAGCGCCGCGACCAGCCGCGGCGCCACCTCCTTCCACGTCCACTCCACCGCGTCGGGCCCCGCGCCCCGGGGCACCGTCTCGGTGAGCATGATCAGGTAGAGGTAGCTGCGGTACAGGCCGAGCCGGCGGCGTACGGACGGGGTGAACACCAGCGGCGCGCCCGTCGCCGCCGCGTATCCGGTGAGGAAGTCCGGGTCCGTCTCCGGGTCGCCGAACAGGGACGTGGAGACGAGATCGGCGACCGGGTCGCCCCAGAACATCCGCTCACCGTCGACGATCCCGCCGATGCGCCGGGCGCCGGGCTCCCCGGTCACCAGGAGGTTCCCCTGCCACAGATCGAAGTGGACCAGGGCGGGCCGGACCACCTCGTCCAGCACGTCCGACGCCCCGGCGAGCACCTCACGGACCCGCCCCACCGGCCATGGAAGCCGCGCGCCGTACGTCACGGCGTCCGCGAGCACGGCGTCGGTCATCGCCGTGAACGCCTCACGCCAGGTGGCGGAGAGCGGCCCCAGGGGCTCGGCGGGATACCCGTACCCACCGGGGCCGGTGATGCCGTGCAGCCGGCCGACGATGCTCCCGAACTCGGTGCGCAGAGCGCGTGTGTCGCCGGCCGTCAGCTCACCGGCGAGCTCGCTCCAGGGCCGCCCCGGGCGCGCGGTCATGACGACGTACGCCCCGGTCGGCGCCCCGGGGTCGAGCTCGCTGTGCACGACCCGCGGGATCACGTCGCCGTCCCCGGTGGCGGCGGCGTAGAAGGTCACCTCGTTGACGAGCAGGCGCTGTTCGTAGCTCAGTCCGGTGGTGTGCGCCGGAGGGACCTTCACCACCCAGTCCCTGCCGTCCGCGAAGGTCACGCGGGTGACGGTGTTGTACGTGCCCCCGGCGAGCGGCTCACGGGAGGCGGGACCACGGGCCCCGACGGCTTCCAGTACGGCGGTTGTCACGTCGACGGACACGGGCGGGGCCCCCATGGCTCGGCTGCGGGAGTCGACCGCCCCACAGTGCATTCACAGAGTGATCACAAGGGAGTCACGATCACATTCCGTGACCGTTCGGGGCGATCGTCGGACAGGTGTCCGATCGTAGAGTGTCGTGCACCGCTGCAGCCCTCTCGCACCGGCCCTGAATTCCAGGCCGGGGCAGGGCTGTTGCTCCTTCAGACGGAGAGATGAACGAACCATGCGCGCCACCGCCGTACGCCGTACCGCCCTCGCTGCCGCCGTGGCGTCCCTGACCCTGCTCGCCACCGCCTGCAGCGGCTCGGACTCCGACGCCAAGGGTGACGGCGGAACCTCGGGAGGCAAGGACGCCACCTCCTCCAAGCCCGCGGCGGTCAAGGCGCTGACGTCGGCCGAGCTGGAGAAGGTGTCGCTGGAGCAGGGTGACGTCGCGGGCCACAAGGTCTCGAAGACCGGCCCCGAGGACATCGCTCAGCCCGAGGACGTCACCGTCGACAAGAAGGAGTGCGAGCCCATCGGCTTCGCCTTCTACGGCGTGAAGCGGGGCACCCCGGTCGGGAACGCCGGGCGCAAGGTCGTCCAGGAGCCCAAGAAGGACGAGTCCGCCGACCCCGAGGACGCCCTCGCCGGCCTGCTCGACGTCACGTCGTCCCTGGTCACCCTGGCCTCGTACGAGGACGACGGCGCCGCGAAGAGCCTCGCCGAGCTCCGCGAGTCCGCGGCCAAGTGCGCGAGCGGCGGTTTCACCCTGACCATGAAGGGCTCGAAGCAGAAGGTCACCAAGGTGACCGAGGAGAAGGTCACGGGCGGCGAGGAGGCCCTCGCCTGGCGCGTGCAGATGGGGGAGGGGGACGCCGCGGCGCCCTTCAAGCTCGTGAGCCTGCGTCAGGGCGGCACGGTCGCCACCTTCTTCTCCTTCAACCTCGGCAAGACGGGTGCGGATTCCGACTTCGACCGGCCGACCGCGGTGATCGACGCGCAGGTCAAGAAGCTCGGCTGACGCTCGGCAGCTGAGGGGGCGGGGGAGCGGAGGACGCCCCCCGCCCCTTCGCCGTCCGGGGGCGGGCGAGGAACACGGCGACGACCACCGTCAGCGCTCCGGCGAGCTGCACCGGGGAGAGCGTCTCGTCCAGGACGAGATAGCCCAGCGTCATCGCGGCGAGCGGTGAGGCGAAGCCGAGCACGGACACGGTCAGCGCGGGCAGCCGCTCCACACCCCGGAACCACACCGCGTACGCGAGCAGGGCACCGACGAACGGACTGCTGGAGTCCCTCGGCGGCACCGACCGCCAGATCAGGCTGGGGTGACGGCCCGCCTCACGGCAGCGGTACGAGCCTGACCACGGTGACCGTCAGCACGGAACCGGAGACGTAGTAGAGGACGATGGCGCCGTACACCGTCGCCTCGCGCCGGTCGCGTTCACGCTTCACGGCGGTCGAGGCATGTCCGTACGGATCGAGGGCCAGCGTGCGCGCCATCTCGTCCCGGAACGAGTCGCCGTCGCGCATCTTGGCCAGGGTGTCGTCGGCGGGCGGCGCGTAGGAGATGCGGAAGCTCAAGCGACGTTCCGCCTCTCGGCCTCGTCCTGCGCCAGCCGGTCCAGGATCTGCTCGGCCTCGGGATCGGGCACGGACTCGAGCATCCAGTGCCGCATGACGGCCTGGATCTCGTGCACCCCGGCCTCGTTGATCGCGTGGTCGAACTCCTCGCGTCTCTCCTCGGGCAGCGCGGCCCGGATCGCAGGAATGCTGTTGGGCACCTCGACCTCGGTGCCGCCGACGAAGGTCTTCAGAGACTCGCCCATGATCGCTCTCCCCGATCCCCTTGCTCTCCGCGCCCCGCCTGCCCGTCCCTCCGGGGGTGTGTACCTGGGTAACAGGCAGGTGTGGGGGTCAGGTTAGCGGGTGCCCGGCCGGGCGGGGGACCGACTCCCGGCTGAGCCGGGCCAGGTGTACGTCGAGGAGCGCGACCCGGCCGGGCAGCGGTGACCTCAGGTCCCACCAACAGATGGCGGAGATCTCCTCGTTGGGCTCGAAGTCGCGCCGGGTGCGCGCATCGCCCGCGAACAGTGCCCCGTACTCGCGCCGTTGGTCGGGTGCCAGGACGAACCCGGCATGGCCGACGAACCGCAGGACACCGCCCGGAACCTGCCCACTCTCCTCGAACAACTCGCGTACGGCCGTCTCCCGGGCGCTCTCACCGGGCTCGATGCCTCCACCGTTAGGAACAGTTCACCTGTCTCAGAGCCACTGTCGTCTCAGTGGATCCGCCTCAGGGATCGGCAAGGAGTCCCCCGATAGGCGGTCGATGGTGTCTCACATTGAGCGACAGATTTTGCCCTGCTGTGACCTGGCAATCCATCGGCTCCGCCCGGTCCTGGGCTCGGTAGAATCAGCGGCTCATGGGGGTGCGGTGGGATCAGTAAGTGCCGGGGCAGGGTTCAAGTACTCCCTGGCCAGTGACGACGGTGGTAGCGACTTCTGGGGCTTCGCCCGCGAGGCCAGGGGTCTGTTCGGTGTGTCGGAGGACGGCTTTCGGCAGGTCGAGCTGCTGGGGTGCACGCCTGGCGGCGGGCTGCTGGCCGCCCTTGATCATGTCGGCGGCCGCCGCGCCCGGGCGGGGAACGCGGAGCTGGCCCTGCTGGATGCCGAAGGCGTCGAGATGGGGTCCTACTTCGTCAACGACGTCACCGCGATCGCCGCCAAGCCCTCAGCCTTTGGTGCCGACCTTGTCGATGTCACCGTGCAGCTCTGGTGCGACCAGACGCTTCCCGGCTCCGATCGGATGTGGGAGCTGATCCGAACCGGGCAGCTGAACCGGAAGGGCCTGTGGCACTCCCTGGACCAGCCGGGCCGGCGTGCGTGGTTGTCCGTGGCCCTGTGGTCCAGCGAATACCAGCGCCGCGGCAATAGCGCGGACATCGCGCCGGGCCGGGTTTTCGTGCTGGACGGCCAGCAGGTCCACGACGTGGACAGCTTCTACTGCGCGATCGGCGAGGCGGTCAACGGGCCCGGCGGGTACTTCGGGTGGAACCTCGACGCTTTGAATGACTGTCTCAGAGGCGGCTGGGGTGCCGCGCCTCCGTTCACCCTGGAATGGCAGTATGCCGAAGTTGCCAGGTCACGACTGGTGGACCACCGGGCTGTGCAGGGTGACCCGGCCACCTTGTTCGAGCTGATCCTGCACATCATCGGAGAGCATGACGTCGAGGTCGTCCTGGTGTGATTCGGGCGCCGACACATCGTGCCGTCGGTGGCGCGGGCGTGCCCCATTCCCATGCTCAGCGCTGTAGCGGCCCGAATCCGGTCGCGCTCACACCATCGTCCGCGAGAGGATCCTGCGAGCAGGAGCAGAACAACAGGGAGCCCGAGTGCACGGTCAGACAGCGAAGATCGCAACACGCTGCGGCGAGTGCGGCGCCATGGCAGTCCGGCAGGTGAACCAGTTCATCCTCGACGATGCCCTGTGGTCGGATTCCGAGTTCTCCTGCGCAGCCTGTGGCACCTATATATGCGAGGACGCAGGCCCGGGGACGGCGCCCGACGATGTGCGAGAGGCCCTGCTCGCCGCGAACGGACCCGCCAGGCTGCGACTCGCCGGTCCGCTACCAAGCCTCGTTCCGGCTCTGAAGGTCCTCAGGGAAGTCTCGGCGGTTTCCTTGTCGCGGGCCCAGGAACTGGTCGGCGAACTGAGCGGCGACGGCCTGGAAGGGACGTTGCCGGAGATGGAATTCCTGATGGCCCGACTGCGCACTCGCGGGGTCCCCGTCGACATTGATCAGCGGGAGGGGTTCCGTTGATGTCGCCGGCCGTCCGGAATTCCTGGATGCCACCGGAGCCGGTGAGCGACTATTCCGCCATGGAGCGAATCATCGACCTCGACCAGGCAGCCACGAAGATCACTGAACGCCGAAACGGCTGGGAAGCAGTCGGCCTGACCGTGGGATCCGTGACGTGGCGCGACGAGACTGCCTCCTGGCCCCAACCCCTCCAAACCGACAGGTCGCTGGTCATCGAGCCGGACTCGATTGGAGTACGCATCACGAACACCGTAGGAATCGAAGCGCACATCACCCTGTATCGGGGAGGCTGGGCCGACCTCGACACCCTGACAGGCGACAACGTCGTGTGCGACGCCCCGCAGGTCGCATCGGCAGACGCATTCGGCACCCTGCTTGACGTTCACGTCGCCCGCTTCTTGAGCTGACTCGTTCGAGGGTCATGTCTCCACAGAGTTGCCGCCGCGGAGGAGACCGAGTCGGTTCTGCTCCGGTTTGCGTGCTGCCTTCTTCTTCAGCTCGATGGTTTCGCGATAGAGGTTCGCGGTCACCGTAGCGAGGGCGTCGAGTTTGTCCTGTAGTTCGCCGGCCCTCTTGTTGGCCTTGCGGAGCTTGGTCTTCAGCTCGGCGATCGTCTCATCGCGGCGGATCTCTCCCGGCGTGCGCAGGACGGGGTGGGCAACTTTGGCGTCCCATTCAGCCAGGATGTCCTGGGCGCGATGGACGGTGGCATGGCTGACCCGCGCCTCGCGGGCCAAGTTCTCCTTCGTCAACGCGCCATTGCTGTGGAGGGGTTCTCCGGCCAGAAGTCGGGCCATGGCTTCGCGTAGTTTGTCGGCGGTTGCCGCGGACACCGGCATCAGGTGCTCTCCTTGAGTCGGTCGATCTGTTGGGTGGCGGCGCGGACCTCCGCGAGTCGGGCCAACGCTTGGTCGCGCAGGGGCTTGGAGAGCTTCTTCTTCAAGAACTCCACCAGGTCGGCCTCCTCCATTCGCCAGATCCGTTCGTGCGACAGCGTCAGAACGGAGTTGCGGCAGCGTGAAGGCTGGCAGGCTCCCAGCAGTGGTGCTTGGCCGCGCTGGGCGAGGGGGAGCTGGTTCTGACACTCCGCGGTGGGTGCGTTCCACATGCAGTGGTTGACCGTGCCCAGGTGCAGGTCGGCGAACTCGTCCCGCAGCAGGGTGATCTCCAGCCGTTCGTCAGCGATCTGGGCTCGCAGTGACGGCCTCTGGTCGATGGCGGTGTTGACCTTGTCCAGTCCGGCGTGGAAGCGGGCGGCGCCGGGTCCGACCGCTATGGTCTCCCCGCTGCGGCGGGCTTTGAGGAGGCTCACGAGCTTGCGGGCGGCCGCGGTCTGCAGGTCGGTGTCGAACTCCTTCGCCCACTTGGCGTCGATCTGGCCGTATGCCCCGGATAGGCGGTTGGCCAGAGCGCGCCGCGCCGCGTGCTTGAGCTGGATGCCGACCGCGATCTCGCCGTCCGGTTGCTGGCTGGCGATGATCGACATGGTCCTGCGAAACATGTGCGGGCGGACACGCCCGCTCGGTATCTCCTCCAGGCCGGTGAGGTGCCGGTTGGCGTTCACCTGCGCGATGAAGAGGTCGATGTCGGCTGCCGCCTTAATACCGACGCGTCCCGCGCCCAGTGCTGTGAAGAGGTGGGTGTCGTGCCAGGACAGGCGTTCGGCCACCGCCAGGGTCTGCGCGACAGGCTCGATGATCCACCAGTTCTTTCTGGGCGTCGAGGAGTCCCCCTTCACCTTGCGGGAGGCGATCGCCGGGGAACCGTAGTGCTGGGTGAGTGCGCCGCGCTGGATCTCCTGAATCTCCGAGTCGCGCATGGCACTCAGCGCGGCGACGAAGATGTAACAGGCTGCCCTGAGCATGTGAAGCTCCAGGATCAGCTTCCGTTCGTAGCTCACCACTGGGTGAATACCGGTTGCCAGGACGTGGAGTACGGCCTCGCGCCGACGCCGGCTGGCCCGGCTTGTGTTGTTGAAGAGACTCATCTGCGCGGGCGTTTCCAGCACAAGCTCCTCCAGCCTGGACCACACCGGCTCACCCGCGCGGCCCGAGGCCGCTCCGTTCGCGTGGACGGGGATGACGTTGGCCGGATTGGCCAGCCACCTGTGGAGCGTGTCGTCCAGGTACTGCCGGGAGCGCTTGACCGACTCCTGCGTAGGGAAATGTGACACCCTCCGCCTGACCTCCAGGGGACCGAGAGTTTCGACCCTGCCGGTTTCCTCGATCATCCGCAGGACCTCCGACCGGCGCATCGCACCCTGTTTAGTACCGGCGAGCTCGAAGATCTTCTTGCTGGCGCCTCCCGTGATGCTCCGGCTGAGCAGAGCCCATATCGGGACCCCTTTCGGCTGCCATCGGGTGTCGTGCGGGTTGAGGGGAACCAGGTTCGCGGGATCAGCGAGCCACTGCTGCAACTGCGAGTCGGTACTGTCCGCTGTCAGACGACGCGGCGACGGATCCTGCATTGTCAACCGGTCGGGCTCACGGTCTCGCCGCTCCAGGATGTCTGCGGAGAATCGGTCGATGTAGGCCCAGGCCGCCCGTAGCAGCGGCCACCAGACCTCCGGCGGAATCGACGGCGTGGACAGGTTGTCGCTGGCCGCGAGCTTGGCCACCTCACTGTCCGTCTTCCCCGGCCAGGGGTCCTCCAGCACTCCGGTGCCCGTCAGAACTCCGGAGTACCGCACCAAGCGCCGCACTGCGCCGACCGTACTGCGTACCGACTCGGGCCCGGTGCTTGAGGCACGGTGGTCGATGTAACCCTGCCAGTCCTCGGTCGCCCACATCTGCAGGTCATCCGGCATGCCTTCTTTGACCGCCCAGGTACCCAGGGCAGCCAGGCAAATGCACTCCTTGCGGACTGTGGCCGGACTCCAGATCTTTCGGCCGGGGAAGATTCCCGCGTCCCTCAGCGCTCGGTGGTGAGGGTTGAGCATGCAGAACGCGACCTCCCGCGCCCGCAGGTTCCAGACGGGGTCGAGCGGGAAGGAGCACTTCCACTCATGCGGCTTTCGGTTCGCCGGCCGCCTGAGGCAGTCGCAGGGCCACTCGTCGACCCGCCCGAACACCGGCCCCGCGACTCCAGGGAGTTGCCCGGACATGGCCGTGTAGACCGGCTCGTCGTCGGCGAAGGTACGCGATGCCAGCCGGACGAGAGCGGCAGCCGAAGTGGGGGCGGTCATCGGTCGTACTCCGTTCGCATGCCCAACGACAAGTTGAGGCGAATGTCTTGTTCCTTGATCGCCCGACGGGCCGCGGGCAGGTGTTCGGCGCACTCCTCGAACACCTCGGCCAAAGCCCTCGCTTGGCGCCCCCAGACGGCTTCCCAGACCATGGGCGGCTGGGTCAGGCGCATCTGCTCGATGTGGTCGGACAACAGGAGCTGCTGCGGCAGCTGGGTGACGAACACGACGGCGTTGCCGCAGATCATGCACATCGCCGGCGCGACATGGCAGAGCTTGCCCGGGCTGCTGTGCGGGGAGTCCAGGGGGTCCTTGCAGTTGCTCACGCCCATGTCCAGCTCGCCAGCACTCAGTGCGGCTCCCAGTTCAGGGCTCACGCCCAGCGCCTGGGCGACCTCGGGCTCGCCCAAGCGGGACTGCGCGTGGGGGGTGACCAGGACCGGCTTGGCCGCGAGCCGGTCGAAGACGAGCTGCTGGGCGCGGTTCATCGCCGCCCCGGCCAGGACATGGGCGGTGGTGCCGTGGGCGTAGTGCCCCTGGAACACCTGAATGCTGTGGTCGTCGCCGGCCATGTCGGACAAGGTGCCGCCCAGGGCGACAACCCGCGTGGTCTTCGCGGTTTTGCGCAGACGACGCGCCTCATGCGGCTCGGAGATGTCCAGGACGGTCGCACCAGACGCGTCGAGGTGCGACGCGATCCAGTGCGTGAAACGCCTCCCCGGATCAACGAACCTGGCAAAACGGGCGTCCATGGTGCTGCGATTCTCGGCGGACTCCACTGCGGTGAACAGCCAGGGCTCACCGCCGAACACCTCGCGGGTCAGCGCGGTGGCCTGCACCAGACGCCGCAGCAGCCCGGCCACGTCCCACTCGCCGCGACCTTCGTAGGCGAGTTCTCCAGGGCCCTCGCCCTCCTCCAATGGCCGGTCGGTCACGTGGTAGTCGGCGCGGATCCGCTCAGCCCGGTTCTTGACCTGGACGACGCGCACCCCCTGGGCACTGAATTCGAGGTCCGGGACTTGGAGCGCTGCCAGTTCATCCGTGGTGCAGTCGAGCATCGCAAGGAGCAGCAGCACCCGAAACGGGTGCAGGTCCAACTCTTGAGGGAACAGGAACCCGTTCGCGGCCCGCATGAGGCCGTAGCGACCGGCGAGGGCGCCCTTACTGGCCGGACGTACGTCCTGCAGTTCCTCGGGCCAATACCTGGCGTGAGGCGGAAGGCCGTCTTGGAGACCGTCGCTGGTCAGCACGCGGTGGCGAGCAGCCCAGACCAGATTCGACAGTTCCCTCCACCCGTGCTCGCGCGGATCCCGGCCGACCGCCAAGAGCTCTCTGCCCCGGGTCAGCCGCTTCTCCAGAGCCCGGAGATCCGCCTGGGCCGCGCCCTTCAGGGCCAGGCGTTCAGCGTTGGAGAACTCGTCGAACGGTTGGCTGCTGGCCTTGCGCGCACTGGCGGGAGCCGCCGCACGTTTGCGGAGCTTGTCCGGCACCTTCGCATCCCGCTCAGCACGGTGATGGATCAGCACCAGCAGGGCCCTGGCGAACTGCCACGGCCGCCCCGCGTCCTGCGGATACCTCGCCAGGAGATCGTTCTCCCAGGCGTAGATGACCTCGGTGAGGTCGATGCGGTCATCGTCCAGACGGGCATCGGCCGGGTCCAGGCCCGACGCGATCAGATACGGGCCGGCGAACTTCGCGAACGCACGAACCGCCCCCGAATAGCCGTCGCTGTTCTTCAACGCCGCCTTGTGGTGGTAGTCGAGCCAGGCGTCGGCCAGCTGTGCGACCAGCACCGGGCAGTCGTAGTCACCCGGATCGATCCGGCTGGCGGCCAGCCGGCCCCGTTTCACCTCTGTCAGCTCCCGCACGCCGATGCGGTCAACTTCGCGTACGGTCGCGGGCCGCGGCGGAATGGCGGCTGACTGGGGGCGGCGCTCTCCTCGGCGCGGCATCAGGTGGCCCAGCCGGAGGCGTGGCGAGCGGCCAGGTCCGCGTAGGTGCGGTCCTCCTCGTTCCAGTCCCTGATAGCCCTCGCGACCAGCAAGTTCGTCCTTCTTTTGTAGGTCAGGTAGCGCATGGTCGACTCCGGTCGGCGGTGTCCGAGGAGCCGCATAACGGTCAAGAACGGATTGCGGGACACGTGGTCGGCCGCGTAGGCCGGTGTATGGCCGGTGAGGCGGAACTGCTCGGCGTCTTGGGCGATCAGCAGCTCAGTCAGTTGCTCGAGCATGAAGATCGCGAATGTGTGGCGCAGGTCGTGGATTCGGACCCTGCTCGGCATCTCCAGGGGCAGGCCGTACTCAGCGGCGATCCGTAGCGTCCGGGCGTGGGCGGCGGTGAAGACCTGTTCCCAGCGCTGGCTGCTGATCATCCGCCCGTTGCGTCCGACGAACAGTGCCATCGGCTCCAGTCCGTGGTCGCCCTCGATGACCGTGATTCGTCGCAGCGGGGCCTTCATTGCCTTGACGGTGTAGGTCCGTCGGCGGCCCTCATGGATTCCGCTGACTTTCATCGTGCGCAGGTTGACGTCGTCGACGACGAAGAGCTCGTCGCGTTGGCGGTGCAGGTTCCGTGCGGCCTTGCGGATGCAGCTGGCGCGCTCGGTCCGCCGGTACCAGTCCAGGTCTCGCAGCATGGCGTCCTGGACCTCGACGGTCCTGGGCAGGCCGAATTTCGCGATGGCCTCCAGCTCGACCTCGCAGGCAGAGCCGTCCCGACGCGCAGGACCGACCTCGATGTCGAACAAGGTGCTGAACTCGCGCAGGCGAAGTCCGGTCGTGATGGCCAGGTTGCCCCCGCAGCTGTTTCGCAGCGCGTGCCCAGAGCGGAACGAGGGGTCGGCCGCCCCGTCGGGCAGTAATCCGCGAAGGCCCACCCGGTCCAGGAACCACCATTGCCCGAACGTCAGATGGCGCACATCCAGCTGGGTGGTCGACCCCCAGGCAAGAATGTCCCTGCCGTTCTTCTTCCGGTAGTACGGGCGCCGATCGAGAACCTTCGCCTCGTCGACGGCCCAGTCGTAGAAGCGGTTGATCGTGGCCCGCCGGCGCTTCCACGTTGCCGGTCCCATCGGTTCATCGCGGTACTCGGTGCAGTATTCGCGGTAGGCGATCAGATCGTCCTCATCAGCCGACAGCACATCGGCCGGCGGGTCCAACCTGGCCAGGAAGTCGTCCAGGTCGAGGAAGTCGTAGGTGTAGTCCTGCAGGGACTTGGCCTCGAGCGTCTTGGCCAGTTCGAAGAAGAACGAGCAGTGAGGCTCCCTGGGGCGCATGTCCGGCCCGAGAAAGAACGGGGTGCCGTCCTTCAGGGCCTTGTCCCGGCTCGTGTACTGAGCTCCGTCCAGACCTACCTCGGGTATCGGCTCGTAGAAACGACGTACCTTGCTGCGTGACGTGAAGAAGTAGCTCATGGGTCCTTTGAGACATCGGGATCACCATGAACATAACTAACTCCCAGCTCAGAGACGGTGTCGTGAGAAGCTGGCTGAGACAGCTACAAACCCTTGGCATAACCGCCGGGCAGCTCCCAGGACGCCCGGTTCCGGTCGTGGACCATGAGCACGCAGCCTCCGTGCCAGAGGGCCGCCAGCGCCACGGGAACGGGAGCGTCCCGGGGAGGCGAGTCCTCTCGCCCCGGGGTGAAGGAGACCAGGAGATTGCCACGGCTGTCGGCAGCGAGCGGCTCAGCGGCGTACTCGGTCATGCCGGAAGTCTTCCCCCGCGCACGCCTCCCGGAACAACGGCCGTACGGATGCCGGGCCTTCCCGCCCCCGTGCCGCGATAGGTTGCCCGCCATGACCGGACTCGGACCCGTCGCCTGGCCCCCCGCCCCGATCAGGACCGAACGGCTCGTGCTCCGCGAGTCCGAGGCCCGGGACCGACCGGCGTTCATCGAACTGTTCGCCTCCCCGGACGTACGCACCTACCTCGGCGGCCCCCGCCCACGCGCCGAGCTCGAACGCGCGGTCCCCGGGACACCGGGACGACGCCCCGGCCTCTTCGTGGTCGAACGCGCCGGAGCGATGATCGGCACGGTCACGCTGGACCGCCGCGACGCGGAACGGGCCACCGGGACAGCGGAGATCGGCTACATGTTCCTGCCGTCGTCCTGGGGCCAGGGGTACGCCACCGAGGCCTGCACGGCGGCACTCGCCTGGTTCACGGAAACACTCCCGGACGAACCGGTGGCGCTCTGCACCCAGACGGCCAACACCCGGTCGCTGCGCCTGGCGGCGAAGCTGGGATTCACGGAGGCGGAACGGTTCGAGGAGTACGGGGCGGAGCAGTGGCTGGGGGTGCGGGGGGCGGGGGCTGCCGCTACGGGCGGCGAGTGACGGGGTGGCCAGGAACTCCCGCGCCCCAGGAGGTGGGCACGAGGAAGCACCCGGCGACTGGCCTGGGGTGTGTCACGGAGGGAGCGAGCGGCCTCCCTACTGCATCGCATCGCAGCTTTCACAGCGGCTCACAGCCTCCCGCTGGGTGTTGCCCTGGGTGGCTCGGAGTGGGCTGGAGGGTGCGAGACGACGCCATGCCCCGGGCGAAGGGGCGAGCACCCAGCCGTAGCGGGGCGACCGGATGTCGGCCGGGACGATGTGCATGCAGCCGGGAAGATGGGCCTTGCCGCTGGCGTGGACGATGATCGCAGCCACCGGCCAGCCCTCCCATTCGCTGGTGGGTGCGCTGCCGCGGGGTGCGCGCGCAGCGCAGTCCGCGCAGTTGTGCATCTCATGGCGCTCGCAGTACTGCATGGTCCTCACCCTGCCAGGTTTCGAGCGTCGCTCCGCGTTCGCCGCCGATGTCGTCGTACCCGACGGTCCGAAAGGCCCGGCGCACCGGAAAGCCTCCCACCGAGCGTAAAACTCCCACCCAGGAGGCTTGTTGTGGTGCGGCTGGATGTCAGGTCGTTGACGGGCTGCTGCCGGAGCAGCCTCGGCCGGCCCGGAGACGGCCGAGGCAGCCGTGCTGACGCCGCTCCTGTGTCATAGCGGGGGGATACGGTGCAGCCACGTTCGCATCGCACGTAGGGAGGGGCTTTGGGAGCCAAAACCGGTCTGCTCGTGTACGCCGACGGCGAGGTGCCCGGCCGGCTGCGACACGTGGGAGCGGCGGACTTCGAGCAGACGTCCGCGACGATGCGGCGACTCAATCCGGGGTGCGAGATCCAGGAGAGTGAGGGTTCGGGCCTGTACGAAGGCGTGTATCCCCCGGACGGAACCACCTATGCGGCGAGTTGGCCCGGCCTGGAGATCGTCTGCGATCGACGCGTGATGATCGATTCCCCGTCACAGCTGCCCTCGCATCTTGTCGCGGCGAGTGCCGGCCGCCGGTTGGTTCTGCACGCCATGCACAGCGTGGTCGACTGGCTGGCGTTCGCTGTGTGGGAGGACGGCCGTCTCGTCCGATCCCTGAGCTTGTCACCGGACGACGGGATCATCGAAAACGTCGGAGAGCCCCTCCCCTTCGAACTCCCCTACTGGGCCGGGGACCGTCCGGCGGACGTCATTCCGTGGCCGGGCGAGGAAGAGGAGCCGTACGCGCTGCCCTTTCACCCTCTGGAGCTCGGCGAAGACGCGCTGCGCGCGCTGTGCGGCTTCGTCCAGGAGGGCATGCCGGAGCCCGACGACGTCGACGCGGCGAACATCGAACTCCATGGCTTCGTCGTACGGGACCCGAACGGCCCCGACCCCGCCGAGGAGAAAGCGGAGATGAGGAGAGCACGGGCAGCGATGGGGCCGCCGCAGTTCTACACGATGGGACCTGACGGCGTACTGATCGACGGGACGGGCTCTTAACGCGGGCCGCTCTCCGGCCGTGCGGGCCTCGCAAGGTGCACGCGCAGCTTCTGCCGAGTAGCCGGAACCGGGCCCGGAAGCACGTCGACCGCCGCAGGATTCGCTGGGCTGAGTCCCACGGTGGGCCCAGGCCGTGGAAATGCCCCCGCCCCCGCGCCGTAAGCGCAGGTCGGGGGCTTGTTGGTGTCGCGTTACTTCTTCTTGCCCTGGTTCTTCACGGCCTCGATCGCAGCCTTCGCCGCGTCCGGGTCGAGGTACGTGCCGCCCGGGTTCAGGGGGCGGAAGTCGGCGTCCAGCTCGTAGGCGAGCGGGATGCCGGTCGGGATGTTGAGGCCCGAGATGGCGTCGTCGGAGATGCCGTCCAGGTGCTTCACCAGGCCGCGGAGGCTGTTGCCGTGGGCGGCGACCAGGACGGTCTTGCCGTCGAGGAGGTCCGGGACGATGCCGTCGTACCAGTACGGCAGCATGCGCTCGACGACGTCCTTGAGGCACTCCGTGCGCGGGCGCAGCTCCGGCGGGATCGTCGCGTAGCGCGGGTCGGCGCTCTGCGAGAACTCGGTGCCGTCCTCCAGGGCGGGCGGCGGGGTGTCGTACGAGCGGCGCCAGAGCATGAACTGCTCCTCGCCGAACTCGGCGAGCGTCTGGGCCTTGTCCTTGCCCTGGAGGGCGCCGTAGTGACGCTCGTTCAGGCGCCAGGAGCGGTGCACGGGGATCCAGTGGCGGTCGGCGGCTTCCAGCCCGAGCTGGGCGGTGCGGATCGCGCGCTTCTGGAGGGAGGTGTGCACGACGTCGGGGAGCAGGCCGGCGTCCTTGAGCAGCTCACCGCCGCGGACCGCCTCCTTCTCGCCCTTGTCGGTGAGGTCTACGTCCACCCATCCGGTGAACAGGTTCTTCGCGTTCCATTCGCTCTCGCCGTGGCGGAGGAGGATCAGCTTGTACGGTGCGTCGGCCATGGGTCCGAGCGTAATCGAACCCGTGCGGCCTCCGCGCGCTCGCCCGAAGGGCGGACCGGGGGTGGGAGTGGGGCCCGACTGTTGACGGGCGGCGTCAATTGAGTGGCGGCCGGGGAATCCGCCTTCGTAAGGTTCGGGCTGTCGCAGGGCCTCTTACAGGGTCGGCGTCCTGTCCGTACGCGCACGTCCCGGGAGAAGCCCTATGTCCGTCGCCGGTCTCAAGAAGGCGGCACACGAGTCGGTCGCCGGGCTCCCCAGGGAGTTCTGGTGGCTGTGGACCAGCACGCTGGTCAATCGCCTCGGGGCGTTCGTCGCCACGTTCATGGCGCTCTATCTGACCCTGGACCGGGGTTACTCGGCCTCGTACGCCGGTCTCGTCGCCGCACTCCACGGGCTCGGCGGGGTCGTGTCGTCGCTGGGTGCCGGGGTGATGACCGACCGGCTGGGGCGCCGCCCCACCATGCTGATCGCGCAGCTCTCGACCGCCGTGTCCGTGGCCGTGCTCGGCTTCATGGTCCACCCGGTGGCGATCGCCGGTGTGGCCTTCGTCGTGGGCATGGCCAGCAACGCGTCCCGGCCGGCCGTGCAGGCGATGATGGCCGACATCGTCCGGCCCGAGGACCGGGTGCGGGCCTTCTCGCTCAACTACTGGGCCATCAACCTGGGGTTCGCCGTGTCGTCGGCCGGAGCCGGGTTCGTCGCCGAGTACAGCTATCTGGCCGGTTTCATGGGGGAGGCGGCCCTGACCCTGCTCTGCGCCGTCGTCGTCTTCCTCAAGGTGCCGGAGTCCCGGCCCGAGGCGACACCCCGGGCCGCCGGGACCCCGGCGCCGGACGACGTGCGGCTGGGTACGGTCCTGCGCGACGGGCGCTACATGGGCGTCGTCGGGCTGTCGTTCCTGGTCGCGCTGATCTTCCAGCAGGGTTACGTGGGCCTGCCGGTGGCCATGGGCACGGACGGGCTGTCCGCCTCCGACTTCGGCACGGCCATCGCCGTCAACGGTGTGCTGATCGTGGCCCTGCAGATCCCCGTCACCCGCTTCATCCAGCACCGCGACCCGCGCCGGCTGCTGATCCTCTCGTCCCTGCTCGCGGGCTACGGCTTCGGGCTGACCGCGTTCGCGGGATCGGTCGGGGCGTACGCCATGACGGTGTGCGTCTGGACCCTGGCAGAGATCGTCAACGCGCCGACGCAGACGGGCATCGTCGTGCAGCTGTCCCCGACCCACGGCAGGGGCCGCTACCAGGGCATGTACACGATGTCCTGGTCGGTGGCGGCGCTCGTCGCCCCGCTGATGTCCGGCTTCGTGATCGACCACTACGGCGCGGCCTGGCTGTGGGGCGCCTGTGCGGTCCTGGGCACGGTGACCGCGCTCGGCTACTGGCTGCTCATGCGGAACCTGGAGCTGCCGGAGCCGGTGGTCGCCTCGTCGCCGGTGCCCGAGGACCGGACGGTCGCCGAGCCCGCAGTCTGAGGAGCACGGAAGGAGTACGGGAGGGGTACGGGAGGGGTACGGGCCCGCGGTCCGAGGCGTACGAGCCCAACGCGGCTCCGCCCCGCCAGGACTCGCGGCGCCGCCCCGCCACGGACACGTGTCCGTCGCGGGGCACCGCCGCAGGATTCGGCCGGGCTCAGCCGCCGCACTGGCACGGGGCGCCGGACTGGCAGCCGCACCCGCAGCCCGAGCCGCAGCCGCAGGCTCCCAGCAACGGCAGATGCACCACTTCGGTCGGGGTCTCCTGCTGCTGGGGTTCGGTCATGGGGGAATCGGCCATGGTCCCTCCTCAGGGCGTACGACTCGACGGCGTACGGCACATGTGTGGGCACACATGCCGACGGCGGGGGGCCGCAGGCATGCCGCGCCGCCCCCGCACCCATTGCATGCCCAGCCCGGAGGGCGCATCAACGGCGCACGAGCGCGGGAACGGATGTGCGACCGCCGTGGGGGCCGCGCCCCCTACGCCCCCTCCACCGGCGTCGCCGCCTGGATCTCGTCCGCGTGCTCACCCGTGACCAGGTAGACGACGCGCTTGGCGACCGACACGGCGTGGTCGGCGAAGCGCTCGTAGTAGCGGCCGAGCAGGGTGACGTCCACGGCGGTCTCGATGCCGTGCTTCCAGCGGTCGTCCATCAGGTGCTGGAACAGCGTGCGGTGCAGCAGGTCCATCTCGTCGTCGTCCTGCTCCAGCTGGAGCGCCAGGTCGACGTCCTTCGTGATGATCACCTCGGCGGCCTTCGCCATCAGCCGCTGGGCGAGTTGCCCCATCTCCAGGATGGTGGCGTGCAGGTCGTGCGGCACCGCCGACTCGGGGAAGCGCAGCCGTGCCAGCTTGGCGACGTGCTGGGCGAGGTCGCCCGAGCGCTCCAGGTCGGCGCTCATCCGCAGCGAGGTCACCACGATCCGCAGATCGGTGGCGACCGGCTGCTGGCGGGCCAGCAGCGCGATGGCGCGGGCCTCCAGGTCGTGCTGGAGGTCGTCGACCTTCTGGTCCGCGGCGATCACGCTCTCGGCGAGCTTGAGATCGGCGTCGAGCATGGACGTCGTGGCCCGTCCGATCGCCGAGCCGACGAGCCTGGCCATCTCGACCAGGTCCTCGCCGATCGAGTCGAGTTCCTCGTGGTAGGCGTCGCGCATGGAAGTCCCTCTCCAGATCCTTGTGACCGGCCGGCAGCGGGGGCGGCGTCCCCCACCCCGGCCGGGTTTGCTGAGGCCGGGGTCTAGGGGCCGACCCCCAACGCTGCCACGGTGCGGGGCCAACGCGTCGGGATCCGGCCGCCTAAGTGAACCGGCACTATCCCCTTGGTGAACTCTGGGCGACGAGTGTTCGAGATGGCACCCGGATGGCTGGGAGAGTGTCGGCGAGCCCGCATAACCTTGAGGCATGGACGTGAACGCGGCAGTCGCCGCAGCTGCCGCGATCGCCGGGCTCTGTACCGGTGTGATCGCGATGCTGGCGTTCCGCTGGAGCGAACGCGAGCAGAAGCGGCCCACGCGTACGTCCCTGCGGCCCGACGGCAACGCCGCGCTGCCCCCGGGGGTCGACACGGTCCTCTCCGTGCTCAGCTCCTCCGCCGTCGTGCTCGACGAGAGCGACAGCGTCGTCAAGGCCAGCTCCGCCGCGTATGCGCTGGGCCTGGTCAGGGGCGGTCGTCTGGCGGTCGAGCCGATGCTCCACATGGCCAGGGACACCCGGCGTGACGGTGAGATACGACAGGTCGAGCTCGACCTCCCGCGCCGCGGTACGGGCCGGGGCGAGGCGCTCGCCGTATCGGCCCGGGTCGCCCCACTGGGCTCACGACTGGTCCTCCTGCTGGTGGAGGACCTCACGGAGGCCCGCCGCATCGAAGCGGTGCGGCGTGACTTCGTCGCCAACGTCAGCCATGAGCTCAAGACCCCGGTCGGAGCGCTCTCCCTGCTCTCCGAGGCCGTCATGGACGCCTCCGACGACCCCGAGGCGGTGCAGCGGTTCGCCGGCCGCATGGAGATCGAGGCGACCCGGCTGACCAACCTCGTGCAGGAGCTCATCGACCTCTCCCGGGTGCAGAACGACGACCCGCTCGAGGACGCCGAGCCCGTACGGGTGGAGGAGCTGGTCGCCGAGGCCGTCGACCGGTGCCGTCAGCAGGCCGGTTCGAAACAGATCACCATGGCCTCCGGCGGCACAGCGGACCTCTTCGTCTGGGGCAACCGGAGCCAGCTGGCGGCCGCCCTCGGCAATCTCGTGGAGAATGCCGTCAACTACAGCCCCGCCCGCACCCGCGTCGGCATCGCCGCCCGGAAGCTGGCCGTGCCCGGCGGGGATCTGATCGAGATAGCCGTGACCGACCAGGGCCTCGGCATCTCCGAGAAGGACCGCGAGCGTGTCTTCGAGCGGTTCTACCGCGTCGACCCGGCCCGCTCACGGGCCACCGGTGGCACCGGTCTCGGCCTCGCCATCGTCAAGCATGTGGCCGCCTCGCACGGCGGGGAGGTCACCGTATGGAGCTCGGAAGGACAGGGCTCCACGTTCACCCTGCGACTGCCCGAGTCGGGCGTCGTACGGAGTCGTACCACCGGCGGATCCCTCGTCGTCAACGGTGCTGTTGACCACGACGGGCCGTACGAGACCGATTCTTTTGACACATTTCCTGCCCCGGAGGCCCTTCCGTGACCCGAGTGCTTGTCGTCGAGGATGAGGAATCCTTCAGCGACGCCCTGTCCTACATGCTCCGCAAGGAAGGCTTCGAGGTGGCCATCGCGGCCACCGGCCCGGAGGGCCTCGACGAGTTCGAGCGCAACGGCGCCGACCTCGTGCTGCTCGACCTCATGCTCCCGGGCCTGCCCGGTACGGAGGTCTGCCGGCAGCTGCGTGTCCGGTCCAACGTTCCGGTGATCATGGTCACCGCCAAGGACAGCGAGATCGACAAGGTCGTGGGCCTGGAAATAGGAGCCGACGACTATGTGACCAAGCCCTTCTCCTCGCGGGAGCTGGTGGCCCGCATCCGCGCGGTCCTGCGCCGCCGCGGAGAGCCGGAGGAGGTCACCCCGGCGGCCCTGGAGGCCGGGCCGGTCCGGATGGACGTGGACCGCCACGTCGTCACGGTCTCCGGCGGCAAGGTCGATCTCCCGCTGAAGGAGTTCGACCTCCTGGAGATGCTCCTGCGCAACGCGGGGCGTGTGCTGACGCGCATGCAGCTGATCGACCGGGTCTGGGGCGCCGACTACGTGGGCGACACCAAGACCCTGGACGTCCACGTCAAGCGGCTCCGCGCCAAGATCGAGCCCGACCCGGGGGCGCCGCGCTACCTGGTGACGGTGCGGGGCCTGGGCTACAAGTTCGAGCCGTAAACCGTAAAACCGTAGAACGAAGGCCGCAAGCCGCAAGCCGCAGGCCATATGCCGAAGGCCGCGAGCTGTTGCCCGCGGCCTCCTGCGGCCCGTACGGGGGTGTCTCCGCCGGAGGCACCCCCACGCGCGCGATCAGTGCGTGGCGGCCTCGTCGTCCGCCGTGCCGGCCGCGTCGGTCTCCGTGCCCGAGGGGGTCCCGGACTGCCCGTCCGACGGCTCGCCCGACGCCACGGACCCGGTCTCGGATGCCGAGGGGGTGGGCGTGGGCGTGGGCTTGGCCGACGGCACGGTGCTCGGGCCGAACTTCTCGAAGAAGCTGGTCGCCGGGACGATGGCGGCGCCGAGCTCGATGTCGCCGGTCTCGCTGAGCGTGAAGGCGACGGTCTGCACGCTGCCGTCCGCGCCCGCCTGGCGGCCGTTCTCGATGACGGCCGAGGCGTTGTTCTTGCCGCCGATGATGAGCCGTCCGCCGGCCGGGACCACGACCGGGCCCTTGCCCTTGGCGGGCTTGAGCTCCACGACGGCGTTGGTGCCCGGCAGGGTCACCTTCTCCACGACCTCGCGCTTCGGGCCGTCGTTGAACAGGGTGGCGGCGATGACCGCAGGGCCCTCGGTCTCCGGGTCGGGCTGGGTGATGATGTTCAGGTTCTGGATCTTGATGGAGTCGACAGCGGTGGCTGCGTTGTCCGGCCTGACCTGAAGCGTCTGCGCGTCGTTGCCTGCACTGCACGCGGACAGCGCGGCGATCGAGAACACGAGGGCAGTGGCGGCGAAGGCGCCGTGTCGAAGGCTGCGGCTCACGGCGGCGGCAACTCCTTGAACGTTCGGACTGCGGACTTCGGACTCTGCGGACAGGAAGGCCCGAGCGGCCGTAAAGCCGCCCTAAGTGTGTGTCAGCGGGCTCAGGTTACCGAGCCGTCGTCCCGGGCCCGCACCCGACCCGCCCCTAGGGGCTCCCGACCTGTGGGCCGGTGTCCCCGGCCGTGGTCGCGGACATCTCCCGGTGGCGTCACGGCCCTCTCCCCGCCACGACCCCCGGCCACAACGATTCGCACAGCGTTCACAAAACGCCGGTGAGCAGTGCGGTTGACCGGCCGATGATCGATTTCCGGGCGGTGGCGCATTTCCCGCGCATAATCCACCCGTTCCGGGGTCGTTGATCAATTTCAATGGCCACGGACGCTAAGAGCCGTACGGGTGATCGAGGTCCGAACGGAGTACGGAAAGTTCACCATCTGGAATCCGGCAAAACGGGACGTTCGGCACCTTCTTGAGGGCTTCCGGCGCCTGTGACGCGCGTGTTTCGGCTCGGTCGTACGCCCGCTCCGACCTGCGAATATCGCCTTCCGGAAGGCTCCCGCAGCACGTTCGTGTCTCAGTTGTCAAGCCCCGAGATATGCCCTGACCTGCGAAAACGCCATTCAGGAGAAGCCGTTCTCGTGTTACTCTGGATAGCCACGGAAGGGGTACCTGTCACATGACGTTCAAGGTTGGCGACACCGTGGTCTATCCCCATCACGGGGCCGCGCTGATCGAGGCTATCGAAACTCGCCAGATCAAAGGCGTGGACAAGACCTACTTGGTGCTCAAGGTCGCCCAGGGCGACTTGACGGTTCGTGTACCGGCGGACAATGCGGAGTTCGTCGGTGTGCGCGACGTAGTCGGGCAGGAAGGGCTGGACCGGGTCTTCGAGGTGCTGCGCGCGCCGTACGCCGAAGAGCCGACGAACTGGTCCCGACGCTACAAGGCAAATCTCGAGAAGCTCGCCTCCGGCGATGTCATCAAGGTCGCCGAAGTAGTGCGCGACCTGTGGCGTCGTGAGCGCGAGCGTGGACTCTCCGCAGGTGAGAAGCGCATGCTCGCCAAGGCCCGCCAGATCCTGGTGAGCGAGCTCGCTCTCGCGGAGAACACGAACGAGGACAAGGCCGAGGCTCTGCTCGACGAGGTCCTCGCGTCCTGAAACCGGACGACAACCGGTGATCGGACGTCACCGGTCGTCGGACGACGCCGGTGACCGGATGACGGTGACCGGATGCCACCGGCGAATCCGGATCCGGTATTGAAAAATGTGCCGCGGTGCCCGCTGACCAGCCGTCTTCACGGCGAGTCGTCGGGCGCTGCGGCATGTTCGGACCCGGGAACAAGATCCGTCGAACCCGGGAACAAGATCCGTGTCGAACCCGGGAACAAGATCCGTCCGGAACGAGATCTGCCGGAACAGGATCCACCACAGGATCTGTCCGGGGATCCGTCCGTAAAGCTGCCGACGCGCCCCGTGCCGTCCCCTTCGGCAACCCCCACCGGGCCTCGCTGCGGCTCGGCCGACCGGGGGTCACGGAAGGGTCCCGGTCAAGTCGAGGCGAAGCGCCCGGCTGTCCCCCGGCCTACGGTCGGGGCACGCCCAGGCCATACCCATGTCGGCCGTGGAAACAAACCTGCCGAAGCTTCGGAGTGCAACCGATGTCACCGATGTCACCGACGCCTGCTGAACCGAGCCCGTCCCGTACCGCGGCGGTCATCCCCGCGGCGGGCCGCGGCGTCCGGCTCGGCCCCGGTACCCCGAAGGCGCTGCGCGCGCTCGGCGGTACCCCGATGCTGATCCACGCCGTACGGGCCATGGCCGCGTCCCGCGCCGTCACCCTCGTCGTCGTGGTCGCGCCGCCGGACGGCGCGCCCGAGGTCAAGAACCTCATCGACAGCCACGCGCTGCCCGAGCGCACCGACTACGTCGTCGTCCCCGGCGGCGCCACGCGCCAGGAGTCCGTGAAGCTGGGCCTCGACGCCCTGCCGGACGACGTCTCCGTCGTACTCGTCCATGACGCGGCCCGGCCCCTCGTGCCGGTCGACACGGTGGACGCCGTCATCGAAGCCGTACGGGACGGGGCCCCGGCCGTGGTCCCCGCGCTTCCCCTCGCCGACACCGTCAAGGAGGTCGAGCCGGGTGAGCCGGGCGCACCGGAGCCGGTCCTGTCGACGCCCGTACGGGCCCGGCTGCGGGCCGTGCAGACGCCGCAGGGCTTCGACCGGGGCACGCTCGTCAAGGCGCACGGGAGCGTCGCCGTCGACGGGGAGGGCGCGACCGACGACGCGGGCATGGTCGAACAGTTGGGCTCGCAGGTCGTCGTCGTAGCCGGGCACGAAGAAGCGTTCAAGGTGACCCGGCCCCTGGACCTGGTCCTGGCCGAGGCCGTTCTCGCACGCCGGAGGGCGAACGATGGATTCTGAGACCGTGACGCGTCAGCCGGCCCCCCTGATCCCGCGCGTGGGCATCGGGACCGACATCCACGCCTTCGAGGAGGGCCGCGAACTCTGGTGCGCCGGCCTGCTGTGGGAGGGGGAGGGGCCCGGTCTCGCCGGGCACTCCGACGCCGACGTCGTGGCGCACGCCGCCTGCAACGCCCTGTTCTCGGCCGCCGGACTCGGTGACCTGGGGCAGCACTTCGGCACCGGCCGCCCCGAGTGGTCGGGTGCCTCCGGTGTCACCCTGCTGACCGAGGCCGCCCGGATCGTGCGCGCCGAGGGCTTCGGGATCGGCAATGTCGCCGTGCAGGTCGTCGGTCTCCGGCCGAAGATCGGCAAGCGGCGCGACGAGGCGCAGAAGGTGCTGTCCGAGGCGGTCGGCGCGCCCGTCTCGCTCTCCGCGGCGACCTCCGACGGCCTCGGCTTCACCGGCCGGGGCGAGGGCATCGCGGGCATCGCGACCGCCCTGGTCTACCGCGCCGAAGGCTGAGCCGCGGGACCCGGCCGGTCCTTTCCGGGCGCTCCTCGGAACCCCGCCCGCCTTATTGCACATCGCTTGCACGTACGCTGGTGCGGCAAGTGATGTGCCGTACGGCCGAGAGCGAGGGTGAGCGTCAGTGGTGAGCGCGACCGCCGGGGCGACGAGGATGCCGGACGCGCCGGCCGGAGCGGACGGGTACGTCCTGCGGACCGCGACCGCGCAGGACGTCGGCGGGGCCCGTGCCGTGATGCTGGACACCGTCTATCACGACCTGTGCTCGGGCTACGTACCCCGCTGGCACGCCGACATCATCGACCTCGAGGGCGCCTACCTGCTCCCCGAGCGCTGCACCCTCCTGGTCGTCGTGCGCGGCGACGAGGTCGTGGCGACGGGTGCGGTGCGGGACCGGGGCCCTCAGGCGCCGCCCAATCCGCAGTGGGTCGCGGACCGCTTCCCCTCCGGCTCGACGGCCCAGCTGTGCCGGATCTACGTACGCCCCGAGCACCGCAGGCACGGCCTGGCCCGCAGGCTGGTGCGCGAGCTCGGCGACTTCGCCGCGCGGGCCGGTGGCTACACCTCGCTCTATCTGCACACCGATCCGGCCGTGCCGGGCGCCGAGCCGTTCTGGCGGTCGCTCGCCCAGGAGGTCTGCGACGAGCGCGCACTGCCGGACGGCGGTCAGGGCATCGTCCACTTCGAGCTGCCGGTGCCCGCTCCCCGGGGCCTCACCGCCCCACACATCAGATGATAATCGTTTCCATATAGGGTCTCCGTCATGCCTACGTCCCGAAGCCGCCGCTCCCCGCTGCGTGCCATCGCCGCCACCGCCGCACTGCTGCTCCCGCTCGCCGCGTGTTCGTCCTCGGGCGAGTCCGGCGGTTCCGGCGACCAGCGGCTCAGGGTCGTCATGGCCTTCCCGCCCGCCCAGGCCATGTCCCCGTACGGCGACGACGCGGTCACCCTCAGCCGGCTCGCCGTCGTCGAAGGCCTCACCACCCTGGACAGGAACGGCGCCGCCAAGCCGTCGCTCGCCGCGTCCTGGAAGCAGGACAACCCCACCACCTGGACGTTCACCCTCCGCGACGCCGTCTTCCAGGACGGTGCGAAGGTCTACGCCGACGCCGTCGTCCGGTCCCTCACCGCCGCGAGCAAGGCGTCCCCGCTGCCCCGGGTGCTGTCCGACACCACCCTGAAGGCGACAGCCACGGGAGCGAAGACCGTACGGATCGTCACGGACGAGGCCGACCCGCTGCTCCCGCAACGGCTCGCCAACCCGTCCCTTGCGATCCTGTCCGCCGGCGCCTACAAGAACGGCAAGGTGAACCCCGCCGGGCACGCCACCGGGCCGTTCACCCTCACCGACGTCAAGGGCGCGGTCGCCGCCACCCTCGAACGCAACGCCGACTACTGGGGCGCCAAGGCGAAGGCCCCGGGCGTCGACGTCACCTTCGCCGCGGACGGCACCGCCCGCGCCAACGCGCTGCGCACGAAGGCCGTCGACGTCGCCGAGTACGTACCGATCGCACAGGCGTCCCTGCTCGGCGACTCCTACGTCCACGAGTTCCCCTCCGCCCGGACCAACGGCCTCTCGCTCAACACGGAACGCGGAGTCTTCGCCGACCCCGCCCTGCGCGCCGCCGCCCGCGAGGCCATCGACTCCAAGGCCCTCGTCGACGGCGTGTACGAGGGCCGGGCCGACACCGCCCAGGGACTCCTCGGCCCCGGCATCCCCTGGGCCGCCGACCAGCGCACCGCACCCACCGGCCGGACCCCGGCCGCGAGCCGCGCCGAGGTCGCGAGGACGAAGGAGATCGTCCTCGCCACCTACACCAACCGGCCCGAACTCCCCGAGGTCGCCACGCTCGTCCAGCAGCAGCTGGAGAAGCGCGGATTCACCGTCAAGCAGGTCGTACGCGACTACGCCCAGATGGAGGCCGACGCGCTCGCCGGGAAGTACGACGCGTTCATCCAGGCCCGCAACACCCTGCTGGACACCGCCGACCCCGTCTCCTACCTCGCCTCCGACTTCACCTGCGACGGCAGCTTCAACATCTCCCAGCTGTGCGACAAGCAGGTCGACGCCGCAGTCACCGAGGCCGCCTCGCTGACCGGCACCGACGCCCGTCACGGCGCCGAGATGACCGCCGAGGCAGCCGTCCTCGGCGCCGACGCCCTCGTCCCGCTCGTCCACGAACGCTTCGTCCAGGGCTACGACGACGCCCGCGTCGAAGGCGTCGCACTCGACCCGATGGAACGCACCCTCATCACCGCCGACACCCACGTCGGGTGACCGCATGAAGTACCTGGCCGGACGGCTCGGCGCGCTCCTGGCCGTCGTCGCCGTCATCGGCCTGCTTCCCTGGCTGACCCGCACCGACCCCGCCCTGACCGTCCTGCACGCCCGCTACGCGGACCGTCCGCCCACACCGGCCGTGCTCGACGCGATCCGCGCCGAGACCGGACTCGACGGCGGCCCGCTGCACGTCCTCGGCGGCTGGGCGTCCGGACTGCTCCACGGCGACCTGGGGGAGTCCTGGGTCTCCGGACAGCCCGTCGGCCCCGACGTCACCTCCGCCCTCGGCGTCTCCCTCACCCTCATGGGCGCCTCGCTCGCCGTCGCCGCCCTCCTGGCGCTCGCCCTCGCCGCCCGAACGCTCCGCCGGGGCGCCCGCCGCCGACTCGTCACCACCCGGGCCGGCGTCGGCGCGGCCGTGCTCGCCGCCCTGCCCGAATTCCTCCTCGCCGCGGTCCTGGCCACCGTCATCGCCGTACAGCTGGGCTGGTTCCCCGCCCTCGGCTGGGGCGGGCCCGAGCAGCTCGTCCTGCCCGCCCTCGCCATGGGCGTCCCCGCCGGCGCGCTCCTCGGGCGGCTGCTCGACGACGCACTGCCCGCCGCGTTCGCCGAACCCTGGGCGCGCGCCGCCACCGCCCACGGCATGCCCGCACACCGGATCGCCGCCCACGCCCTGCGCCGCACCCTGCCCGCACTGCTGCCCCAGCTCGGCCTCGTCGTCGTCGGACTCACCGGCGGCGCCGTCGCCGTCGAGACGCTCTACGCCATACCCGGGCTCGGCGGTACGGCGCTGGCCGCCGCCCTCGCCCAGGACCTGCCCGTCCTCCAGGCCTGCGTACTCCTGCTGCTCCTCCTCGGCGTCGCCGCCGGACTCGCCGCCCGCCTCGCCTCCCGCGCCCTGCTCGGCCCCGCACGCACCGACGGCGCCCTCCCGCCGCTCGTCGCACCGCCCCTCCCCACCCGCCGCACCGTGACCGCAGGTGCGCTGGTCCTGGGGGCCCTCCTCGCCGCCGTCGTCCTCACGGGCCTCCTGCGCGACCCGCTGTACGCCGACACCGCCGCCCGCCTCGCGACCCCCTCCGCCGCCCATCCGCTGGGCACCGACTCCCTGGGCCGCGACATCCTCGCCCGCCTCGGCCACGGCGCGGCCGGAACCGTGCTCACCGCGATCGCCGTCGGCGCCGTCACCCTCCTCCTGGGGCTGCTCGCCGGGTTCGCCCGGGCCTGGGCCCTCACCGAGACCGCCAACGCCCTGCCCGCCGTCCTGGCCGGCCTCGTCGTCGCGGGCATCGCCGGCCCCGGCCCCTGGGGCGCCGCCGCAGCCGTCGCCGCCGTCGCCTGGGCCCCGCTCGCCGCCCACACCTCCGCGCTGTACGCCCAGGAACGCGCCGCCCCGCACCTCACCGTGGCCCACGCCCTCGGCGCCGGGCCATGGCACCGGCTGCGCCGCCACATCCTGCCGGGCGTCCTCCCGCCCGTCGTACGCCACGCCGTCCTGCGCATCCCCGCCATCGCCCTGGCCCTCGCCTCCCTCGGCTTCCTCGGCCTCGGAACCCCGGCCCCCGCACCGGAGTGGGGCCGCATGCTCTCCGAGAACATGCCCTACGCCGAACGCGCCCCCTGGGCCGTCCTCGCCCCCGCCACAGCCCTCGCCGCCCTCGGCGCACTCGCGGTGCTGACCTCGGCGGCCGTACGCAGCCGTGGGCACCGATGACGACGGCCACCGGGAGCACGCCCGCGCTGAAGCCCTACCTCCGGCTCCTGACCGCCACCCAGTTCGCCTTCAACACCGGCTTCTACGCCGTCCTGCCCTACCTCGCCACCCACCTCGGCGACGGACTCGGCATGGCGGGCTGGCTCGTCGGCCTCGTACTCGGCCTGCGCACCTTCAGCCAGCAGGGCCTCTTCGTCGTCGGAGGCGCCCTCACCGACCGCTACGGCCCCCGCCCCGTCGTCCTCACCGGCTGCGCCCTGCGCATCGCCGGATTCTGCTGGCTCGCCCAGGCCGGCACCACCGCCACCGTCATCGGCGCCGTCCTCCTCATCGGCTTCGCCGCAGCGCTCTTCTCACCCGCCGTCGAATCCGAGACCGCACGGGCCGCCGTCGCCCACGAGACCGCGACCGGGACGCCACGCGCCCAGGTGCTCGCCGTCTTCTCCGCCGCCGGCCAGGCCGGAGCATTCCTCGGCCCCCTCCTCGGCAGCCTGCTGCTGCTCCTGGGCGGCGACTTCCGCACGGCGTGCATCGCCGGGGCCGTCGTCTTCGTCGGCGTACTCGCCGGACACGCCCGCCTCATGCCCCACCGGCCCCGCCGCGCCCGCACCCCCGGCACCGGCGCCGTCCTGCCCCGCGAGGTCTTCGCCAACCGGCCCTTCCTCGTGCTCTGCCTCACCTACAGCAGCTACCTCCTCTCCTACAACCAGCTCTATCTCGCCCTGCCGGCCGAGGTGGAGCGCGCCACCGGCTCCCAGAGCGCGCTCGGCGCACTCTTCGCGCTCTCCTCCCTGCTCGTCGTCGTCGCCCAGCTACCGCTGACCCGCTGGTCCGCCCACCGCCTCGCGCCCCGCACCGCACTCGTCGCGGGGCTCGCCGTCGTCGCCACCGGATTCGCCGCGGTACCCCTCACCCCCGACGGGCCCGCCGGACTGCTCCCCGCCGCCACGCTCGTCGTCCTGCTCACGCTCGGCCAGATGCTGCTGGTCCCCGCCGCCCGCGGACTCGTACCCGACCTCGTCGACGACCACCGGCTCGGGCTCGCCACCGGAGCACTGTCCTCCGTGTCGGGCCTCGCCGTCCTCGTCGGCAGCGCCGCCACCGGAACGCTCCTCGACACCCCCGGGCCCGTCCTGTGGACGGTGCTCACCGCCGTCCCCCTGGCCGGTGCGGGACTCGCCCTGACCCTGTCCGCCGGGCGGCGCACGCCGGAGCCAGGCGCCACCGTCACCGATTAGTTGTGACACGTTTTCCACAGGGTGCGCTGGGCACTGGTGCGGGCCCACTACCCTTGAGGGGTGACTATTCGCCTGCATGACACCAACGCCCGGCAGATTCGCGACTTCGTCCCGCTCACAGCGGGTTGTGTCTCGATCTACCTCTGTGGCGCGACTGTCCAGGCCGCCCCCCACATCGGGCACATCAGGTCCGGACTGAACTTCGACATCATGCGCCGCTGGTTCGAATACCGCGGGTACGACGTGACGTTCATCCGGAATGTCACCGACATCGACGACAAGATCATCAAGAAGTCCGCGGAGCAGGGCCGCCCCTGGTGGGCCATCGGCTACGAGAACGAGCGCGCGTTCAACGCGGGCTACGACGCCCTGGGCTGCCTCCCGCCCACGTACGAACCGCGCGCCACCGGCCACATCACCGAGATGGTCGAGATGATGCGCGGCCTCATCGAGCGCGGCCACGCCTACGAGGCCGACGGCAACGTCTACTTCGACGTCCGCTCGTACGAGGGATACCTGGAGCTCTCCAACCAGGACCTGGACGACCTCCGGCAGCCCTCCGGCGACAACGAGACCGGCAAGCGGGACAAGCGCGACTTCGCCATGTGGAAGGCCACCAAGCCCGGCGAGCCCAGCTGGGAGACCCCCTGGGGCCGCGGCCGCCCCGGATGGCACCTGGAATGCTCCGCCATGGCGCACAAGTACCTCGGCAGCGCCTTCGACATCCACGGCGGCGGCATCGACCTGATCTTCCCGCACCACGAGAACGAGATCGCCCAGGCCAAGGCCTTCGGCGACGAGTTCGCGAAGTACTGGGTGCACAACGGCTGGGTCACCCTGGCCGGCGAGAAGATGTCCAAGTCCCTCGGCAACTCCGTGCTGGTCAGCGAGATGGTCAAGGCCTGGCGCCCGATCGTCCTGCGCTACTACCTCGGCACCCCGCACTACCGGTCCATGATCGAGTACAGCGAGGAGTCGCTGCGCGACGCCGAGTCCGCCTTCGCGCGGATCGAGGGCTTCGTCCAGCGCGTGGTGGAGAAGGCCGGACCGGTCGAGGCCGCCGCCGAGGTCCCGCCCGCCTTCGCCGAGGCCATGGACGACGACCTCGGTGTCCCGCAGGCACTCGCGATCGTCCACACCACCGTCCGCCAGGGCAACTCCGCCCTCGCCGCCGACGACAAGGAAGCCGCCGTCGCCCGCCTCGCCGAGGTCCGCGCGATGCTCGGCGTCCTCGGACTCGACCCGCTCGACCCCCACTGGGCCGGCGAGAGCGACCGCGGCGAAGACCTCCACGGCGTCGTCGACACCCTCGTACGCCTCGTCCTCGACCAGCGGCAGTCCGCCCGCGAACGCAAGGACTGGCCCGCCGCCGACGCCATCCGCGACCAGCTCAACCAGTCCGGCCTCGTCATCGAGGACAGCCCCAGCGGCCCCCGGTGGACACTCGGACCGCGCTGAGCGGACCTTCGCACCATGCGTGAGCAGCGCAAATGTGCCGCCCGGCCATCCGGGCGGCACACTTTCACTTGACGACGTTTTTCTGAAGCAACGAAACAGGTAGGTCATGGCCGGGAACAGCCAGCGCAGGAACCGCCGCACGTCCAACAAGAAGGGCATGCAGGTCGGCAGCGGCGGTAACCGACGCCGTGGTCTCGAAGGCAAGGGACCGACGCCGCCCGCCTCCGCCCGCAAGGGACACAAGAAGAACAGGGTGGCGAACGCCCAGGCCAAGCAGGCCGCCTCCCGCCGCCCCGCCCCGCGCCGCGGTGGCGCCAAGGGCACGTCGGAGATGGTCGTCGGCCGTAACCCGGTCTTCGAGGCACTGCGTGACGGCGTGCCCGCGACCACCCTCTACGTCCAGCAGTACATCGACAACGACGAGCGGGTCCGCGAGGCACTCCAGCTCGCCGGTGAGCGCGGCAACATCCACCTCATGGAGGCCCCGCGCCCCGAGCTCGACCGGATGACGAACGGCCTGAACCACCAGGGCCTCGTCCTCCAGGTCCCGCCGTACGAGTACGCGCACCCGGAGGACCTCACCGCCGCCGCGTACGACAACAACGAGGACCCGCTGATCGTCGCCCTCGACGGCGTCACCGACCCCCGCAACCTCGGCGCGATCGTCCGCTCCGTCTCCGCCTTCGGCGGCCACGGCGTCGTCGTCCCCGAGCGCCGCGCGGCCGGCATGACCGCCGGAGCCTGGAAGTCCTCGGCCGGCACCGCGGCCCGTACGCCCGTCTCGCGCGTCACCAACCTGACCCGCGCCCTGGAGGGCTACCAGAAGGCCGGCCTCACCGTCGTCGGCCTCGCCGCCGACGGCGAGCACACCGTCGAGGACCTGGAGGCCCTGGCGGGCCCCGTCGTCATCGTCATCGGCAGCGAGGGCAAGGGCCTCGGCCGCCTCGTCGGCGAGACCTGCGACTACCGGGTCCGGATCTCCATGCCGGGCGGCGCCGAATCCCTGAACGCCGGAGTCGCAGCGGGCATCGTGCTCTACGAGGTGGCACGCCGCAGGGCCTGACCCCCCCGGCGCCGTACGTCTCCCGGCACCGGGAACGCACGGGTCCCTCGCGGCCTGGCGGCCCTCGAACCGTCAGGCCGGCCGCGCCCCTTCCCCTGCGCTCAACGTCCCCATGAGCTGCGGCGGTTGACGTACGACAGACGTACGGGAGCGCCCGTACGCCACAGGTTGTCCGGATCTTGACGGGTCTCGGACACTTCGGACCCGTCAAGGCAGTGTCCTAATCACACGTCACTCGGTTAGATGAGTGTGGACACCAGAACGCCTCGGTTCGACGACCAACCCGCCCTGAGCATGACGAAGGTGGCCAGCGACCCCGCCCAGGTCATCGTCAACCACGCCAGCTTCCGGGTGCAGCTCGCCCCGGGCCAACGCACCCGGCTGCGCCACGCGGGCCCCGCCGGACCGGCCAGGATCCCCGCCATGAGCGGCGCAGGCAGCCGCAGGCGGACTCCCGTCGTCTGGAGCGGCAGGTCCGAGCCGGGCGACCCCGGAGCGACCGGGCTCCTCCAGGCCGTACGGAACTCCACCGCCGGCCACCTCGACGCCCACCCGGGCGGCGGCTTCGGCACGGGCTACGACGACATGGGCGCCGGCACACAGGTCATCCCGCGCCTCGACGACACCCAGCCCAACCCCGTACTCCGGGCGCCCCATCAGGCCGCAGGCGGCCGCACCGGCCCCCTGCTGCCCCCGATGCGGCAGGCCGTCGGCGCCTACGACCCCGTCGACACCCCGCCCCCCTACCCGTACGACTTCACCCACGACGACGACCCCGACGCCGAGCGCACCACCTCCGCCGGGGAACGACGCCACGCCAACGACACCGTCCGGCACGCCTACTACCCCGGCCGCCGGATGAACCTCGGCGTCGTACTCCTCCCGCTGCGCGTCATCCTCGGCTTCCTCGCCATCTACGCCGGCATGGGCAAGCTCTGCGACCCCGCCTACTTCGACGACGGCGACCGCGGCTCCATGGTCAGGTGGCTGACCTCGCTGCACCCCTGGTCCGCCGCCGAACCCCTGCGCGACTTCGGACTCGCCCACCCCGTCGCCACCGGCCTCTCCGTCGCCTTCCTCCAGGTCGTCGTCGGCGTCCTCACCGTCCTCGGCCTCTGGCAGCGGATCGCAGCGGCCTTCGGCGCCCTGCTCTCCGCCGCCGTCCTCGTGGCGGTCAGCTGGCGCACCGCCGCCACCTACGACACCACCGACATCATCCTGCTCGCCGCCTGGAGCCCGCTCGTCATCGCCGGCGCACCCGTCTACTCCGTCGACGGACGCCTCGCGGGGGAGGCCTGGCGCACCCTCGGCCCGCGCTCCGACATCTGGGACCTCCGCCGCCGCGTCCTGCGCCGCGGCACCGTGGTCGCCACGGTCGTCGTCGGCCTGACCCTCCTGGTCGGCTCCATGCTCGGCGGCGCGGTCCGCTCCACCGAGGTCGTCACCGTGCCCGGCCCCGACAGCTACCCGTCCAACCAGCTGCCCGGCTCCCCGCTCCCCGAGGAGACCAAGGGCAAGAAGCGCAAGCCCTCCAGCACCCCGGACAACCGCACCCCCGAGACGACACCCTCCAGCACCCCCGGCACCCCGTCGGCCGAGGAGTCCACCCCGGGCTCCGGCACCGGGCGCGACTCCGGCCCCACGGCCGGCGCGAGCACCGGCGCGCCCAGCCAGACCCAGGGCACCGGCCAGGCACCCCCGGAGGCACCGACCCCGCAGGAGCCCCCGGCCGGCGACCCTGGCCCCAGCTCGTCCGGTTCCGACGGCTCCGGAGGCGGCACGACCGGCGGCTCGGACGGCGGCGGCTCCGACGGCGGATCCGACGGCGGCTCGTCCGGCGGCGCAGGACAGAACCCCATCGGCGGCCTGCTCGGCTGAGACCGCACGACACACCGCGAGGGCGGTCACCGGAGCTCCGGTGACCGCCCTCGTCGACGTACGGAGGCGGGTCAGCCGCCCGCCTGGGCGCCCAGCTCCTTCGCCGCCTCCGTGAGGTCCTTCGCGGTGTCGATCGCCCGCCAGTAAGCCCCGTGCGGCAGCGGGAAACCGGCCAGCCGGCGCTCACGGGCCAGCCGGGGGAACGTCGTCCGCTCATGGTCGCCACGGTCCGGCAGCATCGCGGTGAACGCGGGCGCGAAGACGTACACACCCGCGTTGATCAGATACGGCGACGGCGGCGACTCGATGAAGTCGGTGATGTGCCCGAACGCGTCCGTCTCCACGGCCCCCCACGGAATCCGCGGACGGGCCAGCGCGAGCGTCGCGGTGGCATCCCGCTCCGCGTGGAACGCCGCCATCTCCCGTAGCGAGAAGCGCGTCCAGATGTCCCCGTTCGTCGCGTACCAGGGCTCCGACGGCTCGGGCAGCCGCGCCGCGGCATGCCTGAGACCGCCGCCCCGGCCCAAGGGCTCGGTCTCGACGACGGTCGTGACACGCAACGGAAGATCGGCCGAGTCCAGCCACTCCTGCAGCACATCGGCGAGATGGCCGCACGAGATCACGGCGTCGGTGACGCCCTCGGCGGCCAGCCAGGACAGCTGATGGCCGATGATCGGGGTCCCGGTCCCCGGGATCTCGACCATCGGCTTGGGGCGGTCATCGGTGTACGGGCGCAGCCGCGAGCCCTGACCACCCGCCAGGATCACGGCCTGCGTCGGAAACGTATGCATGCCAGGCACGATATGCCGTGCCCGGACACGCCCCGCTCAGCTGAACTGCGCGACGCCCGAGGCGAACGAGGTGTCGCAGACCGGACGGGAGAAACGGTGGGCGCGCGTCGGACCGTACTGGTCCACGGCGGCCTTGCCCAGCGCCTTGGCGATCGACATGCAGTGCTTCGCCAGGGACGGACGCCCCTCGACGGTGCGCTGGAGGCTCGTCAGCGCGACACCCGGGTCCTTCTCACGGAGCTCCAGCAGGAGCTTGTCCCGCAGAACGTCCTGAGGTGCCGGAGCCTTCGCCTGCTTGGACACGGTCTCCGAGGCGGCGGTCAGCAACTGGGTCTCGGTGTCCTGCCCCGACCACTGCACACGGGTGACCGCGAGGGTCCCGGACAGAACCATGACGACGGGCAGTACGAAAGCTAGGGTTCGGCCGATTCGGCGCGCGGTATGGGTCACGCAGGCGAGCGTAGCGGGCAGTGATGACTTGGCGACATTTCGTCACCCCTGCGGGGGATGGTTCGAGTGACCCTTTCGAATCGGGTGTTGACGCCCCGGGGCGAACTGACCGGTGTGCCGGGGTATTCGGAGCCCATCGGATCCGAAACCCGATTCCGCCCGCGAGACGCGAACGGCCCCGCGTCCTCGGAAGGACACGGGGCCGTGGCGGCTGAAGCGTGAAGCGCAGGCAGCCGGACGGATCAGGCGGCCGGACGGATCAGGCGGTCAGGCGCTCACCGGTCGACGTGGCGAAGACGTGCAGCTCGTCCGGGCGCGGGACGACGTGCAGCTCGGTGCCCTTCTCCGGAACGGCACGGCCGCCGACGCGGACGACCAGGTCCTTGTGCTCGCCACCGACCTGCGCGGCACCGTAGACGAAACCGTCGGCGCCGAGCTCCTCGACCACGTTGACGGAGACGGCCAGACCGGCCGGGGCGTCGGAGGAGGCCTTGGAGAGGCCGGTCGCTGCGGCGCCGCCGTGCTCGACGATGTCGAAGTGCTCGGGGCGGATGCCGACCGTGACGGTGGTGTCACCACGGTTGGCGGCGGCGGTGAGCGCCTCACGGGAGACCGGGACGACGCTGTTGCCGAACTTCACGCCACCGTCGGTGATCGGGACCTCGACGAGGTTCATCGCGGGGGAGCCGATGAAGCCGGCGACGAAGAGGTTCGCCGGGCGGTCGTACATGTTGCGCGGCGAGTCGACCTGCTGGAGCAGACCGTCCTTGAGGACCGCGACACGGTCACCCATGGTGAGGGCCTCGACCTGGTCGTGGGTGACGTACACGGTGGTGATGCCGAGGCGGCGCTGCAGGGAGGCGATCTGCGTACGCGTCGAGACACGGAGCTTGGCGTCGAGGTTCGACAGCGGCTCGTCCATGAGGAAGACCTGCGGCTCACGCACGATCGCGCGGCCCATCGCCACACGCTGACGCTGACCACCGGAGAGCGCCTTCGGCTTGCGGTCCAGGTAGTCGGTGAGGTCCAGCATCTTGGCGGCCTCTTCGACCTTCGCCCGGATCTCGGTCTTGTTCACACCGGCGATCTTGAGGGCGAAGCCCATGTTGTCCGCGACGGACATGTGCGGGTAGAGCGCGTAGTTCTGGAACACCATGGCGATGTCCCGGTCCTTCGGGGGCAGGTGCGTGACGTCGCGGTCACCGATGCGGATCGCACCGCCGTTGACGTCCTCGAGACCCGCGAGCATGCGCAGGGAGGTCGACTTGCCACAACCGGAAGGACCGACGAGGACGAGGAACTCGCCGTCCTCGATGTCGATCTCGAGCTGGTCCACAGCCGGCTTCGTGGAGCCGGGGTAGACGCGGGACGCCTTGTCGAACGTGACACTGGCCATAGCGATGCTTCTCCTCCACCGGCAGGAACGTGCCGGACGATCCGAGTAAGGGAGTGGTGTGGTCCACTGGAGTGAACCTGAGGTGACGCTACCTGGCGTTTTCGAATATGTCAGTAGTCCGAAGGTCACGAAAAATTCGTCGGCAGAGCAGCACACTTTTGACCGTGTGCAGCCCCTGGGCAGAGCACCAGCTTTTTGGCTCCTGCACCAGTGGTGGCACTTCCTGCTTCAGCGCCCTCTGCCGGCCGACCGCACCCCTGAGAGGCACACCCGCCCGGTCTTACATGGGCTCCACAGGCATCACGGCCGACGGCCCGTCGGTCCGTACCGCTCTTCGTCACGCAGCCAGCAGCACGTCTGCCAGCTCCGATGCCTTGATCACGGAGGGTGGCCTCCGCCCCGGCGGCAGCGCGGAGGCCGCCAGCCAGTACAACCGCATCCCCTCGTCCCTGAGGTTCCGCGCCGCATTCACATCCCGGTCATGTACGGCGCCGCACTCCGCGCACGTCCACTCCCGCACCGACACGTCGAGCGACGGCCCCTTCGTGTGGCAGTCGGAACACCGGCGCGTCGACGGAAAGAAACGGTCGACGATCACCAGCGTCCGGCCGTACCACGCGCAACGAAGCTGCCGCAACAGCTCCCCCCAGGCCGCATCCATGATCGACCGACTGAGCGCAGCCTTGCGCCGACGCCCTCTCCCTGTCGCCGGCCGCAGCAGATTCACGATGGCCAGATCCTCCACCACGAGCACTTGGTTCTCGCGCACGAGGCGGGTGGTCAACTGGTCCAGCATGTCCCTGCGCACATCGCTGATCAGCGCATACAGCCGAGCAATTCGCTCCCGGGCCTTCCCCCGGTTCGCCGACCCCTTCTTCTTCCGGTGCAGCCCCCGCTGCAACCGCGCCAGCTCCTTCTCGTACTTCCGCAAGAGCCGTGGATGATCCACCTTCGTCCCGTCGTCCAGCGTCACCAACGCCGCCAGACCCAGATCGATCCCCACCGCCCTCGGCTCACGCCCACCCGGCAGGAACACGGTGGGCAACGGCTCGATCCGCTCCTCGACGAGAACCGAGACGAAGTACCGGCCGGCGCGGTCCCGCATCACGGACACCTTCACCGGATCCACGCCCACCGGCAGCGGCCGCGACCACCGCACATCGAGTGGCTCCGACTGCTTCGCCAGTGTCAACCGCCCCGTGCCCGGAAGCTCTGGATCCTCCACCCACCGGAAGCCCGTCCGCACGTACGTCGCCGAGTCCCGCGAGCGGTGCTTCCTCTTCCGCTGCGGATACTTCGCCGACTGCTTGAAGAAGCGCGTGAACGCCCCGTCCAGATGCCGCAACGACTGCTGCAACACCGTCGACGACACCTCACGCAGCCAGCCCGTCTCCGACGCCTGCCGCCACCCCGTCAACGCACGGCACGACTCCGCGAACCCCACCGACACCCCATGCCGCTCCCAGGCGCCTGTCCGAAGGGCCAGCCCCTCGTTGTAGACCCAGCGGCAGGCCCCGAAGGTCTTCTCCAGCTGCTCGGCCTGTGACGGAGTCGGATAGAAGCGGTAGCGGTACACGCGCTGCTGGGTGCCGGGCTGCTTGGTCCGGCTCTTCATGGCGGTGGACGCGCGGCCGTGGTGCTTTGTGCGGTCGGCGATGCCCAGGGCGTCGCGTTTGATGCGCTTTGCTTCTTCGCCAGTCACCCGCACCGGCTGGTCCACTGCGTCCGTCATGCCCGTTCCCCCCGACTGTCCTATATGCGGAACAGCACGTCAGTCCTCTTAACGCACGGATGGTCGGATGGTCACGGGGGCGGTGAAACTTCGTGGAGACGGGCCCGGGCCGCTGTGTAGAGTGAGGGCTTGCGCGCGCGGTTTGGCGTGCACTGTGCCGCCTTAGCTCAATTGGTAGAGCAGCGATCTTGTAAGTCGCAGGTCGTCGGTTCGATTCCGACAGGCGGCTCAAACACCAGGTCAGCGCCATGCTGGCCTGGTTTTTTGTTCGAGCGGCGGCCCCCCGGGTTCAGTGTCGGCCGGTGATGCGGTCCGCTGCCTTTGCGAGGCGGTCCGTGGTGAGTCGTGGGGAGGCGGATTCCCTGCGGTCGGCCGTGCGGTAGGCGGCGTACAGGGTGTGGACGCCGAGCCAGCGGAGGGGTTCGGGTTCCCAGCGGCGGACCTTGTGGTTGACCCAGGGGAGGGTCGTGAGGTCGGTGGGGCCGGCCTGGCCGGAGTCCTGCTGGATCAGGTCGCGGAGGGTGCGGGCCGCGAGGTTGGCGGTGGCGACGCCGGAGCCGACGTAGCCGCCGGCCCAGCCGAGGCCGGTGGAGCGGTCCAGGGTGACGGTGGCGCACCAGTCGCGCGGGACGCCGAGCACGCCGGACCAGGCGTGGTCGATGCGGGTGCCCGCGGTGGTGGGGAAGAAGCGGACGAGCAGGTCGCGCAGGGCCTCGATGGTGGCGGGCTGGGTCCGGCCGTCGTTGTCCGTCGCGGAGCCGTAGCGGTAGGGGACTCCGCGGCCGCCGAGGGCGATGCGGTCGTCGGCGGTGCGCTGGGCGTACATGTAGGCGTGGGACAGGTCGCAGAGGGTTTCGCGGCCGTCCCAGCCGATGGTGTCCCAGAGGGCCTTGGGCAGGGGCTCGGTGACGATCATGGAGGAGTTCATGGGGAGCCAGGTGCGCTTCTGGCCCTTGAGGCCCGCGGTGAATCCCTCGGTGCAGCGCAGTACGTAGGGGGCGCGGACCGTGCCGTACGGGGTGACGGCGTGCTTGGGCTTGATCTCGGTGACGGGTGTCGACTCGTGGATCGTGACGCCGAGTGCTTCCACGGTGTCGGCGAGGCCCTTGACCAGTTTGGCGGGGTGCAGGCGTGCGCCGTGGGGGGTCCAGCTGGAGCCGACGGCGCCGGAGACGCGGATGTGTTCGGCGGTCTCGCGGGCGCCGCGCAGGACGCGGTCGGTCTCGCCGAAGGCGATCTCGACGGAGTGGTGGTCCTTGAGGCGGGTGAGCTGGGAGGGGGAGTGGGCGACTTCGAGGACCCCGCCGTGGTGGATGTCGGCGTCGATGTTCTCCTCGGCGGCCGTGCGGATGACTTCGCCGACGGTGTCGTTCATGGCTTTCTGGAGGCGGACGGCGGCGTCGTGGCCGTGGAGCTTGGCGTAGCGGTCGCGGCCCGCGATGCCGTTGTAGAGCCAGCCGCCGTTGCGGCCGGAGGCGCCGTATCCGCAGAACTTGGCTTCCAGGACGGTGATGTTGAGGAAGGGGACGGCTTTCTTGAGGTAGTAGGCCGTCCAGAGTCCGGTGTAGCCGCCGCCGACGATGCAGACGTCGGCGGTGGTGTCGCCGGGCAGGGGTTCGCGTGGGGCGGGGGTGCCTTCGTGCGCGTACCAGAAGGAAATGCCGCCGTTGACGGTACTGACGGTGTTCATGTGTCCCCTGCTTGTCCGTGTGCAGCCCAGTCGCTGGAGGGACGTTACCTCTACGATCGCGGCGTGATCGACGTTCCGGATGACCTGGTCATGAATCTGTGTGAGCACAAGGAAGCGGCGGGGCGGGTGTTCGCCGATGCGTTGCCCGGGCTGGCGGGGAGGTTTCTGGAGGAGTGGGGGCTGCGGTGTGACGGGCCGGTGATGTGCGGGATGTGCGCGCTGGTGGTTCCGGTGGTGCGGGAGGCGGATGGCCGTGGGGCGGCGCTGAAGCTCCAGATGGTGGATGCGGAGACGGTGGACGAGCCGGTCGCGCTGCGGGTGTGGGGTGCGGCCGGTGCGGGGGTGGTGGGGCTGCTGGAGCACGATGCGGCGACGGGGACGATGCTGCTGGAACGGCTTGACGAGCGGCGCCCGTTGACCGCGGTGGAGGATGCGCGGGAGGCGGTGCGGGTGCTCGCGGAGTCGTTGGCCCGGCTGGTGCGGGTACCGGCTCCGCCGGGGATGCGGCTGTTGGGGGACGAGGTCGCCGGGATGCTGGCGGAGACGCCCGGGGCGGTGTCGGCGCTGGCGGACGCGGACGAGCGGCGGTTGCTGCTGGATTGTGCGGCGGCGGTGCGGGAGGTGGCGGGGGAGCCGGGGGACCGGCTGCTGCACTGGGATCTGCACTACGCCAACATCCTGGCCGGGCGCGCGGAGGAGGGCCGGGCGGGGGAGTGGGTGGCTCTGGACCCGAAGCCTCTCGCGGGTGATCCGGGGTTCGAGCTGTTCCCGGCGCTGGACCAGCGCTTCGACGCGTCCGAGGTGCTGTGGAGGTTCGATTTGCTGTGCGAGGTGCTGGAGTTGGACCGGGAGCGTGCACGGGCGTGGACGCTGGGGCGGGTCCTGCAGAACGGGTTGTGGGGGATCCGGGGCGGGGCGCGGCGGGTTCCGGCGGACCATGCGGAGATCGGCCGGCGGCTGCTGGGGCTGGACTGAGGGGCGCGGGGCCTGCCCGTCTGTTTAGGCTGCCCCCATGATTCGCGTAGCCACTCCTGAAGATGTCCCTGCTATTCATGCGATGGTCCGTGAGCTCGCCGAGTACGAGAAGGCGCTCGACGAGGCGAATGCCACCGAACAGCAGCTGCGTGACGCCCTGTTCGGGGAGCGGCCCGCGGCGTATGCGCATGTGGCGGTGTCGGACGACGACGGCGAGGTCGTCGGGTTCGCGCTGTGGTTCCTCAACTTCTCGACGTGGCGCGGGGTGCACGGGGTGTACCTGGAGGATCTGTACGTACGCCCCGAGCGGCGCGGCGGCGGTCACGGGAAGGCGCTGCTGACGGAGCTGGCGCGGATCTGCGTGGAGCGTGGTTACGGGCGGCTGGAGTGGTCGGTGCTGGACTGGAACGCCCCGTCCATCGCGTTCTACGAGTCGCTGGGTGCGCGTCCCCAGGACGAGTGGACGGTGTACCGGCTGACGGACGGGGCGCTGGCGGAGCTCGGAGCGGTCTGAGGGCCACCCTGGTTCTTCCCTGGTTCCCTACGGTACGAGGACGACCTTGCCCATCGTGCCGCGCGTTTCGAGCGCGCGGTGGGCGGCGGCCGCTTCGGCGAGCGGGAAGCGCTGGACGGCGGGGCGGAGGCGGCCCGCCGCGGCTTCGGCGAGAGCGCGGGTCTCCAGTGCTCGCAGGCCGCCTCCCTTCTCGATCATGGCGGGGCCGAGGACGTTGCGTGACGTGATGCCGCGCGCGGTGCTCTCCTCCTCGGTGAGGGTGAGGACCTGGCCGCCGGAGGCGCCGTGGACGAGGTGTTCGCCGCCCGGGCCGAGCAGGTCGAGGGCGGCGCGCGCCGTGATCCCGCCGACCGAGTCGAAGAGGACGGTGGCGTGGCGGCCGAGGGCTTCGAGGTGGGCGCGGGCGTGCCGCGGCCAGTCGGGGAGGGTGTAGTCGACGGCGAGGTCGGCTCCGTTCGCCGTGGCGTGGGCGGTTTTGGCGGGTCCGCCCGCCAGGCCGATGACGGTGGCTCCGGCGTTCTTCGCGTACTGGACGAGGAGGGTGCCGATGCCTCCGGCCGCGGCGGTGACGACGGCGACGGAGTGGGGGCCGAGTTCGGTGAACCCGAGGATCCCCAGGGTGGTGCGGCCCGTGCCGATCATGGCCACGGCCTCGGCCGGGCCGAGGCCGGCGGGGAGCGGGTGGAGCTTCCCGGCGTCGACGACGGCCAGTTCGGCGTAGCCGCCGGGGGCGCCGCCGATGTGGGCGACGACGTCGCGGCCGAGCCAGGCGGGGTCGGTGCCCTCGCCGAGCGATTCGACGGTGCCCGCGATCTCGCGGCCGGGGATGGTCGGCAGTTCGGCGGCGGTGAGCCGGTAGGGGCTGGGTCTGCCTTCGCGCAGGTGGGTGTCGAGGAGGTGGACCCCGGCCGCGGCGACGGCGATGCGGACCTGGCCGGAGGCGGGGACGGGGTCCTCGGTCCGTTCGTGGCGGAGGTTCTCCGCGGGGCCGAAGGCGTGGAGGCGGATGGCGTGCATGGCGGGGCTCCCCGGGTGGTGGCGTGGTGGTCGGCGTACCACCAGCCTCGGACCTCAGGTGCGCTTGAGGTCAAGGAGTCCCTGCTGTACGGGGAGCGTTCTTCGGTGTCCTGCCGAGGAGTTCCACCGCCAGGACCGCCGCTTCGATGCCGCTGTTGAACGCGACCTCGCTGAGGAGCCCGGGGGCGGCGACCTGGTCGCCGGCGAGGAGGATCCCGTCGCCCCTGTCGACGGCGGGCCGGTCGCGCCAGGTGGTGCCGGGCTTGTCGACGGCGCCGGTACGGCCGGACGCGAGTGCTTCGCGGCGCCAGGTGGTGCGGTCGCGCCAGCCGGGGAAGCCGAGGCCGAGCAGGTCCTCGGCGCGGCGGACGGCGTCGGCGCGCGGGGTGCCGGGGGCGAGGGGGATCTGTGCCTGGATGAGCTGTTCGCCCGCTGGGGCGAGGGTGGGGTCCTGGGCGGTGAACCGTTCGATCCAGCCGGGGGAGTCGAGGTCGGAGACGATGAACGGGTCGCCGCGCCGGGTCCGCAGGGCCAGGTCGAGCAGGGCGGTCCGGCCGCTGTCCCAGGTCAGGGTGGGGTCGTCGAGCAGGGTGCGGGCGGAGTCCAGCTGGGTGGCGACGATCACCGGTCCGCCGCGGTGGAGTCCGGCCAGGTCGCGGGGGCCGATGCGGGTGGCGGTCTCGATGCGTACGCCGAGGTTCCAGGCCCGCGCGGCCATCCGGTCGACGAGCTGCGCCCAGCCGCCGACGGGGTAGTGGGCCTCGGGCGGCAGCGCGGTGGCGCGGCGCAGCCGTTCCTGGACGAAGGCGGCGGAGAGCGAACCGGGGTCGTGGTGGAAGAGGGCCACGCCCATGTAGTGCGCGGCCGCGCGTGCGCCCGCTTCGCCCACCTGGGTGGTGGCCCAGCTGAGGAAGTCCGCGTCGACGGGGGCCAGGCGGGGGTTACGGCGGCTGAGGCGCAGCATGGCGAGGGGCGGGGTCCTGCGCAGAACGCCCGCACGGTGGAAGAGGAAGCGGGTGCCTTCGAGGGGCGGTACGGAGGCGAGCCGGCCGAGGAGCCCCCGCTGTTCGAGCCAGGTCCAGTGCGGTCCGCGGCGGTAGAGGGCGTGCGGGCCCTCGTTGGTGAGGTAGGGGCCCTCCGCGGTTCTGGCCCGCCCGCCGAGGGTGTGGTGGGCCTCGTGGATGGTGACCGCGGCCCGGGATTCGGCGGCGGTGATGGCGGCGGTGAGTCCGGCGAGGCCGCCGCCGACGATGTGGATGCGCTGCATGGCTGGATCTCCTCACGAGGGGCGCTTCTGCACGGAGGACGGTTCGGCCGGCCGGTTCTGTGACACCGACCCGGGGGGTGTCAGTGGTGTGCGTCACGATGGGGGGCATGGCACGTACAGGCAACAGGAGCAGCAGGAGCGCGGGCGCGGCGAAGGGCGGGGTGGCCGGGGCGCGGCGGCCGGAGGTCCGGCTGCCGTCCCTCGTGGCGTACGACGGGGAGGGGCTGGAGCCCGACGGGGACTACGACGGGGTGCGGTTCGAGGAGACGGACCTGGCCGACGCGTCGGGGCCCGGGGCGCGCTTCATGGACTGCGAGCTGCGGGGCTGCGCCCTGGACCGGACGGAGCTGGTGCGGGCCAGGTTCATCGACTCGGTGCTGACGGGCGTACGGGGTGTGGGCACCGATCTCGCGGGGGCGTCGCTGCGTGATGTGGAGGTCCTGGACGCGCGGCTGGGCGGGGTGCAGCTGCACGGAGCGGTGCTGGAGCGGGTGCTTGTGCGGGGCGGGAAGATCGATTACCTGAATCTGCGCAAGGCGCGGCTCAAGGACGTGGTGTTCGAGGGGTGTGTGCTCTCGGAGCCTGATTTCGGGGAGGCGCAGCTGGTCAGGGTGGAGTTCCGGGACTGTGTGCTGAAGCGCGCCGACTTCAGTTCCGTACGGATGGAGTCCGTCGATCTGCGGACGGTCGCCGAGCTCGACATCGCGCGGGGTGTGGAGCGGCTGGCGGGGGCGGTGATCAGCCCGTCCCAGCTGATGGAGCTGGCTCCGGCGTTCGCGGCGCAGATCGGGGTGCGGGTGGAGGCGTAGGCGCGGGCCCGCTCAGAGGCGGGGGAAGCGGGCCTGGAGGTCCCAGACGACGGGGTTGTCGGCGAGGCCTTCGTGCATGTCGGCCAGGTCGGCGATGAGGTCGTGCAGGAAGTCGCGGGCCTCGCGGCGCAGCAGGGAGTGGCTGAAGGTGAGCGGGGGTTCGTCGCCGGGCATCCAGTCGGCGTCGACGTCGACCCAGCCGAAGCGGCGCTCGAAGAACATGCGGTCGGACGACTCGGTGAAGTCGAGCTCGGCGAACTGCTGGCGGTGCGAGCGGTTGCCCCGGGGGTCGCGGTCGATCTGCTCGACGATGTCGCAGAGCGCCCAGGCGAAGTCGAGTACGGGCACCCATCCCCAGGCTGTGGATACTTCCCGGTCGGCCTTGGTGTCGGCGAGGTAGACGTCCCCGGAGAAGAGGTCGTGCCGCAGGGCGCGGACGTCCGCGCGGCGGTAGTCGGTCTGCGGGGGGTCCGGGAAGCGCCGGGAGAGGGAGTAGCCGATGTCGAGCACGGTTCGATGGTGTCATGCCGTGCGGTCCTCCCGTGCCGCCCGGCTCCGGGGCCTCAGGTGAGCAGCCGTTGTTCCTTGGCGACGGAGACCGCTCCCGCCCGGGTGTCCACGCCGAGCTTCTCGTAGATCCGGCCCAGGTGGGTCTTGACGGTGGCCTCGCTGATGAAGAGGGCCCGTGCGATGTCGCGGTTGCCGAGGCCCTGCGACAGCTGGCCCAGGATGTCGAGTTCGCGTCCGGTGAGGGTGGGCCGGGGGTTGCGCATCCGGGCCATGACCCGGCCGGCGACCGGGGCGGAGAGTGTGGTGCGGCCCTGTGCGGCGGCGCGGATCGCGGCGAAGAGTTCCTCGGGGCGTTCGGCCTTGAGCAGGTAGCCGGTGGCCCCGGCCTCGATGGCGCGGGTGATGTCGGCGTCGGTGTCGTACGTGGTGAGGACGAGGACGTGTGCGGTCCCGGCGGCGGCGATGCGCCGGGTGGCCTCGACGCCGTCGATCCCGGGGCCCAGCTGGAGGTCCATGAGGACGACGTCGGGGCCGAGCCGGGCGGCCAGGGCGACGGCCTCCTCGCCGCTGCCCGCCTCGCCCACGACCTCGATGTCGGGTTCGCCGCCGAGGAGGGCGAGCAGCCCGGCCCGTACGACGGCGTGGTCGTCGCAGAGCAGGATGCGTACGGGCGGAGTCATGCCTGTCCCTCCGGGGCTGACGGGTTTGACGGTGCTGACGGGGCTGACGGTTCCGGTGGGGCTTGTGGGCCCGACGGGGCGGCGGGATGGGGCAGGGGCACGGCGGCGGACAGCACCGTGCCTTCCCCGGGCGCCGATTCGACGGTCAGGGTGCCGCCGAGCTGCCGCACCCGGGCCCGCATCGCCGGCAGCCCGTGGCCGCGTACGTCCGCGGGCGGGCGCGGTGCCGGCCGGTCCGGGTCGAAGCCCCGGCCGTTGTCGGCGATGTCGAGGACCACCCGGTCGCCGAGGTGGGTCAGGGTGAGCGCGGCGACGGTGGCCTCGGCGTGCTCGGTGACGTTCGCGAGGGCGCCCTGCGCGATCCGCAGCAGCGCCGACTGCACCCGGTCGGGCAGCGGTGCGGCCGGGACGCCCTCCACATGGCAGCGGACGGTGGGGCCGTCGCCGGACCGGTCGGTCTCCCGGGCGGCGAGTGCGTGCAGCGCCGCCTCCAGCCCGCCGCCCTCCGCCAGGTCGGCGGGGGCGAGGTCGTGCACGAAGCGGCGGGCCTCGGCGAGATTGCGCTCCGCGATGCCGGTCGCCGTCAGGACGTGGCGGCGTGCGGTGGCCGGGTCGGCGTCCCAGGAGCGGTCGGCGGCCTGGAGCAGCATCTGCTGACTGGAGAGGCCCTGGGCCAAGGTGTCGTGGATCTCCATGGACAGCCGCTGGCGTTCGGCGAGGGTCCCTTCCCGGCGTTCGGTGGCGGCCAGTTCCCGACGGGTGCGCAGCAGGTCGTCGATCAGCTCACGCTGACGTACGGACAGGTCGCGTTGGCGTACGGCCTGGCGCTGCATATGGACGAAGACGGCCGTCGCGACGGCGGCGACGGCGGGCGGGGCCAGGACGAGATTCGGGTCGAAGCCACTGGCGAGCCGCAGTTGTGCGGCGACGACGAACACGGTGAGCAGGGCGACGAGCGCCAGGGCGGCGCGCGGCGGCAGGATCCGCAGGCCCGTGTAGAAGAGCGGGACGGCGCACCACGCGAAGCTCGGCGCGAGGACGACCAGGACCATCCACACCACGACGAGGGCGCCGAGCCAGGTCAGGCGGCGTGGTGTGGGCCGGGAGCCGAGCACCGGGCCGAGGAGGTACAGCCCGGCGAGCACGGCCGACAGGGCGATGATCCAAGGGGTACGGGCCTCGCCGGGGTGGCGCATGAGGAAGCGCGCGAGCGAGGCGCCGAGCAGCAGGAAGAACGCGGCGTGCATGAGGAGGGCCAGCCACCGGGCATCCGGATCGCCCGCTGCGCCCGGCCCGGTTCCGTTCCGCCGCACCTCGTACCCCGCGCTCCCTCGTCCGTGACCTGCGCTGTCCTGTCGCCGCACTGCTGACCTGCGCGGACGCCCATGCGTATCCCCGTGCGCACCCCCATGGTCACCCCCCGGCGCCCCCTCCGCATCAACCGATCGGCTGACAGGGCGGTCGGCCGACACGGGTGCGGCTTCCAGCCGGTACGCCGACCGTGCGGGCCCGGATCCGGCCGGAGGATCGATACAGGAAGCCGGACGGCTGGGAGCCGAGCCGCAGAACACCCGAGGGGACCACCATGAAGAAGATGTCGCTGCGCACCCGTGTCCTGACCGGTGCCGTCGCCGTCGGCGCCCTGGGCGCCGGAACCTTCGGCGCGATGTCCGCGAACGCCTCCACCCCCGCCGCCGCGGTGAAGGCCGACACCGCCGACCGGAACCTCCAGCAGTCCACCCACCTGACCATCGCCGCCGCGACCAAGGCCGCGCAGGCCGCCCTGGACGCCGCGAAGAAGGAGAACCAGCGCGTCTCGGTCGCGGTCGTCGACCGGAACGGCAACACCCTCGTCACTCTGCGCGGCGACGGTGCGGGCCCGCAGTCCCCGGAGTCCGCCGTGGAGAAGGCGTACACCGCCGTCTCCTGGAACGCGCCCACCTCCGAGCTGGTCAAGCGCCTGGAGCAGGCCCCGAACCTGAAGGACATCCCCGGCACCCTGTTCCTGGCGGGCGGCGCGCCCGTACAGGTCAAGGGCGCCCCGGTGGCGGGCGTCGGCGTCGCGGGAGCCCCGAGCGGCGACCTGGACGAGAAGTTCGCCACGGCGGGAGTCGCCGCGCTCGGCCGCTGACGCCCGGCCCGGCGAGCGCGGCAGCCGTCCGGTCAGTCGCAGTCGAGCGCTGTGCGGGCGGCGGCGGTGAAGCGGTTCTGCACGTCGGATGCCTTGACCAGGGTCGCCGCGGCCTTCTCCTCCGGGGTGTCAGGGGAGTACACGTAATCGGCGATGTCTGTCGCGAAGTATGTCTCCTTGCCGCCGCAGACGGCATGGTCGAAGTGTCGCTCCTTCGCCGAGAGCAGCAGCTCGGGGTTACGGACGACCGCGAGCCGGGCGAACGGCTCTCGGTCGTCGTCCCGGGGCAGCCCGGTGGCGGGCTGGTGCAGGGAGAGGTCGCAGAACCAGGCGTCGTCGCGGGAGCCCGAGGTCTGCTCCCGCAGAGGACTGGCCGCCGGAGCCTTGGCGCCGAGGGAGAAGCCGTCCAGGCCGCACACCGTGGCAGGGTCGCTCTTGGCGGGAGCGGACGCCTGGATGAGGTCCGCCGAGGCGTTCCCCGCAGCTGAGTCGGCAGGCGCGCAGTCGTGATCGGCGGCGAGCTTACGGGCTGTGGCCCGGGTCAGTCGGGCGAGTTCTGCCGGGTCGGCGTCCCCCCGCTCGGTGACGACGTTCAGGACCGTGCGGTCGCCCTTGGCCCATGCGGCGCCGATCGGGCCGCAGTCGGACGGCAGGGCCACCCAGCCGTTGCCGTCCGTGTCGAAGGCGCCGGGCAGCTCGCCCGGCAGGATGTTCTGTGCACCCGAGGCCTTCCACCCGGACCGGCCGAAGGGGTGGGCGGGGGTGACAGAGGCGGCCGACAGCCGGATTTTCGCGTCCGTGGTGCCCGGCAGCCAGCCGGACTGTTCCACCGTGCAGCCTCCGAGGTTGTCGGTGCTGCCGGTCACCCGGCCGAAGCCGTCGAGGCTCTTCCCGGCGTCCTCGCCGCTGAACCACCCGTCGCACAGGTCACGGGGCCCCAGGACGTTGGTGTTGGTTGCCACCGTCACGCCGGCCACCACGGCCAGCGCGCAGACGCCGGCCGTGACCAGCCACGCCCGGCGGCGCTTGATGTGGTCTGTTCCCGTTCGTCCCATGGTGTGAAATCCTCGCCCCGCCCTGCCTGGTCAAGTGACGAGTATGAACGGGGTGATGAGGGCCTCACCCATGGGGTCCGGCCTCGTGCCGAGGAGCCGGCCTGCGGACGCGGACCGGCTCCCGGGTTCCGTGGCGCTACTTCACGTTGACGCCGGTCCAGGCGGCCTGGACGGCCGCGAGTTCGGTGCTGTCGGCCCCGTACAGGTCGGTGGCTGCCTTCTCGGTCGCGTCGCGGGCGCCCGCGTAGTCGGTGCTCGACGTCATGTAGACGGAGAGCGCCTTGTACCAGATCTGGTAGGCCTTCTGGCGGCCGATGCCCGTGACCGTGGAGCCGTCGGCGGTCGGGGAGTCGTAGTCGACGCCGCCGATGGTCTTGGCCCCGCTGCCCTCGGCCAGCAGGTAGAAGAAGTGGTTGGCGACACCGGAGGAGTAGTGCACGTCGAGGTCGCCGACGCCGGAGTCCCAGTAGTCCGCCGAGCCGCCGTCCTTGCTCGGCTTGTCCATGTAGCGCAGCGGGGTTCCGTCGCCGTTGATGTCGATCTTCTCGCCGATGAGGTAGTCACCGGGGTCGGTCGCGTTGTCGGCGAAGAACTCGACGGAGGTGCCGAAGATGTCGCTGGTCGCCTCGTTGAGGCCGCCGGACTCGCCCGCGTAGTCGAGGTTGGCGGTGGCCGCGGTCAGACCGTGGCTCATCTCGTGGCCGGCGACGTCGATCGCGGTGAGCGCGCTCTTGTCGTCGGCCCCGTCGCCGTAGGTCATGCAGAAGCAGCTGTCGTCCCAGAAGGCGTTGACGTAGCCGGTGCCGAAGTGGACGCGGGAGTACGCGGCCCGGCCGTCGCCGGCTATCCCGTCGCGGCCGAGCTCGGACTTGTAGAAGTCCCAGGTCGTCGCCGCGCCGTAGTGGGCGTCGACCGCCGCGGTCTGGCGGTCGTCGCCGGTGCCGTCGCCCCAGGTGTCGTCGTCGTCGGTGACGAGGGCGCCGGTGCCGGTCTGGCCCTGGTTGAGGTCGTACGTCTTGTGGCCGCCCCGGTCGCCGTCGGTCAGCTCGAAGCCCGAACCGCCCTTCGTCGTCGAGAGGGTGACCTTCCCGCTGTACTGGCTGTTGCCGGTGCCGGTCTCGACGGCCTCGTAACTGTGCAGCTGCTTGCCGGTCGTGGCGTCCGTGATGATGTGCAGCCGGCTGGGGGTGCCGTCCTTCTGGACACCGGTCTTCACGGTCTCGAACGCGAGGGCGGGCTTGCCGCTGCCCGCCCAGACGACGGTGCGCGCGTTCGCCGCGGCCTTCAGCTTCGGCTGCGTCGTGGGTACGGCGATGCGGGCGTCGGTGGCCTTGTCGACGCCCTTGGACGTGCCGTCGGCGGCGGTGTGGGTGACGAGGTCGCCGCCGAGGACCGGCAGTCCGGCGTAGGTGCGCTCGTAGCGGGTGTGGACGGTGCCGTGGGCGTCCTTGATCACATCACGGGCGATCAGCTTCTCCTGGCTGCCGAGCCCGAGGGACTCGGCGGCCGCCGTGGCGTCGGCCTGGGCGGCCCGCAGGGCGGTGGTGCGCTGGGTGGCCGTGTTCACGCCGAGAGCGTTGGCACCGGCCGTGGTGCCGGAGGAAGAGGCGGTGTCATCGGCGGTGCGGGAACCGGCCGTTGCCGTACCGGTCTGGACGCCGACGACGACCATCGCGGCAACTGCGGCCAGGGCGGCGGCGCGACGGGTGTTCATGTGGGGGGTCATGCCTTCTCCGTTGCTCGTTCCTGTGGGGGTTACGAGCGGAGAGCGTGCCACCGAATGAACGACTTTGACGGGACGCCGACAATTGCCTCACAAGTTTTTGACCAGTTCTTGTCCGAATGGGGCGCGTCCGTGTCCGCTATGTGAAGCGGACGCACGGGAGCCCCCGGCCGACCGCAGTCGGTACGGGGGCTCCCGTGGAAGCGCGTGTGTGACGCCGGGTCAGAGGTTGACGCCGAAGTCCTGGGCGATGCCGCGCAGGCCGGAGGCGTAACCCTGGCCGACGGCGCGGAACTTCCACTCGGCGCCGTTGCGGTAGAGCTCGCCGAAGACCATGGCGGTCTCGGTGGCGGCGTCCTCGCTCAGGTCGTAGCGGGCGATCTCGGTGCCGCCGGCCTGGTTGATGATGCGGATGAAGGCGTTCCGCACCTGGCCGAAGTTCTGGCTGCGCGCCTCGGCGTCGTAGATGGAGACCGGGAAGACGATCTTGTCGATGTCCGCCGGGAGGCCCGCGAGGTTGACGTTGATCTGCTCGTCGTCGCCCTCGCCCTGGCCCGTGACGTTGTCACCGGTGTGGACGATGGTCTGGTCCGGCGTCGCCTTGTTGTTGAAGAAGACGAAGTGGCCGTCGGAGTAGACCTTGCCGGCGGTGTTGACCGCGATCGCCGAGGCGTCGAGGTCGAAGTCGGTGCCGGTGGTGGTGCGGACGTCCCAGCCGAGGCCGACCGTGACGGCGGTCAGGCCCGGGGCCTCCTTGGTGAGCGAGACGTTGCCGCCCTTGGACAGGCTTACAGCCATGGGAAGTCCCTTTCCTCGTCGTGTGCGGGCTTCGTGCCATCACGAAAGCTACCGTCACCCGTCCTAACGCAGACAAGAGACCACGAGGTTCCTGCTCGCTTTACTTTCTTTGCCGAACTTCTGGCCGAACGCTCGCAAAACAAGGTGACGAACCGGTCGCGCGCCAGGGAACATGGGTGTCATGTCCGGGCCCTATGTCATCCGCGGTTCGGTCTCCCTGCCGGAGGCCGAACTCATGTGGCGTTTCTCGCGGTCCTCGGGGCCCGGCGGGCAGCACGTCAACACGAGCGACTCCCAGGTGGAGCTCCGCTTCGACCTCGCGGCGACCGAGTCCCTGCCCGAGGTGTGGAAGGCCCGCGCCCTCGAACGCCTCGCGAGCCGGCTGGTCGGCGGTGTCGTGTCCGTACGCGCCTCGGAGCACCGCTCCCAGTGGCGCAACCGTGAGACGGCCGCCGTGCGGCTCGCGGCGCTCCTGGCGGAGGCCACCGCGCCCCCGCCGAAGCCGCGTCTCAAGAAGAAGATCCCGCGCGGCATCAACGAGCGCAGGCTGCGCGAGAAGAAGCAGCGCGGCGACACGAAGCGCGGGCGCTCCGGCCGCGACTGGTAGCCGCGGCCTCACGGCGAGGGCGCGCCGGTGAACCACTCGGCGAGCGCGTGCCGCTCAGCCCAGCTGCCGGTAGCGGCCCTTGAAGTACGTCAGCGGCTCGCCGTCCGTGTTCGGCAGCGACGCCGTCAGCACCCGTCCGATCACCAGCGTGTGATCGCCGGCCTGGACGCGCTGCTCCGTCTCGCACTCCAGGGCGGCCAGTGCCCCGTCCACGAGGAACGCTCCCGTGGCGTCGCCCCGTATGCAGGGGAGGTCCGCGAACAGCAGCCGGTCGCTGATCCGCCCCTTCATGGAGAACCGTCCGGCGATCTGCCGCTGGCTCTCCGCGAGCACCGACACCGCCCACCGGGGCTGTTCGGCCAGCAGGTCGTCCATCCGGGAGTCGTTCCGCACGCTCACCATGACCAGCGGCGGGTCCAGCGACACCGACATGAAGGCGGTCGCCGTCATCCCGACGTCCTCGCCCCTGCCGTCCTCGTCCAGCGGTGGCTCCTGGGCGGTGATCAGCACCACGCCCGCCGCCAGACGGGACAGGGCGGCGCGGAATTCGTCGTTGCTCACCCCTTCAGCATGGGGGACGGCTTCGGGGCGCGGGGCGAGGGGAGTCTTCTGCAGCACACGGGGCACGCTAGTGCCGCGGTACACGCCGTCGCATCGGCCCAGGGGACCAGCCGGGTCCTAGGACCAGGGCCCCACGTGTGCCGATTTGCGTTCGGCAAAGAACGGCGGTGCCTGGAGGTGCGGCCGAAGGTCTTTACCATCTGTTGTGACTTGAGTCACAGAGAGCAATATTTGTTGACCCTGTGTACCGGGTGCACAGCTCACTGTGATTCAGTGGCCGTGACAGTGCAACAAGTACGTCGATATGAAACCTGGAGTTGCTGTCGAGGTCTCAGGGAGTGCGAGCAATGGAGGCCGAGTCGGAGCCGTACGTCCGTCTTGCGACCATGCGGCAGTTGCACCAGGCCGTCGCTGATCTCAACACGGCGCGGAGCCTGGCGGACACGCTGCAGTCCGTCGCCGACGGCATCGTCGCCGGTCTCGGCTACGAACTGGGCTGCGTGAACCTCGTCCGCCCCGACGGCGATCTGGTGGTCGCCGCGTTCGCCGGCAACAGCGCCGCGGAATCCCTGATCACCGGCCGTGTCGGCTCCCGCGCGTCCTGGGAGCGCAGGCTGTCCATGGGCGAGGCCTGGGACGAGCTCCGGTTCATACCGCACACCGAGGGCTGGGTGCTCCTCGACGACGACGTACCGCAGTGGCACACCGAGGGGCCCGAGCCCCGCTTCGAGGACGAGTGGCACCCCCTGGACCGCCTCTACGCCCCGATGTACGCCTCCGGCGGAGGTCTGGACCTCCTGGGGGTCATCTCGGTCGACAGGCCGCGCAACGGCCGCCGCCCCGGCGCCTGGGGCCGTGAGGCCCTCCAGATGTACGCCTCCCAGGCGGCCATTGCGATCAGTAACGCTCGTCTCCGAGCAAACATGCAGCGCGCCCTGGTCAGACTCGAACGGGAACAGCAGGCACTGCGGGCCAGCGAGGAGTCCTTCCGCCAGGCGTTCGAGTACGCCCCCAGCGGCATGGCCATCGCGGAGATGGGCGGCGACCAGCACGGCAGGCTGCTGCGGACCAATGACGCGCTCTGCCGCCTCCTGGGGCGCCCCGCCTCCGTCCTGCGCCGCTACTCCTTCGCCGACCTCGTCCACCCCGAGGACATCGGCACCCTGCTGCGCACGTCCGCCGAGGGCGGGCGGGCCGAGCTGCGGCTCGGGCGCAGGGACGGCACGTATCTGTGGGTCTCGCTGCGCAACTCCGTCGTCGCGGACACGACCGACGGCCCGCGCTTCCTGCTCACCCACGTCGAGGACATCGAGGAGCGCAAGCGCAACGAGCTGCATCTCGCGCACCGCGCCTCGCACGACGCGCTGACCGGTCTGCCCAACAGCGCCGAACTGCGCTCCCGGCTCGGCGCCCGGCTGTGTGAGAGGCCTCACTCGGTCACCTCCAGCGCCATAGAGGCGCTCGACGCGGCCTACGGCGATGTGGAGAGCCCGGCGCACGCCTATCGGGCGGACGGTTACGAGGGGGAGGCCGCCCCGGGCGTCGGCCCCTACGACCACCATGTGCACATCGTGGCGCCCGACGCGGACCGCGACGACGGGACCAAGGGGCTCGCGGTGCTCTTCTGCGACCTGGACGGCTTCAAGTCCATCAACGACCGCTTCGGGCACCACGCGGGTGACGCGGTTCTCATCGAGGTCGCCCGGCGGCTCACGACCTGCGTACGGGACGGTGACACGGTCGCGCGGCTCGGGGGTGACGAATTCGTCGTCCTCGCGGACGGTCTCGGGGCGGCAGATGCCGCGGATCTGGCCGTACGCTTGCGTAACGCCATCATTCCGCCCATCCGGGTGGACGGCCGGGCAGTCAGGGTCGGGGCGAGTTTCGGTATCGGCTGGGCCGAGTGCGGCATGACCGAGGAAGAGGTCCTGCACTCCGCCGACCAGCGGATGTACGTGGAGAAGCGGTCCCGGTCGAAGGTTCACCGCAGAGCCGGCTGACGTTCACGCCCCGGCCGTTCCCGTGCACCGCACGGTTTTCCGGGGTGCCGAGGGCAATTCGACGCATGCTCCGTTCGGGGTAGGCTCGGCCGGTCGGCGACGGCTGGCGACATGGTGAGGAGTGACCCAGGGATGACGGCCGGAAACAACGGCGCGAGCAAGCCCGAGGACGACGATCCGTTCGGCTATCTGTACGCGGACGGGCAGGCGGCGGGCGCACAGCCGCCCGGGCAGGGTGGCTACGGCTACCCCGGTCCGGCCGCGCAGCCCGGCGTGCCCAGAACGTCGTACAACCAGGTGCGGACGGTCGGTGAGCGCCAGTACGGGCAGGTCCCGCCGCAGCAGGCGTACGGCCAGCAGCCTCCGCCGCAGTACGGCCAGCAGCCCCAGCAGTACGGGCAGCCGAACCCGCAGTACGCGGCGCCGGAGACGTACCCCGGGGGTGCCCCCACGGCGCAGAGCCAGTCCGGGGCGTACGGCGGCGACGGCAGGAACTCCGGTCCCGGCCGTGGCGGCCCGAACACCAAGGCGCTGCTGATCGCGGCCGTCGCCGTGGTCGCGGTCGTGCTCATCGGTATCGGCGCGGCGCTGATGACGGGCGACGACGGCGACAACAAGAAGGACGAGGCCGGCTCGTCGGCGGGCCCGGCCGACGAGGTCGAGGAGTCCCCGAAGCCGGAGAAGTCGGCGGACGCCTCCCAGGAGCCCGTCGACCTGCCCGAACAGGACGCGGCGACGCTGACGCTCGGGGGCACGGCCTCCCTGGACAACACCGTCAAGGGCGCCAAGAGCGCGAACGGCCAGTACATCAGCCTCAACGAGGTCGGCCGGTCGGCCACCTGGACGGTCGATGTGCCGGAGGACGGCGCGTACACGCTGTTCGTGACGTACGGCGTGCCGGGCAAGGACGCCAAGACGTCCCTGACGGTCAACGACGAGGACCCCCGCTCCATCAACATGAAGAACTTCGCGCACGCCGCGGAGGGCGATCTGGAGAAGGGGTGGACCAGGACGTACGCCTGGGTCCAGCTGAAGAAGGGGTCGAACTCGCTGATGCTCTCGTGCAACGAGGGCGACTCGTGCGACGCCAACCTCGACCAGCTGTCGCTGAAGTCGGGCCACGTCGAGAAGTAGCCCCAGGCGCACGCGCACCACTGTCGTCCCGGTCATCGCCCCGTGCGAGCCGGGACGCGGTCGTTCGGGGGGCCGTTCAGGCGGCCGGTGCGTGCTGTTCGACGGTGACGCGGGTCAGCAGGTCCTCGTAGGCCGCGCGGTCGAACTCCCCGGCCGCCGGGGCCAGTACGGTCGCCGCGGACAGGGCCACCGCGCGGGTCAGCCGGTCCTGCCAGCCGAGCCCTTCGGCCAGCGCGGACAGCAGCCCGGCGACGGCGGAGTCGCCCGCGCCCGTCGGGTTGCCCCGTACGGCGGAGGGCGGTGCGGCACGCCAGACGCCGTCGGGGGTGACGGCGAGGAGTCCGTCCGGGCCGAGCGAGGCGACGACGCTGTGCGCGCCCCGGCGGCGGGCGTCGCGGGTGGCGCGCAGGGGTTCGCGGGCGCCGGTGAGCTGGGCCAGCTCGTCGGCGTTCGGCTTGATCAGGTCGGGGCGGGCGGCGATGCCCCGGCGCAGGGGTTCGCCGCCGGTGTCCAGGAGGACGGGCACGCCGGCCGCGCGGGCGAGCCGTACGAGTTCCGCGTACGCGCCGACGTGGATGCCGGGAGGCAGGCTGCCGCAGAGCGCGACGGCCTCGGCTCCGGGGAGCAGCTCCCCGAACGTGCCGAGGAAGGCCGCCCATTCGCCGGCGCCTATGTGCGGGCCCGGCTCGTTGAGCTGGGTGGTGTCACCGCTGGTGCGGTCGACGACGGCGAGGGTGCGGCGGGTGTTGCCCGCGACGGGGACGAGCGCGTCGGTGGGGCGGTGGGGGAGTGCGCCGAGGAGTTCGCGCAGGACCGCTCCGGTGGGGCCGCCGGCGAAACCGGTGATCACGGTGGAGTGGCCGAGGGCGGCGAGCACCCGGGCCACGTTGATGCCCTTGCCGCCGGGGCGCTCGGTCACCTCGTGGACGCGGTGGCTGGCGTGCGGGACGAGGGCGGGGACGGCGTAGGTCAGGTCGAGTGCCGTGTTCAGTGTGACGGTCAGTATCACCTGTACCGGCCCCCGGTTTCCTTGGTCGTCCGTACCCACGCGCCGTCTCCCCGCGGCGCTGTCCTCGGTGATCATGCCAAAGAGGCGGCGGCCGTCCCAGGTCTCCGGGACAACCGCCGTCTCTTCGTTACGTGTTCAACCGCCCGTTGCCGGGGGCCGCCGTCATCCGAGCGGGGGCTCCACGATCCACTCGCCGCGGCGCATGACGCCCTTGAGCGCGAAGTCCGCGTCCAGGACGACGAGGTCGGCGTCCTTGCCAGGTTCCAGCGAGCCGACCCGGTCGTACAGGCCGAGGAGCCGGGCCGGGTTGGCGGAGATGGACCGGACGACGTCGTCGACGGGGATCCGGTCGATGGTCACGGCCCTGCGGAACGCGGTGTCCAGGGTGAGGGTGGAGCCCGCGATCGAGCCGCCCTCCACGAGCCGTGCGACCCCGTCCTTGACCTCGACGGCGAGCGGCCCGAGCTCGTAGAAGCCGTCGTCCGCGCCGGCCGCGTCCATGGCGTCGGTGATCAGGGCGACCCGGCCGGCGCCCGCGTGGTGGTAGGCGAGCTCCAGGGCGGCCGGGTGCAGGTGCGTCCCGTCGTTGATCAGCTCGACGGTGACCCGCTCGTCCTCCAGGAGCGCCACGACGGGGCCCGGGTCGCGGTGGCCGATGGCGGGCATCGCGTTGTAGAGGTGCGTGGCCACGGTGGCGCCCGCGTCGATCGCCTCGACGGTCTGCTCGTACGTCGCGTCCGTGTGGCCGACCGCAGCGATCACCCCGTGCTCGGCGAGCAGCCGTACGGACTCGATGCCGCCCGGGCGTTCGGTGGCGAGGGTGACCATCTTCGCGGTGCCGCGTGCCGCGTCGAGCAGCTTGCGGACCTCGGCGGGGTCGGGGTCGCGGAGCAGCTCCTCGCTGTGGGCGCCCTTGCGGCACGGGGAGATGAAGGGGCCCTCGAAGTGGACCCCGGCGAGCTCGCCCTGTTCGACCAGCTCGGAGAGCAGACCGGCCTGGCGGGCCAGGAAGTCCATGTCACCGGTGACGGTGGAGGCGACGACGGTCGTCGTGCCGCGTTCGCGGTGCGCCCGCGCCCCGGTCAGGACGTCCTCGGCGGTCCCGGTGGCGAAGGACGCGCCGCCGCCGCCGTGGTTGTGCATGTCGACGAATCCGGGGACCAGCCAGTGGCCGGAGAGGTCGAGGGTCCGGGTGTCCTCCCGCGTGCTGCCGGCGATCCGGGTGCCTTCGACGATCACCCGGCCGTTCTCGACGGTGCCGGTGGGAAGCACCACCCGGGCACCTGCGAGAACGGTGCTGTCTGCGCGTCCGGCCATCAGGCGGATACCTCCGTGGAGAGTAGATCCCAGGCGAGCAGCCCTGCGCCCAGGCATCCGGCGGTGTCCCCGAGGGCCGCCGGGACGATGTGAGGCAGCTTCTGGAACGTGACCCGTTCCTCGACAGCCGCACGCAGTGGTGTGAACAAGGTTTCCCCCGCCTCGGCGAGACCGCCACCGATGATGAGCGTGCGGGGGTCCAGCAGGGTGAGCGCGGTGACCAGCCCGGCGGCGAGCGCGTCGACGGCGTCCTGCCACACGCGCAGGGCCGCCGGATCGCCCGAGGCGACGGCCTTCGCGCAGTCCGCGGCGTCCGCGTCGGGGTCGCCGGAGGCGGCGGCCCAGGCCCGGGACACGGCGGCGGCCGAGGCGAGGGTCTCCAGACAGCCGCGCTGACCGCAGCCGCAGTCCGGGCCGTCCGGCCGGACCACGATGTGGCCGATCTCGCCCGCGTAGCCGTGGGCGCCCGCCTCGATGGTGCCGGCGATGCCGATGGCCCCGGCGATCCCGGTGCCCAGCGGCACGAACAGGAAGCGGTCCGCTCCCCGGCCGGCGCCGATCCGTCCTTCGGCGAGGCCGCCGGTCCGGACGTCGTGGCCGAGCGCGACCGGTATGCCGCCGAGCCGCTCGCCGAGCAGCTTGCGCAGGGGTACGTCGCGCCAGCCCAGGTTGGCGGCGTAGACGGCGATGCCGCGTTCCGCGTCGACGATGCCCGGTACGGCGACGCCCGCGGCGACGGCGGATTCGCCGAGGTGCTCCTCGCCGTACGCGTACAGATCCGCGGCGAAGCCCAGGATCGTCTCCACGACGGCCTCGGCGCCACGGTCCCTGCCGGTGGCCCGGCGCGCCTCGTGGAGCAGGGTGCCGTCGGCCCCGACCAGGGCGGCCTTCATTCCTGTGCCGCCCACATCGAGGGCGATGACGTGTCTCACGGAGACAGTTTCGCCCGCCGACCCCTAAAAGGTCTAGTCCACTATCGAGGTTTGTTGAGCACCCATACAAAACGGTCCTGCTAGATTGCCGGTTTGCTGGACCGGTGGTGTAGACCTCCGCGTCGGCGTGTAGCAGGATCGCGGGTTCGTCGTCGGAGCGGTGACGTCCGCGTCGACCGGAACGTTAGGGATGGGCAAGGGCTGTGCAGCGGCGCTATGTGGGTCTGACCGCGGTGGTGGCCGCACTCGGTATGACGGCAACGCTGTCGGGGTGCGGTTCGGACCCCGGAGGCGACGTCACGCTGCGGCTGGTCGCGGCCGACTACGGCACCAATGCGGAGAACAGCTCCCAGAAGTACTGGGACGACGTCGCCGGGAAGTTCGAGAAGGCCAACCCCGACATCAAGGTCGAGGTCAGCGTCTACTCCTGGAAGGACGTCGACCGCAAGGTCGCCGAGATGGTGAAGGCCGGCGAGGCCCCTGACATCGCGCAGATCGGGGCGTACGCCGACTACGCCAAGGCGGGCAAGCTCTACACCGCCGACGAGACGATAGCCATCCGTACGGGGTCCAACTTCCTGCCTTCGCTGACGGACGCGGGTGAGGTCGACGGCAATCTGTACGGGCTTCCGTTCGTGGCCAGCACCCGGCTCCTCTTCTACAACAAGGGCCTGTTCGCCAAGGCGGGTCTCGGCGCCCCGCAGACCTGGGACGACATCCAGAGCGACGCCACCGCGCTCAAGGCGCGCGGCGTGACCTACCCCTTCGCCCTGCCGCTCGGCCCGGAGGAGTCCCAGGCCGAGACCCTGATGTGGCTGCTCAGCGGGGGCGGCGGCTACACGGACGAGGTCGGCAACTACGACATCGACTCCCCGGCCAACATCACGACCTTCCAGTGGCTGAAGAAGGACCTCGTCGGCAAGGGCCTCACCGGGCCCGTCGCCCCGGGGAAGCTCGACCGGGCGAAGGCCTTCGAGGCGTTCACCGAGGGCGAGGTGGGCATGCTCAACGGCCACCCGACGCTGATGCAGGAGGCCGAGAAGAAGGGCGTCCAGGTCGGTATGGTCCCGCTGCCCGGGATCGACGGGCCGACCAAGGGCTCGATGGGTGTGGCCGACTGGATGATGGGCTTCAAGCAGAACGGGCACCGGGTCGAGATAGGCAAGTTCCTCGACTTCGCCTACACGGACGAGAACGTGCTGTCCTTCGCCGACCAGTACGACCTGCTGCCCGTGACCAGCAGTGCGTCCGCCGCGATGGAGGCCGACAGCAAGCACAAGTCGCTGCACGAGTTCCTCTCGGCGCTGCCGAACTCGCAGCTGTACCCGTTCGGCAAGACGTCGTGGGCGCAGGCCAGCGAGACGATCAAGGAGAAGATCGGGTCCGCGGTCGAGCCCGGGGGCAGCCCGGAGAGCGTGCTCGTGGAGATCGCGTCGAAGGCCCGGCAGGCGGAGAGCGCGGAGTAGGTAGGTTGGTTGATATGACCGCCTCCGCCTCCCCCTCCGCCTCCTCCGACGAACCGGCCGACTCCGCCGCCCCGCTCTCGGGGCAGGAGCGTGCGGTGCTGGCCCTGGAGCGGCGGTCCTGGGCGGGGCCGGGCGCGAAGGAGCGGGCGGTCCGGGAGGAGCTGGGGATCTCGCCGGTCCGCTACTACCAGCTGCTCAACGCGCTGCTGGACGACCGCCGTGCGCTGGAGGCGGATCCGGTGACGGTGAACCGCCTGCGGAGGGTTCGGGAGGCGAGGCGGGGGCGGCGCTGAGGCTGCCGCCGGTCCGGGCCGGGCCCGTTCCGGGGCTCTGCCCCGGACCCCGCGCCTCAATCGCCGGCGGGGCTTGATGGGGCTGCTGTTCGAGGTCGCCTCAATCGCCGGCGGGGCTTGATGTGGTCCCGTGGGCGGTGGGCGCCGATACGCTCGGGGTATGGGTAATCCGGTACGTCCCCTCCCGACCCCGTCCAGCCAGGCCGGCCGTGACGGCCTCGCCGCGCTCCTCGAACGGCCCCGGCGTGCGGTCGTCGCGTTGGACTTCGACGGCACGCTCGCCGACATCGTCCCGGACCCGGAGCAGTCCCGGGCGCACCCCGATGTCCTCCCCGCCCTCTCCGCGCTCGCCCCGCAGGTCGCCGCCGTCGCCGTGATCACCGGGCGGCCGGCCGACACCGCCGTGCGGTACGGCGGCTTCGCCGGGGCGGCCGGGCTTGATCATCTCGTCGTCCTCGGGCACTACGGCGCCGAACGCTGGGACGCCGCCACCGCCACCGTGCACGCCCCCGCCCCGGACCCCGGCGTCGAGGGCGCCCTCGCGGAGCTCCCCGCCGTGCTGGCGGGGACCGGTGTCGGCGAGGGCGCCTGGATCGAGGAGAAGGGCCGCGCGGTCGCCGTGCACACCCGCCGCGCAGCCGACCCGCAGGGCGCCTTCGAGGCCCTGCGCGGGCCCCTCGGGGACCTCGCCGCCCGCCACGGTCTGATCGTCGAACCGGGCCGCCTCGTCCTGGAGCTGCGCCCGCCGGGCATGGACAAGGGCGTGGCGCTGGAGGAGTACGTGAAGGAGACCGGCGCGGAGGCCGTGCTCTACGCCGGCGACGACCTCGGCGACCTCGCCGCGTACGCCGCCGTGGAGGAGCTCCGCGCCCGGGGGACGAAGGGCCTGCTCGTGTGCAGCGGCACCGAGGTCCCCGAACTCGCCGAGCGCGCGGACCTGGTGCTGCCGGGCCCGGTGGCGGTGGCGGAGCTGCTCCACTCGATCGCCCGGCGGATCACGAAGGACTAGGCCCGCAGCGCGTCCAGCTGGTCCAGGAACCACTGCTGCGGCGGCAGCGCCGTCGCCGCAGCGGCCAGGCGCTTCGTGCGGGCGCCGCGCTCGCCCGGGTCCATGGTGAGCGCCTCGTGCAGCGCCGTGGCCGTGGCCGACACGTCGTACGGGTTGACCACGATCGCGTCCTCGCCCAGCTCCTCGTACGCCCCCGCCTCCCGGGACAGCACCAGTGCGCAGCCGTGGTCCGAGACGACCGGGACCTCCTTGGCGACCAGGTTCATGCCGTCGCGGATCGGGTTGACCAGAGCCACGTCCGCCAGCCGGTACGCCGCCAGGGAGCGGGCGAAGTCGTCGTCGACGTGGAGCAGGACGGGGGTCCAGCCCTCCGTGCCGTACTCCGCGTTGATGGCGTCGGCGACCCGCTGGACCTCCGCCGTGTAGTCCCGGTAGACCGCGAGGTCCTGCCGCGAGGGGTAGGCGAAGGCCACGTGGACCACGCGCTCGCGCCATTCGGGGCGCTCCTCCAGCAGCGCACGGTAGGCGTGCATGCCGCGGACGATGTTCTTGGAGAGCTCCGTGCGGTCCACCCGCACGATCGTGCGCCGGTCCGCGCCCACCTGCTCCCGCAGGATCTCCATCCGGTCGTCCACGTCCGCCTCACGGGAGCGGCGGCGCAGGAAGTCCGCGTCGGCGCCGAGCTCGTGCACCCCGATCCGGGTGCGGCCGGTGCCGCCGAGGATCTCCGTGCAGCAGCCGATGAAGGCGTCCGCCCAGCGGCGGGTCAGGAACGCGGCCCGGTCGGCGCCCAGGATGCCCTTGAGGAGCTGCTCGCCGATGTCGTCGGGCAGCAGCCGGAAGTAGTCGACGGGAGCCCAGGGGGTGTGCGAGAAGTGGCCGATCCGCAGGTCGGGGCGGAGCTCGCGCAGTATGCCCGGGACCAGCGAGAGGTGGTAGTCCTGCACCAGGACCGAGGCGCCCTCGCCCGCCTCCTCGGCGAGCGCCTCGGCGAAGGCCCGGTTGTACGCCTCGTAGGAGGCCCACTGCCTGCGGAACTCCGCGTCGAAGACGGGCTCCACCGGCGTCTCGTAGATCATGTGGTGGACGAACCAGAGCACCGAGTTGGCGATGCCGTTGTACGCGTCGGCGTGCACCCCGGCGTCGATGTCGAGCATCCGGACCCCGGGCTCGGAGACCCTGCGCCTGACCGCCTCGCGGTCGCTGTCGCTGAGCGCGGCGCACACCCACAGCTTGTCGTCCACGGCGCTGAGGCCGGAGACGAGCCCGCCCCCGCCCCGTTTCGAGTCGAGCGTGCCGTCCTCCCGCAGTGCGTACGACACGGGGCCGCGGTTGGACGCGACGAGGACCTGGGCGGCGTGCTCGGAGACCATGTACCCGAACCTAGCCCGTCGGGGAAGCCGCCAAACGTGAAGCGGGTGCGGAGACGGGCGTGGGGCGGGTGCGGAGCCGGGTGTGGAGCCGGGCGCAGAAGAACCGTTACGCCGCGTTCCGTGACGCGTACTCCGCGATCTCCCGCATCGGCGGCCTCTCCTCGGTGTCCACCGCATGGGTGTGCGGCACGAATCCGCCGGGTCCCCGCTCGAACTGGGTGATCTCGGGACGTACGAGGGCCCCCCGGGAGAGCCGCAGCTGCGCCGTGCGGTAGATCGTGGCCGCCATCCGGCCGAGGGCCTGGCCGTCCTGATGGCGGTGTCTGCGTACGCCCACGTCGACCTGCGCCAGCGCGTCCAGGCCGACCGTGTGCAGTGCGTCGACGAGCAGGCCCAGCTCCACTCCGTAACCGACGGGGAAGGGGAGCCGTTCCAGGAGGGAGCGCCGCACCGCGTACTCGCCGCCCAGCGGCTGGACGAAGCCGGCCAGCATCGGCCAGTGCAGATTGAGCAGCGGGCGGGCCACCAGTTCGGTCACCCGGCCGCCCTGGCCTGCGGCTTCGCCCAGCGGGCGGTCGTACATGGCCTTCACGAACTGCACCGACGGGTCGGTCAGCAGGGGGCCGACGATCCCGGAGACGAAGTCCGCGGAGAAGTCCTTGAGGTCCGCGTCGACGAAGCAGACGATCTCACCGCTGGTGACCAGCAGTGACCGCCACAGGACCTCGCCCTTGCCGGGGAGCGCGGGGATCCTGGGGAGAACCGCGTCCCGGTGCACGACCCGGGCGCCGGCCCGCCGCGCCTCCTCGGCGGTGCCGTCGGTGGAACCGGAATCGATCACCACCAGTTCGTCGACGAGCTGCACCTTCTCCATCAGCTCGCGCCGGATCTCCGCGACGATCGCGCCGACCGTCTCCTCCTCGTTCAGCGCGGGCAGGACGACGCTCACGCGCGAACGGTGCGGATCCCGCGCGCGGGCGGCGGTGAGCCGGTCCAGCGGGCGGTCGGCAGCAGACCAGGAACGCCTGCTCAGCCAGCGTTCCACCTCTTCCAGCACGGTCGATACTCCCTGTATGTGATCCATCTCGCGGTTCGGACGACTATCTCAACCGTCCGGTGCTTCGGTTACAGTCTTGAACAACGCGGATGACCCTCGCATGTCGGGGTCGGTCCGCGAATAAACGCCCGGATCCATGGTCCGGTGCCATAGCGCTCATCCAGAGGGACTGAGGGAACGGCCCGTTGAAGTCCCGGCAACCCTCCTGCCGACCGCGAGGTCACGGTGGGGAAGGTGCCAATTCCGTCTTGTGGCGAAATACGTCGCAAGGAAGATGAGGAGAAAGGGCCTCCGCCATCATGGCCGTGCAGACAGTTGCAGCCGACACCAATTCTTCCACCGTGGACCTCGGTCCCGCCGCAGCGCTTTCCTGCCGCGAATGCGGCGAGCGTTTCGAGCTCGGTCCCATTTTCGCCTGTGCGTCCTGTTTCGGGCCGCTCGAAGTGGCGTACGACCTGCCGAGCGGCTCCCCCGAAGAGCTGAAGAAGCGCATCGCCGAGGGCCCCGACAACATCTGGCGTTACGCGCCGCTGCTGCCCGTCCCCTCCGATGTGGCGGACAAGCCCAACATCAACCCCGGTTTCACCAAGCTGGTCAAGGCCGACAACCTGGCCCGCGAGCTGGGCGTGACCGGCGGTCTGTACGTCAAGGACGACTCCGGCAACCCGACGCACTCCTTCAAGGACCGTGTCGTCGCCATCGCCGTCGAGGCCGCCCGCGCCTTCGGATTCACCACCCTCTCCTGCTCCTCCACCGGCAACCTCGCCGGTGCCGTGGGCGCCGCCGCCGCCCGCGCCGGCTTCCGCTCCTGCGTGTTCATCCCGCACGACCTGGAGCAGGGCAAGGTCGTCATGGCCGCGGTGTACGGCGGCGAACTGGTCGGCATCGAGGGCAATTACGACGACGTCAACCGCTTCTGCTCGGAGCTCATCGGCGACCCGCTCGGTGAGGGCTGGGGCTTCGTCAACGTCAACCTCCGGCCGTACTACGGCGAGGGCTCCAAGACCCTGGCGTACGAGATCTGCGAGCAGCTCGGCTGGCAGCTGCCCGACCAGATCGTCATCCCGATCGCGTCCGGCTCGCAGCTCACGAAGATCGACAAGGGCCTGCAGGAGCTGATCAAGCTCGGCCTCGTCGAGGACAAGCCGTACAAGATCTTCGGCGCCCAGGCCGAGGGCTGCTCCCCGGTCTCCGCCGCCTTCAAGGCCGGCCACGACGTCGTGCGCCCGCAGAAGCCGAACACCATCGCCAAGTCCCTGGCGATCGGCAACCCGGCCGACGGCCCCTACGTCCTGGACATCGCCCGGCGCACCGGCGGCGCCGTGGAGGACGTGAACGACGAGCAGGTGGTCGACGCGATCAAGCTGCTGGCCCGCACCGAGGGCATCTTCGCGGAGACCGCGGGCGGGGTGACGGTCGGCGTGACGAAGAAGCTGATCGACGCCGGCCTGCTGGACCCGTCCCTCACCACCGTCGTCCTGAACACCGGCGACGGACTGAAGACGCTCGACGCGGTCGCCCCCACGACCGGCCTGTCGGCGACGATCCGGCCCAGCCTGGACGCGTTCCGCGACGCGGGCCTCGCCGCCGCCAACTGAGAAGCTGTTGTCTTACCCCGGTCGGGGGTCGAGGGGGCTGGCACCTCCGTCTCCGGCGTTGTCGTCGGTTGCCGACGCTCCGCGTCGACGCCCTCCTCCGCCTTGGATCCGAAGGCACCAGCCCCCTCGACCTGATCCCAACCGGAGTAAGACAACAGCTTCTGACCACCCGAGACCGAAGGAAGGCACCCACATGAGCGTCAAGGTCCGTATCCCCACCATCCTCCGCACCTACACGGGCGGCCAGGCCGAGGTCCCGGCGGAGGGCGCGACCCTCTCCGAGGTCATCGCCTCCCTGGAGCAGAACCACCCGGGCATCGGCGCCCGCGTCCTGGACGACCAGGGCAAGCTGCGCCGCTTCGTCAACGTGTACGTCAACGACGACGACGTGCGCTTCGAGGGCGGCCTGGACGCGGTCACCCCGGACGGCGCGGGCGTCTCGATCATCCCGGCCGTCGCCGGAGGCTGATCCCGCGCATTGCGCAGTGTGAGCACCGTGGCCCCCTCCGCGATAGAAGCGGAGGGGGCCATTCTGCATGGTTGAGCGCGGTACAGTTGGGGAAGTCCCCGCAGCTGCCCATGCCGCCCGCATATGAGAATGCGCCCGGCCGCGACAAGAAGCAGCCAAAGTACGTGAACTCCTTGAGGCATAAGTGGCCTTTGTCAGGCCCGACTTGCCCTGGAATCCTATGAATTCCCCCAATGCGTGCGATCACGTGTGCCCAGAATTCTCGTCCGATTGACCTGTTGCAGAGGGCAGTTGGGCAGATACATTCGGCCGCGGTCGACGCGTTCCGGCGCACGCCACCCTCTCCTGTCGGAGGGTGAGTTCTGACCCGGGCCCGCGAAGTGCGGTGCTCGTGCAAGGGCCAGTAATAGGGGAGTTAGGCATGGCTCAGGGCACCGTCAAGTGGTTCAACGCGGAGAAGGGGTACGGCTTCATCGCGGTCGACGGTGGTGCGGATGTTTTCGTCCACTACAGCGCGATCCAGATGGACGGGTACCGCACCCTCGAAGAGGGTCAGCGAGTTGAATTCGAGATCTCGCAGGGCCAGAAGGGGCCCCAGGCCGACATGGTCAAGCTCGCCGTCGGCTGAGCTCGGCGCGGTCGTCCGACGACACTACTCACGCACGCGGGGCCCGTACCTCCCACCGGGGTACGGGCCCCGCGTGCGTCCGCGGTTCCCCTGGAAGGCGCTTGCACTCTCTGGGGTCGAGTGCTAATCATTGGCGTTAGCACTCTCCAGGTGAGAGTGACAGAAACTTGGACCGGGCCGGTGAGGCCCGCAGGCACGGTGGAGCAATGAACCACCGCGCACGCTGGCCGTCCGTCGCGGGCGCCTCTCGGTCCGGAGAAATCCACCCCTGTCCGGGAGGACCACTTCACATGGCCAAGATCATCGCGTTCGACGAGGAGGCACGGCGCGGTCTCGAGCGCGGGATGAACCAGCTCGCCGACGCCGTCAAGGTCACCCTCGGCCCCAAGGGCCGTAACGTCGTCCTCGAGAAGAAGTGGGGCGCGCCCACGATCACCAACGATGGTGTTTCCATCGCCAAGGAGATCGAGCTCGAGGACCCGTACGAGAAGATCGGTGCGGAGCTGGTCAAGGAGGTCGCCAAGAAGACGGACGACGTCGCCGGCGACGGTACGACCACCGCCACCGTTCTCGCCCAGGCGCTCGTCCGCGAGGGCCTGCGCAACGTCGCCGCGGGTGCCAACCCGATGGCTCTGAAGCGTGGCATCGAGAAGGCCGTCGAGGCCGTCTCCGCCGCTCTGCTGGAGCAGGCGAAGGACGTGGAGACCAAGGAGCAGATCGCTTCGACGGCCTCCATCTCCGCTGCCGACACCGAGATCGGCGCCAAGATCGCCGAGGCGATGGACAAGGTCGGCAAGGAAGGCGTCATCACCGTCGAGGAGTCCCAGACCTTCGGTCTGGAGCTCGAGCTCACCGAGGGTATGCGCTTCGACAAGGGCTACATCTCGGCGTACTTCGCCACCGACATGGAGCGTATGGAGACGTCGTTCGACGACCCGTACATCCTGATCGTCAACTCCAAGATCAGCAACGTGAAGGACCTCCTTCCGCTGCTCGAGAAGGTCATGCAGTCGGGCAAGCCCCTGCTGATCATCGCGGAGGACGTCGAGGGCGAGGCTCTGTCGACGCTGGTCGTCAACAAGATCCGTGGCACCTTCAAGTCCGTCGCCGTCAAGGCTCCGGGCTTCGGTGACCGCCGCAAGGCCATGCTCGGCGACATCGCCATCCTCACCGGTGGCACCGTCATCTCCGAGGAGGTCGGCCTCAAGCTGGAGAACGCCGGCGTCGACCTGCTCGGCACCGCCCGCAAGGTCGTCATCACCAAGGACGAGACGACCATCGTCGACGGTGGCGGCGACAGCGACCAGGTTCAGGGCCGCGTCAAGCAGATCCGCGCCGAGATCGAGAACTCCGACTCGGACTACGACCGCGAGAAGCTCCAGGAGCGCCTCGCGAAGCTGGCCGGCGGCGTGGCCGTCATCAAGGCCGGCGCCGCCACCGAGGTGGAGCTCAAGGAGCGCAAGCACCGCATCGAGGACGCGGTGCGCAACGCCAAGGCCGCCGTCGAGGAGGGCATCGTCGCCGGTGGTGGCGTGGCTCTGCTCCAGGCCTCGGCCGTCTTCGAGAAGCTCGACCTGACCGGTGACGAGGCCACGGGCGCCAACGCCGTGAAGCTCGCGCTGGAGGCCCCGCTCAAGCAGATCGCCGTCAACGGTGGTCTCGAGGGTGGCGTCATCGTCGAGAAGGTGCGCAACCTGCCGATCGGGCACGGCCTGAACGCCGCGACCGGCGAGTACGTCGACATGATCGCCGAGGGCATCATCGACCCGGCGAAGGTCACGCGCTCCGCGCTGCAGAACGCCGCGTCCATCGCCGCGCTCTTCCTCACCACCGAGGCCGTCATCGCCGACAAGCCGGAGAAGGCCGCTGCGGCCGCTCCGGGCGGCATGCCGGGCGGTGACATGGACTTCTGATCCTCGGATCAGCAGCTCCATGCAGGACCCGTAGCACCCCGCAGTACCGCAGTACCGCAGTATCCGTGCGACGCCGCCCCCCGGGATCCGTTCCCGGGGGGCGGCGTCGTTGCGTGCTGCGGGTGTCTCACCCGGCGGGAGCGGCCAGTATGCAGAGGGGCTTGCCTTCGTCGGGGTCGCCCACGTAGGTCCAGAGCTTGAGCGTCCCGCCGTTGCGCAGCGCCGCGTACCAGCTCTCCTCGCCGGCATCCCGGAACGACACCTGGACCGTGGTCCCGTCCCCATCGGCCTGGATTTCCCAGGTGCCCGATCCCGATCTGGGTTCGTCGGTGCCGTCGATGATGTCGTAGTCGCTGCAGACGTGGTCGGCGGTGATCGTTCCGTCCGGCTTCAGCTCCAGCCTGCCGCCCCGCTCGTCGGTCCACGTAACGGCGGCCTGGGGCAGGGACAGCCCTATCGGCTCGCCCTTGGGGGTCGGGGGGACGGCGAGCCTCCCGCAGCCCGCGAGAGTGCACACGAGCGGGGCGAGCACCAGCAACGACCAGCGGGAACGCGTCATTCGGCACCTCGGGGCCTTGCACGGGACACGGGCGCGGACGGTCCGTGCAGGCAGGAGCGTAAAGCACCGCGGCCACCCTCTGAGCCCGGAGCACCTTGCCAGGGGCCTCTTCCCGTCAACACTCGAATGCATGGCAACGATGCGTTACGCCCAACTCCCGTATCTGTCAGCTCTCTTGACCCGGAGTTTTAAAAGTTTTACGTTCCTTGGCATCTGAGAGCGCTCTCAAAGCTCTCCACCCCCCGTGACGAGGTGCTGCCCCATGCAAGCCTCACTCTCCAGACCCGCAGCCGCAGCGGTCCTGACCCTCGCCCTGGCCGCCGTAGGCCTGGGCCCTGCCGCGTCCCCGGCGGCAGCCGCCACCATCCCCGCGGGTTCCGGCAGCTACACCGACAGCCGCCCCGCCGGTACCTCCGGTCCCACCACCAACACCGGAGCTCCGGTCACGCCCAAGCTCACGGCGGCGGCCAAGGACAGGCCGGTGCCGACCAACGACTGGTGGTCCTCCCTCGCCTACCAGCGGTACGGCGACAACCCGTACTCCACCCCGATGTACGGGCACCCGCTGACCTACCAGGCGACCTCCGGCGGACTGGAGGTCGGTTACCCGACCACGCCCGCGATCGTCGGGGAGGGCCGCCAGTACGAGTACGCGCACAAGGCGGACCTCACCGTCGGCCTCAACGGGCTGAACTCCCCGGACACCAAGGCCGACGACTGGTCCGACTGGACCGTCACCCCCTACTGGTCGGACGGCACCCGCACCCTGCGCACGACCATCGGCCACGGCATGCCCTTCGTGTACGCCAAGGGCTCCGGCGGTGACGCCCGCATCACCACGGCCGGCACCCCCACCGTCTTCGCGGACAACGGCAACGTCCTCGGCATCACGGTCGCCGGCCACCACTACGCCCTCTTCGCTCCGACCGGCAGCGACTGGAACGTCTCCGGCACGGCGATCACCGCCGGGCTCGGCGGCAAGGACTACTTCTCGCTCGCCGTGCTGCCGTCCACGGACGCGCTCGCGACCTACCGGAAGTACGCCTTCAGCTTCGTCACCGGCTCCAAGGTGGCCTGGGAGTCCACCGGCGGCACGGTCAAAGCCACCTACAGCCTGACCACGGAGGCCAAGGAGGGCACCGAGCGCGGCACGCTCCAGGCGCTGTACCGCCACCAGTGGCTGCACACCTCCGATGCGCTCACGCCGTACACGTACGTCTCCCCGCGCGGCACCATGAAGGTCCGGGAGTCCGCCTCCTTCACCACCAGCCAGAAGAACCAGGGCGTGCTGCCCGCGCTGCCCGCGTCCACCGGCGTCGACAAGGCGCGGCTGACCGGCTATCTGAACGAGGTGGCGAACGCCTCCGACCCGCTCGTAGGGGCGGCCGACACCTACTGGACCGGCAAGGCGCTCGGCCGCCTCGCCCAGCTGGTGCCGGTGGCCGACCAGATCGGCCAGACGGCCATCCGGGACAAGCTGCTCGGCCTGATGAAGGGCCGCCTCCAGGAGTGGTTCACGGCGGGCGGGGCCAGTGAGTTCAGCTACGACAAGGACTGGAAGACCCTCACCGGCTACCCGGCCTCGTACGGCAGCGACACCGAGCTCAACGACCACCACTTCCACTACAGCTACTACGTCTACGCGGCGGCGATCGTCGCCCAGTACGACCAGGCGTGGGCGGCCGACTCCGCCTGGGGCACCATGGTCAAGACCTTGGTGCGGGACACCGCCAACCCGAGCCGCACCGACTCCGCGTACCCGTTCCTGCGCGGCTTCGACGTGTACGCGGGCCACAGCTGGGCCTCCGGGCACCAGGGCTTCGCGGCTGGCAACAACCAGGAGTCGTCGTCGGAGTCGATCAACCTCAGCGCGGGGCTCGTCCTGTGGGGCGCGGCGACGGGCGATACCGGCCTGCGCGACCTCGGCAGCTACCTGCTGGCCACCGAGTCGGAGGCGATCACGCAGTACTGGTTCGATGCCGACCAGCAGGTCTTCCCGGGCACCTTCGGGCATGACACGGTCGGCATGGTGTGGGGCAGCGGCGGCGCGTACTCCACCTGGTGGACCGCGAACCCGGAGGAGATCCACGGCATCAATGTCCTCCCCGTCACCGGTGGATCCCTGCACCTGGCCCGGGAGAAGGCCGCCATCAAGCGGAACATCGCCGAGATGGAGAGGGAGAACGGCGGACCGGCCGTCGAGTGGCGCGACCTCCTGTGGGAGTTCGAGTCGCTGGCCGACCCCGCTGCGGCCAAGGCCAAGTGGGATGCGGGCAACGGGGGTTACTCCCCTGAGCAGGGTGAGTCCAAGGCGCACACCTACCACTGGATCACCACGCTCGACAGCCTGGGCGCACCCGATCTGACGGTCAGCGGGAACATCCCGACGTCCGCCGTCTTCTCCCGGAACGGCGTCCGCACCTACGCCGCTCACAACTACGACTCCACCGCCCGCACCGTCACGTTCTCCGACGGCAAGACCCTCTCGGTGCCGGCCCGCTCCACGGCCACCGGCACGGGCGCCGGCGGCGACCCGGACCCGGACCCCGATCCCGACCCCGATCCCGATCCCGAGGAGCCCGGTCCGTCCACCGGGAACACCTTCCGGCTGAAGTCCGGCGGCACCCTCACCACCGCCACGGACGGCGCGGCGGGAGCCGACACGCTGGCCTCGGCCGACGGCGTCAACCGGGACGGTACGCCGTACAGGCCGACGGTCTACGAGATCAAGAAGGTCGACGGGACGCTCGCGGCGGGTGCGTCCACCGCGTTCCGCCTGCGGGTCGACGCCGGTACGAAGGTCGGGCTCGCCCCGCAGGTCCGGGTCAGCTACGACCTCACCGGCGACGGCACCTTCGACCGGACCGAGACCTACCGCTACTTCGCGACCGACCCGGTCGCGGGGTGGGAGGAGTACACCCAGGCGGTGGGCACCGCGGCGGTGACCGGCAGCCTGGGCAACCTCAAGGCTGGAACAGTCCGGCTGGAGATCTGGAACGCGCTGGGCAACGGCACCTCGCAGGTGCAGACCGGCACGGACGCGGCGGTCGTGAAGATCCCGTTCGCCTAGGGCCATACAGGCCATACAGGCCATACAGGCCATACGGGCCCCACAAGCCATAGGGCCTTCCACCCGGGTCGGGCCGGATCGCGGAGTCCTCGCGGTCCCGGCCCGGCCCGGGCGGTTCTCACCACGGTTCCCGCCGCCCCGATCTCTGTCATGACCCTGGCGAAACATGCGCTTCACCCTTCACACTGTGATGGGAGCGCTCCCATCGCATCGCGAGAGCCGCGCTCCCCCCACCGCCTCCGTCGACGAAAGGCCCTCCCGGTGAATGCCTCACCACTGCCCGCACGGCCCGTGCGCGTCCGCCCCCGGAAGGGGCGCCGCGTGTCCGGGATTTCGGCCGCCGCCTTACTGTGCGCGGCGGTCCTGGCCCTGCCCGGTACGGCCGGTGCACAGGCCGCCGAACCTGGGCCCGAGCAGATCACCAACGGCGATTTCGCTGCCGGTACCGCCTCGTGGTGGTGGACGCCGAACGCGACGGCGGCCGTGTCGGACGGCCGGCTGTGCACCGAGGTCCCCGCCGGCACGTCCAACGCCTGGGACGTCATCGTCGGCCAGAACGACGTCCCGATCGTCGCGGGCGAGAGCTACGAGCTGGCCTACACGGCCAGTTCGACCCAGCCCCTGACAGTCCAGACCCGGGTCCAGGAGGCGGCGGAGCCGTACACGACGGTGCTCTCCAGCGCGGACCCGGTGGGCACGGACGCCACGCCGGTGAGCCGCACCTTCACGGCCTCGGTGGATCTGCCCGCCGCGTCGGTGCAGTTGCAGATCGGCGGCGGCGAGAAGGCGTCGACCTTCTGCCTGGACGACGTGTCGCTTCGCGGCGGGGCCGAGCCCCCCGTCTACGTACCGGACACCGGGTCGCCCGTCCGCGTCAACCAGGTCGGGTATCTGCCCCACGGCCCCAAGGGCGGCACCGTGGTCACCGACGCCGACGAGCCGCTGACCTGGACGGTGAAGGCCGCGGACGGCACGACGGCCGCCACCGGTAGGACCGCCCCGCAGGGCGAGGACCCCAGCTCGCTCCAGCGGGTCCACACCTTCGACTTCGGTGACCTCACCACGGCGGGTGACGGATACACCGTGGAGGTCGACGGCGAGGTCAGCGAGCCGTTCGCGATCGGCGACGACCTGTACGACGGGCTCCGCTCCGACGCGCTGGCGTACTTCTACCACAACCGCAGCGGCATCGAGATCGACGCGGACCTCGTCGGCGAGGAGTACGCGCGCCCGGCCGGCCACATCGGTGTCGCGCCCAACAAGGGCGACACGGACGTCCCGTGCCAGCCGGGTGTCTGCGACTACCGGCTCGATGTGTCGGGCGGCTGGTACGACGCGGGCGACCACGGGAAGTACGTGGTCAACGGCGGTATCTCGGTGGCCCAACTGATGGCCACGTACGAGCGCACCCTGACCGCGCCGGACGCCGAGTCGGCGGAGCTGGGCGACGGTGAACTGCGGGTTCCCGAAAGCGACAACGGGGTGCCGGACATCCTGGACGAGGCGCGCTGGGAGATGGACTTCCTGATCAAGATGCAGGTCCCGGCCGGTGAACCGCTGGCGGGGATGGTGCACCACAAGATGCACGACGCCGCGTGGACCGGGCTCCCGACGAAGCCGCATCTCGACCCCCAGCAGCGTGAACTGCACCCGCCGTCGACAGCGGCCACGCTGAATCTCGCCGCCTCGGCCGCCCAGTGCGCCCGGCTCTACGCCCCCTTCGACCAGGACTTCTCGGACCGCTGCCTGACGGCCGCCGAGACCGCGTGGGCCGCGGCGAAGCAGCACCCGGACGTCCTCGCCGACCCGGACGACGGCACCGGCGGCGGCGCGTACAGCGACAACGACGTCTCGGACGAGTTCTACTGGGCGGCCGCCGAGCTGTTCACCACGACGGGCAAGGACACCTACCGCCAGGCGGTGCTCTCCTCCGACCTGCACGGCGACGCGGACGCGGTCTTCCCGGCGGGCGGCGGCATCTCCTGGGGCTCCACCGGCGGACTCGGCGTGCTCACGCTGGCCACCGTGCCGAACGGCCTGACGGCGGACCAGCTCGGTGAGGTCCGCTCGGTCGTCACCACGGCCGCCGACCGTTACGCCGAGCAGTCCCGCACCCAGGCGTACGGGCTGCCGTACGCGCCCAAGGACCAGGACTACGTCTGGGGGTCCAACAGCCAGGTCCTGAACAACATGATCGTGCTGGCCACGGCCCACGACCTGACCGGCAAGGCCGCCTACCAGGACGCGGTGCTGAGCGGCGCCGACTACCTCCTCGGCCGTAACCCGCTCAACCAGTCGTACGTCACCGGCTACGGCGAGCGGAACTCGCACAACCAGCACCACCGCTTCTGGGCCCACCAGTACGACGCCACCCTGCCGAACCCGGCGCCCGGTTCCCTCGCGGGCGGGCCCAACCTGACCGCGATCGCCTCCGGCGACCCGGTGGCGGCGGAGAAGCTGAGCGGCTGCGCCCCGGCCATGTGCTACATCGACGACATCGGCTCCTGGTCGACCAACGAGATCACCGTCAACTGGAACGCGCCGCTGGCCTTCATCGCCTCCTACCTGGACGACGCCGGCGACGGCGGGCAGGCGGCCCCGGCCCGCGCGTGCGAGGTCACGTACTCCTCGCACCCGTGGAACAGCGGCTCGACGGTCACGGTCCGCGTCAGGAACACCGGCTCGGAGCCGGTCTCCCCGTGGAAGCTGACCTGGCTCCTCTCCGGTGAGCAGCGGCTGAGCCACACCTGGAGCGCGGAGTTCGCCCAGTCCGGCCGCACGGTCAGCGCCAGGCCGCTGGCGTGGAACAAGGCCCTCGCGCCGGGCGCGGCGGTCGACTTCGGCTTCAACACCTCGGCCCCCGGCCCGGCCCCAGACCCGGACCCGGGGGCGTTCAAGCTGAACGGCCGCGCCTGCAGTACGGGCTGACCAGCGCGTCGGTGGCGTACGGGCCCGGGGCTGTGCATCGGCGCCGGGTCCGTACGCCCCTCATTCGGGAGTGGTTTCGGCACGTCGCCCGCACCGCGCACCTGGGCCGTCGCCCCGGAAGCGTCCGAAACCGCTCCCGATTCAGCGTTCAGCGGCGGCCCCGTGACCAGGCCGTCCGGTCGGAGCGTGGGACCAGGCCCGCGCGGACCGAGGCCATCCGCTCCTGCACCCCGCCGGTGGGTACGGCGCCGGGAGGGCCCGCCACGGCGGGGTCGGCCTCGCCCCGGCACGGTGCGCACAGCCCGCCCGCGAGGGCTTCCGGGCTGCCCGGGGCGCGGCACTCGCCGCACTCCAGGCTGAGCAGGGCGGTCCGCCGTTCCGGGGCGGGCCGGGGCGGGGGCAGCTTGTCGGTGAGCCGCCTGCGGAGCAGCGAGGCGGCGTGGTGGACCGGCACGGGGAGCCCGTCGGTCAGGGCGTGCAGCAGCTCGGCCTCGGTGGCGCCCCGCGCGAACCACTCGCTGACCTGCGGCTCCAGGCTCGCGCACTCGGCGGCCGACAGGGTCAGCGCGGGCGCCGTACGCCCCAGGGCGGCCAGCAGGACGAAGGCCCGGCTGCGCGTGGGCCGTCGGGGAGCTTCCTGCGGTACGTCGCCGCGCGTGAACGCCGCCCACCAGGCGTCGTCGCGCGCGGTCCGGGAGAAGAACGTCCGCGTCACCCAGAGCATGACCTCGTCGGTGGTGACGCACTCACGGCCCCGGCGCAGATGCCCGGCCGCCTGGAGCCTGTTGAGCGCGGTCCGCAGGGCGCACTGGCCGTACGGGAGCCACCGGGCCAGCGTCTTCACGGAGACGTCGGAGCCGTCGGGCAGCCGGTCGATATAGGCGGCGACGGCGGCCTCACGGGGCGGCAGATGCGCGAAGTCGCGCTCACCGCGCGGGCGCTGGTCCGGGGCGGACCGCTTGCCGTAACCGGGGTTCGCCATCGGGTGCGGGGGCACGTACGGGGCGTGGGGGGCGGCACTAAGCTGGCTGGCAGCCATCAGATCGTCTGTCCGATCTCGTTGGTCAGACCCCTGTCCGGTGTTGGCGCACCGACGGGGGTCGTCTGGTCTATGGAGTTGGCACGCTAGAGCGTGGCCACGGCCCGTGGCAAGTCGGTCGCATTCGGTCAACTGTGCAGGCAGGGTGGGTGGGTGGGAATCAATCCCTCCACCCATTCCTCTGAAAGAGCGCTCGGACTCCAGGACTTGAGCTTCGGGTCCGCGAAGGTCCGCGAAGGGCTCGTGACTGGCTCACCGCGTCCGGCTCAGCGCGTGCCGAGGGAGTACGGCGCCCCCGTTCCGACGGCCTCCAACTTGTCGGGGTTGGCGACGTTGTGGATGGTCGCGATGCGCCCGGACTCGTCGAAGTCGAAGGTGACCGTGGCGATCACGCGGCCCGCCCCGCTGAAGACCAGGCCGGGCCCGCCGTTGATCTCGACGAGTTCCGCCTTCATGTCGGCCGGCTCGACCCCCTGGTAGGTGACGGTCCCGATGGCCGCGAACCAGGCGGCCACCGTGGACGCGCCCACGACCGGGCGCAGGGCCTGGCGGACCTTGCCGCCGCCGTCCGTCCACAGCGTGACGTCCGGGGAGAGCAGCTCCAGCAGGGAGTTCATGTCCCCGCCGGTCGCCGCCGTGAAGAACCGTTCGGTGACGTCGCGCTGCTGCGACCGGTCTGCCGCGAAGCGGGGCCGCCGGGCCCGTACGTGTGCACGGGCGCGGTGCCCGGCCTGCCGTACGGCGGCTTCGGACCGCTCCACCGCCTCCGCGATCTCCGCATGGCTGAAGTCGAAGACCTCCTTCAGCACGAACACCGCGCGCTCCAGCGGGCTCAGCGTCTCCAGCACCACCAGCATGGCCATGGACACCGACTCGGCGTCCATGACGGTGTCCGCGGTGTCCGCGCTGGTCAGGATGGGTTCCGGGAGCCATGGCCCCACATAGACCTCGCGCTTGTGCCGGGTGGAGCGCAGCCGGTCCATCGCCAGGTTCGACACGATCCGCGCCAGATACGCCTTGGGGTCGGCGACCTGGGTGCGGTTGGCGGCCGACCACTTGATCCAGGCGTCCTGCACGGTGTCCTCGGCGTCGGCCGCCGTGCCGAGGATGCGATAGGCCACCGAGAACAGCAGATTGCGGTACCGGTCGAACGCCTCCTGGCCGGGGTCGGCCTGTGACTCGGTCACCTGGCCCCCCGGATCCGGGTGAAGCGGCCACCGCGCGGCCAGAACGCGCCCGACGCGGGCAGCTTCTTCATGCGGCCGTAGGTCGGCCAGGGGGAGGCGGTCACCGTCTCCTTATACCGGGCGGCCGTCCGGCCCGTCAGGTACATCCGTCGCGGGCTGTCGTCGGGCCGGGTGAACTGCACGACTGCGTCCTCCCGGCCCAGGCTCACCGGCGTGTGGTAGTAGCCGAAGCGGAAGGGCTTGGGCCGCTTGCCCCGCAGCGTACGGAGGACCGACACCGCCGCGTGCACGCCGGTCGGCATCCCGCCCTGGCAGGTGCCGTGCATGACGCCGTACCCCTGGCGGACCGCCGCCGCGTCGCCCACGGCGTACACCTCGGGGTGCGAGGTGGACCGCAGGGTGGTGTCGGTGACGACCCGGCCGCGCTCGTCGACCTCCAGGCCCGCCGCGGCGGCCAGCGGGGAGACCCGGGTGCCGCTGGTCCACAGGACGAGGCCGGCCGCGATGCTCTCCCCGCCCGCCAGCTCGACCGAGTCCGGCAGCACCTTCACCACGTCGCACCCGCTGCGGACCCGGACGCCCAGGCGGTCCAGCGCGGACCGTACGTAGGCCCCGGCCTTCGGGTTCATCAGCGCGCCGGGTTCGTCGCGGCCCAGCAGGACCACGTCCAGGTCCGGGTACCGCTCGGCGATCTCCGCCGCCGACTCGACACCGGTCAGCCCGCTGCCGCCCACGACCACCGTGCCGCTGCCGAGCCCCGCCAGCCGGTGGGCCACCGCCTCGGCCTCCTGCGGGCCGTTCAGGGTGTACGCGTACTCCTCGACGCCGGGCACCGCCGAGGTGTCGGCCACGCTGCCCAGCCCGTACACCAGCGTGTCGTAGTGCAGGACCCGGTCGTCGTCGATGCGTACGGTCCTGGCGTCCGCGTCCACCGCCGTCACCCAGCCGCGTACGAACTCCGCGCCCGTGCCGTCGAGCAGCTCCAGGATGCTCAGCTCGCCGAGCTGCTGTCCGGTCGCCGCCATGTGCAGCCGCAGCCGCTCGGTGAAACGGTCCTGCGCGTTGACCAGGGTGACCCGTACGTCCTCCTGGCGCCTGGTCCGGGCCGCCAGCTGGACGGCCGCGGCCATGCCCGCGTATCCCGCGCCCAGGATCAGGACGCGGTGGGGGGTCTGCCGGTCGGTCTCGCGCTGTGTGTCCATGGTGTCCGCCTTCTTCCGCTGCTTGCTGACGATCTCGGGACGCAAGCAGAGGGCCCGGCTGTGACACGACCTGAAGGTGACCTGAGTCACATCACGAGGTGAGTTCTACTCGTGGATGCGGTCGAGTCCGAGCCGCGCGGGAGGCGGCAGAGGTACCGCCCCGTCGGCTCGGAAGGCGTGCAGCAGATAGGCGGCGAGGCGCCGGGACGCGGTGGCCGCCTCCTCGTCCGCGCCGGTCGTGACCCCGCAGTTGGCGAGCAGCAGCAGGGTGATGTCGCTCGGCTCGAAGTCCTGGCGCAGTCCGCCCGCGTCCTTGGCCCGCCGGACCAGCAGCGCCAGTCCCTCCTCGGCGCGGGAGCGCTCGCGCGCGAAGTCGGCCTGGTCGGGGAACTCCGTCAGGAACGCTTGGGTGAAGCCCCGGTCCGCCGCCTGCATCACGCAGACCCGCTCGATCACCGTGCAGAACCCGCGCCAGGGGTCCGGGTCCGCCAGCCCCTCGTCCAGCACGGACACACAGTGGTCGAGCTCCTCCGCGAAGGCCTCCGTCACGAGAGCGTCCCGAGTGGGGAAGCGGCGGTACAGCGTGGCGACGCCGACCCCGGCCCGCCGGGCGATCGCCGCCACCGGGACGTCGATGCCCTGCGCCGCGAACGCCTCGCGCGCCGCCTTCAGGATGCGGTCCCGGTTCTCCCTGGCGTCGGCGCGCAGGCCGTCCCGGGGCGGCTTGTGAGAGGTCTGAGCAGGCATGTTTCTCACTTTAGTCCAAACGGAGGGGGTCGTCCGTTTACCGGCTTACCGTGGAGAACATGAACGACATGCGCGCGGCGCTCTACGACAGCTACGGCCCTCCCGACGTGCTCTACGTCGGCACGGTCCCGGTGCCGGAACTCCAACAGGGTGAGGTCCTGGTCCGTGTCCACGCGGCAACCGTCAACGGCGGCGAGCTGTACGGCCGCGCGGGACGCGTCCGCCTGGTGACCGGCCGGAAGTTCCCGCAGCGCACCGGGATCGACTTCGCCGGCGAGGTCGCCGAGGTGGACCCCGCCGTCAAGGGCCTGCGCCCCGGCGACCGGGTGTGGGGCGTTCTGCCCCGCACCTTCGGCAGCGCCGCCGAATACGTGGCGGTCCGGCCCCGGAACCTCTCGTACGCCCCCGAGAACCTCGGCCTGGTCGAGGCCGCGTCCCTCCCCGTGGGCACCACCGCCATCACGGCCTTCCGCAAGGCGCGCCTCGAAGCGGGCCAGCGGCTGCTCGTGCGCGGGGGCAGCGGGGGCGTCGGCAGCATCGCCGTCCAGCTCGGCAAGGCGCTCGGCGCCCATGTCACGGCTCTCGCGGGCACGAAGAACCTCGACTTCGTCCGGGAGCTGGGCGCCGACGAGGCCCACAGCTACACGACCACCGGGCCGTCCGACCTGGGCCGCTTCGACGTCGTCCTGGACACCGTCGGCACCGAACTCCGGTCCTTCCGGCGGCTCCTGGCCCCCGGTGGCCGTATGGTCTCCATCGCCTTCGACCTGGACCACATCGCCGCGAGCCTCGGTTACGTGCTCGCCTCGACGGTCCATGGCCGGGGGCGCGTCCAGTTCTTCAGCGGCAACCCGAAGCACGATCTGCTCGCCGAGATGACCCGGTACGCGGAGAGCGGCGCGATCCGCCCCGTGGTGGACACCGTCCACCCGCTCTCCGAGATCGCCGCCGCACACCGCGCACTGGAGGCGGGCGGCGTGCGGGGCAAGCACGTCATCCAGGTGATCTGAATCCTGGGGGTCCGAGCCGCCCCGCACTCACACGCCGAGGCCGGCGTCCCGCGCCAGCAGCGCGGCCTGCACCCTGTTCTCGCACTCCAGCTTGGCCAGGATGCGGCTCACATACGCCTTCACCGTCGCCTCGCTCATATGGATCCGCTGACCCGCGTCCGCGTTGGAGAGGCCCTCGCCGAGGAGGGCCAGGACGTCGCGTTCGCGGTCGGTCAGCTTCTCCAGCCTCCGGCGGGCGTCCTCCGCCCGCTGCGTGGCACCGCCGGAGGCCAGCGAGTCCACGACGTGCCGGGTGGCGCCCGGCGAGAGATACGCCTCGCCGCCCGCCGCCGCCCGGACCGCCCGCATCAGCTCCGCCGGGGCCGAGTCCTTCAGCAGGAAGCCCGCGCTTCCCCCGGTCAGGGCCCGCAGCACGTTGTGCCGCTCCCCGAACGTCGTCAGGATCAGAACGCTCACCTGAGGGGCCGCCCGGCGCAGCTCGCCGAGGGCCGTCAGCCCGTCCATGACCGGCATCTGGATGTCCATCAGCGCGACGTCGACCCGCTGGGAGCGGGCGAGTTCGACCGCCTCACGGCCGTCGGCCGCCTCGGCGACCACATCGATGTCATCGGCCGACGAGAGGATCATCCGGATGCCCGCCCGGATCAGCGGCTCGTCATCCGCCACAAGAACCCTGATCACGACTCTCCTGAGCGGTTCTGATCGGCCATGTTCCCTCAGGTCGCCTCGAATGACTTCTTCTCGATCAGCTTGCCGTCCTTGAAGCAGAACCGGAAGACCGGGTCCGCGTCCAGGCTGCTCCCGATCTCCGAGGAGAGGAGGGTGAGGCACGTCGAGCCGTCGGGCTCCGGCGGCGCTCCGGCACCCGGGCCGGTGTTCATGAACGAGTCGCCGTGCGGCAGCGCGTCGCGGACGGACCGCTCGGACTGGCCGATCTTCACCGCGTCGTACTGCGCGGGTTCGATCATCGCCTTGTCCGCCTCCCGTACGAGGAAGACGACCCCGACGACCACCGCGATGACGACCACGACGCCGACCAGGGCCGCCACCCCGCACCCGATGGCTATCCCGTTGCCCCTCTTGGTCCTGTTCACTGCCCTGGCCAACTCCTTCGGGAGACCGTTCCACTCGATGACCGGTCCAGCCTCACCTCCGGAGCCCGCCGGATTCTGCGCCCGAAAGTCGTCCTGCGGGGCGACGAACGTCTTCCTCGCGTCACCGGGCGAGGTGTACGGGAGGACGCCGGCCAGCCGGAACCCGCCGTCGGCCGTGGGGCCTGCGTGCACCATGCCGCCGACGAGCCGGGCCCGCTCCGCGAGACCGGTCAGCCCCTGGCCGCCGCTCGCCACACCGCTGGGCACCGGCTGTGCCACCGGGCCGTTGGCGACCTCCACGACCAGTGAGTCCGGCTCGTACCGCAGGCCGATGGAGATCGAGGCGCCCGGAGCGTGCTTATGGGCGTTGGTCAGGCCCTCCTGGACGACGCGGTACGCCGCGTGGTCGGCGGTGGTCGCGAGCGGGCGGGCCTCGCCCGAGCGCCGGACCTCCACCGCCGTACCGGCCTTCCGGGACGTCTCGGCCAGATCGTCGATGCCCGCCACCCCACGGGACGGCGCCCCGGGGCCCTCGCCGCCTTGAGGGGCCCCGGCGGCCGGGCCGGCGTCCGCACCGTCCCTCAGTACGCCGACGACGTCGCGCAGTTCGTGCATCGCGGCCACCGACGCCTCACGCAGCACACCGACGGCCTCGCGCTGCTGGCCCGTCAACTCCCGTTCCACCTCCAGCGCGCCGGTGTGCACCGCGATCAGCGCGAGTTGGTGGCCGAGGCTGTCGTGCATGTCCTGCGCGATGCGCTGACGCTCCAACATCCTGGCCTGACCGACGAGCATCGCCCGCTCACGCAGGAGTTGGGCGTTGTACTCGTGGAGCGTGTCGGTCAAGGTCCGGCGCTGCGACCAGTAGCGTCCCGCGAGCCCCGGGACGAGGATCGCGACCAGGATGAACATCCCGGCGACGGCCAGGAGCGGCAACGACGTGTGCGACTCCCACGCCGCGGTCAGGCCGAGGGTGAGGCCGTACGCGGTGCCGAAGACAGCGCACGCCCTGCCGAGTCCGTCGATCCGCCGCCCGGCCGACCAGGCGACGACGAGGAGCAGGGGCGCGAACCCGAAGAACGGCGCGGAACCGGCCGCAGCAGCCAGCAGCACGGACGCAGGCAGCCCTCGGCGCAGGAGTGACAACAGCCCCGCCAGCACGCCGACTCCGACGGCCACCGCCGTGTTCTCGTCGTCCAGAAGCCCTGCGCCCACCCCCACCAGGGCGAGCGCCAGGCTCAGGAACGATTCGCCCACGATGCGCCCGGCCGGCCACATCCCGGGCGCGAGGAGGGCTCGCCCCGGTACGGCCGACCAGGACGCCAGCCGCGTCCTCACCGCCGATGCGTGGAGGGTGGGTGCGGGGTGCGCGGTTGCCGTGGAATCCAGACGAGTCACGCGCCCACGGTAGAGACCTCCGGTCCGGCGCCGCTGTAGCCGTTGGTCGCGACGCGGAACGACGAAAGTCGCTCAGCCGCGCTTCAGGTCGGCGACGAAGGCGGACCAGGCGGCGGTCCGGAAGACGAGGGACGGGCCGTCGGTGACCTTGGAGTCCCGGACGGGGACGACGTGGGGGTGGCCGTCGGAGACCTCCAGGCAGTTGCCGCCGTCGCCGCCGCTGTAGGTGGACTTGCGCCAGGTGGCTACCTCCAGGCAGTTGCCGCCGCTGCCGTCGCTGTAGGACGACTTGTGCCAAGTCGCTGTGGTCAGGTCGTAGTCAGAACTGTTGATCTTCATGGGCGTAATCCTCCGCCACTGAATCGATCAAGGCCAGGGATGCATCGGGTGACAATGCACTGGCCACCAGTAGATCGTAGGTCAGTTCGTACGACCGCACCGATGATGGGTCGTCGAGTAGTTGTCCTGATCCCAGCCCGTCCAGGTAGGCCAGGGGAGGTGCATCGGGGAAGGTCATGAGCTTGAGAGGCCCGCCCATCGCCGGGTGTCCGCCCGCACTGAACGGCAACACCTGGACGATGATGCCTCGTTGCCGCATCAGCTTGGTGAGGTGGGTCAGTGCCTCGCGCATCACCGCAGAACCGCCGACTCTCCGCCGCAGGGCGGCCTCATCCAGAACTGTCCAAACCAGGGGCGTTGTTGGATGGGACAACAAGCTGGCCCGCGCAACTCTGGCCTCGACGAGCTCGTCCACCACTTCTTCCGGGGCGGTCGGCCGGTAGCCCAGAAAGACCGCCCGCGCGTACGACTCGGCCTGTAGAAGCCCCGGGATGAGCAGCGGTGAGTACTCCCTGATCGTCTCCGCGACGGCCTCCGCCTCCGCCGCCTCCGCGAAGTGATCCGGGTATTTGGACTTCTTCAGCGCCGCGCAGTTCCGTACGAAGAAGCCGCCCGCGCCCAGCACTTCGTCCAGCTTCTGGGCCTGGTCCACCTGCATGCGCCGTGTGCCGGCCTCCAGTTGTCCGATGAACGAGCCGCTGACGAACAGGGGCGCCCCGAGGTCGTCCTGTGACAGGCCCGCCGCCTCTCTGCGGTGGCGGAGTTCGGCGCCCAGGAGGGCACGGGGTGAGGAGGAGGGATCGAGCTTCTTGGGTCCGGGCAAGGCGACTCCCTGGTGACACATCTGCGGATGTTGGAACTGCGCCTCTTCCACGGTAGCGCCGAATTGGACACGCTGAGTAGGCATACCCACTACTCAGCGTGGAAATGGGGAAGATCATGATGACGGCTACGGAACGGCGCAAAGAAGCAGCGGGCAGAGTGCGTGCGGCTGAGGACGCGGTGGCGCGGCTGCGGGACGGGCTGGCGGGGGTCGGCGTGAAGCTGCCGTCGCTGCGGATCGATCCGGTGTCGTGCGCGGGCAACGAGCCGACTCCGCTGGTCGACCTCGGCCGGTGCTCGATCGAGACGGCCATGCGGCTGAGTGTGCAGCTGGAAGCGGCGGTGGCTCATGACAGTTGAAGGACTGGAGCCGTGTACACCGGAGCCCGGCACGTTCGCCGTGGACGGGCGGGACGGCCGGGTGGGCCGGGTGATGGGCCGCGTCGGACCGTACGTACAACTGCGTCCGCCAGGCGGTGGCGCGGAGTGGGACTGCCCGCCGGAAGCCGTCCGGCCCGCCCCGCCGGGGCTCGTGCTGCGGGCGCGGGTGCGGGAGATCAACCGGGAGGGGCGGCTGCCCTGAGGCGGGCGCCCCGGGGTGTCACGCCCGGGTGGCCGCCGCCTGCGGCTCCCGGGCCCGGACGAGCCGCTGGTGGAGCACGGCGAGGACGGTGTGCGCCGGCGCGAGGACCAGTGCGCCGGTGAGCAGCAGGGCGGCGGCGATCGGGGCGAGGATCCCGGCGACGTACGCGCCGTAGGTGTTGTCCGGGCCCCACTCCAGGAAGAGGGAGACCGCGCAGGAGCGCAGGGGCCGGGCGGCGGGGTGGAGCAGGAGGTACAGGCCGACGGTGAGCGCGCCCAGGGGCAGCGCGACGGCCACGGTGCGGAACCAGGCGGAGAAGGGCCGGCCCCATGTCAGCGACCAGGAGCGGCGCATGGCGGCCCAGGGCCCGAGGCCTTCCGTCGCGGCGGTGACCGGGGCGAGGGTCCAGCCGAGCCGGAGGACGAGGGCGATCGTCAGGCCGAGCAGGGGCGGACCGTAGCGCAGCACCTCGAACAGGTTGGGGTACTCCCACTTCGGGACGAGCACGGTGTACTCGCGGAACAGGGTGGTCGTGAAGTACTCCTCCACCAGGATCCCGAGTACCACCGGAGCCCACACGAGCACTCCGCGCAGCGCGTACACGCCCAGGACCGTACGGAATCGGCCGCGCGTCCCTCCGGCCGCCGCCGCACGGGCGGACGCGGTCTGGATGGCGGTGCATCCCAGGTGCAGCAGGAGGATCAGGAACGGCATGCAGGCGAGGAGGATGAGCCAGAGGTGCTGCACCCGGCGGCCGTCGGGTGCGTAGGAGTCCCCGTCGTACGCCTCGGCCCGGATCGCGCCCGCTCGTATCTCGGTGAACGTGGGCCAGGCGACGAGGAACGCCACGGCCGTCAGCAGCAGAGCCCCCAGGGCGACCAGTCCGGCCACGCGTGCCGTCAGCCCGAACAGCGGGCGCCCGTCCCGGCGCAGGACGCCGAACGCCGTACGGACGATGCCGTGCCGTGGCCCGCCCCCGCCCTCCTCCGCCCGCAGTTCCCCGGAGGTGGTGGGACCGTTCGTCATACGTTCCGCCTCTTACTCTCGACATGCGCTGCCCGGTGACGGGATCAGCCTCTGCCCACTGAGATGCGGGTGAACGGCGGCCCGGTTCTCCGGCCGTGACGAAAACCCGCAGGAGAAGGGACATGCGATGCCCGCTGCGGTAGTCGAAAGTGATCAGGGTTCCGAAGGCCTCCCGTGGACGTACCTGCTGCGGGCCTGGCGGGAACTGGATGCGCCCGAAGGCTGGCGCGTCGAGATCGACGAAGCGCGGATCGTCCTGACGCCGCCGCCCCATGCGCACCACAGCGGCATTGCCGCCGCGGTGCAGCGAAGGCTCTACGCGAACCTCCCCGAGGAACTGGGGATCTACCAGACGCTCGGTGTGCACGTCGCGCCGCTCGACAAGCTGTACGTCGCCGCTCCCGCTGCCCGAGCCCTTCGACGTCACGCTGCTCACGGACGGCTTCCCGGGCTGACAGCGGGGCCGGCCCCGTGATGGGAGCCGGCCCCGCCTCTGATCATGTGTCGCCCGAACTACATGATGCGGTAGCTGTCGTAGTAGCCGCCGACCTGGGCGTGGTAGCCCGGGTCGTTCGCGTGCGTGTGCTTGTCGAACTCCGGGGAGTCCTTGATCTGGTCCTTGGTCAGGTCGACGAATATCTTCTTGTGCTCGGTGTCGATGCCCTTGACCGTGCCTGCCGGGAGCAGGACGTCCTTGCCGAAGATCCAGACTCCGGTGTCGACGACCAAATAGGCGGAACCCACCTCGTCGGAGTGCTTGTCGACCTTGCCGATGCTTCCGTCCGTGGCCTCGACCGAGAATCCGGTCAGGTCGGCGCCCGCAGTGTGACCGCTCGTAGGCTGGTAGCCCCACAGGTTGTCGCTCATGAATTGGCTCCTTCCTCGACGGTTCATTCGGCACGGCGAATCCTCGTCGCGATGAGGACGAGTGCCGCTCTCTCTTTCGGCTGCCCGCACTTTTCGGGGTCACACCCGGTGAATTCAGCGAATTGAGAAAAACGCGGGCGGCCCAGGACCATGGGGTCCTGGGCCGCCCGCGTCAGCGCTGGTCGGAGTGGTCTACCAGCGGTACCACCGGCCGCGCTTGCCGCCGGTGCTCGACCGGGCGAAGAACCCGACGAGCCAGATCGCCAGCACGATCACCGCGATCCACCAGAGTGCCTTGAGTGCGAAACCGGCACCGAAAAGGATCAGAGCGAGCAGAAGAACGAGAAGCAGGGGAACCATTGTTATCAACCTCCGAAACAGCTGGTGCCCGGAACGAATTCCTCTACACATCGGATCGGGAATTTGATTTCCCGGCCTCGCCGTCCGGGAGCGGGCGGCCCACGGTAGGGTGCTGCCACCAGCGACGATCGGCGGGACCGTGATCCTTTCCTACACGCCCCCGCGGCAGTACGACGCTCCGGTCGGCATCCCCGGCTGGCTGGCTCTGCTGCTCGGGCTGCTGCTGGTCGGTGGCATCGGCTATGTGTGCTGGTCGGTGCGGCGATTCCGCCGGAAGATCGCCGCCGAGGCAGCCGCGGCCCGTAAGCGTGAGGCGCGAAAGAAGCACTGAGCCGCCCGGAGGGACCGGGCGGCTCAGTGGACGGAGTGGGTCAGGGGCGGGGCGGGATGGTCAGACCCTCGCGGGTTCCTTCGCCGGGGAGTCACCCGAGGCCGAGGCCGGGCCGGTGGCCGCGACCGTCGAGGCGGCAGGCTCCTGGGAGACGTTGAACTCCGTCAGCAGCGCCTTGCTGAAGCCGAAGAAGTACGTCGCCACGAAGCCCGCGACATAGCCGACGAGCAGACCGCCCGCGTAGATCGCGATCGTGGAGCCCAGGCCGTGGTTGCCGTCCAGGAGCGGGAACAGGGCCCAGCCGGACGGGCCGATGGCCGTGGAGCCGACCGAGTCGCCGAGCTGGTTGAACAGGCCCACGAAGCCACCGCCGAACGCGCCGCCCACACAGGCCGTGATGAACGGGCGGCCCAGCGGGAGCGAGACGCCGTAGATCAGGGGTTCGCCGACACCGAGCAGACCGGCCGGCATCGCGGACCTGATGGTCCTGCGGATCGACTCGTTGCGCGGGAGGCGGAGGTAGACCGCGGCGGCCGCGCCGACCTGGCCGGCTCCGGCCATCGCGAGGATCGGGAGCAGGACCGTGAAGCCCTGCTGCTCGATCAGCGTCGTGTGGATGGGGATCAGGGCCTGGTGCAGGCCCAGCATCACCAGGGGCAGGAAGAAGCCGCCGAGCAGGAAGCCCGCGCCCGCGCCGCCCGTGGAGAGCAGCCAGTCGGCGAACGTACCGATGGCGGAGGAGACCTCACCGGCCACGTACATCAGGCCGAAGATCGTGACGAGGCCGGAGATCAGGACGGTCAGGGTCGGGGTGACCAGGACGTCCAGGGCCTCCGGCACCCAGCGGCGGCACCACTTCTCGACGTACACCGCGAGGACCGCCGCACCGAGGGCGCCGAGGACACCGCCCTGGCCGGGGGAGAGCTGCTGGCCGAACGCCTCGATGTTCGCGACGCCCGGGAAGACGATGATCGCCGCGACCGCGCCGCCGAGGATCGGCGTACCGCCGAACTCCTTCGCCGTGTTGTAGCCGACGAAGACCGCGATCAGCGCCATGAAGCCGGAGGCCATCGCCGCCAGGGCGGGGGTGACCGAGGTCAGCCAGCCGAGGTTCACCAGGAGGCCGTTGAGGCCGGCGATGATGCCGCAGCCGATCAGGGCGGGGATCAGCGGGACGAAGATGTTCGCGATCTTGCGCAGGAACAGCTTGAACGGGGTCGCGTTCTTCGCCTTCTGCTGCGCCTTGAGGGCCGCGCCCTTGTCGGCCAGCTCCTCGGCCGTGTGGACGGGGGCGGGGTCCTCGGACGTCCGGCCCTCCTCGACCAGCTGCTCGAACTCCGGGGTGACCCGGGCGACCGTGCCCGGGCCGAGCACGATCTGGTACGTGTCGTCGTCGACCACGCCCATCACGGCGGGGAGGGCCTTGAGGGCCTCGTCGTCGACGAGGGAACGGTCGTGCAGGCCCAGCCGGAGCCGGGTCATGCAGTGGGCGATCGAGCCGACGTTCGCAGCGCCACCGACGAGCGGCAGGATCGCGGCGGCAGTGGCGCGGTTCTTGTCTTCAGTAGCCATGGTGCGTGGTGCCTTGCTGTGCGGGGAGTGGTGCGTCAGGTGGTACGGACGGCCGCGAGGGCGGCGCGGAGGTGACCGTCGGAGTCGGCCAGGAGCGTGGCGGCGGTGGGGCCGTCGACCCCGCCGAGGATGGTGAGGATGGCGTTCTTCACCTCGCCGTCGGTGGCGGCGAGCGCCGCCTCGATCTCCTGGTCGGAGGCGCCGGTGGCGAGCGAGACGATCCGGCGGGAGCGGGCGCGCAGCTTCTCGTTGGAAGCGCGCACGTCGACCATCAGATTCCCGTACGTCTTGCCGAGCCGGATCATCGTGATCGTCGAGATCATGTTCAGGACGAGCTTCTGCGCCGTGCCCGCCTTGAGACGGGTGGAGCCGGTGAGCAGCTCGGGGCCGACGACGATCTCCAGGCCGTGCTCGGCGGCGGCGGCGAGCGCCGAGTCCGCGTTGCAGGAGAGGCCCAGGGTGAGCGCGCCCTCGGTGCGGGCGTGCTCGACGGCGCCGATGGCGTACGGCGTGCGGCCGGAGGCGGAGATCCCGACCACGGTGTCGTCGGCGGTGAGGCCCAGGGCGTCGAGGTCGGCGGCGGCCAGCTCCTTGCTGTCCTCGGCGCCCTCGACGGCCTTGACCATGGCGGAGGGGCCGCCCGCGATCAGGCCGATGACCTCGGACGGGTCGGTGTTGAAGGTGGGCGGGCACTCGCTGGCGTCGAGTACACCGAGACGGCCGGCGGTGCCTGCGCCCGCGTAGATCAGCCGGCCGCCGCGCGCCATGCGCTCGGCGGTGGCGTCGATCGCGGCGGCGATCTGCGGGAGCTTCTCGGCCACGGCGGCGGGGACGGTGGCGTCCTCGCCGTTCATGATGCGGGCTATCTCCCCCGTCGGCAGCTGGTCGATCTCGGCGAGCTCCGGCCGGAACGCCTCGGTGGTGAGGGTGGCGAGCTGGGCGCGGAGTTCGCCGTAGCCGCCGGGGGTGGCTTCGTCGGCGTTCGCGTCGGTGGTGGAGGTCATGGACAGCGCTCTGCTTTCTCGTGCTCGTACGGTTCGCGGGTGCGGGTGCGGGTGCGGTGCGGGTGCGGTGCGGGTGGCCGCCGGGGTCAGCGGCTGCGGGGGGTGTGGCGGTGGGCGAGCGCCTCGTACGACGCGGAGAGGGCGGGGGCGGCCGTCTCGTACGTCCGCTGGGCGACCCCTATGAACAGGCAGTCGACGACGAGGAGCTGGCTCGTGCGGCTCGACATGGCGGCGGGCCGCAGCTCGCTCTCCCGTGCCGTGGACGTGGTCAGCACATGGTCGGCGTACTGCGAGACCGGTCCGTCCGGGCGGCCGGTGATCGCGATCGTCGTCGCGCCCCGGTCGAAGGCGACCCGGAGCGGCTCTATGACGTCGCCCGTGGAGCCGGAGTGGGTGATCGCGATGGCCACGTCGCCGGAGCGGAGCTGCACCGCGTTGGTCACGGCGAGGTGCGGGTCCATGTGGGCGTGGGCTATCAGGCCGATCCGGAGGAGCTTCTGCGCCAGGTCCTGGCCGACGAGGGAGGACGCGCCGACGCCGTAGATGTCGATGCGCCGGGCGGTCGCGGCGGCGGCCACGGCGGCACCGAGCTGTACCGTGTCGAGACCGGCCGCCGTGTCGGCGAGGGTCTGCTGCTCGTCGTAGGCCAGCTTCGTGACGACGTCCGCGATCGGGTCGTCGACCGCGATGTCGGCGGTGACGGCGGGCGCCCGGCCGGACTGCTGGTGGGCGGCGAGGCCGGCGAGCGCGAGGCGCAGGTCGCGGTAGCCCGGGTAGCCGAGGAGGCGGGCGGTGCGGACGACGGTCGCCTCGCTCGTGCCGGTGAGCTCGGCGAGACCGGTGACGGTGAGGGCGGCACACCCGGCGGGGTCCCCCGCGACCGCTTCGGCGACCCGCTGCATGGAACGGGTCATGGACGGCGCGAGCGTACGCACCTTGGCCGCGAGCGCCGCGGGGGCGGGCGGGGAGTCCGGGTTGAAACTTTCCTTCACGTCATTGGTCACATTTGAAAGATATTTTCATGGGTGAATCCCGTCAACCCCCCTTTGGTCCCTACCTCTGGAGGATCAAGGCCGGGCCGGTGAGCGGGCGGGGGACAATGGGGCCATGGAGTTGAACAGCCTGGAACAGGAGCTGCACACCGCGCGTGCGCTGGTGATGGCCGACCTCGTCGCGGGCGACGTGGCCGAGGCCGGAATCGTCTCGATGGTCGAGGACGCGGTGGCCCACCGGCGGTGGTGGGTCGAGCAGTGGCCCGAGGGCGTGTCCTTCGTCACGGGGCTCGTGGCCCAGGACGTCCAGGACGCTCTTCTCGAACAGCACGGGCGCTGGCCGCTGTGCCCGGTGTGCACCGACGAGGGGCCGCACGCCCTGGACGTCGAGCCGGAGCTCGGCCCCGACCCGCACTGGGTCTGCACCAAGGCGACGGTGTCCGTCGCGCGGGTCGGCGGGCTCGCCGAGGTGTTCGGCCGGTGACGGTCTACATCGACCCGCCGACCTGGCCGGGGCACGGCCGGATGTGGTCGCACCTGGTCAGCGATGTGTCGTTCGAGGAGCTGCACGTCTTCGCCGCCACGATCGGCTGCCCGCCCCGCGCCTTCGAGCGCGACCACTACGACGTGCCCGAGGCGCGTTACGCGGACGCGGTGCGCGCCGGGGCGCGGGAGGTCGGGTCGAAGGAGATCGTGCGCCGGCTCACGGACGCGGGGCTGCGGCGGCCGAAGGGGCGGCCTGTTCCGGGATGAGGGGGGCCGGAGTGCTCGTGGCGACGCGCCGGGACGGCGTGCCTCCGCCGCCCAGCCGCAGCGACACCGTCACGGCCACCAGGCCGAGCAGCAGCATCGCGGCACCCGCCCAGGCCGTGGCCCGGAAGCCGAAGTCCGCGTCGATGACCGCACCGCCCAGCCAGGGCCCGCTCGTGTTGCCCAGGTTGAACGCGGCCGTGGTCGTCGCCCCCGCGAGCGTCGGGGCCACCCCCGCGACGTTGAACATCCGGGCGTTGAGCGCCGGGGCCGTGTAGAACGCGGACAGGCCCAGCAGGAACGCCAGGACGACGACGGCGACCTGGTTCGACGCGAAGAGGGCCAGCGCCACCAGGAAGACCGTCGAGGCGCTGATGCCGCTCAGCAGCACACCGAAGAGGTGCGCGTCCGCGACCCGGCCGCCGATCGTCGTACCGATCAGCGCGCCGACACCGAACAGCGCGAGCACCCACGGCACCCAGCCCGAGCTGAGCCCGGCCACGTCCGTCAGCAGCGGCGCGAGATAGCTGAACGCGCAGAACACCCCGCCGGCCGCGAGGGCCGTGATCACGATGGACAGCCAGACCTGCCGGTCCCTGTAGATCGCCACTTCCCGCTTGAGCTGCGGCTTCTCGTCCGGCAGCGGGATGCGCGGGATGCGGGTGACGACACCGACCAGGGCCACGGCGGACGCGGCGCCCACCGCCCAGAACGCCGAACGCCAGCCGAAGCTCTCCCCGAGGAAGGCGCCCAGCGGCACCCCCAGCACATTGGCGATCGACAGCCCGCCGATCATCACGGCCATCGCCCTGGCCCGCGCGTTCACCGGCACCATCGCGATGGCGACCGCCGCGCCGACCGCCCAGAAGCCGGCGCACGCCAGCGCGCTCACCACGCGGGAGACGAACAGCACGTCGTACGTCGGGGCCAGCGCGCCCGCGACCTGGCCCAGCCCGAAGACCGAGATGAGCGCGATCAGCGTCGTACGCCGTGGCAGCCGCAGTGTGGCGACGGCGAGCAGCGGGGCGCCGACCACCATGCCGATCGCGAAGGCGGATATGAGGAGTCCGGCCTTCGGGATGGACACGTCCATGTCCTCGGCGATGGGCGGCAGCAGCCCGGACAGCATGAACTCGCTGGTACCGAGGGCGAAGACGGAGAGGCCGAGGATGTACACGGCCATCGGCATACGGGAGCGGCTGGAAACAGAGTCGGGCATGACAGTGGCCAACAGTGCTTCAGTCCCTGTCATTCCCTGCCATTCCTTTGTCTCAGTGGGTGAGCAGCTCCAGTTCCGTGGTCAGGTTCTGCCGCGCCCTGGGTTCCCACTCTGCCGCCCCGTGCGGGGTGCGGAAGAGCCGGGGCAGCTCCAGCAGCTGCCGCAGGACGGCGGCCCGCCCCTCGCGGAACGCCTCGTCGGGAACGAAGCCGTACTCCTCGCGCACCTGGGCCGCGTACGCCGCGTACTCCTTGGGGGCCGCCGCGAGGATCGCGAGGTCCGCGTCGCACAGCACCTCACCGTTGGTGTCGCCGTCCGCCGGATCGTGCGTGACGGTGAGCCGGACCAGCCGGGCGACCTCGGCCGTCGCGGCGTCGGGGACACCGGCCTCGGGCAGGGCGCGTTCGGCGAGGGCGGCGCTGCGCTCCTCGTTCTCGGAGCGGTCGGGGCGGTAGACCGCGTCGTGGAACCAGACGGCGAGGCGCACCAGGTCCGGGTCGGCGGCGTGGCCGGCCAGCGTGTCGACGCGGTCCAGGACCTGGGTGAGGTGGGCGGTGGTGTGGTAGCGCCGCTGGGGTTCGGCCCAGCGTTCCAGGAGGTTGTCCGCGTAGGGCAGCGGGTCGGGGGCCGGCCCGCCGCGCGCGGCGCGCAGGGCCTCGCTCCAGCGGCCACGGAGCGCGGAGGTGTCGTCGGACGGGGCGGGGGCCGTGTCGGGGGCGCTGTCGCTCATAGGCCGAGAGTAGGACGTACGCCCCGCGCCCACGGCCCGTACCCCGGCCCCGGTCGGCGGGCCGGGGTACGGGCCCGTCGCTCAGTGGCCGGGCGCCGTGTCCAGGGCCAGGGCCGCGTACGTCGCCAGCCAGTGGTCCGACGAGAAGTCCCCGGAGGAGACCGTCGGCAGGCCGCGCGCGAGATGCGCCTCGGCCGAGGCCAGCAGCGCGGTGCGGCCCGGGCCGTCCGGGAGCGCGCCGGCGATCGAGCGGAGGGCGGCGGCCCGGCTCAGGGTGAGACCGAGCAGGTGGCCGATCTGGGGGTCGGCGTGGTCGGAGACCACCGGCGGTTCGAGCAGCGTGGAGTCGGGCGTGGCGGAGACCAGGTCCGGCAGGAACCCGGCGATCCAGGTACGGAACTCCGCCACCGGCAGCACCCGCCGCATCGCGTCCGCCTCGGCCAGGGCGGGGGAGAGGAAGTCCTGCCCGGAGGGTTCCCAGTGCGCGGGGGCGTCGTGGTCGTCGGTGAACCAGGTCCGCAGCCGGTCCGTCGCCGCGTCCAGGACCGGCGCCGGAAGCCCGGCGGCCGGGCCCGCGTCGAGGATCAGGCCGAGGCCGAACGCGCTGTTGTTGTGGACACCGTGCCGGACCGGGTACGTCGCCCTGGGCAGCCAGCCGTCGAGCAGGTCGCCGACCGCGGCCACACCGGGGGCCAGGGCGTCGGCCCAGCGGTCGCCGTCGGGCGTGCCGAGGGCCCGGCACTCACCGGCGAGCGCGATCAGCCAGGCCCAGCCGTAGGGGCGCTCGAAGTGCGGCCTGCCGCGCAGGTAGGACGCCTCGACGTCGATGTTCTCGCGGGTCAGATGGGTGTCGAGGACCTCGCGGATACGGGTGGTGAGGGTCGCCGGAAGATCGCCGGAGGTGGAGAAGCGGCGCACGATGCGGACGAGCAGCCAGTGCATGTGCACCGTGGAGTGCCAGTCGTAGCCGCCGTAGAACGCGGGGTGCAGCGTCCGGGGCGCGACCAGTTCCTCAGGTCCGGCGTAGAGGTGGGCGGGCGCGTTGGGGTATTCGCGTACGACGTTGGCGAGGGCCAGCTCCGCGAAGGGGACCGCGTACGCGGCGGGGAGCGCGGGGGACATCGGGGGCTCCAGAGGGGTGGGCGAGCGGCTCGGGTCAAGGGGCGGCTCGGGGCGGGGGCGGTTCGGGTCAGGGGTGATCCGGGCAGGGGCCGGGGCGGTTCGGGTCAGAAGGCGAAGAGGGCCATGATCGCGACGTTGCAGACCAGCAGGGCCGCCGCCGTGGGGAGCTGGGCCTTGATCGGGCCGTACTGGTCCTTGAGTTCGAGGAGCGCCGCCGGGACCAGGTTGAAGTTGGCGGCCATCGGCGTGACGAGCGTGCCGCAGAAGCCGCACAGCATGCCGATCGCGAGGACGGCGGGCGCGTTGCCGTTCATCTGCTCGATGAGGACGGGCCAGCCGATCGCGGCGGTCATCACCGGGAACGCGGCGAAGGCATTGCCCATGACGATGGTGAACAGCGCCATGCCGCAGCAGTAGACGGCCACGGCCACGAACCTCTGGCCGTCCGGCAGCACCGCCTCGGTGATCCTGCCGACCTGCTCCCCGACACCGGCGGTCTGGAAGATCGAGCCGAGCACGGAGAGCAGCTGGGGCAGGAGCAGCGCCCAGCCCATCGATTCGAGCATGTTCCGGCCGGAGTGCAGCGGCACGGAGACCTTCCGCTCGCGCAGGAGCACCATGCCCACGACCAGCGCGGCGATGGCGCCGACACCCAGGCCGAGGATGGTCTCGGACCCCGGTTCCAGGACCGGTTCGCCACCGATCTTCCAGTTCTTCACGAGCGTCGCGCAGATCATCGCGACCACGGGGATGGTGAGCGCCGGGAGGAACAGCTTGTTGCCGAAGCGGGCGGCCGAGGCGACGCGCTTCTCGCGGGGCGGGGTGTGCGGCGTGCCCTTGCCGGTGAGGCCGAAGCCGCCCAGGACGATGAGGACCAGGACGACGACGCCCAGGGGTTCGGCGGGCAGGGACTTGTCGACGACCCCGGTGGAGTAGAAGAACGCCGCGCCCAGCAGGCCCCAGAAGCCGGCGGAGCCGAAGCGCTTGGGGTTGGTGCGGTCCACGGCCATCTGCGCGGCCATGACGAGGAACACCGCGCCGACCAGCCAGAAGAAGTACTCGGACTTGATCACTTGGCGTCCTCCGTCCGGAGCCCGGCGTGTGCCGTCAGGTCGTTCTCGGCTGCGGCGACGGCGAGTTCGCGCTCCAGCTGCCGGTCCAGGTTGAGCAGGCGGGCCCCGTGGATCAGGAAGGCGCAGATCGCGGAGGGGATCGCCCACATCGCCAGGTGCAGGGGTTCGAGGTGCTGGTCGTACGTGGAGTTCACGAAGCCGGTGATCAGCAGGATCGATCCGATGGCGAGGAAGCAGTCCTCACCGAAGAACACCCCGATGGTGTCGGCGCCGGACGCGTGCGAGCGGACCTTCTCGCGCAGCTTCTGCGGCAGGGGGCCTCCCGCCTTGGTCTCGGCGGCGGCCTCGGCCATCGGGGCGATCAGCGGCCGCACACTCTGCGCGGGGCCGCCGATGCTGGTGAGGCCGACGGCGGCGGTGAGCTGCCGGATCAGCAGGTAGAGCGTCAGGAAGCGGCCGGTGGTCAGTTTGCCGAGCTTGCCGATGAGCGTACGGGCCTGCTCCTGGAGCCCGTAGCGCTCCAGGAGCCCGATGACGGGCAGCGTGATGACGAAGACCGTCACGGAACGCGAGGAGGCGAAGCTCTGCCCGAAGGAGGCCAGCACCTCCTGCGGCGACATCTTGCCCAGCAGCCCCGTGACGATGCCGGCGACACCCACGACAAGGAGGGGATTGCGGCGGGTGGCGAATCCGAGGATCACCACGAGCACGCCGAGGAGAACGATCACGCGTCGGCCTTCTTCCGCGCAGGACGTGACGGTGCACGGTCCTGACCAGACGGGGGTAGTAGGCGAGACCTTAGGGTCTTGTTCAACAATCCCACAAGGGTGTGGGCTGCATGGATCGGAATCAGCGCTTCCAGAGGGGCAACTTGTCCGAGTGTGCTCGCATTACGGGTGAAATGCGGGCCCATGGAGGGCGAGCGGATCAGGGGACGATCGGCCCTAGCGCTCGGTGAGCCGTTGCGCGTATGCCTCCGCCAGCTGGCGCCGGGAGTCCTCCAGGTAGAAGGCGAGCATCCGCTCCGCGCCGGCCGCGTCCCCCTTGGCCAGTCTGTCCGTGATCTCCCGGTTCCGGGTGAGATAAGGCTCGTGGAAGCGGCGGGGGTCGGCCATCACATGGAAGGCGAGACGCAGTTCGGCGAGGACGTTGCGCATCAGCTCGTCGGTGCGGGCGCTGTTCGCCAGGCCGGCCAGTGCCTGGTGGAAGCGGATGTTGGCGGTGGAGCAGGCGGGCCAGTCGTCGCGCAGTGCGGCCTGTTCGCCCGTCGACACCGCCGCCTCGACCGCCGTCAGGTCGAACGGGGGCTCGCCCAGGGCCCGCAGGGCCGCGCACTCGACGAGGAGCCGCACCCGGTAGATGTCGATCAGGTCGTCCACGGCCAGGATGCGGACGAAGACGCCCCGGTTGAGCCGGTGCTCCAGCAGGCGCTCGTGCGACAGCAGGCGGAACGCCTCGCGCAGGGTGTTGCGGGACACGGCCAGGGCGCCGCTGATGCTCTCCTCGGACAGTCGGCTGCCCGGCGGGAAGTAGCCCTCGGTGATCCGGTCCCGCAGGATGACGGCGACCCGCTCGGCCGTGCCGGAGCGCTTCAGGGAGGCGCTGTGCGTCGCCAGTTCCGAGAGATCCGGTGCGCCGCCGCCGTTGGCCCCGCCGGTCGTCGTCCCCGCCATGCCCCGCCCCTTGCCTGGTGTTCCGTCAGCTGTGTTCAGTGTTTCAGCGTGTCAGTGAACCGTACGGGGGTCTCGGGCAGCGGGCGGGCTCTTGTCAGATTGTTGAACAATCGCTAGCGTGCGCCCGTGACGGATCTGATGAGTGTGACGCGCCCGGTGCGGACGATGGACCTCAACGCGGACCTGGGCGAAGGGTTCGGCCGCTGGACCCTCACCGAGGACGAGGCGCTGCTGACCTGTGTCACCAGCGCCAACGTGGCCTGCGGCTTCCACGCCGGGGACGCCTCCGTGATGCGGCGGGTCTGCGACACGGCGGCGGAGCGCGGCGTACGCATCGGGGCGCAGGTCTCCTACCGCGACCTCGCCGGGTTCGGGCGGCGCGCCATGGACGTACCGGCGGCCGAGCTGACCGCCGAGATCGCCTACCAGATCGGCGCCCTGCGGGTCTTCGCGGAGGCGGCCGGTTCCACCGTCTCGTACGTGAAACCGCACGGCGCCCTCTACAACCGGGTCGTCCGGGACGAGGAGCAGGCCGCCGCCGTCGTCGCGGGCGTACTGCTCGCGGGCGGCCGCCCCGCGGTGCTCGGGCTGCCCGGGTCGCGGCTGCTCGCCCACGCGGAGGCCGCGGGGCTGACCGCCGTCGAGGAGGCCTTCGCCGATCGCGCGTACACCCCGCACGGCACGCTCGTGCCACGGGGCGAGGCGGGCGCCGTGGTGCACGACGCGGACGAGGTCGTACGCCGCAGCGTCGGCATGGCCGTCGACGGCGCCGTGACCGGGGCGGACGGCAGCCGGATAGCGGTGGCCGCCCGCTCGCTGTGCGTCCACGGGGACACCCCCGGTGCCGCCGCGCTCGCCCTGCGGGTCCGGACGGCGCTGGAAGAGGCGGGCGTCAGCGTGCGGGCGTTCGCATGAGCGCCGGCCGGGCGGGCGCCGACAGCGCCGCGCGGGTGGTCACCGACCGGGTGCGTGGCATCCGGGTGCTGGAGGCGGGCCCCCGTGCCCTGCTCGTGGAACTGGACTCCGGCGAGGACGCGGAGGCCTTCCACGCGGAGCTGCTCCGCCGCCGGGCCGCCGGTGAACTCCCCGCCGTACGCGAGATCGTCCCCGGCGCCCGCACCGTGCTGCTCGACGGGGTGGAGGACCGGACGCTCGCCGGGCAGCTGCCGTCGTGGACCGTGCCGCCGCTGAGCCGGGGCGGTGGGGAGGCCGTCGAGATACCCGTCGTCTACGACGGCCCGGACCTCGCCGATGTGGCCGAGGCCTGGGGTGTCGCCGTCGACGAGGTGCCGCGCATCCACGCCCGTACGGAATTCCGGGTGGCCTTCTGCGGTTTCGCGCCAGGCTTCGCCTATCTCACCGGCCTGCCCGCGCACTTGGGCGTGGAACGCCGGGCCACGCCACGGACCCGGGTGCCGGCCGGGGCGCTGGCCCTCGCCGGGCCGTACACCGGGGTCTATCCGCGTACGTCGCCCGGCGGCTGGCAGATCATCGGCCGGATGCCGGAGCCGGACGCGCTCTGGGACCCGGGACGCGAACCCGCCGCGCTGCTCGGCCCCGGGTCCCGGGTGCGCTTCGTAGCGACGGAGGTGTCCGGATGAGCGCGGGGCTCGAAGTGGTCAGGGCCGGGGCCCTGACCACCGTGCAGGACGAGGGCCGTACCGGCTGGGCCCACCTCGGTGTGCCCAGGGCCGGGGCGCTGGACGAGCCGGCCCGGCGGCTGGCCAACCGGCTCGTCGGCAACGCCCCCGACGCGGCCGTGCTGGAGACCACGCTCACCGGGTGCGCGGTCCGGGTGACCGGCGCCCGGCCCGTGTACGCCGTGGTCGGCGGGGCGGGGTGCCGGGTCACCGTGGACGGCCGCCCGGTCGCCTGGGGCACGCCCGTCCGGGTGCCCCCGGGCGCGGTGCTGGAGGCAGGGCCCGCGGTGCACGGGCTGCGCGGCTACCTGGCGTTCGCGGGCGGCCTGGAGCCCGAGCCGGTGCTCGGCAGCCGCTCCGCCGACCTGCTCTCGGGGCTCGGCCCGCCCGTCCTGCGCGACGGGGACCGCCTGCCCCTGGGCCGGCCGGGCGGAACCCCGTGCGCCGACACCGTGCCGTGGCCCGGCGCCCCCGCCGAGCTGGTGCTTCCGCTGCACCGGGGCCCGCGCGACGGCTGGTTCACCGAGGAGGCGCTGCGCACGCTCACCACCGCCGAGTACCGGGTCTCGGAGCGCAGCAACCGCATCGGGCTGCGTACGGAGGGACCCGTCCTGCGGCGCGCCCGGGACGGCGAACTGCCCAGCGAGGGCATGGTGCTGGGCGCGGTCCAGGTGCCACCGGACGGGCTGCCCGTGGTGTTCCTCAACGACCATCCGACGACCGGGGGTTACCCCGTCGTGGGCGTGGTCGCGGAGGCCGCGCTCGCGGGCGCGGCGCAGGCCGCCCCGGGGACACCGGTGCGCTTCGTGCAGGCGTGACGCGCCGTACGGGGGACGACGCCTCGTACGGACAATGGGGGGAACGGGAACCCGGATGCGGGCATCGGCCAACAGGAGGTGACCGAGCCCGCCTCAGCAAGGGATGCCCATGAGTCCAGGAGCCGACCGGTGAGCGCCCCGCCGGGGTTCGAAGCACTGGAAGTCCCCGTCGCCGCCGACCAGTACGCCGAGTCCGACGCCTCGGTCGTGCGGCGCTCCCTTGGCGATCCCGACGCCTTCTCCGCACTGTTCGACCGGTACGCCGACGACATCCACCGGTACGCGGCCAGGCGGCTCGGCACCGAGGCGGCCGACGATCTGATGGCCGAGACCTTCGTGATCGCCTTCCAGCAGCGCCGCGGCTACGACCTGACGCGACCTCATGCGCGGCCCTGGCTCTACGGGATCGTGACGAACCTCGTGCGGGGGCACCGGCGGGCCGAGGCCCGGCGCCTGAGGGCCCTGGCGCGCGCCGCCTCGGCCGTCCCGGACGGCCCCGGCGGGGACGGCGAGCCGCTGGCGGACCGGGTGGCCGCCCGGGTCAGCGCCGAGGGCCTCCGCGGCGAACTCGCCGGAGCGCTCGCCGCGCTGCCCGCCCGCTACCGGGACGTGCTGCTGGTCGTCGCGTGGGGCGACCTGGACTACGCGGAGGCGGCGGAAGCACTGGGCGTACCCGTGGGCACCGTACGGTCGCGGCTGCACCGGGCACGGAAGAAACTGCGCGAGGCGCTCGGCGGCTCGGACCCCACCCGCCTCCACGACGACCACGAGGAGCCCGGTCATGGATGAACTCACCGCGCTGCGGGAGCTGGAGGCCGATGCGCCCGCGCTCACCGCGGACGCCCGCGCCGCGGGCCGCGCCCGGCTGGCGGACGCCATGGCGAAGGAGAGCCGGCGGGCGGGCGTGCTGTCCAGGCGGCTGGTGCTGCGGACAGGTTTCGCCGCTGCGGCGGCCGCCGCGGTGACCGGAACCGTCGTCGTCGCCACGGGCGACCGGGGTGGACCGCGGCTGACCGCGCTCTCCGCCGCCCAGGTGCTGGACCGGGCGGCGGACCGGTCCCGCGCCGACGGCGCCGGGATGCCGGTCCCGCGCAGCGACCAGTACTTCTACACCAAGGAGATCACCACGCGGACCATGATCGAGGGCGGGAGGACCAAGAGGTACAGCGATGAGATCTGGCTCTCCGTGGACGGCTCGCGGCCCTCCCGGTACGTCTACGACGGACGGATCCAGGACGATCCGCCGCTGACCGAGCACGAGGTGCGGTGGCCGCCCACCGAGTACGCGAAGCTGGCCGAGCTGCCGACCGATCCGGACGAACTGCTCGCGCTGTTCGACGCGAGCAGCTCCGGGGGGATCGCAACGTACATGGACTTCCTCATGCTGATGCGTGACCCACGGGTCATGCCTCCGGGGCTGCAGGCCGCCGCGTTCGAGGCGCTCGCGAAGCTGCCCGGAATCGTGCTCGACGACGACGAGGTGGACGCGCTCGGGCGGCACGGTATCGGCGTCTCGTATCCGGGAATGACCATCGGCCTCGTCTTCGAGCAGGACACGTACGCCTACCTCGGTCTCCGCCTGGAGGGCGTGAAGGGGGCCCGCGCGGTGGGGAAGGAGCTGGTGGGCGGCGAGAAGTACGTCGAGGTCAAGGGGCGCGTGAAGGCGGGCGTGGTGGACGAGATCGGGCAACGGCCCAGGTAGGCCCTTCCGACCGGAAGGCCCTCGCGGGGCCTTCCGACAGGAAGGGCAGGCCCGGTCGGGGGGCCGGGCCTGCCCTTCCGCACACGACCGATGCACGTTACCGAAGCGTAACTTACTCATGAGTTACCTCAGGTAACGCCGCGGTGCTAGCTTGCGCTCACCTTCATCGGAGCAGAGCGAGGAGTGAGCCGTGAGTCCGCGCAAGATCACCCGTTCGAGCTCGACCGTGAACACCCCCCACCTTCCGGACCCCCACCGTCCGGACCCCCACCTTCTGGACCCCCGTCGGCCGGGACGCCGTACGGGACGCCTGCTGGCCGCCTCGGTGGCTGCCGCCGCCTGCCTGGGCGCGGCGGTCGTACCGGCGTCGGCCGCCGGCTCCGCCGGATCGGCACCCGTGGTCTCCCGGGGAGTGACCATCCCCGCCTTCTACGACCCGCCGGCGCAGCTGCCCGCCGCCGACGGGGCCCTCGTCCGTACGGAGCCGCTGCCCCTCGGGCTGAGCCTCCCCGGTCTGGACGGCCGTCAGCTGCCCGGCACCGCGACGCGGCTGATGTACAAGTCCACCGACGCGGGCGGCGGGCCCGTCGCCGTCACCGGCGCGTACATCGAGCCGTCCGCCGCGTGGAAGGGCGGCGGCCCCCGCCCCCTGGTGGCGCTGGCCTCGGGGACCATGGGCCAGGGCGACCAGTGCGCCCCCTCGCTGGCGCTCCAGAACCCGCTGTCCATCGGCGAGGGCACGGTGTCCATCGGCTACGACAACATCGCGGTCTACCGCCTCCTCGCCGCCGGTGCCGCCGTCGTCGTCACCGACTACGCCGGCCTCGGCACGACCGACCGGCTCCACACCTACGTCAACCGCGTCGACGAGGGCCACGCCCTCCTGGACGCGGCCCGCGCGGCGCGCTCCGTCGCCGGTGCCTCGATCACCCCCGCCTCGCGGGTCGGCCTCTACGGCTACAGCCAGGGCGGCGGCGCCAGCGCCTCGGCCGCCGAACTCCAGTCGACGTACGCCCCCGACGTCAATCTGGCGGGCACCTACGCCGGAGCCCCGCCCGCCGACCTCACCGAGGTCATGAAGGGCATCGACGGCAGCGCCCTGGCCGGTGCGCTGGGCTGGTCGATCAACGGCTTCGCCCAGTCCGACCCGTCCCTGGAGGCGGTCGTCGAGGCCAACACGAACGACGTGGGCAAGGCCGCGCTGAAAGCCACCTCGACCATGTGCGTGGGCGACGCGATCCTCGGCTACGGCTTCACCAACAGCAAGAAGTGGACCGCGAGCGGCAAGCCGATCGCCGACATCATCGCGGCCGAACCGAAGCTGCAGGCGATCCTCGCCCAGCAGCGCCTCGGCAATCTGAAGCCGACCGCCCCGGTGCGGCTGGCGACCGGTGTGCAGGACGACATCGTCGGCCACAAGCAGGCCAGGCAGCTCGCGGTGGACTGGTGCCGCAAGGGCGGCGACGTGACGTACGAGGCCGTCCTGCTGCCCAACCTCGGCGACAAGCTCCTCACCAACCACCTCGCCCCGCTCCTCACCGACCAGGGCAGCGCCATCTCCTGGCTGACCGACCGGCTCGCCGGCAAGAAGATCTCCTCCAACTGCTGGTCGATGCCGGTCCAGCCCTGACCCTGCCCGTTCCGTGACCCCTGAGGCCGCGGCGCGTCCGCTCCACGGATGCCGCCGCGGCCTCGCGTATCTTCACGCATGCGTTCATGTGGGGAGCTGCGCCTCGGGTGGCTGACCCGTACTCTGGTTATTGGACTAGACCTGTAGTCCGCAGCCGCTCCGAAGGATGGGAACACCATGAGTAACCGTGCACTCCTGGAGGTGATCGCTCTCGACGCGGAGGACGCGGTCGCGGCGCAGGCGGGCGGTGCGGACCGCCTCGAACTGGTCACCGACATGGCGGCCGACGGTCTGACGCCCCCGCTCGCCACCTTCGAGGAGATCCGGGACGCCGTCCGGATCCCGCTGCGGGTCATGCTCAGGATCGCGGACGGCTTCGCTGCCGGTGACATCGGCGTCCTCGTGGAGAAGACCCGCGCGCTGCGCGCGGCCGGGGCCGAGGAGTTCGTCCTGGGCTTCCTCGACCAGGACGGCCACGCCGACCTGGTGGCCGTCGAGCGGATCGTCGCCGAGCTCAACGGCTGCCCGTGGACCTTCCACCGCGCCATCGACCGCGCGGCCGACCGCGACGTACTGCGCAAGCACCTCGCCGATCTGCCCGGCCTCGACACCTACCTCACGGCGGGCTCGCCGGACGGCGTCGACGCGGGCATGGAGACCCTGCTCGACGAGGCGGCGCGTGCCGAACTGCCCGGCTACGAACCGCGGATCATGGTGGGCGGCGGGCTGCGCCTCGACCACCTGCCGCGCCTGCGCGCCGCGGGCATCACGGCCTTCCACATCGGAGGGGCCGCCCGGCCCGGCGGCTGGAGCGGTCCGGTGGACGCCGCGGCCGTACGGGAGTGGCGCACGCTGCTCGACAGCTGACGCCCCCGCCGGGCCCCGCCGGCGAACCGGGGCGCCCCGGGCCCTCCCGGCACCGGCGGGTGTCACCCGTTCCCCCACTCCGGCGTGCCATGACGGTGGGACCGGCCTTGAATGCTGAGTGTCCCAGGTGTCCGGCCCAGCCCCGGAGTCCCCATGCCACTGCAGCGGTCCACCCATGACTCCGGCGCGAGGCCGGCCCGGGGCGGGGCGCTGCGCGCGACCGGTGAGTGGTGCGCCCGCCACTTCGTGATCGTCATCGTCCTGTGGCTGGCCGCGCTCGTCGCGCTCCAGGCCGTGCAGCACGCGTACGGCGGCGACTACTCGGACGACTTCTCCCTGTCCGACACCCAGTCGCAGAAGGGCCTCGACGTCCTGGAGGCACACGCACCCTCGGCGGGCGGCTACAGCAGCCAGGTGGTGGTGCACGACGCGGACAGGTCCCTCAGCGATCTGAGCAGCCAGATGTCGACTGTCGTCGGCAGTCTCCAGAAACTCCCCGACGTGCTGTCCGTCCAGAACCCGCTGACCGCGCAGAGCAGCAGCGGCGGCCCGGACGTGGGGCCGCTGTCCGGTGACGGGAAGACGGCGTACATCACCGTCCGCTTCAGCGTGCAGCCCTCCACCCTCGGGTCCGGCTACCTCCACGGGGTGGACTCCGCCGTCCAGCCGCTGCGGGCGGCGGGCGCCGAGGTCGAGTACGGCGGCCCGCTCGGCGAACTCGCCCGCCCCGATGCGAACGACCGCACCAGCGAGGCCATCGGCTTCGGGGTGGCCGTCCTGGTGCTGCTGATCGGCTTCGGCAGTCTCGTGGCCGCCCTGCTGCCGCTGATCACGGCCCTGATCTGCGTCGTCTGCGGGCTGGGGCTGCTGGGGCTGCTGGCCGCGGCGACGACCTTCGCCACCGTGTCGCCGACCCTGGCCACGATGATCGGGCTCGGCGTCGGCATCGACTACGCCCTGTTCCTGGTCACCCGGCACCGCCAGAACCTCATGGACGGCAAGGACCCGGTGTCCGCCGCCGGTGCCGCCACGGCCACCAGCGGACGGGCCGTGCTGCTCTCCGGCTGCACGGTGATCATCGCCCTCTGCGGACTGTGGGTCTCCGGCATCGGCTTCATCGGCAAGCTGGGACTGGCGGCGGCCGTCACCGTCGTCACCGCCGTGCTGGGCGCCCTCACCCTCGTACCGGCGATGCTGGGCCTGATCGGGCGGCACATCGACCGGATCCACGTCCGTGAGCCGGTCGCCGAGACGGACGCCGGGCCGGGGCAGGAGGCGCACGGCCCCTGGCACCGGTACGCGCGGCGGGTGGAGCGCCGCCCCTGGTGGTTCCTGGCCGGCGGTGTGGTCGTCCTGGCCGTCCTCGCCTTTCCGGTCTTCTTCATCCAGCTCGGCCACATCGGGGACGGCGCCGACCCGCGGTCCTTCACCGACCGGCGCGCGTACGACCTGATGTCCTCGGCGTTCGGGCCCGGATCGAACGGTCCGCTGACCCTCGTGATCGACCAGAGCGCGGTCCCGGGGAGCGACCGGTCCGCGCTGCTGACGCAGGCCCAGCAGTCCCTGACGAAGGTCCCGGACGCCTCGTACATCACCCCGCTCACCGCCACCTCGGACGGGGACGTCCTCACGGCCACCGCCTACTCCGTCGCCGCACCGCAGGACGGGAGGACCACGAGCCTGGTGAACCACCTGAAGGACGACGTGCTGCCCGCCGCGGTCTCCGGCACCGACGCCCACGGCTACGTCACCGGGACGACCGCCGCGCAGGTCGACTTCCTCGACATCGTCTCCAGCAGACTGCCCCTGATCATCGCCGTCGTCGTCGTCCTCGCCCTCCTCGTGATCCTGGCCGTGTTCCGAGGGGTGCTCGTCGCCGTCAAGGCGGCCGTGCTCAACGTGCTGTCGATCGCGGCCTCGTACGGGGTCGTCGTGGCGGTCTTCCAGTGGGGCTGGGGCGGACCCGCACTGGGCGTGTCGGGCGACGTCCCGATCGAGAGCTACGTACCGATGATGATGTTCGCCATCGTCTTCGGCCTCAGCATGGACTACGAGATCTTCCTGCTGACCCGGATCCACGAGGCGTGGCTGCGCACCCAGGACCCCCGGGCGAGCGTCGCGCACGCGCTGGAGATCACCGCGCGGGTCATCACCTGCGCCGCGCTGATCATGGTCAGCGTCTTCGCCGCCTTCCTCATCAGCGACAACATCGTCGTGAAGATGCTCGGTCTCGGCCTCGCGGCGAGCGTGCTCATCGACGCCACCGTCGTACGGCTGCTGCTGGTGCCCGCCGTGATGACGCTGCTGGGCCGTGCCGCCTGGTGGACCCCGCGGTGGCTGGACCGGATCCTTCCGCACCTCGACGCGGAGGGGGACGCCGGAGCCAGGGGATGAACCCCGGCCCCGGCGCCCCTCCGTGGGACTGCCGTCAGCCGTTCCGCCCGGCCTCACGGCGACGGCGCCGGCTCTGTGCCACCGCACCCGCGCCGAACACCAGGGCGGCGCCCGTCAGGGAGACCGCCGTCGCGGCGGGCAGATAACCGGTCGAGGACTCCTCGGCGGAAGCCACCAGACCGGCCTCACCGGCCGCCGCGTGCTCGGCGTGCTCCGCGTGGACCGGGTCCGCCTTGACCCCGGCCTTCTCCGCCTTCTCCGCCAGCTCGGCCGCCGAGAGCTGACCGCCCTTCATGCCGGTGACCTCGCCGTTGCCGCCGTCGAAGGCGATGTCGGAGCAGGAGTAGAAGTTCTCCTGGCTGTCCGAGCGGATCCAGTGGATGAACAGCATGTGCTTGCCGGTCCTGCCCTGCGGGAGCTGGAGGTCCCAGTAGTAGTTGCCCCCGTCCGAGCCGGCGCCCCCCGACTGCGGCGGGTTGCTGACGGTCTGGGTGAGCGTCAGGTCGTCCCACGCCAGCGGCTGGTCGGGCGTCCAGCCGTCCTTGGTCAGGTAGACGTCGAACTTCCCCGGGTGGGCCGCCCAGTTGCTGTACTTCACCTGGATCGTGGAGCCGGCGGTCAGGTGCGTCGTCGGCCAGTCGCTGCGGGCCGCGTTGTACGAGGAGAAGTTGTACGGGCCGTTGTGGCCGCCGCTGCACAGCTCGCCGTCCGGGATATAACCCTTGGTCCGGCCACCGCCGTTGGAGTCCAGCACGCCGAACCAGTTGTACAGCGGGGTGGTGCCGGTCTGCGCGACCGCTGCGGCACAGGCAGGGTTGGACGGGGTCTGGTTCCCGCTCGCGATCATGTCCTTGTAGCACAGGTAGCTGCGTGAGCCCGGCTCCATGGCGACGCCGTGGGCGGACGCGGGGGTGGGCAGGCCGGCCAGGGTGAGGCCAAGCAGGCCCGCGCCCAGGAGGCTCAGCACGCGGGGTGCGCGTCGCGGCGTCGTCCTGCTCCGGAGGGTGGTTCGCATAGCCATGAGGTTGATCTCCTCTGGGGGGATGAAGGAGAGTGCGAAGGTGGTGTGGGAGCGCTCCCAAAAACGTAGCGCGCGTCGGGAGGTCTGTAAACGCTCCGTGCACCGGCAACCACAACTTCCCCCGGAAGGGCCGAACTTGGCCAGCTTCCGGGGGATCTCGGCGTCCTAGGCCAGCTGCTCCGGAAGCTCCGCCGCGTGCAGCACGATCAGACCCGAAACCGCACGGGTCAGGGCCACGTACAGGCGGCGCAGCCCGGTGCGCTCGTCAGGCTCGCCGTCGACCACCGCCGCCGGCTCGTCCAGCACCACGTAGTCGTACTCCAGGCCCTTGGCCAGCGAGGCCGGGACCAGGGTCAGCCGGGACGCGGCCGTCGTCTCCTCACCCGGGGAGAGATACGCGTGCCCCGCCGCTCCGAGCGCCGCCGCCAGGGCCGGGATGCGGGCGTCGGCGGCGATCAGGCCGATCGAGCCCTCGTGGCGCAGCGACTCCTCGCACGCCGCGACCACCGCCGCGTCCAGCTCCCCGGCCTCCGCCACCTCACGCACCGCGAGGGAGCCCGGCGCCTCACGCACCGACTCCACCGGGGCGAGACCGGGCGAGATCGAGGGCAGCAGCCGGGAGGCGTACGCGATCACCTCGCGCGGCACACGGAAGCCGGCCGTGAGCTCCTCCACCAGCGCGTCCGCCTTGCCCAGATGGAACAGCGCCTGCTCCCAGCTCGCCGTCGACCACGGCGTCGTCCCCTGCGCCAGGTCACCCAGCACCGTCGCCGAACCGGTCGAGCAGCGGCGGCCCACCGCGCGGTACTGCATCGGCGACAGGTCCTGCGCCTCGTCGATGACGACATGGCCCAGCGAGTGCGTCCGGGCCACCAGGTCGGCCGCCTCGTCGACGAGGACCGCGTCCGCCGCCGTCCACCTCGCCGCCTTCACACTGCGGGCGGGCTTCGCCATCAGGATCTGCTTCTGCTCGTCGCCGTTGAGGATCCCCTCCGCGTGCGCGGCCAGGAACTCCGCGTCGGTCAGCAGCCGCAGCACGAGCTTCGCCGGCTCCACCGCGGGCCAGACCGCCTTCACGGCCGCCTTCACCGCGGGGTTACGGGCCACCGCGTTCTGCACCCGGTCGTCGGGGGCCTCGCCCGCCTCCTCCATCCGTACGAGAACGGCGTGGGCGATGCGCTGCGGAAGGGCCTCGTGCGCGGCCCCGTACCGCATGTCGCGGGCCAGGAGCTCGGCGGCCATCTCCTCGACCTCGTACGCCGGGACCCGCCAGCGGCGGGAGCCGCGCACCACCACGACCGGCTCCACCGGCATCGTCACGTGCGAACGGATCGCCCGCCGCAGGACCTCCGCCATCCGCGCGTCGCCCTTGATCACCGCGGCGGTGGCCTCGTCCGTACCGCGCACCTCGACGCGGGCCGCCACCAGGTCCTCGACGGTGGCCTGCTGTACCTCCAGCTCACCGAGCGCGGGCAGGACCTGCTCGATGTAGTGGAGGAACGACCGGTTCGGGCCGACGACGAGCGTTCCCGTACGGGCCAGACGCTCGCGGTGCGCGTACAGGAGGTAGGCGACCCGGTGCAGGCCGACGGCCGTCTTACCGGTCCCGGGCCCTCCCTGGACGCAGACCGTGCCGCCCAGATCACTGCGGACGATCTCGTCCTGCTCCGGCTGGATCGTCGCCACGATGTCGCGCATCGGGCCCACACGGGGCCGCTCGATCTCCGCCTGGAGGAGCCTGCTGGTCTGCTCGGTCTCCGCCGGGTCGGTGAGGTGCTCGTCCTCGTACGCGGTCAGCTCGCCGCCGGTGTAGCCGAAGCGGCGGCGGTGGTCGACGTCCAGCGGGTTGTTCCTGGACGCCTGGTAGAAGGGCTGGGAGACCGGAGCGCGCCAGTCGATGACCATCGGGTCGCCGTGGGCGTCGTGGACGTGGCGGCGCCCGATGTAGAACCGCTCTCCCTCCGCGCCCTCCGCCTTCTCGGCGCCGACCACGTGCAGGTAGTCGAGGCGGCCGAAGAACAGCGGGGTGTGCGCGAGGTCGGCGAGCGCCTTGATGCGGTCGTCGATCTGCGACTGCAGGACCGCGGCGTTGACCCAGTTCGCGGTGACGTCGCGGATGTCGAGCGCCTGCACGTCCTCACGCATGGCGCGCAGCGCGGCACGGGACGCGGCGAGGTGCGCCCGCTCCCTCTCCAGTGGATTGCTTGTCTCTTCGTGCGCGGGCACGGTGTTGCCTCCGGCTTTTCGACGCAGGACGGCGGACAGGGCTCAGCGCCCGGTCCGCTCGGGGACGTTCACACACGGATGCGCACGCGTGGCTGGGCGCGTGCGGCTGTTGTCGGCCGGTTTCCGTCCGGTCGGCGGCGCTCCCCCGGCTGCCGGCCGCTCGAAGGGCTGGCCGGTACCACGGTGCGGGAGGCGGGCAGACCGGCGATTGTATCGACCGCCGCGGCCGGGGGCGAACGAATAAACGTGGCGGTTACCGGCCGTCGGACCCGTCCCGCTGCGACTCCTGGAAGTCGGTGACGGCTTCGCCGTGCCGGTCCGCCCACTCCGTCAGGGCCGTGATGGGCACCACGAGCGTCCGGCCGAGCTCGGTCAGGCTGTACTCGACCCGCGCATCCGCGTACACATGGCGCTCGACGAGGCCGTAGCCCTGGAGCTTGCGCAGTGTCTGGGTGAGGACCTTGCGTGAGATGCCGCCGATGAGGCCGACGAGTTCGCCGTGCCGGCACGGCCGGCGGCTGAGCGCGAAGACCACGACGACGGCCCATTTGTCGGCGATGATCTCGATCGCCAGCCGGGCCGGGCAGTCGGCGAGGAAGACGTCTCCGGCCGGGTGGCTCATGGAAGGGAAGGTACCAGGAGGTACCTGGCCGCTCAGTAATTTCGTCGGTGTGCGGGCGGAACCGGCCCCCGGAACCGCGCCCAGCCACCCACCGAGAGAAGGACGGGTCACACCCATGCCACGAGTCGTCGTGTTCGACAGGACCGGAGCCCCGGACGTCCTGCACCTCGTCGATGAACCGGTCGACGAACCCGGCACCGGCGAGGTGCGGATCAGGATCGAGGCCGCCGGCGTCAACCGGCTCGACCAGATGATGCGCGCCGGCCACTACCCCGGGCCCGTCCGGCTGCCGCACGCCCGCCTGGGCTGCGAGGGAACCGGCACCGTCGACGCCGTGGGCCCCGGCGTCGAGGGGATCGCGGCCGGCGACGCGGTCGTCATCACCGCGGTGCCCGCGATGGACCTCAACGGCACCTACGCCGACTACACCACCGTGCCGGCCGCGTCCGTCATCCCGCGGCCCACCGGTCTCGACGCCACCGGAGCCGCGGCCCTGTGGGTGGCGTACTCCACCGCCTACGGCGCGCTCATCGAGAAGGCCGGGGTGCGGCCCGGTGACCACGTCCTGATCACCGCCGCCTCCAGTGCCGTGGGCCTGGCCGCGATCCAGGTCGCCCGCCAGATCGGTGCCGTGCCCCTGGCGGTCACCCGCAGCACCGCGAAGAAGGACGCCCTGCTCGCCGCCGGTGCGGCCGCCGCCGTCGCCACCGACCAGGACGACGTGACCGAGGCCGTCCACCGGTACACCGGCGGGGCCGGCGCCGACATCATCCTCGACACCGTCATGGGCCCCGGCCTGGCGGACCTGGCGAAGGCGGCGAAGCCCGGCGGCACCCTCGTCACCGCCGGATGGCTGGACCCCCGGCCCGCGTCGTTCCCGATGAACTGGCCCCTGACGGTCCTCGGTTACGCGAGCTTCGAGCACACGCTGGACCCCACGGTGGTCCGCCGCATCGCCGCGTTCCTGGACGCCGGTCTGCGCACCGGGGCGCTAAGGCCCACCGTCGACCGGGTGTTCGGCCTCGACGACATCGTCGCCGCGCACGCGTACCTGGAGGAGGGCCATCAGGTCGGCAAGATCGTCGTCACCGTCTGACCGAGGACGGCGCGGCGGGCGTCCGTCCCGTAGGGGAGGGGTCCCCCTTTCGGCCGACCCGGGGCCGCGCACACTTAGGCCGGTCGGCCGATGCCGGGGCGCGGGCGGGCGGAGCACCATGGAATACATGAGCACCGTTCACCTGAACCCCCGCAGGACCGGCCCCGCGCACGGCGCGACCGCGGCCACCGGTCACCCTCGCAGCCACCGCATGGGAAACGCGGTGCGCGCCGTATCCGTCTTCGCACGCACCGCGTTCGGGGTGGCCGTCCTCGGTGAGTACGCGGAGGAGGCGGGCGTCGTCCGCCGCCACCGCTGAACCCGCCCGGCCGGCCGCCCGGGACCGCTCAGCTCTCCGTCAGCAGCTCGTCCGCGTCGACGATCCGGTACGCGTACCCCTGCTCGGCCAGGAACCGCTGGCGGTGCGCCGCGAAGTCCTGGTCGATCGTGTCGCGCGCGACCACCGAGTAGAACCGCGCCTCGTGCCCGTCCGCCTTCGGCCGCAGCACCCGGCCCAGCCGCTGCGCCTCCTCCTGTCGCGAGCCGAACGTCCCCGACACCTGGATGGCGACCGTCGCCTCCGGCAGGTCGATCGAGAAGTTCGCGACCTTCGACACGACCAGCACGCTGATCTCGCCCTGACGGAACGCCTCGAACAGCTTCTCCCGCTGCGCGTTGCTCGTCTCGCCCTTGATCACCGGGGCGTCCAGGTGCTCACCGAGCTCGTCGAGCTGGTCGATGTACTGCCCGATGACGAGGGTCTGCTCGCCCTGGTGCTTGCGTACGAGCGCCTCGGTGACCTTCCGCTTCGTCGCGGTCGTCGCGCAGAACCGGTACTTCTCCTCGGCCTCGGCCGTCGCGTAGGCCAGGCGCTCCGTGTCCGTGAGGTTGACGCGGACCTCGACGCAGTCGGCGGGCGCGATGTAGCCCTGCGCCTCGATCTCCTTCCACGGGGCGTCGAACCGCTTGGGCCCGATGAGCGAGAACACGTCCGACTCGCGGCCGTCCTCACGCACCAGCGTCGCGGTGAGCCCGAGGCGCCGGCGGGCCTGGAGGTCGGCGGTGAACTTGAAGACGGGCGCGGGCAGCAGGTGCACCTCGTCGTAGATCACGAGCCCCCAGTCCCGGGAGTCGAACAGCTCCAGGTGCGGGTAGATCCCCTTACGGCGGGTGGTCAGCACCTGGTACGTGGCGATGGTGACCGGCCGGATCTCCTTGCGCGTACCGCTGTACTCGCCGATCTCCTCCTCGGTCAGCGAGGTCCGCTTCACCAGCTCGTGCTTCCACTGCCGGGCGGAGACGGTGTTGGTGACCAGGATCAGTGTGGTCGCCTTGGCCTCGGCCATGGCACCCGCTCCGACCAGCGTCTTGCCCGCGCCGCAGGGCAGCACGACGACGCCGGAGCCACCGTGCCAGAACCCCTCGACGGCCTGTTTCTGGTACGGGCGCAGCGACCAGGTCTCCTGGTCGAGTTCGATCGGGTGCGCCTCGCCGTCGACGTAACCGGCGAGGTCCTCGGCCGGCCAGCCCAGCTTCAGCAGCGTCTGCTTGATCTGGCCGCGCTCGGAGGGGTGCACGGCCACGGTGTCCGGGTCGAGGCGCGCCCCGACCAGCGGCTGGACCTTCTTCGAGCGGAGGATCTCCTCCAGCACCGGCCGGTCGTTGGACGTCAGAACCAGCCCGTGGACGGGGTGCTTGGACAGGGTGAGGCGGCCGTACCGCGCCATCGTCTCGGCGATGTCGACGAGGAGCGCGTGCGGCACGGGGTAGCGCGAGTACTCCACGAGTGCGTCGACGACCTGCTCGGCGTCGTGTCCCGCGGCGCGGGCGTTCCACAGGCCGAGCGGGGTCACCCGGTAGGTGTGGATGTGCTCGGGAGCACGCTCCAGCTCGGCGAAGGGGGCGATGACACGGCGGCAGGCCTCGGCCTGGTCGTGGTCGACTTCGAGGAGCAGCGTCTTGTCGCTCTGGACGATGAGGGGTCCGGTCACGCGCGTCGGCCCTTTCCTGCGGGGGGTGGCCGCCCGGGTGCGAACGGCCAAACGTCAAGTGTGCCGCATGGGGGGCGTGAGCGGGGGAGCCGAGTGCCGAGCGGATACCGGCCTGGTGTCTGAACACCGGCCACGGAAGGGTGACAAGCCTATGCAGTGTCGTTTGGTGGTCTGTATCGTCAGATCTTGACGATACAGACCACCAAACGACATCAGCGGATGCATGGAGGGGCCGTCATGCTGCTTCGGTTCCAGGTGGCGAATCACGCCTCGCTCCTCGACGAGCAGGAGCTCTCGCTCGTCGCCGCCGACCGTCACGACAAGAGGGCCGAGGCGGCGACGCCCGGTGGTGAGCTCAGCGCAGTGCCTGTGCTGGCGCTGTACGGCACCAACGCGTCGGGCAAGTCGAACGTCATCGATGCCATCGCATGGATGCGGACGGCGGTGCTGTCGTCGTTCCGTCGCTGGGACCCCGACGGGGGTGTGCCGCGCCGGCCCTTCGCGCTCGGTGTGCGGGGCACGGAGCAGCCGAGCTCGTTCGCCGTGGACTTCGTCCTGGAAGGCGTCCGCCACCAGTTCGGATTCTCCGTGGACGACACCCGCGTGACCGAGGAGTGGCTCTACTACTACCCCGAAGGCAGGCAGCGCCGCCTCTACGAGCGCGACGCGGCAGACGTCGTCACGTTCGGCCGCTGGCTCACAGGCCGTCGGAAGGTGATCGCCGAGCTGCTCAGGCCGAACAGCTTGTATCTGTCCGTCGCGGCGGCACAGGGGCATGACCAGCTCCGCGGAGTGTTCCAGTGGTTCAGTTCCGGCCTGCGAGTGGCCACGGACCACAACTTCTCGCAGCGGCTCGACCGTACGGTCCAGCTCTGCCTCGCCGGTCGGCAGGGGGACGAGCCTTCGCCGGTGATGACGCTGCTCCGTTTCGCCGACCTCGGAGTGTCCGGGCTGGAGATCGCGGAGTGGGACGACGCCGTGCTGGAGGACCAGAAGCGGATCTCACGCGTTCTCCAGGAGGCGCTGGGAGAGAAGGCGAAGATCGAGGTCAACAGCAAGCAGCGGGTGAGAGTGGAGCACCGGACGGCCGAGGGGACGTTCGCCCTCGACCTGGCGCAGGAATCGAGCGGAACGCGGACGTGGATCGGACTCGTCGGTCCTGTCGTCACGGCCCTCGCCGACGGAGGGGTGCTGTGCGTGGACGAGATCGATGCGCGCCTGCACCCCTACCTGGTGGACGCGTTGGTCGGGATGTTCCAGTCCCGCGAGATCAACACGGCCGGTGCACAACTGGTCTTCACGACACACGAGGCGGCTCTGCTGGGACGGAATGTCAGGACGGAACTCTTCAGGGACCAGGTGTGGTTCACGGAGAAGGACCCGGGAGCGCTCACGACCAGGCTTTTCCCGATGACGGAGTTCTCCGTGCGGGATTCCGTCGACAACCTGGAGAGGCGCTACCTGGGCGGACGCTTCGGCGCGGTCCCGCATCTGGAGGACGAACCGCTGCGGGGCATGGTCGCGGCGCTCAGGCATGGGGGTGGCAGTGAGGCGGGGAAAGCCGCTGAAGCGGGCGAAGGGCGTACGCCAGGAGCAGCGTAGGTACCTCATCTACTGCGAGGGAGAGTGCACCGAAGTCCAGTACTTCCAGGGTCTGAAAGCCGAGTTGCGTGCGCTCCCGGTGGCCATCTGTGTGGGTGGTGAACACGGCGAACCCATGTCGGTCGTCCGCGCCGCGATCGAGCACAAGAAGAGGGCCCCGTACTCCTCCGAGGACCGCCGGACGGAGTACGACGAGGTCTGGTGCGTGATCGACGTGGAGGCGCCCACACCGCACGACGGTCTCGACGAGGCGCTGGCGCGGGCGCGACGGGAGGGCGTCGGGGTGGCTCTCACGAACCCCTGCTTCGAGTTGTGGATCCTGTTGCATTTCATGGATGTCTCGGGCTATCGCACGTCGAAAGGCGCGCAGAAGGCGCTCGAGGAGCTGGGGATCGGCGGGTACACCGCGAGCCGTAAGCATGTGGACTACGAGAGTCTTCGGGAGCGTTTTCCGGCGGCGGCCGAGCGCGCGCACCGCCTGAGGCAGCGGGGCACGGAACCCGGGCACACGAACAATCCGTGGACCGATGTGGACCAGCTGGTGGGGCAGCTCAAGGCGGCACGGCAGAGGCCCGGGTGAGAGCCGGCGCCTGTGCGCCGCGGCTCCTGCGGCCGAGGAGAGCCGTAGCGTGGAGGGATGGACGGAGCGGAGGTGGGCGGGGCCGGGGTGGGTGAGCAGGGGTTTCCCGCCCTGCGGGCGCCACGGTGCGAGGAGCTCGGCGAGCTGGACGCGCTCGTCACGCACTGCCGGGCCTGCCCCCGCCTGGTCGCCTGGCGGGAGGAGACCGCCGAGGCCAAGCGCGCGGCCTTCCGGGACTGGGACTACTGGGCGCGGCCCGTTCCCGGCTTCGGGCCGCCGGACGCGGCCGTGGCGGTCGTCGGGCTCGCGCCCGCCGCGCACGGCGGGAACAGGACCGGCCGGATGTTCACCGGTGACGCGACCGGCGACTTCCTCTTCGCCGCGCTGCACACCGTGGGGCTCGCCTCGCAGCCGGAGTCCGTCCACGCGGAGGACGGGCTCACCCTGCGCGGCGTACGGCTCACCTCACCCGTGCACTGCGCGCCCCCGGCGAACAAGCCCACGCCGGGCGAGCGCGACACCTGCCGGCCCTGGCTGGCCGCCGAGCTGGAATTGCTGAGCCCGGGGCTGCGCGCGGTGGTGGTGCTCGGCGGGTTCGGCTGGCAGGCGGTGCTGCCGGTGCTCGTCGAGGCGGGCTGGCGGGTGCCGCGTCCGCGTCCCGTCTTCGGCCACGGCACGCACGTCGTGCTGCCCGCCACGGAGCGCAGGCAGGAGCTGCACCTGCTGGGCAGCTACCACCCGAGTCAGCGCAACACGTTCACGGGCCGGCTCACCATGCCGATGCTCGTCGACGTGCTCCGGGAGGCCGCGACCGTCGGCGGGCTCATGGCTCCCTGACCGCTTCCACTCGGCCGACCGGCCGTCAGGAACGGCTGGTAGAAAGAGGTGTCGCGTCGGCAGGGCGTCGATCGCGGGGGAGGAACGCCATGTCACAGCCGCCACCCTGGCCACCGCAGCAGCAGCCCGGTGCCCAGCCGCCCGCGCAGCCGCCGTACGGACCGCCGCAGACCGGGTACGGGAATCCGCACGGGGGGCAGCCCGTGCCGGACAACCCGTACGCGGCCCAGCAGCCCCAGCAGCCCGCACCGCCCCAGCAGCCCGCACCGCCTTCGCCGTACGGCGCGTATCCCCCGCCGCCGCCCCAGGGGCCGGGGACACCGCTGCCCCCGGCCCCGGGGAAGAAGAACCGCACCCCGCTGATCGTGGGAGCCGCTCTCGTGGCGCTCGTCGTGATCGGCGGCGGGGTGTGGTTCGCGCTCGGCACCGGCGGGGACGACGACCCCAAGGCGCCCGTCGCGAAGGGGAGTGCCACAGCTTCCGACTCCGCCTCCCCCTCCCCGAGCGTGACGGAGGAGACGCCCGAGGAGTCCCCCTCGCCCTCGCTCGTGCCCTCACCCACCGGGACCGGACTCCAGGCCGTCTGGCGGGCGTCCGACTCCACGATGCTGGGGCTGGGCGACGAGCACACCGACGAGCCCGCCCGGGTCAACGCCGTCCTCACCACCTCCGACGGCCTGGACTGCGAGGGCCGGTGGCAGAAGGACGAGAGCGGGGACTTCCTGGAGATGGCGCTGCTCTGCAAGGAGGACGGGGTCCGGGTCGCCGGCAAGGACCGCGTCGGCAACCTGGAGCAGACCGGGAACACCCTGACCGTCGAGTGGAAGAAGGGCGCCACCGGCACGGAGACCTTCGAGCGCTTCCGGGACATGGAGACCCCCTGAGGCTCCGCCGGCCACGGCGGTCAGGGCCGGGCCGTCAGGTCGTCTGCTCGTCGGCCAGCTCCGCGACGCCCGTGATCCGGTGCAGCGGATACGTCCGGACCTCGTCGGCGGTGTGGTCGTACGCCGTCACGAAGCCGCCCTCCACCTTGACCGGGGCGATCACCCGCTGGCTGGCCGCGCCCTCCGCGTTGACGTAGCCGATCCAGACGGCCGAGCCGGTCATCGCGGCCGCCTGCACCGTGGCCAGGGTCTCGGCGGCGGTCGTGCGGGGGAGGGAGCCCGCCGCGGAGGTGTCCGTTGCATCCCTGTGCACGGCCCTGGCGGCCGTGTCGCCCGCCCGGACGGCCCGGACCGCGGCGTTCAGCAGGGTGGCGTCCGGGACCGGCGGGCCCTCGGGGACGGGCGTGGGCGGTGTACGGGGCGGGGTGCGGCGGGCGCCGGCACGCGTGATCAGGACATCGCCCTCGGCGGACTCGGCGGCCGGGGCGTACCCCATCTCGCGCAGCCCTTCGAGCAGCGAGCCGGGGTCGGCCTGCGCGGCCAGGACGGTCGGCGCGAGCCGGCGCAGCCGCAGGGCGGCCGAGCGCTTGTCGGCGAGGATCTCGTTGAGCACGGCCTCGTCGTCGCAGCGTACGTAGGCGGAGGCGGCGCCGATCCGCAGATGGCCGTGGCGGCGCGCCACGTCGTCGATGAGATAGCTCAGCGGCTGCGGCACCGGCGTACGGCTGTGGGTGGCGAGGAAGGCGTGCAGGTCCGTCGCGGCCTGTCCGGCGTCGAGTGCGCGGCGTACGGAGCCGGGGGTGAAGCGGTAGACCGTCGCGCCGCCCTTGGACTCGATGTCGGCGAGCACCGAGAGCATGTCGGCGAGCGGGCGTTCCAGCGGGCCGGGGGCGACCGCCGTCAGGTCGGCCTGGAGCAGCACGTGGTCCAGGGGCTCGGGGATCAGCGGGGCGAGGCGGGCGGCGGCCGCGTCCGGGCCCTCGTCGAGCAGTGCGCGGGCCTGGGAGGAGAGGGCCCCGCGGCCGGTGATCCCCAGCAGCTCCGCGTCGTTGACCGTCCACAGGGCGATCCGGGAGCGGAGGTCGGAGACATTGCCCGGGGGCGTCGGTGAGCCCGGCCCCGAGGAGCGCAGCGGCCGTTCCCAGCGGAGCCGGGCGAGCAGGGTCTGCGGATCGGGCGCGGTGCCCGGCGGGAGCGAGGCGAACAGGGCCAGGACCCGGTGGCGCACCTCGGGGGCGGCCGAGCGGTCCAGGTCGGGGCCGAGCGTGGACAGGGCCCGGCCCTTGGCGTCCTGGCCGCCGATGAGGCCCGCCGTGCGTGTGGCGGCGAGCCAGGCGGTGGCGAGGTGGGCCCAGCGGTCCTGGGCGGGGAGGTCGAGCCACTCGTCGGAGGCGGGCGTCGGCGCGTACCGCTCGTCGGTCTCGCCGTCGGAGGCCAGCAGGCCCGCCGCGTAGGCGAGTTCGATCCAGAAGGCGGCGACGGGCTCCGTGGCGTCGAGCGCGGCGGCGGCGCGCTTCAGCTCGCGCACGCTCAGGCCGCCGGCGCGGAGGATGGCCGGGCCGCCGTTGTTCCAGAGCTTGAGCAGCTCCTCGACGGTGGACAGCGCCATGAAGCCCTGGCCGGCCGCGGCTCTGTCCACAGCCTGGGGATCCCGCTCGGCCGCCGCGACGAGCGCGGGCGGCACGGGCTCGGGCACGCGGTGGGCGCGGCCCGCGCGCAGATGCAGCGCCGCCTCGCGCGGCAGGACGACGGTGCGCGTCGACACCGGCAGCAACAGTCCGCGGTCGCGCAGCCATTGCACGGGCGGGGCGGGATTCGGGGTGACCTCCCCGTACGGCGGGCCCCAGACCAGCCGGTCGAGCACGGACAGCGCCTCGACCGGGGCGGTGTCCAGCAGCTCGGCCATCCGGGTGCGGTCCGTGAAGAGTCCGGCCAGGGCGGCGACGGCGGACACCGGGTCGTGGGTGGCGGGCAGTCCGGCGGCGGCCAGGATCTCCTGCAGCCTGCCGGGTGACATCCCGGCCGTGGCCTCGGCGACGGTCGGGCCGAGGCCCGTGGGGGAGGGGTGCTGCGGGGAGGGGGAGAGCAGCTCGCGCGCGGTGCGTACGAGGTGCAGCCCGGTGTCCTCACCCCAGACCAGGGCCTGTTCGCGCAGGGTCGTGAGGGCGGCGGGCAGCGCGGCGGTGATCGCCGCGCCGGCGTCGTCGCGCCCGTCGCCGTCGTCCTGGCCGTCGCCGGTGAGGAGCGCGAGCAGCGTGTCGTACGGAGCCGGGTCCGGCGCCACCGCCAGCGCCTCCGCGGTCTGCAGCGCGAAGCGGTCGAGGTGCTCCAGCGCACGGACGACGGAGGCGCGCGTGCCGGCCCGCGTCGCCAGCTGGGTGATGTCGTTCGGCACGGGGCTGAGCAGGTCGGGGCGGGCACGCAGCAGCCCTGCCAGCGATTCGTCGCCCCGGGCGCGCAGGGCTTCGGCGAGCGTGCGCGGTGGTGTGGTCGTCCCCATCCGTCCCACGGTAGCCCCTGGAACGCTACCGTCGGGGCAGGGCAGGTGGAGGGAGAAGGATCGCGTGGGCATCGAGAGCGACCAGCTCGTCTACGACTATCTCAGCCGGGTCGGTGACCTGGCGCAGCAGCAACAGCTGTCCTCGGGTGCCCGGATGAGACTCGTCGCGACGCTGCGGGGCGAGATCGACCGGCAGCGCGGCACGGACGGTTCGGACTCTCCCGCAGTGGTCCGGCGCATCCTCGGCAGGCTCGGCGCCCCCGGTGAACTCGTGGCCGCGGCGGCCGAGTCGGGCGACGGGGCGGCCCCCCTGCCGTCGCCCAGGACGGATGCGTCCCCGGCCGGCGCGGAACCGCGCGGGGTGCCACGGGCCCGGCGGAGCGTGCTCAGGAAAGCCGCTTCACGCAAGGGCGCGTCGCCGGAGGCCGGGGAGCCCCGGGAGTCCGGTAAGCCAGGACGTACGGACTTCGGAGGCGCGGAGCCGCCCCCCGGGGAGCCGGCCCAGGACTGGCCTTCGGCGTCCGCACCGCACATGGCGGGCCTGGACCAGGCCCCGTCCGGCGCCGAGCCCGAGTGGTGGCGGATCGAGCCGGGACCTTTCGGCGACGACGGACAGGGCGGTCGGAGCGTGCCGGGGGCGATGGGTCCGGGCACGGCGGTGCCCGGGTTCGTGGGCGGGCTGGAGAGCCCGGAGCTCTTCGGGCTGCCGAGCGCCCCGGGCCTCCGGAAGCCCCCGGGCCCGCGCGCCCCGGCCGAGGAGGAGGAGCCGGGGCCGACGGCCGGCGAGGAGGAGGCCGAGCCGCCCGCGGTGGTCCGCCCCCGGCGGAAGCTGCGGCTGCGCCGCCGCCGGGTCCTCGCGGACGGTGAGGTGGCGGCCGCGCGGCCCCGCCTCTCGAACCCGATGCTGCTGCTGGCCGCCGCGCTGCTGGTGGCCGGTGCCGTCTCCGGGCAGTGGCTGGCGCTCGCGGGCGGCTGGCTGCTGGCGTACAGCTCGCGCAGGTTCTCCCGCGCCGAGGCCAAGTGGGTCGCGATGGGCCTGCCGGGCGTGGTCGTGGCCGGGGCCTTCGTCTGGCTGTGGGGGCGGATGGATGGCCGCTGGGGCGAACCCCTCGCGGAGGGCGCGGTCGGCGACGCGATGTCGGACGTCTGGCCCGTGGTGGTGCGGGTGGCGGCGGTGGCGTCGGCGCTGTACCTGGTGTGGCGGGCGCGAAGACTCACGGGATGAGGGGCGTGCGTACGGAGTGGGGGACATCGAGTGTACGTTCGTACGCTCTCAGGGGGTACGATCGTACGCATGCCGACGGACTACTTCGCCAACGATCCGCGCACCAACCTGGAACGCATGCTCGCGGGTGATCTCTACATCGCCGACGATCCGGAGATCGCCGAGCGGCAGCAGCGGGCGATGCGCCTCGCGGCCCGCTTCCAGGCCGCCCACACCGAGGACGCCGACGCCGCCAGGACGATCCTGGCCGAGCTGCTGGACTCCGTGGGCGAAGGAGTCGACCTGCGCCCGCCGCTGTACGTGGACTACGGCAGCAACATCACGATCGGCGCCCGCACCTTCGTCAACTACCACCTCACCGCGCTGGACGTCGCCCGCATCACGATCGGCGAGGACTGCCAGATCGGCCCCAACGTCCAGCTCCTCACCCCCACCCACCCCGTCGAGCCGGGGCCCCGCCGGGACAAGCTGGAGGCGGCGCTCCCCATCACCATCGGTGACAACGTCTGGCTCGGCGGCGGCGTCATCGTCTGTCCCGGCGTGACCATCGGCGACAACTCCGTGATCGGTGCCGGAGCCGTCGTCACGAAGGACATCCCCGCCGATGTCGTCGCCGTGGGCAACCCCGCCCGCGTCGTCCGCAGCGTCTGACCGGGCAGCCCCCATGGCCACCGGACGCACGGACCCGCAGCGGCGCGAACGGATCCTCGCCGCCACGCTCGACCACATCGCCGAGGAGGGTGTGGCGGGCGTCTCCCACCGCAAGATCGCCGTACGCGCCGATGTCCCGCTGGGCTCGATGACGTATCACTTCGACGGCATCGACGACCTGTTGCGCGAGGCCTTCACCGGCTTCGCCGACCACATCGTGGCCGTCTTCGAGCTGTACCTGGGGCGGGCCGAGACCCCCGAGCAGGCCCGTGAGGCGGTCACCGACCTCATCCATGTGCTCTCCGAGGGCCCCCGCCGGGATCTCGTCCTCACCCAGGAGCTCTACACGCTGGCCGCACGGCGCGACGAGTACCGCGAGCTCACCCATGCGTGGATGAACCGCAGCCGCCGCCTGCTGGAGCAGCACTTCGACCCGGACACCGCCCGCACGCTGGACGCGCTGATCGAGGGGCTCGCCCTGCACCGGGCCCTCGACACCGAGCCGCAGGACCGCGAGCTGACGCGGCTGGCCGTGCTGCGGATGACCACGGCCGGCTGAGCCGGGACCGGAACCGCCTGTGGGGCGCGGACCTGACACCGCGCCCCACAGGCTTCAGCCGTCACTTCGCCAGGTCCGCCTGGAGCTCGTCGAGGATCCTGTCGGCCGCCGTGTAGCCGATGCCCTGGATCCACAGCTCGTCGTCGACGGGGAACACCTTGCCCGCCTTCACCGCGCCCATGTTCTTCCACAGGCCGCTGCCCACGGTCTGCGTCTGCTTGGACTTCTTCGCGTCCCCGTACGTCGAGTGGAAGATCACGTCCGTGTCCGCCTGGTCGATCTTCTCCGGGCTGACGTCGTACGAGAAGCCGTCCTTGGCCTTGTCGACGATCGCGGGCCGGCCGAGACCGACGTCGGCGAGGATCGTCGCGATGTAGTTCTTGTGGCCGTAGATCCGGATGTCCGCGCCCTCGACGAAGCGCACCATGTTGACCTCGGTGGCCGCCGCCTTCTCCTTGCCGCCGAGCGCCTCGGTGACCTCGCCGGTGTGCGCCTGGTAGTCGGCGATGACCTTCTCGGCCGCCGGGACCTTGCCGAGCGCGTTGGCGTGGACCTGGAAGTTCTCCTTCCAGGGGTAGCCCGTGTTCTCCGTCATGACCGTCGGCGCGATCTTCGAGAGCTCGCCGTACGCGTCGCCGTGGCGGAGCTTGCTGGTGAGGATCAGGTCCGGCTTCAGGCCCGCGACGGCCTCCAGGTTCGGCGTCATCATCTCGCCGACGTCCTTGATGCCCGCGACCTTCTCCTTCGGCAGGTAGCTCAGGTAACCCGACTCCGTACCGGCGTGCGTGGCGCCGACCGGCGTCACACCGAGGGTGAGCGCGGAGTCCAGCTCGGCGGTGTCCAGGACGACCACCCGCTTGGGGGCGACGGGGACCTCGATGTTGCCCATGGCCGTGGCGACGGTGTGGGTCTTGCTGTCCGAGGACGAGGCCGAACCGCCGGAGCCGGAGTCGGAGTCGGACGAGCCGCAGGAGGTGAGGACCAGCGCGGTGGCCATGGCCAGCGAACCGGTGACGAGCAGACGAGCCGCGGGAGCTGAGGGCATGTCAGAGAGCCTTTCCGGAGGGAGACGAGGAGGGAGACGAGGCCGGTGCGGGCCGGTCCGGGGACCAGGGCGCGCCGGGTACGACGAGCGGTGAACCCGTGACCGGGTCCGGGACGATGACGGCCTCCAGTCCGAAGACCTCGCGGACGAGTCCGGCGGTGACGACGTCCTCGGGCCGGCCCTCGGCGACGATGCGGCCCGCCTTCATGGCGACGAGGTGGTCGGCGTACCGGGCGGCCTGGTTGAGGTCGTGCAGGACGGTGACCACGGTCCGTCCCCGGGTGCCGTCCGCCGCCGGGGCGGCGAGCCGGCGCACCAGGTCCAGGACCTCCACCTGGTGGGCGATGTCGAGGTACGTCGTCGGCTCGTCGAGCAGCAGCAGATCCGTGTCCTGGGCGAGCGCCATCGCGATCCACACCCGCTGGCGCTGACCCCCGGACAGCTCGTCCACCGGCCGGTCGCCGAGCGCGGTGATGTCCGTACGCTCCATGGCGTCCGTGACCGCGCGCTCGTCCTCGTCCGACCACTGCTGCCACCAGCGCTGGTGCGGCTGGCGGCCCCGGGCGACCAGGTCGGAGACGGTGATCGCCTCGGGTGCCACCGGGGTCTGCGGGAGCAGCCCGACCGACCGGGCGATGGTGCGCGTGGGGATGCGCGACAGCTCCGTACCGTCCAGGAGCACCGAACCGCCGGCCGGCTTCAGCAGCCGGCCCAGCGCGCGCAGGGTCGTCGACTTGCCGCAGGCGTTGGGGCCGACGATGACCGTCACGCGCCCGTCGGGCACGGCCAGGTCCAGCTCGTGCACGACGGTGCGGTCCTCGTAGGCGAGGGTCAGGGCGCGCGCGGCGAGCCTGGACGGCGTCGTGGTGTCCGCGTCCGTGGGACAGGTCGTTGTCATGCGTTGCCTCCCGTGCGGCCACCGTGGCCACGGATGATCAGCCAGATCAGGTACGGGGCGCCGACCGCCGCCGTCAGCACGCCCACCGGAAGCTCGGTGGGGGAGAAGAGCCTGCGGGCCAGCAGATCCGCGGCCACGACGATCACGGCGCCGAGGAGCGCCGAGCACAGCAGCGGGATCTGCGCCGTACGCGTCATCCGGCGGGCGATCTGCGGGGCGAGCAGCGCCACGAAGTCGACCGGCCCCGCCGTGCCCGTCGCCACGGACGCCAGGACCACCCCGAGGGCGACGAGCCCGAGCCGTACGCGCCCGAGGCGCACGCCCAGCGCCGTAGCGGTGTCGTCGTCCATCGACACGGTGCGCTGCGCGCGGGCCGCCCACAGCACGGCGGGCAGCAGGACCAGGAGCGCCCAGCCGATGGGGGCGGCCTCGTCCCAGCCGCGGCCGTTGAGCGAGCCCGTCATCCAGATCTGCGCCTGCTGGGCGACCAGGTAGTCGCCCTTCGTCAGGAACAGGGTCGTCACCGACCGCAGGGCGATCGCGAAGCCGATCCCGATGAGGACGAACCGGGTCGCGTGGAGCCCGCCGCGCCACGCGAAGACGTACACGAGCGCGGCGGCGGCGACCCCGCCGATGACGGAGAGATAGGGCAGGACGGTGTACGAGGTGAGGCCGAAGGTCATCGCGCCGACGGTGAGCGCGCTCGCGCCCTGGCTGACGCCGATGATGTCGGGGCTGGCGAGCGGGTTGCGGGCGACGGTCTGGATCAGCGCCCCGGCGATCCCGAAGGCCGCGCCGACCAGCAGCCCGACGACCATGCGGGGCAGCCGCAGGGTGCCCACGACCAGCTCGTCCGGGGACGGCTGCCCGAGGACGACCTTCACGGCCTCCGCGGGCGCCACGAAGCTCTCGCCGGTGCAGAGGTAGGCGACACAGACCGCCGCCAGCAGGACGACGAGGGCCACCGCGACGAGCCCGGCCCGCCGGTGGAGCAGGAACCGCCCCCGCTTCCCGACCCGCACGACCCGGTAACCGGAGGGGCGGACCGGGGTCCGTACGGGCACTGCCGTGTCCGCGCTCATGCGGGCACCGTCTTCCGGCGTACGAGGGTGACCAGGAACGGGACGCCGATCAGCGCCGTCATCACACCCGCCGGGACCTCGCCCGGCGGGAACAGGACCCGGCCGACGACATCGGAGACCAGGAGCATCACGGGCCCGACGAGGGCCGCCATCGGCAGCAGCCAGCGGTGGTCGCCGCCCACGATCGCGCGGGCGATGTGCGGCACCGCGAGGCCGACGAAGGCGATCGGCCCGGCCGCCGCGACGCCCGCACCGGTGAGCACGGTGGCCCCGATGCCGCCGACGATGCGGACGGCCGCCACGTTCTGCCCCAGGCCCTTGGCGACGTCCTCGCCCAGCGCCAGCGCGTCGAGCCCGCGCGCCACGGACACCACGAGGACGGCGCCGATCAGCAGGAACGGCCAGATCTGCTGGGCGACCTGGGCCTCCCGGCCGGCGATCGAGCCGACCTGCCAGAAGCGGAACTCGTCGAGCGCCGACGCCTTGGTGGTGAGCACCGCCATCGTCACCGACACCAGCAGCGCGTTGATCGCGGCCCCGCCCAGCGCGAGCTTCACCGGCGTCGCACCGCCGCGCCCCCGGGCGGCGACGGCGTACACCGCGACGGACGCGACGGCGGCCCCCGCGAAGGCGAACCAGACGTAGCCGGTGAGGGTGTGGATCCCGGCGTAGGCGATCGCCAGGACCACGGCCACCGAGGCGCCCTGGCTGATCCCGAGGATCCCCGGGTCGGCGATGGGGTTACGGGTGATGCCCTGCAGCACCGTGCCCGCGAGGGCGAGCGCCGCGCCGACCATCAGCCCGATCATGGTGCGCGGCACCCGCATCTGCCGGATCACCTCGGCGGCATCGGAGTGCCCGCCGTGCAGCAGGGCGTCCAGGACCGCGGACGGTGCGATGGTGCGCGCCCCCACGGCGAGGCTGAGCAGGACGGACAGCAGCAGGGCGACGACGGCCGCGGCGATCGCGAGCGCGCGTCCGGACAGGCGTGGAGGGGCGGCTGCCATCGGAACCAATCGGGTGGGCGAGGGCCGGGAGTCGGCACGGAACGGGGCATTGCGAGGTAAGGCTTGGCTAAGTCTATGTGCGCCCTGTGGGCCCCGGCAGGGCGCCTCCGGGCCCCGGCCTCAGGCCGCCCGTGCCGTGCGCAACTCCACGTCCTGGGCGGTGACGGGCGCCTGGATGCCGTACACGTCACCGACGCGCAGACCGGCGGGCGTGCTGTACTCACCGCGCTCGGCGACGAAGGAGACCGCCGTCAGAGAACCCGGCTGCCAGAACGTGCGGTAGTGCGGTGCGTTCCCCGGGTACTCCGGGATCTCCACCAGCTGTACCCCGCGGCGGTCCAGGAGTCAGGAGCGGGCGGGTGCCGTGAGTCTGCACGGCGCCGGCGGTTCCGGGCGCCCCGGGGTCCCGTTGCCGAGGGGCCGGACACCTGGGCCGGGGTGGTCGGCACAATGGGTGCCATGTCCACACACACCTTGACGGTCGGTTTCGACCTCGACATGACGCTCATCGACTCGCGGCCCGGCATCAAGGTCGCCTACGAGGTACTGGCAGCCGAGACGGGTGTGCACATCGACACCGATCTGGTGGTCAGCCGGCTCGGTCCGCCGCTCCAGGACGAGATGCGGAACTGGTTCCCGGCCGACGCGATCGACGAGGCCTGCGACCGGTACCGCGCGATCTACCCGGACACGGCGATCGCACCGTCGACCGCGCTCCCCGGCGCGCGGGAGGCCGTCGAGGCCGTGCAGGCGCTCGGCGGGCGCGCGATGGTCGTCACCGCCAAGTACGAGCCGAACGCCAAGCTCCACCTCGCGCACCTCGGCATAGACGCGGACGTGCTGATCGGCGGGCTCTGGGCGGAGGGCAAGGCGGAGGCGCTCCTGGAGCACGGCGCGCGGATCTACGTCGGCGACCACACCGGGGACGTACGAGGGGCGCGCGCGGCGAACGCCCTGTCCGTCGGCGTCACCACCGGCCCGTGCGACGAGGCGGAGCTGCGGGCGGCCGGCGCCGATGTGATCCTGCCGGACCTCACGGCGTTCCCCGCCTGGCTGCGGACCTTCACGGCCGCCTGACGCCCGACGGGCGGGACCTGGGCGGCTACCTCGTGGCGGCGCGCTTCGGGGAGCTCTTCCACACCGACCGCACCACCCCCGCGGCGGCGATCAGGAAGCCCAGACCCATCAGCATGCACACCGCGTAGGCGATGGACGGGAACGGATCGGTGCCCAGGAACAGCGGGGCCACGGTGACCAGTGTGGCCAGTGCGCCGATGAAGAAGACGATCGCGCCGACCTGTACGAGCCGGTCGCCTGCGCCGGAAGGAGTAGTACTCACCCGGTCAGGGTAGTTCCCAGCTCGGCGGAACCGTTCGGCGACGTCTTGTGTCCGGCCCCTGGACCATTAGCCTGGGGCACGGCGGGTCGGAAGACCCGCTGTACTGCTATCCGGAGCCGTTTCGCGGCTCTCCCGCGCACCGACGAGTACGAGGACGAGGACAGACGTGCCCACGGGTAAGGTCAAATGGTTCAATTCGGAAAAGGGCTTCGGCTTTCTTTCGCGCGACGACGGCGCCGACGTCTTCGTCCACTCCTCCGTACTCCCGGCCGGCGTCGAAGCGCTCAAGCCCGGCCAGCGCGTCGAGTTCGGTGTGGTCGCGGGCCAGCGCGGTGACCAGGCCCTCTCCGTGGTGATCCTCGACCCCACCCCGTCCGTCGCCGCCGCCCAGCGGCGCAGGCCGGACGAGCTGGCCTCGATCGTGCAGGACCTGACGACGGTCCTGGAGAACATCACGCCGCTCCTGGAGCGGGGCCGTTACCCCGACAAGGCGGCGGGCGCGAAGATCGCCGGCCTGCTGAGGGCGGTCGCCGACCAGCTCGACGTCTGACGGGTGGCCGGGCCCCGGGGGCCCGGCCCGCCTCAGCGGCCGGTGACGGAGAACGCGTCCGGTGCCAGCGCCGGCACGAGGCCCTCGGCCGCCGCCCGGGTCAGCAGCCCCCGGATCGCCGCGTAGCCGCTCTCGCCCAGGTCGGCGGTGAACTCGTTCACGTACAGCCCGATGTGCTGGTCGGCCACGGCCGGGTCCATCTCCTGGGCGTGCTCCAGGACGTACGGACGTGAGCGCTCCGGGTCGTCCCAGGCCATCCGCACCGACGTACGGATCGACTCCGACAGCCGGTTCAGCGTCTCCTCGCCCAGCGAGCGCTTCGCGATGATCGCGCCCAGCGGGATCGGCAGGCCGGTGGTCGACTCCCAGTGCGCGCCCATGTCGGCGAGGCTGTGCAGACCGTAGTTCTGGTAGGTGAAGCGGGCCTCGTGGATCACGAGCCCGGCGTCCACCCGGCCGTCGCGCACCGCCGGCATGATCTCGTCGAACGGCATGACGACGATCTCGCCCACCCCGTCCGGCACGACCTCGGCCGCCCACAGCCGGAACAGCAGATAGGCGGTGGAGCGCTCGCTCGGCACGGCGACGGTCTTCCCCGTCAGGTCCGTGCCCGGCTCCTTCGTGAGGACGAGCGGCCCGCAGCCGCGCCCCAGGGCCCCGCCGCACGGCAGCAGCGCGTACTCGTCGAGCACCCACGGCAGGACGGCGTACGACACCTTCAGCACGTCGAGCTCGCCGCGCTCGGCCATGCCGTTGGTGAGGTCGATGTCGGCGAAGGTGACGTCGAGGGCGGGCGCGCCGGGGACCCTTCCGTGCGCCCAGGCGTCGAAGACGAAGGTGTCGTTCGGACACGGCGAGAAGGCGATCCGCAGCGCGGGGAGCGAGGCGGAGCCGGTCGCGGTGTCAGTCACGGTGTCGGTCGATTCGGTCATGCCGGGTCCAACTTTCCACTACGGGTGCGGTCTTCCCGAACGCCTCGGTGAGCGCCGCCAGGGCGTCGCCGATGCGCCAGGCCGCGCGGTCGCGCGGCCCCACGGCGTTCGAGACGGCCCGGAGCTCCAGCGCCGGCACACCGAACCTGGCGGCGGCCTCCGCGACGCCGAAGCCCTCCATGGCCTCGGCGACGGCTCCGGGATGTGCGGCCAGCAGCTCGGCGGTGCGGGCCGCGCTGCCGGTCACGGTGGAGACGGTGAGGACGGTGCCCGGCAGCGCGCCGGTGGCCTCCGCCACGTCCCGTACGAGGGCTTCGGGCGGCAGGAAGGAGTCCCTGCCGAAGCCGAGACCGGTGACGGGCACGAAGCCGTCCGGGGTCTCGGCGCCCAGATCGGCGGCGACGATGCCGGTCGCCACGACGAGGGAGCCCACGGGTGCGGCGGGCGCGAACCCGCCGCCGATACCGGCCGAGACGACGGCTGTGTACGGGGTGGACGCGGCGGACGCGGCGGCGAGGGCGAAGGCCGTGGCCGCCGCCGCGGCGGCCGGGCCCGCGCCGCCCGCGAGGACGTCGAAGGGGCCGGCCAGGTGCAGCTCGGCGCCCGGCACCTCACGTATCCGCGGCCCGTCCCCGAACGCACGCGTGACCGCGTCCCGTTCGGCCGGGACAGCGGTCACGACAAGCACCCGCACGGCGGTGTTCCTCGGGTTCAGGGGGTCGGTCAGGAGGGTCAGGAGGTCTTCGTGAGCTGGAAGTGCCAGACGCCCGTGAGCTTCTGACCCTTGGTCTCGACGATGCTCACCTGCGTCTTGTCCGCCGTGGTCTCGCCCGTCTGGCTGGCGAAGAAGGCGCTGCCGGGGATCGACCGGTAGGTCCTCTTGTACGGCTCCTGCTCGGCCTGCTGGCCGTTGATGAAGAGGGTCCAGCCGTGGTCCGCGATCTCGGGGTCGACGCCGAAGCGGACCTTGTCGTCCATCGCGACCTTGACGGACTTCTCCGCCTTCTTGTTCAGGCAGCCCTGGATCTCGGACTCCTTGAGCGCGTCGCCGTCGTTGTAGCAGGCGGCCTCGGTGCTCACCGAGTTGTCGCCGACCGTCACGGTGGCGAGCGGCGTCGGCTTGTCGCAGGCGGACAGGACAAGGAGTCCCGCGGACACGGCACCAAGAGCGACGCCGATTCGACGGCCCTTACCGGAGAAGAACGCAACGGTCATGGGCCGAAGGCTATCGGTCGGACCCGCTCATGCCACGCGGGGGTGCGGTGAGCCGCGCCGCGCGGCCCCCAGGAGGCCCCGTACGGAGGCCGCGGCGCCGAGTGCGAGGAGCCCCGCGGCGACGGAGATGCCGAGTACTCCGTTGAGGGGGAGCGCGATGCCGATGGCCCCTCCGACGACCCAGGACATCTGGAGCAGTGTCTCGGACCGGGCGAACGCCGACGTGCGCACCTCCTCCGGCACATCGCGCTGGATCATCGCGTCCAGCGAGAGCTTCGACAGGGCCTGCGTGAACCCGGCGACCGCGGTGAGGGCGGCGACCATCACCGTGCTGAAGAACACCGCGGTGAGCACGGCGACCCCCAGGGCGAGCCCCAGCACCGTCGCGACGATCACCTCGGGGCCGCGCGCCCTGAGCCAGGAGCCCACCGCCGTGCCGCAGGCGTTCCCGGCGCCGGCCGCGACCCCGACGATGCCGAGGGAGACGGCGGCGCTCTGCCCCGCCAGGGGGTGTTCGCGCAGCAGGAACGCCAGGAAGAAGATGAGGAAGCCGGAGAGCGCCCGGTGTGCGGCGTTCGCCTGGAGGCCGTGCAGGACTGACGGCCCGACGGACCGCAGCCCCGGCGGTTTCTCCCGCCCGCTCCGCCTCCTCGCGGCCCACGTGCTGCCGGTCCTGCCGCTCTTCGAGGTGCGGACACGGACGGGCGGCGGAGCGGCCGTCTCCTCGTGCGGGACGACGAGGCGTGCCTTGCGCTCGCCCTTCGCGGAGTCGACCTTGTGGGGCAGCGTGAAGGCGAGGACGGTCCCGCCGAGGAAGATCGCGCAGGCGCCGTAGAGCGGCCAGGGGGACCCGATGCTCTGCAGCCCCGCCCCGATCGGCGCCGCGACACCGGTGGCCAGCAGCCCGGCCAGGGTGACCCGTGAATTGGCCTTCACCAGGGAGAAGCGCGGCGGCAGGAGACGGGGCACCACGGCGCTGCGCACCACCCCGTACGCCTTCGAGCAGACCAGGACGCCCAGGGCCGCCGGATAGAGCTCCAGGCCGCCCGTGGCCACCGCGCCCGACATGGTGATCGCGAGCACCGCCCGGGCGAACATCGCACCGGCCATCGCGGCGCGGCGGCCGTGCGGCAGACGGTCCAGGAGGGGGCCGATCACCGGGGCGAGCAGCGTGAAGGGGGCCATGGTGACGGCGAGGTAGAGGGCGACGCGGCCGCGGGCCTCGTCCGTCGGTACGGAGAAGAACACGGTGGAGGCGAGCGCCACGGTGATCATGACGTCACCGGCGCCGTTGACCGCGTGCAGCTCGATCAGCTTGCCGAGGCCGGACTCGCCCGCCCCGTGGGCGTGGGTCGCCTTCCGGATCCCCCGCGCGGTGCCCGTGAACGGGGCGCGCAGGGCACGGCCCATCGCCCGGCCCGCCCTGCGGAGCGGCCCGGACCCGTCGGACGACCTGGCGGAAGCCACGTGGTCATAGTGCCCCACCCCCCGCCGTCACGAACCCATGATCGGGCCGGGGCGCGGCGGCGGCCGCTCCGTCGGGTGAGTCGGCCCCGGCCGGGAATTGGCCGGTACGCACCCTCGGGCCGGGGTGATTCCGCCCTCCGCCCGGCGGCCGGTCACCACCGATCCGCACGGGTTACTGTCCTGTTTGGGACGGGCAGGTGGGCGCGGGGCGGCGGAGAGGGTAGCGTGCACTCACGCGCCACCGGCGGTTGTTCTTGGCCGCGCGCCTCTCCGCGATCCCGCAGAATGGGTGGCAGAAGGCGCGCCCGAGGCAGGCACAACGGGTGTGGACGTCGACGCGGCCCCCAGGTCCGCTCCGCTCACAACTGTCATGGCCGAAATCGGACATCGATGGAGCTGCTGGCGCGCTCGTGAGACGGCGTATGGAGAGAAGCGAGACCTGTGAGTGCTGCGACGACGCGAAGCCGTACGGCCCGTACCCCCGCCCCTGACCGTCTGTGCGCCGAGGCGGTAGACCTCGCACGCGCGGCGGCGGAAGAGGCTGCCGCGCCAGGAGTGGTGGGTGAGCACGTGGCCCTGGTCTCCGAGGGGGACCGGGTCGTCACGCACTACTTCGAGTCCAAGGAGCCCGGCTACCGGGGCTGGCGCTGGGCGGTGACGGTCGCCAGGGCCTCCCGCGCCAAGAACGTCACCCTTGACGAAACGGTGCTGCTGCCCGGGTCCGACGCCCTCCTCGCCCCCGAGTGGGTGCCGTGGAGCGAGCGGCTGCGGCCTGGCGACATGGGGCCCGGCGACCTCCTGCCGACCGAGGCGGAGGACCCGCGCCTGGAGCCCGGCTGGACGGGCGAGGACGAGCCCCTGCCGAACTCCCCGGTCTCCGAGGTGTCCCAGGAGCTCGCCGCCCTCGCCGACGCCGAGGACGCGGAGCTGACGCCGCTGCCCGCGACGAGCCGCGGCTCGATCGCCGCGGTCGCGGACGAGCTCGGCACCCGACGAGCGCGGGTGCTGTCCCGGTACGGGCTGCGGCTGGCGGCGGACCGGTGGGACGAGGAGTTCGGCGCCCGTACGCCCATGGCGCAGGCCGCCCCGGCCTCCTGTGTCACCTGCGCGTTCCTGGTGCCGATGGCGGGCTCGCTGAAGCAGGCCTTCGGGGTCTGCGCGAACGAGTTCGCCCCCGCGGACGGCCGGGTGGTCTCCCTGTCGTACGGCTGCGGGGGGCACTCCGAGGCGGCGGTCATGCCGAAGCCGCCGAAGCCGGCGCCGCACGCGCTGGACACGATGCAGGTGGACGACTACTCCCTGCGTCCGGCCGACGACTCCGGCTCGGTGCCGGCGCAGCCGGACGGCTCCACGGACGACCTCGGCCACTCCTGACGCTCCTGCCCGCTGCGGGGTCCGGGCTTGCGGTGCCCGGGCATCGCAGGGGTGGGGGGCGGGGCCTCCTGGGACCGACTTTGTCCTCAATCGCCGGACGGGCTTGATTTTGCGGGCTTTGTCCTCAAGCGCTTTTCCGGGGTGGTCCGGCCCTGTGCGTTGCCGGTCCCGGGGGCGGCCGGCCTTGGGGGCTTCCCGCTCGCGGTACCTTCGGGCGCACACTGGGCGTCACGGGTCACCGGAAGAGCGGAGTACGAGCGTGAGCATGAATGCGACCGAGGGGGCCGATCCGTTCGGGACGGCGCGACTGCGGCGCGGCGTGCTCGACGCCTGGGGCGCTGGCCCCGCCCGCTTCCGTGAGGACGCCAACGCCGAGGAGGACCTCGCGCTGGGCGGCTACCGCGACCGGCTGGTCGTCGAGCTGGCCCAGAACGCCGCCGACGCCGCCTCCCGCGCCGGTGCCCCCGGCCGGCTCCGCCTCACCCTGCACGAGGCGGACGGCAGCAGCCCCGCCGTCCTGGCCGCCGCCAACAACGGCGCCCCCCTCGACGCGACCGGCGTCGAGTCGCTGAGCACCCTGCGGGCCTCCGCCAAGCGCGAGGGCCACGAGTCCGCCGTCGGCCGCTTCGGTGTCGGATTCGCCGCCGTCCTGGCCGTCAGCGACGAGCCCGCCGTGATCGGCCGCCACGGAGGCGTCCGCTGGTCCCTCGCGGAGGCCCGCGACCTCGCGCGGCAGGCCGCCGTCGGCAGCCCCGGGCTCGGTGACGAGCTGCGCCGCCGCGACGGACACGTACCGCTGCTCCGGCTGCCGCTGCCCGCCGAGGGCACCGCGCCCGACGGGTACGACACCGTCGTCGTCCTGCCGCTCCGCGACGGCGTCGCCGAGGACCTGGTGGGCCGGCTGCTCGCCGGGGTCGACGACGCGCTGCTCCTGACGCTGCCCGGCCTCGACGAGGTCGTCATCGAAACCCCCGACGGCGTACGGACGTTGCGGCGCTCGCAGCACGGCCCGTACACGCACGTCGACGACTCCGTGAACGGCCTGCACCGCTGGCGCACCGTCGCCGCCCACGGGCCCCTGGAGCCCGCGCTGCTGGCCGACCGGCCCGTCGAGGAGCGGCTGCGCCCGCACTGGTCGGTGACGTGGGCCGTGCCCGTCGGCGAGGACGGGGCGCCCGAGCATCCCCGTACGGCACCCGTCGTGCACGCGCCGACCCCCACCGACGAGCCCCTCGGCGTCCCGGCGCTGCTGATCGCCTCGCTGCCGCTGGACACCACCCGCAGGCACCCCGCGCCGGGTCCGCTGACCGACTTCCTGGTGCAGCGTGCGGCCGACGCGTACGCCGAACTGCTCGCCGGCTGGGAGCCCGTCTCCGTCGCCACGATCGCGCTGGTGCCGGGCGTCCTCGGCAAGGGACAGCTCGACGGCGCGCTGCGGGCCGCGATCCTGGAGCGGCTGCCCCGGGTCGCGTTCCTGGAGCCCGCCGCACCCCGGGACCCCGCCGAGGCGGCGGCCCAGTGGGACGACTGGGACGGTGCCGGGGCCCCGAGCCCGGGGACGACCGCGCTGCGGCCCGTCGAGGCCGAGGTGGTCGAGGGCGTCGGCGACCGGACCGTACGGGTCCTCGCCGAGGTCCTCCCCTGTCTGCTGCCCGCCGGCCTGGAGCGCCGCGTCGAGCTGCGTACGCTCGGTGTCGCCCGGGTCCCGCTGACCGAGGCCATCGACCGGCTGGCCGGCCTGGAGCGTGACCCGGACTGGTGGCGGCGGCTGTACGACAGCCTGGGCGGCGTCGACCCCGACCGGCTCTCCGGACTGCCCGTTCCCCTCGCGGGCACCGGGGACGCGCCGCCCCGCACCACCATCGGCCCCCGCCAGGTCCTCCTGCCGCTGCCGGACGCGCTCACCTCGCCGGTCCTCGGCCGGCTGGCCAGGCTGGGGCTGAAGGTGGCCCACCCGGACGCCGCCCACCCCCTGCTGGAGAAGCTGGGCGCCCTGCCGGCCACCCCGCGCGCCGTGCTGCGGACCCCGCAGGTCCGGGCCGCCGTCGCCGGTTCGCTGGACGCGGGCGAGATCTGGGACGAGGACGCCCTGGACGGGGACGAGCTCGCCGACACCGTCCTCACGCTCGTGCGCGACGCTGACCTCGCGCCCGGCGACGAGCCCTGGCTGGGCGCGCTCGCCCTGCCCGACGAGGACGGCGAACCCGCGCCCGCCGGTGAACTCGTCCTGCCCGACAGTCCGTTCGCCCAGGTGATGCGCGAGGGTGAACTCGCCCTGTGCGACGCGGAGCTGGCCGGACGCTGGGGCGAACAGCCGCTGACCGCCTGCGGGGTGCTGGCCACCTTCGCCCTCGTACGGGCCACCGACGTGGTCCTGGACCCGGACGAACTGGAGCCCCGCGACGGTGACTTCGCCGAGCCCGACGACGCCGGGCTGCTCGACGCCGTCGACGTGTGGTGCGAGGACGTCCTGGACCAGCTCCCGGACACCCCCGTGCCGCCGGTCGCCACCGAGCTCGTCGCCGTACGCGACCTGGACCTCGTCGACGACGACGCCTGGCCGCAGGCGCTGGCGATGCTCGCCCGCCCGCCGCTGCGCGACGCGCTGACCCAGCCGGTACGCGTCCTGCTCCCGGACGGCACCACGCAGTCCGTGCGGCCCTACACCGCGTGGTGGCTGCGCGACCACCCCGTGCTCGACGGCCGCCGCCCCGCCGGTCTGCGCGCGGCGGGCGGCGACCCGCGTCTGGCCGGTCTGTACGACTCCGCCGACGCGACCGGCTTCGACGACGCGCAGGTGCTGCGCGCCCTCGGCGTACGGACCTCGGTGGCCGCGCTCCTGGACGAACCGGGCGGGGCGGCCGAGCTGCTCGGCCGGCTCGCCGACGAGGAGCGTCCCGTCGGTCCCGTACAACTGCACTCGCTGTACACGGCGCTGGCCGAGCTGGACCCTGAACAGGTCACGCTGCCGGACGAGTTGCGGGCCGTCGTGGACGACGAGGTGCGGGTCGCCGACGCGGCGGACGTCGTGATCGCCGACGCCCCCGACCTGCTGCCGCTGACCGGCGGGCTCCCGCTGCTGCCGGTGGCCCCGGCGCGGGCGGCCGAGCTGGCGGACCTGCTCCAGGTGCGGCGGCTCGGCGAGACCGTCGAGGCCGTGGTCACGACGGAGGGCGAGGAGCACCAGGTGCCGGAGTCCGTACGGATCCTGCTCGGCGCCGGGACCCCGGACACCTATGTCGAGCACGGCGAACTGCGCGCGGGCGGCATCGAGCTGGACTGGCGCCGCACCCCGGACGGTGTGGTCCACGCGTCGACGGTGGAGGGCGTGGCGGCCGGCCTCGCCTGGGCGGCCGGCCAGTGGCCGCGCCGCTTCGAGGTGGCCGCCCTGCTGGAGGACCCGTCACGCACGGAGGAGCTGGCCCGGGACCGCTGGTTCGACTGAGCGGTTGTCTCGCGACAGCCCGACGCATGCGATCTTCACAGTAAATACACACGATGGGTACAACCATTCACATGTGTGCGCTGTCTGATCGTGCGAGTCAGCAGACTCGCAGACCAGATGGGACCTGCCGAGGGGGAACACACCCCGGCGGGTCCCCTGCTCCACAGGGGACCACATGCGTATTCGTGCCACCGTCGCCGCTGTTTCCGGCGCCCTGGCTCTGTCCGCTCTCGCTGTTCCGGCCGCGACGGCCGACGACGGCCGCACCTGGACGCCCGACTTCGGGTTCACCGCGCCCGAGCGCCCCGCAGGGCGCATGGCCGCCCGTTCCGTCACCTCCGACAGCGACCTCAAGATCACCAAGGCCGTCGTGAACGGTGGCAAGGCCATCGTGGTGGGCACCACCGCACCCAAGAAGGTCACCGTCGCCATCACGGCGACGGACGACTCCGGCATCGCCGACGCCAGCACCATCCTGTGGATCGGCAGCGACGTGGACTCCGAGGACAGCTTCGGCTTCCTGCAGAACGAGGACGTCGCGAAGTGCAAGGCGGCCAACGCCACGACCTCCACCTGCACGCTCACGGTCACCGTCGACCCGGCGTGGCTGATCAACTCCGACGCGACCAGCTGGAAGGTCGGCGCGGCGGTGCTCAGCAACGACGGCCAGGTCGTGCAGCAGGACGCCTACGCCAAGGTGAAGCTCCAGCGCCTCTCCAAGGTGACCGTCAACGCCGCGCCGGAGCCCGTCAAGAAGGGCAAGACCATCACGGTCACCGGCAAGCTGTCGCGCGCCAACTGGGAGACCGGCACGTACAAGGGCTACGCCACCCAGGCCGTCAAGCTGCAGTTCCGCAAGAAGAACAGCAGCACCTACACCACCGTCAAGACCATCAAGACGAGCAGCACCGGTGCGCTGAAGACCACCGTCAAGGCGTCCGTGGACGGCTACTGGCGCTACAGCTTCGCCGGCACCTCCACCACCCCGACCGTCACGGCCGCGGGTGACTTCGTCGACGTGAAGTAACCCCGGCAGCTCCTACGAGCGGAAGCGGCGGCCGACCAGTCTCCAGGCCAGTTCCAGGACGGCCGCCGCCACCACCGAGATCCCCACCGCCGTCCACGGCATGGTGACCCCGACCAGCTTCAGCGCGAAGAACTCCTGGAGCCAGGGCACCGCGAGCACGACGAGGAAACACAGGCCCATCGACGCCACCAGGGCCACCCGCCACCAGGTGTACGGGCGGGCGATGATCGCCAGGACCCACATGGAGACCAGGAACAGGGTGAGGGTCGCCGCGCTCGTCTCCGCGTCGAGCGCGCCCGGACCGGAGTAGGCGTGCCGGGCGATCAGATAGGTGGCGAAGGTGGCCGCCGCCGCGATGACCCCGGAGGGGATCGCGTACCGCATGACACGGCGTACGAAGTGCGGCCGGGCCCGCTCCTTGTTGGGGGCGAGCGCCAGGAAGAACGCCGGTACGCCGATCGTCAGCGTGGACAGCAGCGTCAGATGGCGCGGCAGGAACGGGTACTCCACCTGGAAGCAGACCACCAGGATCGCCAGCAGCACCGAGTAGACGGTCTTCGTGAGGAACAGGGTGGCGACCCGGGTGATGTTGCCGATGACCCGCCGCCCCTCGGCCACGACCGAGGGCAGCGTCGCGAAGCTGTTGTCGAGCAGCACGATCTGGGCCACCGCGCGGGTCGCCTCGGAGCCCGAGCCCATCGAGACCCCGATGTCGGCGTCCTTGAGCGCGAGCACGTCGTTGACGCCGTCCCCGGTCATCGCGACCGTGTGGCCGCGTGACTGGAGAGCCCCGACCATCTCCCGCTTCTGCTGCGGGGTGACCCGGCCGAAGACCGCGTTCCGCTCGATCTCCGTCGCCATGGCGTCGGTGTCGTCGGGCAGCCGGCGGGCGTCCAGGGGGTGCTCGGCGCCCGGCATCCCCAGCTTCTGGGCCACCGCGCCGACCGAGACGGCGTTGTCGCCGGAGATGACCTTCGCGGCGACGTTCTGGTCGTCGAAGTAGGCCAGGGTCTCCCCGGCGTCGGGCCGCAGCCGCTGCTCCAGGACGACGAGCGCGGTGGGTTCGGCCCCGGAGGCGGCGTCCGGGGCGTCCACCTCGCCGCGCACCCGCGCGAGGAGCAGGACCCGCAGCCCCTGCTCGTTGAGGTGACCGGTCTCGGCGAGGGCCGGGTCGTCGGCGGCCAGCAGCACATCGGGGGCGCCGAGCAGCCAGGCGGACGCGGTGCCGTCGGACTCGGCGAAGGCCGCGCCGCTGTACTTGCGGGCCGAGGAGAACGGCACGGCCTGCGTGACACCCCAGCCCCCGCCGTCCGGGTGCGCGTCGATGATGGCCTGGAGGCTGGCGTTGGGCCGGGGGTCGGAGGCGCCGAGGGCGCCCAGGACACGGTGGACGTACTCCTCGTCGGAACCGTTCAGCGGGCGGACCTCGGTGACGTCCATCCCGCCCTCGGTGAGGGTGCCGGTCTTGTCCAGGCAGACGACGTCGACCCGGGCCAGGCCCTCGATGGCGGGCAGCTCCTGCACGAGGCACTGCTTGCGGCCGAGCCGGATCACCCCGATCGCGAAGGCGACCGAGGTGAGCAGGACCAGGCCCTCGGGGATCATCGGGACGATGCCGCCGACCGTGCGGGCCACCGACTCCTTGAAGTCGTTCTCCTTGACGACCAGCTGGCTGATGATGAGCCCGATCGCCGTCGGCACCATCATCCAGGTCACGTACTTGAGGATCGTGCTGATGCCGCTGCGCAGCTCGGACTGGACGAGGGTGAAGCGGGACGCCTCCTCGGCGAGCTGGGCGGCGTACGCCTCGCGGCCGACCTTGGTGGCGGTGAACGCCCCTCCTCCGGCGACGACGAAGCTGCCGGACATCACCGGGTCGCCGGGCCGCTTGACCACCGGGTCGGCCTCGCCGGTCAGCAGCGACTCGTCGATCTCCAGGCTGTCCGCCTCGGCGACCGTGCCGTCGACGACGGCCTTGTCCCCGGGACCCAGCTCGACCAGGTCACCGAGGACGATCTCCGAGACGGAGACCTCGGCGGAGGTCCCGTCGCGCCGTACGGTCGGTTTCGCCTCGCCGATCACCGCGAGGCTGTCCAGGGTCTTCTTGGCGCGCCACTCCTGGACGATGCCGATCCCGGTGTTGGCGATGATCACGAAGCCGAAGAGGCCGTCCTGGATCGGCGCGACGAACAGCATGATCACCCAGAGCACGCCGATGATCAGGTTGAACCGGGTCAGGACGTTCGCGCGGACGATCTCGGTGACGGAGCGGGACGAGCGGACCGGTACGTCGTTGACCTCGCCCCGCGCCACCCGCTCCGCGACCTCGGCGGTCGTCAGCCCACCCGGTGGCGCGGGCGCGGGAGAGGTCCGTACGGAATCCGGCTGCTCACCGGAGGAATCGAGTGCCCGCTGCGTCATGATTCCGACCGTACGGGCGGAAGGGAGGGTTCACCCGCCGGGAACAGGAAGTTCCGACCGGGGGAGGACCGGAATGGTCCCACGGTCGTACGTGCGGTGGATCAGGGGCGGTGCGGGCGTACCTCGGTCAGTGGTGCGCGCCGTCGGGCGCGGACTCCTCGGCGGCGGCCTGTGCGGCGGCCCGCTTGAGCGCGGCGTCGCGCCCCCGGACGTACCAGATGCCGATCAGGCCGAGTCCGGCGCCGGCCAGGCAGACCCAGATCCACCAGGCGTGGCCCCGGTCGTCGAACCAGCCGTAGAAGGGGACCTGCACGAGGAAGAGGACGAACCAGAGGATCGTGCCGCCGGTGACGGTGGCGACGACAGGGCCCTCCAGGGGCTCGGGTGCCTCGTGTTTCGGTGTCCACTTCTCCATGCGCTCAGTCTACGGGCTGCGCTGCGGGCCAGTCGGCCCAAGGATCTACGCGCGGAGATAGCGATCTTTCCCTTATGTATTCATACTGAATCCGGTTGCGGATGACTCGAATTATTCGTGTGAACATCCAAATGTGACTACTTTCATCCCCTCGATGCACGACTGAAGGTCATACATGTCCTCCTCGACCACCGCTCCGGTCGATCAGCCGCCGACGCCGCAGCAGCCTCACGGCGTCCTCGATCGTTACTTCAAGATCTCCGAGCGGGGGTCGTCGGTCGCGCGCGAGATCCGAGGCGGTTTCGCCACGTTCTTCGCGATGGCGTACATCATCGTGCTCAATCCGATCATCCTCGGCAGCGCGAAGGACATGTACGGGCACCAGCTCGACGGCGGCCAGCTCGTCACGGCCACCGTGCTCGCGGCCGCCTTCTCCACGCTCCTGATGGGTGTCATCGGCAACGTGCCGATCGCGCTCGCCGCCGGTCTCGGCGTCAACACCGTCGTCGCCCTCCAGCTCGCCCCCCGGATGAGCTGGCCCGACGCGATGGGCATGGTCGTCCTCGCGGGCATCGTCGTGATGCTCCTCGTCGCTACCGGGCTCCGGGAACGCGTGATGAACGCCGTGCCGCGCTCGCTCCGCAAGGGCATCGCGATCGGCATCGGCCTCTTCGTGCTGCTGGTCGGCCTGGTCGACTCGGGCTTCGTCTCCCGCATCCCGGACGCCGCGCACACCACGGTGCCGCTGCAGCTCGGCAACGACGGCCACCTCAACGGCTGGCCGGTCCTGGTCTTCATCCTCGGCACGCTGCTGACCCTGGCGCTGATCGTCCGCAAGGTGCCGGGCGCGATCCTGCTCTCCATCGTCGTCATGACGGTCGTCGCGCTGGTCATCGACGCCGTCGCCGACCTGCCGGCCGGCGCCTGGGGCCTGACCGTCCCGGAGTGGCCCGGCAATCCCGTCTCGTCGCCGGACTTCGGGCTGCTCGGTCAGGTCAGTCTGTTCGGCGGCTTCGGGAAGGTCGGCCTGCTGACCGGCATCCTCTTCGTCTTCACCGTGCTGCTGTCCTGCTTCTTCGACGCGATGGGCACCATCCTCGGCGTCGGCGACGAGGCCAAGCTGATGGACAAGGACGGCAACTTCCCGGGCATCAACAGGGTCCTCCTCGTCGACGGTGTCGCCGTCGCCGCGGGTGGCGTGAGCTCCTCCTCCGCCTCGACCTGCTTCGTGGAGTCCACGGCGGGCGTCGGCGAGGGCGCCCGTACCGGGCTGGCGAGCGTGGTGAGCGGGCTGCTCTTCACGGTGGCGCTGTTCCTGACGCCGCTGGCGACGATGGTCCCCTCGCAGGCGGCCACCCCGGCACTGATCGCGGTCGGGTTCCTGATCCTCGCGGGCAACATCCGGGACGTCGACTGGAGCGACTACACGCTCGCCATCCCGGCCTTCATGGCCATGCTGATGATGCCGCTCACGTACTCGATCACCAACGGCATCGGCATCGGCTGCATCGCCTTCAGCGTGATGCGCCTGGCGGCGGGCCGGGGCCGGGAGGTCCCGGTGGCCATGTACGTGGTCTCCGCGGTCTTCGTCTTCTACTACGCGATGCCGGCGCTCGGCCTCACGTAGGCGCGTACGCGCGCAGTCCTCACCCCTGCGGGGCGGAGGCCCGTCATGTGACCCGGTCGGCCGGGTCCGGGTGACGGGTGTCCGCCCCGTAGAACTTCTCCGTCTCGTCGACGGCCGCGTGGAAGCGCTCGTCGAAATCGTCGCGGACGAGCGTCCGGACCACGTAGTCCTGGACGCTCATGCCGCGTCTGGCGGCGTGCTGGCGGAGCCGGTCGAGCAGCTCACCGTCTATGCGCAGGCTGAGCACTGTCGATCCCATGCCAAGCAGGGTCGCGGCACACGTGGCCTTTTCGCGGCTCTTTCCGCCTCATACTCACTCGTTCGGGTGATCAGTTTCTCGCGCGTGTACCACCAGTTGGTATTTAGCATGGCTAATGAGTTACGCTAAGGAACATGCCTGACCTGATCCACGACGGTGACAGTGCCGCCGCCGTGAGCTCCCTCCGCTCCGCCGTGATGCTGCTGGGCCGTCGCCTGAAGCACCAGCGTGTGGACGAGTCGCTGAGCCCCACCGAGATGTCGGTGCTCGGCACACTCGCCCGCTGCGGTTCCGCCACCCCCGGTGAGCTGGCCCGCAAGGAGCACGTGCAGCCGCCGTCGATGACCCGCATCGTCGCGCTGCTGGAAGCGAAGGGCCTGGTCAGACTGGAACCGCACCCTGATGACCGTCGGCAGAAGATGGTCAGCCGGACCGAGCAGGCGGAAGCCATGCTCGCCGAGAGCCGCGACAAGCGGAACGCCTGGCTGGCCAACCTCGCCGAGGGCCTGGACGAGGACGAGTGGGAGAAGCTGCGGGCCGCCGCGCCCGTGCTGGAGAAGCTCGCCCACCTGTGACCCCGACGGGCGCCGTCGGACCCCCTCACGGGTCCCGCAGCGCCCGCAGTCACGTCCCCGTCGGTAAGAACGCCGTATACGCCCGAGGAGGCGAACTCTTTTGAGTACGGGATCCGGAGCAGACTCCGCCCCCGCACCGACTTCCGCCCACGAGAGCAAGACCGGCGGGACCTTCTCGTCGCTGAAGATCCGCAACTACCGCCTGTTCGCCACGGGCGCCGTGATCTCCAACACCGGTACCTGGATGTCCCGCATCACGCAGGACTGGCTCGTCCTGAGCCTCACCGGGTCCGCAGCCGCCGTCGGTATCACCACGGCCCTCCAGTTCCTCCCGATGCTGCTCTTCGGCCTGTACGGCGGCGTCATCGCCGACCGGCTCCCGAAGCGGCGTCTCCTGCTCATCAGCCAGGCAGCGCTCGGCCTGTGCGGCATCGCACTCGCCGTCCTTACCCTCTCCGGCGTCGTCGAGGTCTGGCACGTCTACCTGATCGCGTTCCTGCTCGGCATGGTGACCGTCGTCGACAACCCGGCACGCCAGTCGTTCGTCTCCGAGATGGTCGGCCCCGCGCAGCTGCGCAACGCCGTCAGCCTGAACTCGGCGAACTTCCAGTCCGCCCGGCTCATCGGCCCCGCCGTCGCGGGTGTCCTGATCACGACGGTCGGCAGCGGCTGGGCGTTCATGTTCAACGGGCTGTCCTTCATCGCCCCGCTGGTCGGCCTGATGATGATGCGTACGAGCGAGCTCCACGCGTCCGTCACCGTCAAGCGCGCCAAGGGCCAGCTGCGTGACGGCCTGCGCTACGTCTCCGGCAGGCCCGAGCTGATCTGGCCGATCGTCCTGGTCGGCTTCGTCGGCACGTTCGGGTTCAACTTCCCGATCTTCCTGACGGCCTTCGCGGACGAGATCTTCCACGGCGGCGCCGGGATGTACTCGTTCTTCAACATCCTCATGGCGGCCGGCTCCCTCGCCGGGGCCCTCCTCGCCGCCCGGCGCCGCTCCTCGCGGCTGCGGATGCTGGTGGCCGCGGGCACCCTGTTCGGCCTGCTGGAGGTCGCCGCTTCCCTGTCGCCGTCCGTCTGGCTGTTCTCGCTGCTGCTGCTGCCGATCGGGATGATCGGCCTGACGACCAACATCAGCGCCAACACGAGCGTCCAGATGGCCGCCGACCCCGAGATGCGGGGCCGGGTGATGAGCCTCTACATGATGGTCTTCGCCGGAGGCACGCCGGTGGGCGCACCGATCGTCGGCTGGATCAGCGACACCTACGGCGCCCGGATCGGCATGGCGGCCGGAGGCGCGATCTCGATGGTGGCCGCGGTCGGTGTCGGCTTCATGCTGACCCGCGTCGGCGGCCTGCGCCTGAAGGTCGACCTGCGGCCGGGTCGCCCGCATGTGCGAATAGTCCCGCGCGAGCAGCTGGCCACGGCTGCCTGAACCGGCCCACGAGCGCTGCCCTTCCCGGTGGGGAGGGCAGTGTTCCCATTTTCAGTCGCGGGGGAAGCCGCCCGTCTCCAGCGTGAGGCCCACGACCGTCTCCGTCAGCTCGATCGCGGCGCCGAAGTCGAGACTCAGCGTGCTGCGGTACTCGTCGTCCTTGGGGAGCGTGTGGAGGTGCCACGTTCCCGTGTACGGGTCGACGATGAGGTACACGGGAACACCGGCAATGGCGTAGGTGGCCTTTTTGGAGCCGTAGTCGTTGGCGGCCGTGCCCTTGGAGATCACTTCGGCGACGAATTCGATGTCCTGGTAGCGCCAGTGCCCCTGAGGGTCCTTGGTGGCACCCTCGGTAAGGGCGACTACATCTGAGGCGAATCCGTTGAGCCGGCCCGGGAAATCGATCCGCACGTCCGTCTTCAGCCGCTTGCGCAGGTAGGCGGCGCGAAGTTGCTCCAAGAGGTCGAAAATGATGTCCCAGTGTGTGTCCCGTTGCGGCGACATGTAGACGTTCCCCTCGACGATCTCGACCTTGAATCCCTCGGGGGTGGGCTCAAGCCACTCGAACATCATGTCCAAGGTGCGCTCGTCGCTGGTGTCGGCCATCTCGATCCTGTCGTCGACGACGGTCATCGTGCCGCTCCTCCCCGCTGCCGCACAGGCGCGGGTAGCCGCGTAGTACAACGATAGGCGCGGCCCCCCCCGGACACGCCCGGACGCTGGGACACTCGCCGCATGAGCAGCCAGAGACTCTTCGCCGCCGTCCTGCCGCCGGAGCCCGCCGCCGACGAGCTGGCCAGGGCCGTCGGCACGCTGCACACGATCCCCGGCGCCGTGGACCTCCGCTGGACCGCCCGGCCCGGCTGGCACTACACGCTGGCCTTCTACGGGGAGGTCGGCGAGGAGCTGCTGCCGGAGCTGTACGGCCGGCTGGAGCGGGCCGCGCACCGGACCGAGCCCTTCCCGCTCCGGATCCACGGCGGTGGCCGGTTCGACGGGCGGGCGCTGTGGGCGGGGGCCGCGGGCGGCCTCGACACCCTGCGGCTGCTGGCGGCGCGGGCCCACGCCGCCGCGCGCAAGGCCGGTGTCCCGATGGAGGAGCCGCATCGCCACACCCCGCACCTCACGCTCGCCCGCAGCCGGGGCCACGCCGACCTGACCCCGTACACGGCGGCGCTGGAGGGCTTCGAGAGCGGGGAGTGGGAGGTGGGTGAGCTCGGTCTCGTACGCAGCAGACTTCCGGTGGACGGGGTGCCGGGGGAGCAGCCGCGCTACGAGGTGGTGCGGGCCTGGCCGCTGGGACGGTGAGCGGGGCGGTTACGCTCGACGGGTGGATCCGAAGACCAGAAACCGCATCATGGCCGCCGTGCTCGTACTGATGTTCGTCGTCGTCGCGGCGGCGTCCGCCCTCGGGGGCTGAGCCCGCCGAGGACGTACGCACGCACGCCGGCTACCAGGCGAAGTTCTCCGGCGACGGGCCCGGGCCGGGGAAGATCTCGTCGAGCGCCGACAGCACCTCGGACGACAGCTCCAGCTCCACCGCGCGCAGCGCCGAGTCCAGCTGCTCCCGGGTGCGCGGGCCGGAGATCGGGCCCGTGACGCCGGGGCGGGTGAGCAGCCAGGCCAGGCCGACCTCGCCGGGCTCAAGGCCGTGCTTCTCCAGCAGGTCCTCGTACGCCTGGATCTGCGCCCGCTGCTTCGGGTCGGCGAGCGCCTCGGCGGAGCGGCCGGAGGTGGACCGGGCGCTGCCGCCCGCACCCTCCTTGCGGATCGCGCCGCTGAGCAGCCCGCCGTGCAGCGGCGACCACGGGATGACCCCGAGGCCGTACTCCTGGGCGGCCGGGATGACCTCCATCTCGGCGCCGCGTTCCATCAGGTTGTAGATGCACTGCTCGCTGACCAGGCCGTAACTGCCCCGCTGCCTGGCCCGCTCGTTGGCCTGGGCGATCTTGTAGCCCGAGAAGTTGGACGAGCCCGCGTAGAGGATCTTGCCCTGCTGGATCAGTACGTCGATGGCCTGCCAGATCTCGTCGATCGGGGTGTTCCGGTCGACGTGGTGGAACTGGTACAGGTCGATGTGGTCCGTCTGGAGCCGCTTGAGGCTGGCGTCGACGGCTCGGCGAATGTTCAGGGCGGACAGCTTGTCGTGGTTGGGCCACGCCTCCCCGTCGGCGCCCATGTTCCCGTAGACCTTGGTGGCGAGGACGACCTTGTCGCGGCGGTCGCCGCCCTGTGCGAACCAGGTGCCGAGGATCTCCTCGGTGCGGCCCTTGTTCTCGCCCCAGCCGTAGACGTTCGCGGTGTCGAAGAAATTGACGCCGGCCTCCAGGGCGGCGTCCATGAGCGCGTGGCTGTCGCTCTCGTTGGTCTGGGGGCCGAAGTTCATCGTCCCCAGTACGAGGCGGCTGACCTTGAGTCCGGTGCGTCCGAGCTGCGTGTACTTCATGGGTCCCCAGCCAACTCCTTCGAGCGCGCTCGAAGCAAGGTCCGGCTCAGGCGCGCCGCGCGAACCGGTCCAGCGCGGCCAGCACGGCCCGGGTCGTCGCGGGGCCGCCGAGGTGGCCCGCCTCCTCGATCACCGTGAGTTCGGCGTCCGGCCAGGCCTTCGCCAGCTCCCAGGCCGTGGTCAGCGGGGAGCCCAGGTCGAAGCGGCCGTGCACCAGGACGCCGGGGATGCCCGCGAGACGGCCGGCGTCGCGGATCAGCTGCCCCTCCTCCAGCCAGGCGGCGTGCGAGAAGTAGTGCGCGCAGATACGGACGAACGCCAGCCGGTCGCGGCCCGGCCGCCCGCCGTACGGCGCCGGACCGGTGTGCGCCTCCATGGACAGCACCGCGTCCTCCCAGGCGCACCAGTCGGCCGTGGCCCCCGCCCGTACCTCCGGGTCGGGGCTCTCCGTCCGCCGGGCGTACGCGGTGAGCAGGTCCGGGGTCGCGTCGCTCGTGGCCTCCGGGACGCCCGCGCGGAACCGGTCCCACGCCTCGGGGAAGAGCTGCCCGGCGCCCCGGTACAGCCAGTCGATCTCGCTGCGCCGGGTCGTCGTCACCGCGGGGATCACGATCTCCGAGGCGCGCTCCGGGTGCTGCTCGGCGTACGCGAGGATCAGCGTCGAGCCCCAGGACCAGCCGTGCAGCAGCCACCGCTCGACACCGAGGTGGCGGCGCAGGGCCTCCATGTCGGCGACCAGGTGCGCGGTGGTGTTGTGCCGCAGGTCGGTTGCGGGGTCGCTCGCGTGCGGGGTGGAGCGGCCGCAGTTGCGCTGGTCGAAGAGGACGACGCGGTAGAGGTCCGGGTCGAAGGACCGCCGGGCCCCGGGCGTGCACCCCGAGCCCGGCCCGCCGTGGACGACGAGCGCGGGCTTGCCGACCGGGTTGCCGCAGACCTCCCAATACACGAGGTTGCCGTCACCGACGTCCAGCATCCCCTGGTCGTACGGCTCGATCGGCGGGTACGTCCCGTCGGGGTCACGGGGCATGGCGGCGGTCCCTCCCGGGGTCACCCGGTGACGGTGAACGGGGTGTCGGCCTGATTGTCCGTGTCCACGTCATCCAGGCTGTACACGCGGAACACGGGTGACTCGTCCCCCGTGCCCGTCTCGCTGGGCACGTGGACCTCGGCGGCGAAGCTCCCGTCGGGGCCGGCGGTGACATCCCGCAGATCCTTCTCAATCGCTGTCCCGGAAGGTGATGCGGATCTGTTCGTCCGGGGCGAATCCGGTGGCCTTCAGCGTTACCACCGTTCCCTCCGGTGCCCGGTCGGGGACGGCGATTAGGCGCGGCCTGCTGCGCGGGGTCGCGGTCGTCGGATCGGCCGGCAGGGTCTGGAGCGGCGGATCCGACGGTGTCGAGGCGGGTTCCGCGGAGGCGGAGGCGGACGCGGACGCGGAGGCCGTCGTCGGACCCGACGGACCCGCCGGGCCGGCCGCCGACGCCGTCGGTGGCGACGAGTCCCCGCCCGACATCGCCACGGCGGCGATGACCGCGGCGACGATCGTCGCCGCCGCCGTGATCACGGCGGCGGTCACATGCTGGCGTCCACCCTGGGGCGTCGGAGGGTGAGGCGGCGGCGGGGGGAACGGTTGCCCCGGAGGCATCGGCGGGTTGGGGCTGGACACGCGAATCCCCCTGCTGGCTCGTGAAGATCGTGGAGCCCGTCAGGATACCGGCCGGGGCGTGCCGCGTGCCGCTCAATTCGCCTTGGAGGAGGCGGAATTGCGCGGGCCTGCGAGCCTTACGGGGCGAGGGGCAGCCGGCGCTTGTGGTCGGTGAGGCGGTAGCGGGCGACGATCGTGTCGAAGGCTTCCTCGTCCACCGGCTTGCCCTCCAGGAAATCGTCGATGGTGTCGTAGGTGACGCCCAGCGCGTGCTCGTCGGCCTTCCCCGGGTCGAGCGTCTCCAGGTCGGCCGTCGGCACCTTCCCGACCAGCTCGGCGGGCGCTCCCAGCGCCTCCGCGACGGCGCGCACCCGGCGCTTGGTCAGCCCGGTCAGCGGGACCACGTCGGCGGCGCCGTCCCCGAACTTGGTGAAGAAGCCGGAGACCGCCTCGGCCGCGTGGTCCGTGCCGACGACGAGACCGCTGTGCGCCCCGGCCACCGCGTACTGGGCGATCATGCGCTGGCGGGCCTTGACGTTCCCGACCACGAAGTCCTGGTGGTGGGGGTCGCGGAAGGCCACGTCGCCGTCGAGCAGGGACTCCTGGGTGGCGTCGGTCGCGGGCTTGATGTCCACGGTCAGCACCTGGTCGGCCTTGATGAAGGAGAGCGCCAGCTGGGCGTCGTGCTCGTCGGCCTGGACCCCGTAGGGCAGCCGCATCGCGTAGAACCGGGCCTCGTGGCCCGCCGCCCTGGCCCGCTCGGTGGCGAGCTGGCACAGTCGGCCGGCCGTGGTGGAGTCGACGCCGCCGCTGATGCCGAGCACCAGGGAGCGCAGGCCCGTGGAGGTCAGCCGCTCGGCGAGGAAGGCCACGCGGCGCTCGATCTCCTGGTGGGGGTCGAAGGTCTCGGCGACCTCCAGCTCCCGGGCGATCTCCTGCTGCAGGACGATGTTCGCCGGCTCGCTCACGTCTGCTCCTCGGTCCGGTCCACGGTGTGCTGTCGCGCCCACCCTACCCAGGGCCCCTCGCCCGCCGGTCCGGGGCGGCGACGGACCCAGGGCGCCAGCTGAACGAGGCCGAAGGCCACCTCGGGGCCGAGGAACAGCCACAGCAGCTGCGGGCCACCGTGGGTGAGGGCGTACGCCTGCCACATCGCGAACAGGGCCCGGGCGGCACCGTCGTACAGTCCGTGCTCCGGCAGGGGCCTCACGAGGCGCAGGACGGCCCAGACGACCACGACCGAGCCCAGCAGGTTCGCGTACAGGGTCTGCATCGGGTCCTGCGCGGGCAGCGGGCCGAGACCGAGGGCGACGCCCAGGGACGAGAGCACGCCGTGCAGCAGGCCGTACGTCCATGGTGTGGCGAAGCCGGCGGTGACGACGAGGTCGTACCAGGCGCTCGTGCGTACGACGCGTAAGTAGCGGGCGGGGGGAAGACGCATGAGGGGCTCCCTGCGGTCTCGGACAAGCGATCGCCCGACGCTAAACAGTGGAGTACGGTCCAAGGTCAAGCCCGGCATCCGAGGGGGAGCGCCATGCTGATCGGTGAACTGGCCGCGCGGACAGGCCTGTCGAGGGACGCCATCCGGTTCTACGAGAGGAACGGGCTCGTCACCGGCGCCCGACTGCCCAGCGGCTACCGCGACTTCCCGCCGGAGACGGTGGCCTGGCTGCTCTACGTCCGCACCGCGCAGACGCTCGGTTTCTCCCTGGCGGAGATCGCCCGCCACGGCGACGAGCTGCGGGACGCGCCCGACCAGGCCGAGGCCCTGTCCGTGCTGCTGACGGAGAAGATCCGGGTGATCGACGCGCGTACGGCCGAACTCGCCTCCCTGCGCGCCGAACTCGTCGCCCGCGTCGGGACCGGGTGCCCGCTCCGGGGCGCCGGGGCCGTCAGCCCTTGACGGCCACGTGGTACGCCGACGCCCACAGCGTCACCGCGGAGGCCAGGCCCACCACGGCGCGCACGCTCCCGTCGGACAGACCGGCCGCGATGAGCACGAGACCGAGGACCGCGGCGGCGCAGAGCAGCACGGCCGTCCCCTTGTACTGCCACTGGTCGTAGAAGCGCGCCAGCGGGAAGAAGTGCAGGCCGACCACCAGCGCGATGGCCGGCGGGATGAACGCGGGGTGGCCCGAGGCGTTGGACGCCGCGATCACCGCGAAGATCGCCGCGAGTTCGACGGCGTTGACGATGCCGACCGACCGCGCCCAGTTCGCGGGCAGGTCGACCAGGCGGGGCGAAGGGGCCGCGCCCTTGCGGTAGGCGAGGAGGAGCGCCGCCACCGTGACCGGTACGGCGATGATCTCGACGGCCAGGGCGGCCCCCGAGGACGCCAGCCCGGACGCCCCGGCGAAGGCCCAGACGAGGGCGAACACCGACAGGACGACGGTGCCCCGGCGGCGCAGGGACCGGGTGAGCGCGACGCACTCGGCGTCCGTGGCCGTGGGGGGCGAGGGCGTCGGCTGGATCATCCGGCGAGAGTACAGCGGGTGTTGGGCCCGGTCGGCGGTTTCGGACCGGACCGGGAAGGCCTCCACTTGTGGAGGCCTTCCGTCCGGCTCTCCCCGCCCTGACCTGCCCGTTTCACGGCACCAGGACCAGTCGTCCCCGTACGCCGCCCTCCGCGAGGCGGGCGTGTGCGTCGGCTGCGCCCTCCAGCGGGTAGGTGCGGGCCACCCGGGGCGTCAGGGCGCCCTGGTCGACCAGCTTCACCAGCTCGGCGAGCCTGGTGCCGTCGGCGGCCACCTCGACCACCTGGACCCGGATGTCGCGCACGCTCGGCGGGCCCGCGTTCGGGATGACGCCCACGTAGTCCCCGCCGTCCCGCACGTACGCCAGCGCGTCCGCACCCAGTACGGCCGCGTCCAGCACCGCGTCGAACGGGCCCTGCACCGCGCCCCGTTCCACGAAACGGTCCGCGCCGAAGGACCGGACCAGCTCCTCGTCGGCCGCACCGGCCACCCCGGCGACGGTGATCCCGGCCCGGTGGGCGAGCTGCACCGCGTACCCGCCGACCGCGCCCGCCGCACCCGTGACCAGCAGCGTGGCGCCGGGGGCCAGGTCCAGCAGGTCGAGCGCCTGCGCGGCGGTCAGGGTGTTCAGCGGCACGGTCGCCGCGTGGACCGCGTCCACCGAGGCGGGCGCGGACGCGACCGCCGAACCGTCCACCACCACGTACTCCGCCTGGGCCTTGACCGGAGCCGGCCCGTACGCCAGGGCGACCACCTCGGCCCCGACGGCGAACGGCGCGCCCGCGCCCACCGCGTCCACGGTGCCCGCGACGTCCCAGCCGAGGCCGAGCACCCCGCCCTCGGGCAGCGGGACGAGGAAGCCCGCGCGGTACGCCGCGTCCACGGGATTGACGGCTGCCGCCGCCACCTTGATCCGCACCTGGCCCGGACGGGGCTCGGGTACCGCGGTCTCCACGAGCTCCACCGTCCCGGGACCGCCGAACGACTTGACCACCACTGCACGCATATCGATGACTCCCGTAATCCTGATCCTGGCGAACGCCGCGGGTTTCTCCCGCCCCACAAACCTAGGAAGAGTTACTCTCTTTCGGTAAGTACGTACTCCGAGGTGCGTAGGCCACCCACAGGTAGGACCGGAGGCGGACAGGCCATGGCGACCCGCACCGCGGCGCAGCGCCGCGAGGAAGCCCGAACCGCGTACGACGCGTTCCTGAGGGAGTGCCCGACGAACCAGCTGCTCGGCCGCCTCGGCGACAAGTGGGTCAGCCTGATCGTCAGCGCCTTGCGCGAAGGCCCCATGCGCTACAGCGACCTCGGGCGCAGGATCGCGGGGGTGAGCCAGAAGATGCTGACCCAGTCGCTGCGCTCCCTGGAGCGGGACGGGCTCGTCACGCGCACCGTGACGCCGTCGGTGCCGGTCCGTGTGGACTACGAGCTGACGGAGCTCGGGCACAGCCTCAGCGGCCTCCTGTTCGCCATGAAGAACTGGGCGGAGACCCACTTCGACCAGGTCCACGAGGCCCGCGAGCGCTACGACCAGGAGGCCGCGGCATGAGCGCCACCCCGCAGGTGCTCGCCGTGCTGGACGAGCTGCTCGCCTCCGCCGCCCCCGGCGAGCGCGGCGCCCTCTGGCACCTCGCCGAGCAGGGACGGGAGTTGGACGCCAACCTCGTCCGCCTCCCGCCGGGCGCCGGGGTGGGTGAGCACCAGGAGGACGTCCTGGACGTGCTGCTCGTCGTCCTCGCGGGCGGCGGCAGCCTGCGTACGGCCGGCGGCGACACCCTGGACCTCGCCCCGACGACGGTCACCTGGCTGCCCCGGACCTCGCGGCGGGCGCTGGAGGCGGGGCCCGACGGGCTGACGTACCTCACGGTGCACCGCCGCCGCCCCGGCCTCGCGATCACGCCGGCGGTGCGCACTCCCGCGTACGAGGGCGGCGAGGCGCCCTGCATGCTCGACCTGGTGTGCCCGGAGTGCGGGCGGCTGTCGGCGGACCGGGCGCCGAGGTTCTGCAGCGCGTGCGGGGAGCCGTTCCCCGAGCGCTGACACAGGCGCTGACCCGGGCGCGGCGCACGCGGCAGCAGCCCGGTGGGCGCTCCGGTGCCTCGCGCAAGCGCTCACGCAAGCGCTCACGCCAGCGAGAGGAACATCTTCTCCAGGCGGGCGCGCATCCGGTCCTTGTCGGCAGGCGTCCGACCCTCGTCGGCCAGACACTGTTCGAGCCCCGTGGCGATGACGGAGAACCCCGCCCGGTCCAGGGCCCGCGACGCGGCGGCCAGCTGTGTCACGACCTCCTCGCAGTCCCTGCCCTCCTCGATCATCCTGATGACACCGGCGATCTGGCCCTGGGCCCGGCGCAGCCGGTTGAGGACGGACTTCAGCTCGTCGGCCGCCATGTCGAGTTGCATGGTTCCTCCCGCGTTCGGGGCATACCCGTACGTATATACCCAGGGGGGTATCGTACCGGGGGCCTTCATCCGCCCTGGGTGCACCCAGCGCCACCCCGCACTCGGGGGCGTACGCCCAATGTGTCCGCCCGCTCCCGTCCGTAGCGTCGTCGACGGGGCGCGGAGTGCGCCCGACGAGCAGCGGGTGATGGGGGATGGCCATGTTCGATCGCAAGCGGAAGCCGGGGAGCCGGGCCGCGGAGGCCCTGCGTCTGGTCTCGGTGAGCAAGGTGTACGGGACCGGGGACGGCGCGGTGACCGCCCTGGACGGGGTGACCCTGAGCCTGCCGAGGGGCAGCTTCACCGCCGTCATGGGCCCCTCCGGTTCCGGGAAGTCCACGCTCCTCCAGTGTGCGGCGGGCCTGGACCGCCCGGACCGGGGGCAGGTCGTCGTGGACGGCGAGGAGATGAGCGGCGGCGAGGCGGCCCTCACGAAGTTCCGGCGGGACCGGATCGGCTTCGTCTTCCAGCAGTACAACCTGCTGCCCACCCTGACCGTCGAGGAGAACACCGCGCTGCCGCTCCGCCTCGCCGGCCGGAAGGCGGACCGCGGGAGCATCCGCGCGGTCCTCACCCAGGTGGGTCTCGGTGAGCGTCTCGGCCATCTCCCCGACGAGCTGTCCGGCGGGCAGCGCCAGCGGGTCGCGATCGCCCGCGCCCTGGTCACCCGGCCCGGCGTGATCTTCGCCGACGAGCCGACCGGTGCCCTGGACACCCGCAGCGCACGCGAGGTGCTGGGCCTGCTGAAGGAGACCGTCCGTCTGCACGGCAGCACCGTCGTGCTCGTCACCCACGACCCGGTGGCCGCCTCCTACGCCGACTCGGTGCTCTTCCTCGCCGACGGGCGGCTGGCAGGACACCTCCCCGCCCCCACCGCCGAGGCCGTCGCCGAACGCATGACCCACCTCGGGGACCGGGCGGCCGAACGGCGCGCGGACAACGGCCCCTTGATGGAGGTGTGAGAGATGCTGTTCCTGGCCGTGCGCTCGATCCGTAAGCGCCCGGGGCGCTTCCTCGCGACCCTGCTCTCGGCGTTCCTCGGCGCCGTGATCATCATGACGTTCGGCTCCCTGCACGACACGGCGGCGGCACCCGGCGTCGACAAGGTCAGTGCGGAGTCGATGACGATTTCCGCGAGCGTCGTCGGCGGATACGGCTCCCTCCTCGTCTTCTTCGCCATCGCCTCCACCCTCACCGTCGGCGTACGCCAGCGCGCCGAGGAGATCCAGCTGCTGCGCCGCACCGGAGCCACCCCCGCCCAGGTCACGCGGATGGTCGTCGGTGAGGCCGCCGTCGTGGCACTGGCCGGCGCGGCGCTCGCCGTCGGGCCCGCCGTGCTCGGCGGCCGGCTGCTGCTCGACCTGTTCAAGGACAGCGGCCAGGTCGCCGCGGGCGTCGACCCCGCCTTCGGTGCGATGGCCCTCGGCTCGGGCTTCGGCGTCGCGCTCCTCGCCTCCGTCGGCGCCGCGTTCCTCGCCGTACGCCGCGCCACCAGGGCCGCCGCCGGAGCACGTGGCCCGGCCCGGGGCCGGGGCCGCACCCTGGCGGGCTGCGCCGCCCTGGTGGCCGGCGCCGGGGGAGTCCTGACGACGTACGCCGTGGACCCGGCCGAGGAGATGCTGATGGCGTTCCCCGCCTACGGGGCGATCCTGCTCTCGGTCGGCTTCGCCGTCCTGGCCCCGGCCCTGCTCGGCAGGATCCTGGGACTGCTGCGGGGTCCGCTCGCGGCGGTGGGCGGCGCGGGCGGCTACCTGAGCGCCCGCAATCTGCGCCGCCGCCGTGCGGAGCTGGCCGGCGTGCTCATGCCGATGATCATCTTCACCGGCATGGCCACCGCGACCCTCTACATCCAGGGCGTCGAGAGCGACTGGGTGACCAGGTCCGGGCTGGACAGGACCGTCGAGGACAAGAACCTGGAGACCCTCAACCTGGTCGTCGTCGGCATCATCGTCGTCTTCTCCTGCATCATGCTCGTCAACAGCCTCTACGCGGCGACGACGTACCGCCGCCGCGAGTTCGGCCAGCAGCGCCTGGCCGGGGCGACACCGGGCCAGGTCCTGGGCGTGGTCGGCCGGGAGGCGGTGATCCTCACGCTGACCGGCCTGACCCTGGGCACGGTCGCGGGGATCGCGGGCATCATCCCCTTCACGATGGTCCGCACCGACCAGGTCCTGCCGGACCAGGGCCCCGGCACCTGGCTGGCCGTCATGGCCGTCGCCACGGCAGTCACCCTGGGTACGAGCCTCGGGACCGCGCGCAGAACGCTCACCACGCCGGCCATCGACGCGGTCACCGTGGCGGCGTGACGGTGGCGGGCCCCCGTGGGTGCGCGGGGGCCGTCACACAGGCTTCTCCCAGACCGAGACGTGGCGCCCGCTCTCGTTCGTGAACGGTGACCGGTCCCAGTCCTCCCACCGCTCCCGCAGCCGCAGGCCCGCGAGCCGGGCCATCAGGTCGAGTTCGGCCGGCCACACGTACCGGAAGGGGATCGACCGGAACGAGCCACGGCCGTCCTCGACCTCGATGTAGTTCGAGCTCATGGCCTGCGTGGCGACGTCGTACGCGTCGAACGCCCAGCGCGTCGCGGTCGCCTCGAACGGTACGAGGCTCTGCCCGGCCGGAAGCTTGCGCAGCTCGGGCACTGCCACCTCGACGACGAAGCAGCCGCCGGGGGAGAGATGTCCGGCGACGTTGCGGAAGCAGTCCACCTGGGCGTCCTGCGTCGTCAGGTTCATGATGGTGTTGAAGACCAGGTAGGCCAGGGAGAACGCACCGTCGACCCGCGTCGTGGCGAAGTCCCCGATGCTCACGCCGATGTCCTCGGCGCCCCCGCCCGGTTTGGCCCGCAGCCGGTCCACCATCGCCCGCGAGAGGTCGATCCCGTGGACCGGTACCCCGCGCGCGGCGAGGGGGAGCGCGATGCGGCCCGTACCGATGCCCAGTTCCAGGGCGCGGCCGTCGCCCGCCAGGCCGGCCAGGAAGCCGACGGCCGGGTCCACCACCGCCGGTTCGAACATCTCGCCCGACGACGCGTCGTACCTCGCCGCGACATGCTTTCCGAAGTAGCCGTCCTGGTCACTCATGGGCAGGACCGTACTGCCGAACGGCCCGGCCGCGCCCGGGGTTTTCGCGCCGGTGCAGGCGGGACGGCTCACCTAGCACCGTCCTGCTCCCCGGGCCCTCGGTGCCGGTGTCGGGCGGCGGCGGGGACGGCACGGCGTCCTTCGACGGGGCGACGGTCCGCCTCACCTGGAACTGGAAGGCCGAGGAGTCGAAGACCGCGGGCGGCGCGGTCACCCTGCCGCTGGCGGAGGTGACCGGGGTCCGCTGGATGCCCGCGATCGGGCTGGAGAACGGCTCGCTGCGTTTTGACCGGGGAGGTGCAGTCTCGGCCTCCCCGGCCAAATTCGACCCGTACTCCCTGGAGCTGTGGGGGCTGTCGAAGCGGGAGTACACGGCGGTGCTGGTCGCCGCCGCCGTCCTCGTACGGATGCCGGCGTCCGCCGAGCCCGCCGCGCTGGAAGCCGCCCCGGGGCCCGGGCCCGCGCCGTCCGCCGCGCCTGCCGACGACCACGACGTCCTGCTGCGGCGGCTCCGCGAGCTGGGGGAACTGCACGGGGCCGGCATCCTCACCGACGAGGAGTTCACCACCGCCAAACAGGCCGTGCTGAAGCGGCTCTGACCCGGGTGCGCCGTAACTGACCGGAGTGGTCGGCCTGCTGCCGGACCGAGGAGGGGGCACCGTCGGCGGTGTGCGCCTCCAGCACACCCGTACGAGCGCTCACCGGTCCTGGCGGACTGTGGGCGCGGCGGCGCGGCGCGGGACGTGTGCGGCGGGACGTAACGGGACAATGGCGCACGCGCCACCCAGAGGCGCCCGCGCCCTCTCCGGCCCTCGCGAACCGCTCGATGGTGTTCGCCGGGCACCGGATATGCGGCAGACCAAGGAGGACCCGTGGTGGATGTCCCGGTGGACCAAGTGACCGGTGCGGTCGACGGTGCGCGTACGCGGGCCCGTGGGCAGCTCCTCGACGCCGGCCTGGAGCTGTTCGGGGTGTACGGCTACGCGCAGACGTCGGAGTACGCCCTGTGTACGACGGCCGGAGTGCCGGAGGACGTGTTCCGGGAGGAATTCGGCTCCCGGGAAGGCCTGTTGATGGTCCTGCACAACCAGATCACGACGGCCGGACTGCGGGCCTCCGAAGTGGCCCTGCTCTCCGAGGGGATGGACGACTGCCCGCTGGAGCAGCGCTTCCGGAGGCTCTTCGACGCGTACGTGTCGGCGGTGACCCGGGACCTGCGCGAGGCGCGCGTGACGTTCGTCGAGGTGCTGGGCGTGAGCCCGGCGGTGGACGCGCACTGCAAGCGGTGGCGCGACCTGTGGACCGACTTCCTGACCGGCGAGGCCGAACGGGCGGCGGTGCGCGGCGAGGTGGAGGAGCGGGACCACCGGGTGGTGGTGATGGTGATGGTGGGTACGGTCCACGAGCTCATGGCGCACCACGCCCGCCGCCCGCGCAGGGCCAGGCCCGACGAGGTGTCGGAGGAGCTGACGAAGCTGGGGCTCGCCATGCTCGGGGTGGAGATGGCGGGCTGATTCCCGCCCCGGCACCCCTGCCTAGAACCTGATGTCCGCCGCTATGGGCAGGTGGTCGCTCCCGGTGGCGGGCAGCGACCGGACGCGGGTGACCGTCGCGGACCGGGTGAGGACCTGGTCGATCCGGGCCACCGGGAGCTTCGCGGGCCAGCTGAAGGCGAATCCGGGGCCCGGGGCGTCCATCAGCGAACTGACCGGTTCCAGGCCGCGGTCGTCCAGCGTGCTGTTGAGGTCCCCGAGGAGGATCACCCGGTCCAGGGGCTCGGCGGCGAGGGCCTTGCCCAGGAGAGCGGCGCTCTCGTCCCGCCGCCCCGAGGCCAGCCCGGTCGCCGGGCCGATCCGCACCGAGGGCAGGTGGGCGACGTACACGGCGACATCGCCCTCAGGGGTACGGGCGGTCGCCCGCAGCCCCCGGTCCCAGCCCTCCCCGACGTCCTTCGGCCTGATGTCCACCAGCCGTACGCCGGTGAGGGGGTACTTCGACCAGAGGCCGACCGTGCCCCGCGTCGCGTGGTGGGGATAGTCCGCGGCCAGCGCCGACTCGAAGGCCGGCAGGGCGGGGGCCGTCAGCTCCTCCAGGGCGATGAGGTCGGCGCCGGTGGCAGCCAACGCCCGTGCGGTGGCGGCCGGTTCGGGGTTCACATCGCTGATGTTGTGCTGGACCACGGTGAAGGTGGTGTCCGGTGCCCGGTCCCCGGTGAACAGCAGGCCCCCGAAGAGGGCGGCCCAGGCGACGGCGGGCAGCAGCAGCGCGGCCGTCGCCAGGAGCGAGCGGCGCAGGAGCGCCGGGACCAGCAGTACGGGGACGGCCAGGCCGAGCCAGGGGAGGAAGGTCTCCAGCAGACTGCCCACCCGGCCCGGGGCGTTGGGGACCAGGCCGGGGAAGAGCAGCAGGACGCCCGCCAGGAGGCCGAGCAGTGCGGTCACGCGGCCCCGCTGCCGGCGTCGGCCGGCCCGTTCCCTCGTCACAGGGTCCCTTCCGCCGTGGATGGTCAGGATCAGGCCGCTGCCAGGGCTCCCGCGTACGGGCCGCCCACGCCCCACGCCTGGTGCATCGCGTCGGCGAACGCCCCGGCCAGTTTGTGTTCGCCGGTGGGGCCGGGGTGGGTGCCGTCGTAGGTGTCCGTGTGGATGTCGTAACCCGTGGGGTGCGAGGCCAGCAGGACCGGGGAGGCGGGGGTGTCCAGATCGGCGACGGCCTTGGCGAGCAGTGTGTTGAAGCGGTCGCACTCGGCGGCGAAGGGGGCGTCGGACTCCGCCCGGATGTTCGGTATGACCGGGAGCAGCACCAGCCTGATCCGGGGGTTCGCGGTGCGCGCCGCGGTGATGAACTCCCGGGCGTTCGCGGCCGTCTGCGTGCTGTCCGTGTAGAAGCCGAGGTCTATCAGCCCGAGCGAGACCAGCAGGACGTCGGCGCGGGTCGCCGTGACCGTGTCCGCGATGACGGGGGCCATGTGGAGCCAGCCCTCGCCCCAGCCGGCCAGGTGCCGGCGGGCGGGCGCGGGGAAGGCCGCGTCGCCGTACGTGTGGGAGAGCGGGGCGTTCGCCTCGGTGTCGTACAGCTCGGTACGCGGGCCCGTGATCGCGTACCCGCCGTCGCCCAGGGTCGCTTCGAGGTGCTGCCACATCCGGTAGCGCCAGGTGAAGTCGCCGGCCTTGCCCACGGTCATGCTGTCGCCGACGAAGAGAAAACGCATGGCGACATCATGGCTGATCACTGCTCCGGCCTGCGACGTGACAGTGGACACTTGTGCCATGAGATCGCTGCTGACCGCCGCCGCTGCCGCCCTCCTGTTCCTGACGGGGACGGTGCCCGCCGTCGCGGACGACGGGGACGGGGCGGACCGGACCTTCACGATCGAGGACCCCCGGATCACCGAGTCCAGCGGTCTCGCCGCCAGCCGGCTCCACCCGGGGGTGTACTGGACGCACAACGACAGCGACGACGGGCCGTACGTCTACGCCGTCGACTCCCGGACCGGGAAGACCGTGGCGACGATCACCATGAAGGGCGTGGGGGAGCCCCGCGACGTGGAGGCGATCTCGCTCGGGCCCGACGGGAACCTCTACGTCGGTGACATCGGCGACAACCTCGACGGCACCTGGGACCACGTCTGGATCTACCGCTTCCCCGAGCCGAAGCGGCTCGCCGACGCCACCGTCCAGGCCACACAGTTCGACGTGACGTACGCGGACGGGGCGCGCAACGCCGAGGCGATGATGGTCCACCCCACGACGGGCCGGGTGTACATCGCCTCGAAGCGGGAGGGCGGCGGCGGGCTCTACGAGGGCCCGGAGAAGCTGACCGCCGGCGGGTCCAATGTGTTCCGGCGCGTGGGCGAGGTGCCGTGGGTGACCGACGGGGCGTTCTCGCCGGACGGCAAGGAGCTGGTGCTGCGCTCGTACTTCAGTGCCCGGCGCTACGCCTTCGAGAACGGCCGGCTCGGTGAGGACCATGCGGTGAGCGCGCCGCTCCAGGGGCAGTCCGAGTCGGTGACGTACACGGCGGACGGCTCGGCGATGATGTTCGGCTCCGAGGGGAAGAACAGCGAAGTGGCGCGCGTGGAGGTGGAGGGCGGCGGCAGCAAGGCGCCCTCCCCGAGCGGCGGGGGCGGCGGGACGACGTCCGGGGACGACGGGGACGACGGCGTTCCGTCGAAGGGCACCGCGACGGGCGGCGCCGTGGCCGTCGTCGTCATCGTGGTGGCCCTGATCGCCGCCAAGCGCCGCCGCGGGTAGCGCGTGCCGCCCCCGGCCGGGACGGCGCGAGCCGCTCAGATGTCGTCGGTGATCGGCCGCAGTTCGTAGTGGAGCGTGCGGTCCCGCTTCAGCCGGTGGACGAGGGGGACGGCCACCCCGTGGAGCGCCGGGTACTTCCGGGAGAGCGTCCGGGCGGCGTGCGTGTTCTCCTTCGAGTCCTGCTGGAGGAGCCGCGCCCACGCCTTCATCGGCGGTCCCGTCGGCGCGCCCCGCACGGTGCACGGCGCGATCTCCACCACCGGGTGGTTGCGCATCCGGTCGACCTTCCAGGCCGAGGAGAACGTACGGATGTAGGCGTGATCGCCCTCGACCGCGATGCTCACGGGGGTGTGGGCCGATGATCCGTCCGGCCTGCGGCTGCTGAGCAGGACGGCGTACTGCTTCACATAGGGCTCCAGCTCACGGATCGTCTCCATGTATCCCATGGTGCACGAAAAGGGGGTGAAACGGACCTCGGGCCGAGTCCGTGCGGTGCCGTCCGGCCCGCGTAGGCTCCGCCCCATGCCGGCCGAGCCCTTCTCCACCCTCCGTCTCGACGCGCTCCCGCTCGACGTCGCCCACGCGGACGAGATGGCCGCGGTCCTCCTCGACCCCGCGCTGCACACCTGGACCGGCGGTGCGCCGGAGGACGCGGACACCCTGCGGGCCCGGTACGCGCGCTGGAGCGCCGGTTCGCCCGACCCCGCCGAACTCTGGTGGAACTGGGTGCTCCGGGTGCGTACCGACGGCTGCCTGGCCGGATACGTCCAGGCCACCGTGCGCGGGGAGCGGGCCGAGGTGGCCTGGGTGGTCGGGACCCGTTGGCAGGGCCGGGGATACGCCAAGGAGGCGGCGGCCGGCCTGGTCGGGCACCTGCTGGATGCGGGCCCCGTCCGTACCGTCGTCGCCCATGTCCACCCGGACCACGCCGCGTCCGCCGCCGTGGCCTCGGCCGCGGGACTGCTTCCGGTGGACGAGTGGCAGGACGGCGAGATGCGATGGCGGCGGGACCGTCTCTGATCACGACATGGCGTGAATTGTCTTATACGGTCGTAAGGCGTGGTGTGTGGACACCGCGGCTCCTGCCGAGCGACCGACGGAGGCCCTGGGTGGGCGATCTGGGGAGGCTGGACGCCCTGCGGCTCGCGGGGCTCACAGCGGCGGCCGACCCGGGCATGGACCGGTTCGCGCGGCTGGTCGCCCGGTTCCTCAGCGTGCCCGTCTCGCTGGTCTCGCTGCTGGAGACCGACCGGCAGGTCTTCCCCGGCATGGTCGGACTCGCCGAGCCCTGGGCGGCACGGCGCGAGACCCCGCTGAGCCACTCGTTCTGCCAGCACGTCGTCATCGAACGCCGGCCGCTGGTCCTGGAGGACACCCGGGTGCACCCGCGCACCTGCGCCAGCCTGGCCATCCCCGACCTCCAGGTCATCGGGTACGCCGGAATGCCGCTCACCGATGCCGACGGACACGTCCTGGGATCGCTCTGCGCCATCGACCACGAGCCCCGGAAGTGGACCGCGGAGGAGCTGCAGGACCTCGGGGACCTCACCGCCGCCTGCTCGGTGGAGCTGCAGCTGAGGATCGCCACCGAGCGGATCCGGGAGGACCGCGACCACGCCGAACTGCTGCTGCGCGCCTCCGTGGAGCTGGGCCACTCCCATGACCTCGCCGACCTCACCCGGCGCCTGCGCCGCATGTTCGACGGCCCCACCGAGCCGTCCTTCGTGGGGCTGCTGCTGGCGGACGGCCAGGGCCTCTGGCGGGTGATCGACCCGGACGACGTACGGCCGGTGGAGGCCGCCATCGCGCGCCTGGACCTGGACGCCGGCTTCCCCAGCACCCAGGCCGTCCGTGAACAGCGCACCGTCTTCGTCCCGGACCGCGACGCGCTCGTGGCCGACTTCAGCCCCGAGGCCGTGGCCGGGTACGACGCGCTGGGGCTCCGTTCCGTGCTGTGCGTTCCGCTGCCCCGCGGCCGTGGCGCACTGATGTGGTGCTGGCCCGACCCCCATGTCCTGGCCGTGACGGAGGAGGCGGCCCTCACCGCCGTCGCCGGGTACGTCAGCCAGGCCGTGGACCGCACCCTCTTCGTCGAGACCCGGCTCAGCACCGCCGAACAGCTCCAGGCGGCGATGCTGACCGATCTCCCCACCGTGCCCGGCCTGGACATGTCCGCCCTCTACCTGCCGGCCACCGACCAGGACATGGTGGGCGGCGACTGGTACGACGCCTACCTCCTGCCGCGGCTCCCGGCCGCCGGGAAGCGCGCCCTGATGCTGTCGATCGGCGACATCATCGGCCACGACGTGCAGGCCGCGGCCGTGATGGGCCAGGTCCGCAGCATGCTCCGCCAGGCCACCCTCGGCCATCCCGCGCACTCACCCGCCGGTGCGCTGGACGCGGTCGACAGTGCCCTCGACGTGCTGCCCCTCGGCCCGGGCGCCACCGCCGTCCACGCCCGCCTCGACCCGGACGGCGACCGGTGGCGTCTGACCTGGTCCAACGCCGGACACCCACCGCCACTGCTGCGCACGCCCGACGGCCGCGTCTCGGCGCTGGACGCGCACGACCTGCTCCTCCTCGGCGCCGCCGGCGGGCTCGACCGGCACGACCACGAGCACGAACTCCCCCTGGGCAGCGTGCTCCTGTTGTACACCGACGGGCTCGTCGAACGCCGCGACAACGACATCGACGCGAGCATCGGGCAGACGGCGTCCATCCTGTCGGCACACGGCGACCAGCCCCTGCCGCAGCTCCTGGAGGCGCTCGCCCACGGACTGGCGGACGCCCCGCAACGGGACGACGTGGCCGTGCTCGTCGTCCGCGTCAGTGGCGGACCCGGGCCTCAGGAGGCGGGGTAGGCGCCGGCCGACCCGCCGGGGAAGCCAGCAGCCGGCACCGACAGCGGGACCGACCGCGGAACCGCCCGGAAGCCGCCTAGGCGTCGCCGCCTGCCTTGCCGGTCAGGAGCGCGCTCGCGACGACGTCGAAGAGGTGGTCCGCGCGGGGCGCGAGCGCCGGCTGGTCGCCGAGCCAGGCCAGCGCCGCCACCAGCGCGAACACATCGGCGCCGTCGACGTCGGTCCGCGCCGTGCCCGCCTCCTGGGCGCGGGCCAGGAGCCGTGCACCGGCCGCGCGCAGGGCGACGCACGACGCGTGCAGCGCGGACTCGGTGTCGTCGATGGCGGCCGCCATCAGCACGGTCACGCCCCGGTACTCCGTCGTCCACGCGACGCAGTCCCGCAGCCACGACACCAGGGCCTCGGCGGGCGCGTCCGACGTCTCCAGTGCGGCTGCCCGGGCCGTCATCTCGTCGAAGCTCGTACGGAGCAGGGCGTCGAGCAGCGCCTCGCGCGTCGGGAAGTGACGCAGCAGCGTCGCGAGTCCGACCTCGGCCCGGCGTGCGATGTCGCGCAGCGACACCTCTACGCCCTGCTCGGCGAGTGCGGTGCCCGCCACGGCGAGCAGGTGGTCGCGGTTCTTCCTGGCGTCGGCGCGCATCTCTTCCCCTTGACTATCTGGATCAGTGATCCGTATATTCGGATCAGTGGTTCGTTTATGTGGATCGCTGATCCGGATGAGTCTATCCCGCAGTGCGGGCAGGAGAGAACGATGCCGACAGACACGATGATGGCGGTCCGGCTGCATGAGCACGGCGGCCCCGACGTCCTACGTCAGGACGAGGTGCCGATTCCCGAGCCGGGGCCGGGCGAGGTGCTCGTCCGGGTGCACGCGGTCGGTGTCAATCCCCCCGACTGGTACCTGCGCGACGGGATGACCAATCTGCCCCCGGAGACCAGGCCGAAGTTCAGCCTGCCCGTGATCCCGGGGACGGACGTGTCGGGCGTGGTCGAGGCCGTCGCCCCGGACGTGGACGGGTTCGCCGTCGGCGACGAGGTCTTCGGGCTCCTGCGGTTCCCGAGCTTCGAGGGCGCCGCATACGCCGAGTACGTGGCCGCGCGCGCGTCGGACCTCGCGCACAAGCCGGCCGGGATCGATCATGTGCACGCCGCGGGGGCGCCGATGGCCGGGCTGACGGCGTGGCAGTTCCTGATCGAGCTCGGGCACGACCACCCCTCGCCCTTCCAGGCGGCGCGGCACCGCCCGGTGCCCCTCGGCCCCGGCACGACCGTGCTCGTCAACGGCGCCGCGGGCGGCGTGGGGCACTTCGCCGTACAGCTGGCGAAATGGAAGGGCGCACGGGTCGTCGCGGTGGCGTCGGGCGGGCACGAAGAGTTCCTGCGGGACCTCGGCGCCGACGAGTTCATCGACTACACCACGAGCCGTCCCGAGGAGCTCGTGCACGGCGCCGACCTCGTCCTCGACGCCGTCGGCGGCCCCCGCAGCAGCCGTTTCCTGCGCACGCTCAAGCGCGGCGGCTCCCTGTTCCCCGTCTTCTTCGGCGAGTTCGACGAGGAGGAGACAGCGAAGCTGGGCGTCACGGTCACGGGCACCCAGGTCCGCTCGAACGGCGCTCAGCTCGCCGAGCTGGGGCGGCTGCTCGACACGGGCGCGGTCCGCGTCGCGATCGACAGCACGTTCCCGCTCGCGGACGCCCGGGCCGCGCACGAGCGGGCCGCCGGGGGACACATCCGGGGCAAGATCGTGCTCACGGCCGCCTGAGACCCCTCCCGGCTCCCGGAACGAAGGGCCCCAGCGACGGACGGGACGACAGGGGCCAGGCGCAGAACGGCCCCGCACACCGAGGTGTGCGGGGCCGTTCCGGACGGGGTGACCGTCAGAGCTTGTCGATCACGTAGTCGATGCAGGCGGTGAGCGCCTGGACGTCCGCCGGGTCGATCGCCGGGAACATCGCCACGCGCAGCTGGTTGCGGCCCAGCTTGCGGTACGGCTCCGTGTCGACGATGCCGTTGGCGCGGAGCACCTTGGCGACGGCCGCCGCGTCGATGCCGTCCTCGAAGTCGATCGTGCCGATGACCTGCGAGCGCTTCGCCGGGTCGGTCACGAACGGGGTGGCGTGCTTGGACTCCTCGGCCCAGCCGTACAGGTGCTGCGAGGACGCGGCCGTGCGGCCGGTCGTGAACTCCAGGCCGCCCTGGGTGTTCATCCACTTCAGCTGCTCGTTCAGCAGGAAGAGGGTGGCCAGCGCCGGGGTGTTGTACGTCTGGTTCTTGAGGGAGTTGTCGATCGCCGTGGGCAGCGAGAAGAACTCCGGGATGTGCCGGCCCGAGGCGTGGATGCGCGCTGCGCGGTCCAGGGCCGCCGGGGAGAACACGCCGATCCACAGGCCGCCGTCGGAGGCGAAGGACTTCTGCGGGGCGAAGTAGTAGACGTCCGTCTCGGTGATGTCGACCGGCAGGCCGCCCGCGCCGGAGGTGGCGTCCACCAGGACGAGGGAGCCCTCGTCGGCGCCCGCGACCCGCGCGACCGGGGCCGCGACACCGGTGGAGGTCTCGTTGTGGGTGAAGGCGTAGACGTCGACCCCCGCCTCGGCCTTCGGGTCCGGGTGGGTGCCCGGGTCCGAGGCGATGACCGTCGGGTCGGCCAGCCACGGGGCGAGCTTGGCGGCCTTCGCGAACTTCGACGAGAACTCGCCGAAGTTCAGGTGCTGGGACTTCGACTCGATCAGACCGTGCGTCGCGACGTCCCAGAAGGCGGTGGACCCGCCGTTGCCCAGGATGACCTCGTAGCCCTCGGGGAGGGAGAAGAGGCTGCGCACGCCGTCACGTACCTCGCCGACCAGGTTCTTCACGGGAGCCTGGCGGTGGGACGTACCGAGAAGGGAGGTGCCGGTCGCGGCCAGCGCGTCGACCGCCTCCGTCCGCACCTTGGAGGGCCCGGCGCCGAATCGTCCGTCGGCGGGCTTGAGGTCTGCGGGAATCTGGATGTCAGCCACGATCCGGAGCGTAGTCCCTCCCGGAAGCGGTCGAGGACCGTGTCCGTCCGGTGAGACACATGCTCCGGATCGTGGGCGGCGGTACCGGGCCCTGGATCAGCCCAGGTCGACCGGGAGCTCGTACAGGTCGTTCTGCGTCACGATCGGCTTGTTCCGCAGCTCGGAGGCCGGTACGGCGAGGTCCAGGTCGGGGAAGCGCTCGTACAGCGCGGGCAGGGCGACCCCCGCCTCCAGCCGGGACAGCGCGGCGCCCGGGCAGACGTGCGGGCCGTGGCCGAAGGCGATGTGGCGGTTGGGGGAGCGGGTGATGTCGAACTCGCCCGCGGTCTCCCCGTACTGCTTCTCGTCACGGCCCAGCGCGCCGAACGAGACGATGAGGGCCTCGCCCTTCGGCAGCACCTTGTCGCCGACCTCGATGTCCTCGGTGGCGAAGCGGATCAGGACGTGCGAGGTCGGGGTGTTCCAGCGCAGCGTCTCCTCGATGACGTTCTCCCAGGGCACCTCGCCGCTCAGCACGCGCTTGCGCTGTTCGGGGTGGGTCTGGAGCGCCTCGACGACGTTGACGACCAGGCTGATCGTGGTCTCGTGACCGGCCGCGATGATCAGCTGCAGCGTGTTGACGATCTCCTCGTCGGTGAGGTGGTCGCCCTCCTCGGAGGCCGCGATCAGGGCGCTGGTCAGGTCGTCGCCCGGGTTCGCCCGCTTGTCGTCGACGATCTTCGTGAACAGGCTGCCGAGGTCCGCCATCATCTGCGGGACCTCCTCCGGCGGGGTCTGCGTCGAGAAGAACTTCTCGAACAGCTCCTTCAGCCGGGGGTGGTCGGCCGCGTCCACGCCCATCAGCTCGCTGATGACGTTCATCGGCAGCGGGTACGCGAACTCCGCCTTCAGGTCGACGGTCTCACCCTTGGGCAGCGCCGCCAGCCGGTCCAGGGAGGCGTTCGTCAGCGCCTCGATGCCGGCCCGCAGCCGCTCCACCCGCTTCACCGTCAGCGCCTGCGCGACCAGGCTGCGCAGCCTGCGGTGCTCGGTGCCGTCGACCGTCAGCATGGAGCGGCCCGGGTTGGCGAGGCCGATCAGCGGCCAGTCCATCGGGATCTCGCCGCGCTGCCAGGCGTTCCACACATTGATGTCCTTGACGACACGGCTGTCGGTGAGCAGCCGGCGCGCCTCGGCGTGGTGCGTCACCGCGTAGCAGTGGACCCCGCCGGGGAGCTCCACCTCGGCCAGCGGTCCCGCGGCGCGCAGTGCGGCGCTTTCGGCGTCGAGGTCGGCGACGAGGGGATCGAGGGCGATCCGGGTCATTTCTGGCCTCCAAGGGCGGGAGTGGGCGTGAAGTGCACCGGCAGCTCCGTCAGCCCCCGCAGCCACGGGGACGGGCGCCGGGTCAGCTTGTCCTCGGGGATGGCGAGGTCCACGTCCGGGAGCCGGTCCAGGAGCACCTCGATCCCCGTACGGGCGATGACCTCCGCGGTCTCCTGCGCCGGGAACGGGCAGCGGTGCTCGCCGTGTCCGAAGGAGAGGAACGCGTTGTTCCCGCCGGTCAGGGCGGAGCCGTCGGTGCGTACCTGCGGATCGCCGTTGGCGGCGGCGATGCCGAGGAGCAGCAGGTCGCCGGAGCGGATGTGGCGTCCGCCGAGATGGGTGTCGCGGGACGCCCAGCGGCCCGCCACGTTCTGGGTGGGGGTGTCCTCCCAGAGCACCTCGTTCATGGCCTCGGCGACGCTGTGCCGGCCGCCGGACAGGGACGCGGCGAAGCGGTCGTCGGTGAGCATCAGCCGCAGCGAGTTGCCCATCCAGTCGGCGGTCGGCTGGTGGCCCGCCGCCATCATCACCATGAGGTCCTGGGCGACCTCCTCGTCGGTGAAGCCGCCCGGGTCCTCCAGCATCCGGGACGCGACGTCGTCACCGGGTTCGGCGTGCTTGTCGGCGAGCAGCTGGAACATGGCCCCGCCCAGGTGCTGCTGTCCGGCCAGGGCCCGTTCACGGCCGTCGATCATGTCGTTGAGCGCGCCGACGAGCGGCCCCCCGACCTCGTCGCTGAAGCCGTAGATCTTCGCGAGGACGCGGGCCGGGAGCAGCATCGCGTACTCGGCGATGATGTCGGTCCGGCCGGTGGAGCAGAAGCCGTCGATGAGGTCGTCGGCGAACTCCTCGGCGTACCGCTTGAGCGCGAACGGGTCGACGCTCTCCAGCGCGTTGCTGATCATGGCCGCGCGGACGGTGTGCCGCTCACCGACCGTGTAGAGGATCGACGGCTGCTTGCGCCCGATCATCGGCAGCAGCGGCCAGTCGTCCGGGATGTGCTCCCACTGGTTCCACAGGTCCGAGTCCCGGCTGAAGAGCACCGGGTCGTTGGTGACCTGGTGGAGTTCGCGGTAGCCGAGGATCAGCCAGGCGGGTATGTCGCCGTCGAGCACCACGGGGGCCACGGAGCCCTGGTCGCGGCGCATGTCCCGGTACAGCTGCACGGGGTCCGTCTGGAACCGCGGTCCGGACAGGGGTACGGAACCGTGGGGTACAGGGCACTTGGTCACGGGGTGCGCTCCGGGGTCATCGCCGCGGCGCCCTGACCGCCCGCGAGCGCCGCGTCGGCGTCCTTCGACCGGGCGAGGGAGAGCGCGTGGAGGTGCTCGACCAGCGTGATCAGGACGTACTTGCTGGAGGAACGGTCCCGGGCGTCGCACTCGACGAGCGGGACGTCGGGGGAGAGGTCGAGGGCCTCGCGGATCTGCTGCTCGGTGTGGAGCGGGCCGCCGAAGTCGTTGCACGCCACGATGAACGGCGTGCCGTGGTGCTCCAGCCGGTCGATCGCGTACCAGGAGTCGGCGAGCCGCCGGGTGTCGACGAGCACGACGGCGCCCAGGGTGCCGGAGAAGAGGCGGTCCCACAGGAACCAGAAGCGTTCCTGCCCGGGTGCGCCGAAGAGGTAGAGGACCGACCGCGCGTCGAGCGTGATGCGGCCGAAGTCGAAGGCGACCGTGGTGGACGTCTTGGAGTGCACGCCGTCCAGGTCGTCGACGGCCTCGCCCGCGCGGGTCATGGTCTCCTCCGTGTTGAGCGGACGGATCTCGCTCACGGATCGGACCATGGTGGTCTTGCCGACCCCGAAGCCGCCGACAACGACGATCTTCAGTCCGTTGTCGGCCGTCGCCTGCAGGGCGGCACGGTCAGAGGTTGCGGAGTCCAACGAGCACCTGTTCCAGGGTGTCGGTGTCGGGGAGCCGGTCCTCGACACGTGCAGTACGGGGGTGGCGGGCGCTGATCCGGCCGGTGTCGAGCAGGTCGCACAGCATGATGCGCACGATGCTGACCGGCAGATTCAGGGTGGCCGAGATCTCGACGACCGCGGTGGGGCTGTGGCACATCCGCAGGATCGCGACGTGCTCCGACTGCATCCCGGGGTTCGGTTCGCACTCGGCGACGACGAGCGTCACCAGGTCGAACGCGGCCGAGTCGGACCGGCTGCGGCCACCCGTCAGGGTGTACAGCCGGTCCGGGTCGTCGTCGCGTCCGGGGCGGGGGCGCGGGACGGGTGTCATACGTCCGCGGTTTCCGTGGCCGGGGCGTCGCGCGGCGGGGCGACGAGGTGCTCGCCGAGCTGCTCGACGAGCTCACTCATGTTGTGGCCGACGAGGCCGACGTCGGAGTCCTCCGCCGCCACGACCGCCAGGTGGGCGCCCGCGCCCGCCTCGACGATGAACAGCACCCCGCCGTAGAACTCGGTCATCGCGGACCGTACGCCGCCGGTGCCGTCACCGAACTCGATGGACGCGCCGTGCGACAGGCTCTGGATGCCGGCGGAGATCGCGGCCAGCTGGTCGGCCTGGTCGACGGAGAGTTCGGGGGTGCGGCACAGCTTGAGGCCGTCCCGGGACAGGACGAGGGCGTGCCGGGCGCCGGGCGTGCGGTCGAGCAGCCCCTCCAGCAGCCAGTTCAGCTTCTCGTCGGTGGTCGCGCTCATCGGGTGTTGCCTTCCGGGTGCGGGGAATTGGCTCGTACCGCCTGGCTGAAGGTGCTGAAGCGGGCAGCCTGCACCTTCGGGTCGGTGGTACGGGGCCTGGGGGCTTCGGCTGCGCCGGGGGCGGCTTCGCCGGTACGGGCTTCGGCGGCGGCCAGGGTGCGGCCGCGGCGGCGCTTGGGCAGCCCGCTCTCGCCGAACTGCGGGACGGCACCGGTGGATTCCGACGCGGACTCGGAGGTCCGGGCCGCGGCCTCCCCCGGCGCGTCCGTGTGCGATGCGGACCCGGGGGAGTCCGCAGCGGTGGCAGGGGTCCGGCTCTCCGTCCCCGGCGTGGCGTGGTCCGGCTCGGGCTCCGGGTGCCGGGCCGGCTCGGAGCGGGGTGCGGGCATGGGCAGGGACGTACGGGAGATGAGCTCCTGCGGCAGCATCATCAGCGCGCCCGTGCCGCCGCGCGCCGACGGCCGGAAGGAGACGGTCAGTCCGTGCTTCCTGGCCAGCCGGCCGACGACGGCGAGGCCGAGCCGGGTGCCGGAGAGCGCCGTGAGGTCCTGCTTGTCGGCGGACACGGCCCGCTCGGCGCGGCGCAGCTGCACATCGCTCATCACCAGGCCGCTGTCCTCGACGGTGACGACGATGCCGGCCGGCACCTCCTCGACGTACACGTGCACCTCGGCGGTGGGCGGCGAGAAGTTGGCAGCGTTGTCGAGGAGTTCGGCCAGGGCGTGCATGACGCCCTCGGCGGCGTGGCCCGCGATCGCGACATCACTGGTCGAGTGGAGCCGGATGCGCTGGTAGCCGCCGATCCGGCCCATCGCGCCGCGCAGGATCGACTCCATCACGATCGGCTTGGCCCAGCGGCGCCCGGAACGCGCCCCGGTCAGCACGGCGATGGAGTCGGCGAGGCGGCCCGCCTGGGCGGTGCGGTGGTCCAGGTGCAGCAGATCGCCGAGCACGTCCTCGGCGGTGTGCCGGTGCTCCATCTCGCGCAGGTCGGCGAGCATGCTCGTGGCCAGGGCCTGCATCCGGCCGGCGGCGTTGGCGCAGGCGGCGATCGCGGCGGACCGCTCGGTCTCGCTGCGCCGGGCGCGGGCGGTGAGCCGCGCGGTCTCGGCGGTGAGCCGCTCGTGCTGCTCGGCGGCGTCGGCGGTGATCCGGGCGACCCGGTCGTCGGCCTCGGAGGTGGCCCGGGCGGCCTCGGCGGAGGCGGCCGATCTGATCCGGGCGGTCTCCGCGGTGAAGCGCTGCGCCTCGGCGGCGGAGGTCGAGACGAGGCGGGAGGTCTCGGCGGTGAAGCGCTCGGAGTCGGCGGCCCGGAGGGCGCGCAGATGCCGGGCGGTGGCGAGCGTGTGGACCGTGACGGCCACCGCGACGCACAGCAGCACGGCGGCTGCGCCCGTTCCCCAGGCGAGCGGGGCCCGTACCGAGGCGGGAGCGGCGGCGACCGCCCACAGGCACAGAGCACCGGTTACGGCTGCCGAGATCAGCAGGGCGAGTGCGGTCGGCCGGAGTGTAGGGCGCAATCGGAGTCCTCGGGGCGGACGGTGCGGCGGGAGGGGCAGGTGCGGCGAAGGGACAATCGGGACACATCGGTGTGGTGATGGTGAAAGAACCACAACTGGAGCTGATTGTTCCTGATCAAGTCACGGCAACTATAGGAGAATTGGCGACTTGTTTGGGGATTCCTTGTGGCCACTTCTGTATGAAATCTGGCTTGAAGTGGTTCCTTTCGTGTCCTGCGATGCGTGTGCGCCGGAGTGGGCGGCGCGTCGGGTGGGTAAGTAGTGGTGAATGTGTCGCTATGTCCCCTGTGTGAAGCTTGATTTGTCACGATCGTCGCTCGTGGGCCGGTGGCCAGCTAGTGTGAGCGCTCCGGTGCGGCCGACCTCCCAGGTCGGCACTGCCGTAAGACACACCGCGCGCCTTGAAGGGGGAGGCGCCGCGTGGCCCCGACGGAGGACGCAGCAACCGTGGACGCGCAAGGCCGTGGGCGGGACGAGGGCATCGACCCCGCAGACCAGTGGGTACTCAACCCCGACACCGGTGATTACGAACTGCGACTGACCCCTTCCTCAGGGCGATCATCCGCGTCGGCCGGTACGTCCGAGGCCAGAACGGCCGGGCCGCGCCGCAGGTCGAAGCCGGAGACGGCACCGCCCGGCGACCGCGCTTCCGTGCCCCCCCAGCGTGGTGGCCGCCGGGCCGCCGGCGGCGGACGCGGGGACCGGGACGAGGCGCGCAAGCCGGGCGGCCGGGCGGCGCCCCCCGCCACCGGGCGCCGCAAGGCGAAGCCCAGGAAGTCCCGTAAGAAGAAGGCCCTGGTGTGGACCGGTGGCGTGCTCGCCTTCCTGCTGCTGGGCACCGGCACCGCGGGGTACCTCGTCTACCAGCACTTCAACGGCAACATCACGGCCGTCTCCACCGACGGGGCGGGCACCGGTGGCTTCAGCAAGGACCGCGCGATCAACGTCCTGGTGATCGGGACCGACAAGCGGACCGGCGAGGGCAACGAGGGCTACGGGGACGCGGGAAGCGTCGGCCACGCCGACACCAACATCCTGTTCCATGTCTCCAAGGACCGTACGAACGCGACCGCGCTGAGCATCCCGCGTGACCTGATAACGGACATCCCGAACTGTCCGACCAAACTGGAGGACGGCTCCGAGAAGGACATCCCCGCGACCTCCGGCGACCGCTTCAACACCAGCCTCGGACAGTCCGACCGCACCCCCAGCTGCACCATGCGGACCGTCACCGAGCTCACCGGCCTGAAGGTCGACCACTTCATGGTGGCCGACTTCAACGCGGTCAAGTCCCTGACTACGGCTGTCGACGGTGTGAAGGTCTGTCTCGCCAAGGACATCGACGACAAGGACTCGCACCTCAAGTTGTCCAAGGGCGAACACACCCTCCAGGGCGAGCAGGCCCTCGCCTTCCTGCGCACCCGGCACTCCGTCGGCTTCGGGAGCGACCTGAGCCGCATCGAGATCCAGCAGCAGTTCCTGAGCTCGCTGATGCGCAAGCTGAAGTCCAACGACACCCTGACCAGCCCCACCAAGATGTGGACGCTCGCGGAGGCGGCCACCAAGGCCCTCACCGTCGACGACAACATCGCCGACATAAACCAGCTCCGCAAGCTGGGCATGGAGCTGGCGTCGGTCGACCCGAAGAACATCACGTTCACCACGGTCCCGGTGCTGGACAACCCGGACGACAAGGCGACCGTCATCCTCGACAAGTCCAAGGCGCCGCAGGTCTTCTCGATGATGCGTGAGGACGTCTCCTTCACCGCGGTGGAGAAGCAGGAGAAGGCCGCGGCGAAGGCCAAGAACGACGCCAAGCTGAAGGGCGAGATGGCCGACGCGGCGGACGTGCGGGTCGACGTCTTCAACGGCGGCGCCCCCGCCGGCTCCGCGCAGAGCGCCCTGGACTGGCTGCAGAACGAGGAGGGCGTGCTGAAGTCCACGAACAAGGCGAACGCGCCCGAGAACGTGAAGAAGACCCAGCTCGTCTACGCCCCCAACCAGGCGGACCAGGCCCGCCGACTGGCCGACATGATGGGCCTGTCGGCCTCGGCCCTCAAGCCGACGACGACGGACGCGGGCGAGATGGACCCGATGGTGCTGACCCTCGGCCCGGACTTCAAGGAAGCGGGCAGCCCGCTCTCGGCCCCGCAGAAGGCACCGGACGACATCCAGCGAGTGGAAGCGGACAAGGCAGTCTGCGCGAAGTAACCGACCGGCCCCCCAGACCGACGCCGCCCCGGCACCCGCGGCCCAACCGGCCAATTCAAGCCCGTCCGGCGTTTGAGGACGGAACCCTCACGCCAGGCCCCGGGTGAGCGCGGCGTCCGGGCCCGCCACCTCGCCGAGGTACTGGCGGAGGGCCTCGACGGCTGACGGCTCTACGGCCTGCGGGCCGAGCCGAGCCGAGCTGAGCGGAGCCGACCCGGGTCAGAGCGTCACGACGGCCTCGCTCACCGCCGCCGACAGCCGCTCGTTCTCCGGGGCAGCCCCGCCCGGGAGGGCGAAACGGCGCCGGGTGTAGCCGTAGGCCACACCGTTGACAGGATCGGCGTACGCCTGCGAACCCGCCGCTCCCGAATGCCCGAACGCGCCCTCGCCCAGGGCCGGGTAGTGACCCCGCTGCGCCTCGAAGCCCAGGGCGAAGGGGTCGGCCACGGCGGTCACCACATCGGTCCCCTTCCACCGCACCCGCCCCACCTCGGCCACCGTCTCCGGTGTGAGCAGCGGCGCCCGGCCGTCCAGCCCGGAGACGGCAGCCGCGTACATCCCCGCGAGGCCGCGCGCCGAGCCCACCCCGCCGACCGAGGCCGGGCCGAGCGCGCGTACCGCCCGGGTGTTGGCGAGGGCGACCAGGTCGAGCGGCGGGTCCTCGGCGAAGCCGAACGCGAGCGCCATCAGGCTGTCCAGGTCGAGCGGGTTCGCCGCGGCCTCCGCGGCCTGCTCGGGGGTGGCCACGCCGGGCCGGATGTCCACGTAACGGGGTTCGAGCTCCTCGGGCAGGCCCAGGTGGAGGTCCAGCCCGTACGGGGCGCGCACCCGCTCCTCGTAGATCTCCTGGATCGACCGCCCGGTGGCCCGCCGTACGACCTCGCCGGTGAGGGCGCCGATCGTCAGCGCGTGGTAGCCGGCCTCCGTGCCGGGCGTCCAGTACGGCCGCTGGCCCGCCAGCCGCGCGGCGATCAGGCGGTCGTCGGCCAGCTCCTCGATGCTGAACCCGCCGTCCGCCCAGATCAGTCCGGCACGGTGCGACATCAGCTCCCGCACGGTCAGCTCGCCCTTGCCCTCGGCGGCGAACTCCGGCCAGTAGGACGCGACCGTACGCTCCGGATCGATGACGCCGTCCTGGACGAGCAGCGCGACGACGAGATGGGCGGCGCCCTTGGTCGAGGAGTACACGGCGGGCAGCGAGTCCCCGGTGATGCCCTCCCCGGCCCACAGGTCCACGACGAGGCGGCCGTGGTGGTACACGGCGAGCTGGCTGCCCGGCTCGGTGTGGTCCGCGGCGAGTACGGCGGCGTACTCCTCCCGTACGCCCTCGAAGCCCGCCGCGACCGTGCCCCGCACGGTGATGGTGGTGTCAACGGTGTCCGTCATGGAACGCCCCCTGGAGTGATCGGCCCGATCGGTACAGGAACCCCCAACTCCCTTACGTCAGGCCTTCATTCCCGCTCGCCGACGGAATTTCCGGGCCGTGTCCGCTGTTCACGCGCGACGATCTCCCGGGCCAGCGCCGCCAGTCGGGGCAGCGCGGGATGGCCGGGCCCGTCCCGGCGGGCCAGCAGGACGGGCAGCGGAGGGGCGTCGTCCAGCGGCACATAGGTGACCCCCGCGTGCGGATGCATCTGGGCGGTGGAGGCCCCCGAGACCCCGGCGCCGCGCCCGGCCGCGATGGCGGTGAGCCAGTCGTCGGTGTTGGCGACGGTGACGGTGCCGGCCGGCCGGGCCCCCGGAGGCCACAGGGCGAGCGTGGTGGCTCCCGAGACGGTGTTCAGGACGACTGCGTCACCGGTCAGATCGGCCAGCGACAGCGAGGCGCGGGCGGCGAGCGGGCCGTCGGCGGCGACGGCCGCCACCCGGGTCTCCGTGAACAGCACCTCGGTGACGAGCCCCGGGGCGTCCACGGGCCCGCGCAGCAGTGCCGCGTCCACCTCGCCCCTGGTGAGACCGGCTGTGCGGTCGTCGATGCGCAGAAGTTCGAGCGGGGTCCCCGGGTGGCGCTGCTGCCAGGTCCGCAGCAACGGCGTGGTGTACGGGCCGAACGCCGACCAGGCGTGACCCACCCGCAGCGGCCGGTCGTGCAGCCGTCCCGGGTCGAGGGCGTCGTCGAAGGCGCCGACCGCCGCGGCCGCCTTGTCGCGGAAGGCGACGCCTTCGGGGGTGAGGGCGAGGTGGTGGGTGGACCGGTCGACGAGCCGGAAGCCCAGGTGCCGCTCCAGGGCCGCGAGCGTACGGGAGACGACGGGCTGGGTGACCCGGAGCCGGGCGGCGGCGCGGGTGACGCTGCCCGCGTCGGCGACGGCGAGGAAGGCCCGCAGATGCCGGACCTCGATGGAGCGCCCGCCGCTCCCCGTGCCCTGTCCAGTGCTCATGCCTGCGGAGCATAACGGGAGCGCAATCGGCATTTCACGGGAGGCGCGCGGGTCCCTACGGTGAGGAAGTGACCGACGCCGTTCCGGTGTCGTACTGTAAACCTTCTGGTGCACTGTATTGAACTCGATGGAAGGTTCCCGGTGAATGACCCGCGTGCTGCCGCAGAGCCGGCGGCTGCCGTTTCCGTACCCGAGGCGGTCTCCGCGCTCGACGAGCCCGGCCACGGCCGGCCAGGGCGCCCCGGCGCCCGTAGAGCGGCACTCGGTCCGGTCGCGCTGGTCGTGGCGGGCGGGCTCTCGGTGCAGTTCGGCGCTGCGGTCGCCGTCCTGCTGATGCCGAAGGCGGGCGCGCTCGGCGTCGTCACCCTGCGGCTCGCCGCCGCCGCGCTCGTCCTGCTGGTCGTCTGCCGGCCGAAGCTGCGGGGGCACTCGCGCGCCGACTGGGGCACCGTGCTCGCCTTCGGCGTCGCCATGGGCGGCATGAACACGCTCTTCTACCAGGCCGTCGACCGCATCCCGCTGGGCGCGGCCGTCACCCTGGAGGTGCTCGGCCCGCTGGTCCTGTCCGTCGTCGCCTCCCGCCGCCTGGTCAACCTCCTCTGGGCGGTCCTGGCGCTCGGCGGCGTGGTCCTGCTCAGTGGCGGCGGCTTCGACCGGCTGGACCCGGTCGGCGCGGTGTACGCCCTGAGCGCGGGCGCCATGTGGGCGGCGTACATCGTCTTCAGTGCACGCACGGGCCGCCGCTTCCCGCAGGCGGACGGGCTGGCCCTCGCCATGGTCGTGGCCGCCGTCCTCTCGCTGCCCCTCGGCATCATGGAGTCCGGCTCGAAGCTCCTGGTCCCCACCACCCTGGGCCTCGGCGTGGCCGTCGCGCTGCTGAGCTCGGTCCTTCCGTACACCCTCGAACTCATGGCGCTGCGACGGCTGCCCGCGCCCACCTTCGCGATCCTGATGAGCCTCGAACCGGCCATCGCGGCCACGGCGGGCTTCCTCCTGCTCGACCAGGCGCTCTCCACGACCGACGCGCTGGCCATCGCCCTGGTCATCGGCGCGAGCATGGGCGCCGTGCGCAGCCAGACGCGGCGCTCCCGGAAACGGTGAGCCCCCGGGGGTGATCTGTTCGTTCCGCCTGCGCCGCCGGACGCCGAATCCTAGGGTGGTCGTGACGGCCGACCTGGAGGAACACATGCCCGAACGCGACGATCTGCTGGCGCTCGTGACCGATCAGCGCACCAACTTTCTCTACACCGTCGCGGGACTCGACGACGCCGGGGCCCGCGCCCGGACGACGGTCAGCGAGCTGACCCTCGGCGGACTGCTGAAGCACCTCGGAGGCGTGCAGCGCAGCTGGCTCGACGTCGTCGAGGGCACCGCCCCGGCCAAGATCGACTGGGCGGACCTCGACCCCGACGGCAACCGGATGACCGACGCGGAGACGGTGCCCGGACTGCTGGAGGCCTTCCACGCGGCGGCCGCCGACTTCGACCGTACGGTGCGCGAGGAGGCCGACCTCGACCGTGAGGTCACGCTGCCCGCGTACCCCTGGTCGCCCCCGGAGCCGGTCGTCTGGACCGTCCGCCGCGTCCTGTGGCACATCTTCCGCGAGATCGCCCACCACAGCGGCCACGCCGACATCATTCGCGAGGCGCTGGACGGTGCCAGCACCACGGCGAAGATGGCCGAGGCGGCGTCGAAGGGGCAGTAGCGGGCGCCCTGCCGTGCGAGCCGGATGCGCCCGCCCCGCGCCACCGTGCCGGGAGCGGGCGCGGGAGGCACGATGGAAGGGAGCGGAGGAAGGAGGCCCGCGCATGGGATCCGCCAAGGGAACCGACGAGTACGACGGGCTGTACTCGCACACCCCCTCGCAGGCCGAAGGGGAACGAGACGAACCGGCCGTGCGCGGAACGGCCTCCGAAACACACCCCGACGTCCCCCGCACCGAACCCTCGCAGGCGGAGGGTGACCGCGCGGAGTAGACGGCCCACGGAGTGGACGGCCCACAGGGGGCGTGTTCCGGTCCTAAAATCATGCAAGCATGCTTGCTTGTTTTACGGGGCGCTGGCATGCTCCGGGGCACACCGCCACGCCCCGAGGGGAGCGCACCGTGCCCGACGCATCGGCCGTGACCGCCGCCGTGCTCGACGACATGCGGGAGGAGAGCGACGAACTCGACCTGTTGGTAGCCGGGTTGAGCGCCCACGAGTGGACCGCGCCGACCCCTGCCGAGGGGTGGACCGTCGCCCATCAGATCGCCCACCTCAACTGGACCGACGAGGTGGCCCTGACCGCCGCCACCGAGCCCGACGCCTTCGCCGCCGAGGTCGAGAAGGCGCTCGCCGCCCCCGAGACCTTCGTAGACGAGGCCGCCGAGGAGGCCGTCACCGCCCTCACCCCCGAGGCGCTGCTCGTGGAATGGCGGGAGGGCCGCGCCCGGCTCCAGAAGGCGCTGCGCGAGGCACCCGCCGGGACGAAGATCCCCTGGTACGGCCCGCCCATGAGCGTCGCCTCGATGGCGACCGCCCGCCTCATGGAGACCTGGGCCCACGGCCAGGACATCGCCGACGCGCTCGGCGTCACCAGGAAGCAGACCGCCCGGCTGCGGCACGTCGCCAGGATCGGCGTACGCGCCCGGGACTACGCCTACTTCGTACGCGGACTGCAGCCGCCCGCCGAGCAGTTCCGCGTCGAACTGCGTGCCGAGGACGGCGGACTGACCGTGTACGGGCCCGAGGACGCCGCCCAGCGCGTCACCGGCCCGCTCCTCGACTTCTGCCTGCTCGTCACCCAGCGCGCGCACCGCGACGACCTCGCCGTCGAGGCGGTCGGCGCGGACGCCGGGCAGTGGCTGGACATCGCGCAGGCCTTCGCCGGGCCCGCGGGACCCGGGCGCCCCCGGCAGGCGGACCGGTGACCCGGCCGCTGCGCATCGGCAACGCCTCGGGTTTCTACGGCGACCGCTTCGACGCCCTGCGCGAGATGCTCACCGGCGGCCCGCTCGACGTCCTCACCGGGGACTACCTCGCCGAACTCACCATGCTGATCCTCGGCCGCAGCCGCCTCAAGGACCCGGCGCGCGGATACGCGACGACCTTCCTGCGACAGCTGGAGGAGAGCCTTGGCCTCGCCCACGAGCGCGGCGTGAAGGTCGTCACCAACGCCGGCGGGCTGAACCCGGCCGGACTCGCCGACGCCGTGCGGGAGCTGGCCGACCGGACGGGCGTACCCGTACGCGTCGCGCATGTCGAGGGCGACAGCTGGCCGGTGCCCGACGGATACCTCACCGCCAACGCCTACCTCGGCGGCGGAGGCATCGCCGCCTGTCTGCGCGCCGGGGCCGACATCGTCGTCACCGGCCGGGTCACCGACGCCGCCCTCGTCACCGGGCCCGCCGCCGCCCACTTCGGCTGGGGGCCCGACGCCCACGACGCCCTCGCCGGGGCGGTCGTCGCCGGGCACGTCCTGGAGTGCGGAACCCAGGCCACCGGCGGGAACTACGCCTTCTTCGGCGACCACGACGTCCGCCGCCCCGGCTTCCCGCTCGCCGAGATCCACCAGGACGGCAGCAGCGTCATCACCAAGCACGACGGCACGGGCGGCGTCGTCGACACCGGCACCGTCACCGCACAGCTGCTGTACGAGACCGGCGCCGCCCGCTACGCCGGACCCGACGTCACCGCCCGGCTCGACACCGTACGGCTCACGCAGGACGGGCTCGACCGGGTGCGGATCAGCGGCGTACGCGGCGAGGCCCCGCCGCCCACCCTCAAGGTCGGGCTCAACCGGCTCGGCGGGTGGCGCAACGAGGTCGTCTTCGTGCTGACCGGACTCGACATCGAGGCCAAGGCCCGGCTCGTGCAGGATCAGTTCGCCGACGCCCTCGACCGTGCCGGTTCGAAACCCGCCGAGGTGCGCTGGGAGCTCGCCCGCACCGACCGGGCCGACGCCGGCACCGAGGAGACCGCGAGCGCCCTGCTCCGGCTCGTCGTACGCGACCCGGACGCCGAGGCCGTCGGCCGGGCCGTGTCCGGGGCGGCCGTCGAGCTGGCACTCGGCAGCTACCCGGGCTTCCATGTGACCGCCCCGCCCGGCAAGGGCGCGCCCTACGGGGTGTTCGAGGCCGCGTACATACCCGCCGGGGAGGCCGAGCACATCGCCGTGCTGCCCGACGGGACCCGCTCGGCCGTTCCGACGGCGGGCCCGTACAAGGACATCGAGGACGTCGCCGAACCGGAACTGCCCGAACCGCTGCCCGCCGGGCCCACCCGCACCGCACCCCTCGGACGGATCGCGGGCGCCCGCAGCGGCGACAAGGGCGGGGACGCCAACGTCGGGGTGTGGGTCACCACGGACGACGCCTGGCGGTGGCTGGCCCACGAACTGACCGTGGCGCGGTTCCAGGAGCTGCTGCCGGAGACCGCCGGGCTCACCGTCGTCCGCCATGTCCTGCCGAATCTGCGGGCGTTGAACTTCACCGTCCACGGACTCCTCGGCGAGGGCGTCGCCGCGCAGGCCCGCTTCGATCCGCAGGCCAAGGCGGTGGGGGAGTGGCTGCGGTCCCGGCACGTCCCCGTGCCCGTACGGCTGCTGGAACGACCGGAGGTGCACGCATGACCGTCCTGCCCACCGTCCTCGACACCACGGGGCCCGAGTACGCGGCGAACCGCGAGGCGATGCTCGCGAAACTCGCCGAGCTGGACACCGAGCACGCCAAGGCCCTGGCGGGCGGCGGTGAGAAGTACGTGAAGCGGCACCGCTCGCGTGGCAAGCTCCTGGCCCGCGAGCGGATCGAGCTGCTGGTCGACGCGGACACCCCCTTCCTGGAGCTGTCCCCGCTCGCCGCCTGGGGCAGCGACTATGCGGTCGGCGCCTCGCTCGTCACCGGGATCGGGATCGTCGAGGGCGTCGAGTGCCTGATCACCGCCAACGACCCGACCGTGCGCGGCGGCGCCTCCAATCCCTGGACCCTGAAGAAGGCCCTGCGCGCCAACGAGATCGCCTTCGCCAACCGGCTGCCCTGCATCTCCCTGGTGGAGTCCGGCGGTGCGGACCTGCCCTCGCAGAAGGAGATCTTCATCCCCGGCGGGGCGCTCTTCCGCGACCTCACCCGGCTGTCGGCGGCCGGCATCCCCACCGTGGCCGTCGTCTTCGGCAACTCCACGGCGGGCGGCGCGTACGTCCCCGGCATGTCCGACCACACCGTGATGATCAAGGAGCGGTCCAAGGTCTTCCTCGGCGGCCCGCCCCTGGTCAAGATGGCCACCGGCGAGGAGAGCGACGACGAATCGCTCGGCGGCGCCGAGATGCACGCCCGTACCTCCGGCCTCGCCGACCACTACGCCGCCGACGAGCACGACGCCCTGCGCCAGGCCCGCCGGATCGTCGCCCGGCTCAACTGGCGCAAGGCGCACCCCGATCCGGGGCCCGCCGAACCGCCGAAGTACGACGAGGACGAGCTCATCGGGATCGTGCCCGGCGACCTCAAGGTCCCCTTCGACCCGCGCGAGGTCATCGCCCGGCTCGTCGACGGCTCGGACTTCGACGCCTTCAAACCGCTCTACGGGACCAGCCTGGTCACCGGCTGGGCGCGCCTCCACGGCTACCCGGTCGGCATCCTCGCCAACGCGCAGGGCGTGCTGTTCAGCGAGGAGTCGCAGAAGGCCGCGCAGTTCATCCAGCTCGCCAACCAGCGCGACATCCCGCTCCTCTTCCTGCACAACACCACCGGCTACATGGTCGGCAAGGAGTACGAGCAGGGCGGCATCATCAAGCACGGCGCGATGATGATCAACGCGGTCTCCAACTCCAAGGTGCCGCACCTCTCCGTGCTGATGGGAGCCTCCTACGGCGCCGGGCACTACGGCATGTGCGGCCGGGCCTACGATCCCCGCTTCCTCTTCGCCTGGCCCAGCAGCAAGTCCGCCGTCATGGGCCCCCAGCAGCTCGCCGGCGTCCTCTCGATCGTCGCCCGCGCCTCCGCCGCCGCGAAGGGCCTGCCCTACGACGACGAGGCCGACGCAGGACTGCGCGCCATGGTGGAGCAGCAGATCGAGTCCGAGTCGCTGCCGATGTTCCTCTCGGGGCGGCTGTACGACGACGGGGTCATCGACCCGCGCGACACCAGGACCGTCCTCGGGATGTGTCTGTCAGCGATCCACACGGCAACGGTCGAGGGCGCGCGCGGCTTCGGCGTCTTCCGGATGTGAGGCCCCCCATGATGCGTGTGCTCCTTGTCGCCAACCGGGGCGAGATCGCCTGCCGGATCTTCCGCACCTGCCGTGAGCTGGGCATCTCCACCGTCGCCGTGCACTCCGACGCGGACGCCGACGCCCTGCACGTACGGGAGGCCGACACCGCCGTACGGCTGCCGGGGGCCGCACCGGCCGACACCTATCTGCGCGGCGACCTCGTCGTCGCCGCCGCGCTCGCGGCGGGCGCCGACGCTGTCCACCCCGGGTACGGCTTCCTCTCCGAGAACGCCGGGTTCGCCCGGGCCGTCGAGGACGCCGGTCTCGTCTGGGTCGGGCCGCCGGTCAAGGCCATCGAGCTGATGGCCTCCAAGACCCGGGCCAAGGAGCTGATGGCCGCCGCCGACGTGCCCCTGCTCGCCCCCGTCGACCCGGGGAACGCCACCACCGCCGATCTGCCCCTGCTGCTGAAGGCGGCGGCGGGCGGCGGCGGGCGCGGGATGCGGATCGTGCGCGAACTGGCCGCCCTGGAAGGCGAGCTGACCGCAGCCTCCGCCGAGGCCGCCTCTGCCTTCGGGGACGGCGAGGTCTTCGCCGAGCCGTACGTCGAGCGGGGCCGGCACGTCGAGGTCCAGGTCATGGCGGATGCCGAGGGCACGGTCTGGGCGCTCGGAACCCGCGACTGCTCGCTCCAGCGCCGCCACCAGAAGGTCATCGAGGAGGCCCCGGCACCCGGCCTCGACGACGGACTCCGACAGCGGCTGCACCAGGCGGCGGTGGCGGCCGCACAGGCGGTGGGCTACCGGGGCGCGGGGACCGTCGAGTTCCTCGTATCGGCCGAAGGACGCCCGTACTTCCTGGAGATGAACACCCGCCTCCAGGTCGAACACCCCGTCACGGAAGCCGTGTTCGGCCTCGACCTCGTCGCCCTGCAACTACGGATCGCGGAGGGCGGGCCACTCCCGTCCGCCGAGCCCCCGTCGCCGTCCGGGCACGCCGTCGAGGCCCGGCTGTACGCCGAGGACCCGGCGCGAGACTGGCAGCCACAGACCGGAGCACTGCTCACACTCGATGTGGACGGCGGACCCGGTATCCGCCTCGACACCGGATACACCGGCGGCGACACCGTCGGGGTGCACTACGACCCGATGCTCGCCAAGGTCATCGCCCACGCCCCCACCCGCACCGAGGCCGTCCGCCTCCTCGCCCGCGCCCTGGAACGCGCCCGCATCCACGGCCCGGTCACCAACCGGGAGCTGCTCGTACGCTCCCTGCGCCACTCGGACTTCGCCGCGGCGCGCCTCGACACCGGCTTCTACGACCGGCACCTGGCGGCCCTGACGGCGACCGGCACTCCCGGAGAGGAAGCCGCCCGCCGCCTCGCCGCCACCGCCGCCGCGCTCGCGGGAGCCGCCGACCGCCCCGCGACCGGCCCCGCCCGCTTCGGCGCCTGGCGCAACCTCGCCTCGCAGCCGCAGACCATGCGCCTCCGGAGCGAGCCCGACGGCACCGAGTACGAGATCGCCTACCGCACGGGCCGCGACGGCATCCCCGCCCCCGCATCCGGCGAGCGGGTCCTCGCCGCCCGCCCCGGCGCGGTCGCCCTCGAAACCGGCGGGGTGACCCGGCACTTCACCGTCACCACCCACCGCGACCGGGTGTACGTGGACACGGCCGCCGGCGCGTACACCTTCACCGCCCTGCCCCGCTTCACCGATCCCGCCGAACGCACCGAACCCGGCTCCCTGCTCGCCCCCATGCCCGGCACCGTCGTCCGGCTCGCCGACGGCCTCGCGCCCGGCGCGGCCGTCGCGGCCGGGCAGCCGCTCATCTGGCTGGAGGCGATGAAGATGGAACACCGCATCCTCGCCCCCGCCTCCGGCACCCTCACCGCACTGCACGCCGCCCCCGGACTCCAGGTCGAGGTCGGCGCCCTGCTCGCCGTCGTACAGGACGCACCACCCGCGCACTCCGCAGCAGACGCACCCGCGCACCAGGAGGAGACGACCCCATGAGCACCGTCCTCGAAACCGCAGAGCACCAGGCCCTCCGCGCCGCCGTCGCCGCCCTCGGCAAGCGCTTCGGCCGCACCTACACCACCGAGCTGTTCCGCAACGGCGAGCACCCCCGCGAACTCTGGGAAGAGGCCGGCAAGCTCGGCTACCTCGGCGTCAACCTCCCCGAGGAGTACGGCGGCGGGGGCGGCGGCATGGCCGAACTCTCCATCGTCCTGGAGGAACTCGGCGCGGCAGGCAGCCCCCTGCTCATGATGGTCGTCTCCCCGGCGATCTGCGGCACCGTCATCGCCCGCTTCGGCACCGAGGAGCAGAAGCAGGCCTGGCTGCCCGGCCTCTCCGACGGCTCCCTGACCATGTCCTTCGGCATCACCGAACCCGACGCCGGCTCCAACTCCCACCGCATCACCACCACCGCCCGCCGCGACGGAGGGGACTGGATACTCAACGGCCGCAAGGTCTTCATCTCCGGCGTCGACATCTCCGACGCCACCCTGATCGTCGGCCGCACCGAGGACGCCAGGTCCGGCAGCCTCAAGCCCTGCCTCTTCATCGTGCCCCGCGACACCCCGGGTTTCTCCCGCACGCAGATCGACATGGAACTCCAGGCGGCCGAGAAGCAGTTCGAGCTGGTCCTCGACGACGTACGGCTGCCCGCCGGCGCGCTCGTCGGCGAGGAGGCGGACACGGGACTGCTCCAGCTCTTCGCCGGTCTGAACCCCGAGCGCATCATGGGCGCCGCCTTCTCCATCGGCATGGGCCGCTACGCGCTCGAACGCGCCGTGGACTACGCGAAGACCCGCACCGTCTGGAAGGGCGCCCCCATCGGCGCCCACCAGGCCATCGCCCACCCGCTCGCCCAGGCGCACATCGAGCTGGAGCTCTCCCGGCTGATGATGCAGAAGGCCGCCAGGCTCTACGACGACGGCGACGACATCGGCTCGGGCGAGGCCGCCAACATGGCGAAGTACGCCGCCGCCGAAGCCTGCGTCAGGGCCGTCGACCAGGCCGTCCACACCCTCGGCGGCAACGGCCTCACCCGCGAGTACGGGCTCGCCTCCCTGATCACGGCCGCGCGTGTCTCCCGTATCGCCCCCGTCAGCCGGGAAATGATCCTGAACTACGTATCCCACCAGACCCTGGGCCTGCCGAAGTCGTACTGACGGTCATCGGTCGTGTCCCGGACCTCCCCATCCGCCCCCGCAGGGGCGATTCTGGCTCTCCACCCGCGTCGAAGGGGACCGCCATGGTGTTCCACAGCGAGTACGCAGACGTCCAGCCCCTCGAAACACCCATCCACGAAGCCGTCCTCGGGAGCGCCGCGGACTTCGGTGACACACCCGCGCTGATCGACGGCACCAACGGGATGACCGTCACCTACGGCCAGCTCGACACCTTCCACCGGCGCATCGCCGCCCACCTCGCCGCGAACGGCCTGCGCAAGGGCGACGTCCTCGCCCTGCACAGCCCCAACACCATCGCCTACCCGCCCGTCTTCTACGGGGCGACCCGGGCCGGCGCCACCGTCACCACGATCCACCCGCTCGCCACCCCCGAGGAGTTCGCCAAACAGCTGGCGGACTCCGGGGCCCGCTGGATCGTCACCGTCTCCCTGCTCCTCGACGTCGCCCGCCGGGCCGCCGAACTCGCCGGCGGCGTCCAGGAGATCTACGTCTGCGACCAGGCCGAGGGCCACACCTCCGTACTCGACATGCTGGGCACCACCGCCCCCGAACCGGACATCGCCTTCGACCCCGCCGAGGACATCGCCGTCCTGCCGTACTCCTCCGGGACCACCGGCACCCCCAAGGGCGTCATGCTCACCCACCGCTCCATCGCCACCAACCTGGAGCAGCTGCGGCCCCTCGTCCCCCTCGGCGAGAACGAACGCATCCTCGCGGTGCTGCCCTTCTTCCACATCTACGGGCTGACCGCCCTCATGAACGGGCCGCTGCGCTACGGCGCCACGGTCGTCGTCCTGCCCCGCTTCGACCTCACCCAGTTCCTCGAAACGATCCAGACCCACCGCATCACCGGCCTGTACGTCGCCCCGCCCATCGTCCTGGCCCTCGCCAAACACCCGCTCGTCGGCGACTACGACCTCTCTTCGATCGAGTACATCGTCAGCGCCGCCGCCCCCCTGGACGCCGAACTCGCCGTCGCCTGCTCGAAACGGCTCGGCGTCCCCGCCGTACGGCAGGCCTACGGCATGACGGAGCTCTCGCCCGGCACCCATGTGGTGCCCCTCGACGCGGAGAACCCGCCGCCCGGCGCGGTCGGGAAGCTGCTGCCCGGCACCGAGATGCGGATCGTCTCGCTCACCGACCCCGGCATCGACGTCGCCGGCGACACCGACGGCGAGATCCTCATCCGCGGCCCCCAGGTGATGAAGGGCTACCTCGGCCTCCCCGACGCCACCGCCGCCATGATCGACCCCGACGGCTGGCTGCACACCGGGGACGTCGGCCGGGTCGACGCGGACGGCTGGCTGTACGTCGTCGACCGGGTCAAGGAACTCATCAAGTACAAGGGCTACCAGGTCGCCCCCGCCGACCTGGAGGCCCTCCTCCTCACCCACCCCTCGATCGCCGACGCCGCCGTCATCGGGGTGTACGACACCGACGGCAACGAGGTCCCCAAGGCCTACCTGGTCCGCGGGCCCGGCGCGGGCGGCCTCACCGAGGACGACGTCATCGCGTACGTCGCCGACCGCGTCTCCCCGTACAAGAAGGTCAGACAGGCCGAATTCATCGAGGCCGTACCCCGCGCGGTGTCCGGCAAGATCCTGCGGCGCGAGCTGCGCGACCGGGAGAAGCCGCGATGACCCTGGCACCCCCCGCCCACGACCGCGGAATCACCACCCTCACCCTCGACTCCCCGGCCAACCGCAACGCGCTCTCGGCCCGCCTCGTCGGCGAACTCACCGAGGCGCTGGCCGGCTGCGCGGCCGACGACGAAGTACGGGCCGTCGTCCTCACCCACACCGGCACCACGTTCTGCGCGGGCGCCGACCTGACCGCACCGCCCGAACCCGCCGCGTTCGTTTCCCTGATGCGCGCGGTCGTCGCCCTGCCCAAGCCGGTCGTCGCCCGGGTCACCGGGCACGTACGGGCCGGCGGCCTGGGGCTCCTCGGGGCGTGCGACATCTCGGCGGCCGGACCGGACGCCACCTTCGCCCTCACCGAGTCCCGACTGGGCCTGGCCCCCGCCGTCATCTCCCTGCCCCTGCTGCCCCGGCTCGACCCGCGCGCCGCCACCCGCTACTACCTCACCGGGGAACGCTTCGACGCGGTGGAAGCCGCCCGGATCGGCCTCATCACCGTCGCCGCCGGGCCCGAGGACGTGGACAAGGCGCTCGTACCGGTACTCGACGGACTCCGCAGGGCCTCACCGCAGGGGCTGAAGGCATCGAAGGAGCTGGTCACGGCTACTGTGCTGCAGAGTTTCGACAGTCACGCCGAAGACCTCATCGCCCGCTCGGCCGCGCTCTTCGCCTCCGACGACGCACGGGAGGGGATGACGGCCTTCCTGGAACGACGGGATCCCCCATGGGTGCTGTGACGCCCCCGAAGCAGGACAGAAGCCGCGCCACCCGGCAGCGTCTCCTGTCCTCGGCGGTCGCCTGCCTCGCCGAACACGGCTGGGCGGGCTCCACGGTCTCCGTCGTCGCCGAACACGCAGGGGTCTCACGGGGCGCCGCGCAGCACCACTTCCCGACCCGCGAGGACCTCTTCACCGGCGCCGTCGAGTACGTCGCCGAGGAACGCTCCGCCGCCCTGCGCGCCCTGCCCGTCCAGGGCCGCACGGCGGTGGTCGCCGCCCTCGTCGACCTCTACACGGGCCCGCTGTTCCGCGCCGCGCTCCAGCTCTGGGTCGCCGCGTCGAACGAGCCCCAGCTGCGGCCCCGGGTCACCGAACTCGAAGCGCGCGTCGGCCGCGAGACCCACCGCATCGCCGTGGAACTCCTCGCCGCCGACGAATCCCGCCCCGGAGTACGCGAAACGGTCCAGGGCCTCCTGGACATGGCCCGCGGCCTGGGCCTGGCCAACGTCCTCACGGACGACCGCGCCCGCCGGGAGCGGGTCGTCGCGCAGTGGGCGGCCCTCCTCGACGACGCGCTGGGCTGAGCTGCGGTGCGGGCCGCCGGCCGTACGCGACCGGTCCTTTGCAACTTAGCTCAGGGTGTGGCGAGTTGTTCAAAAAATGTGACTAACGGTGAGCAATTCCAGTGCTACGGTCACGCTGCTGTCCGGTTTTTACTTCGTGGGGGGCCTCGTTAACCGTGCGTCAGCTGTGTGACAGCCGTCAGGAAGATCGTCGTGGACACGACCAAGGCCGACTGATCCCGCCGGGCCGCTGCGCATCCTGCGCGGCGGCCCGCCTTGTATTTTCTTGAGGCTCCATGCGCTTCCGCACCGCACTACGCACCCACGCCGCCGTGCTGGCTCTGCCGGTGACCGGTTTCTTCTTCGCCTACGTCTTTTTTGCGACCAGGGGGAGGATGGGGCACTTTGCCATGCTTCCCTGGCCGACCGAGGCCGTGGCCTTCGCCCTACACGCACCGGTTCCCCTGGCCGCCGCCGCTGCGGCGGGGCTGGCCGCAGTGGAGGCGACACGACTACGGGCCCTCGGCGCCTGGGAGATGGGCCCCGCGCGTAGCGATTTCCGAGTCGCCGTTCAGCCGGTCCTCATCGTGGTGCTCACGCTGGCGGCCCTCCTGGCCGGCATCACGGCCGGCGCGCTGCTGCTTGCCGGAGTCGCTCCCGACGTGTACGTGCTGAACCTGTTCGGGATCGCCGTGGTCCTGCTCACCGCGCACGCGGCCATCGGATTCCTCCTCGGGAGGCGCCTCCACGCGTTGTACTCCGCACCGGTCGTGTCCATAGCCGTGTTCATCGGCATCAGTTACCCCTTGGGCACGAGCACGTGGTGGGCGCACCACGTGACCGGGGCTGTCGGCCAGATCAATTTCGGTGAGGCGTACACCCTCCCCATGACGATCGCTGCCGTTCTGCCGACGGTCTGCCTGGCTCTCGCCCTCGCCGTGGCCATCGGTCCTCGGCGTATACGTGTCGGTGCTGTCGTGCTGTCCCTCGTCGTCGCCGGCTGCGGGCTTCTGGTCGCCTACGGCATCACCCGCGAGTGGACCTCTTTCGCTCCCGCTGCCAAGGGGCTGGCCCCGGTCGTCTGCGAGGGCCGCGCACCCGAGGTGTGCATGCCTGCCGCAGGTTCCGAAGACCTCGGAGAGATCCAGGCCGCACTTTTCGGCATGACGGCGAAACTGAAGGCCAAAGCGATCATTGCGGAGATCCCCACGCGTATCACTGACATAACGGTATCCAGGCCTCAGCTGCCGGACACCGGGGGAGAGACGTGGACACTCGACCTTGCGGCCGGGAGGCCGGACGGTATCTCCTGGGCTGACGTGGCCATCGACGTCGTAGGAATGCCCTGCGAGAACCCGGACTGGAACACCTTGCACTACGGCACTCTCTGGACCGCCCGGACCACAGGGAAAGCGGATGACTACCTCGCCTGGCTCTCCCGCGAGTCGCAGTCGGTCCGGACCGGAGACAGCAAGGAACAGCTCCTCGCGGAGATGGACAGGGTCGACGGCCTTCCGCTGAACGAGCAGAAGGCCTGGTACGTCGAGCAGCTCCGGCTCTCCTGCCAAGGCGGCCGGGCGGGATGATCTGGTGGTTGCGCCAACGCGGCGCCCTCGGCCTGCTGCCCGGCGCGCTGTTCGCCTTCGTCCTGAGCATCGCTCTCACGTCGGATCTCGTCCTCGTTCTCCCTGCGTTTCTGGGCAGTCGACCCATCCCGACCACATTGAGCAACTTCTTCTGCCTCGTTCCTTCTGTCGCCCTCGTCGCATGCCTCGAAAGGCGCCTGCCCGGCATGGAGCGATCCGCTGTGCGCCGACTCGACTCGATGGACATCGCCCTGGTGACGGGGTTCGCCCTCCTGGCCAGCGCGGCGGCGGCGGTCATGACTTCACTGGACTCGGATGCGATGTGGACGGCCGCCCGCAACAACCTGCTCTTCTGCGGTCTCACCCTGGGAAGCTGGCCTCTCCTCAAACACCGGGCAGCCCTTGTACCCGTGTTCTGGATGATCCTCGCCATGTTCACCGGGGGCAGACAGCTCGACGACCCTTATCCCTGGGTGATCGTCACCGAGAAGGCCGATGTCGCCCACGCCGCGACGGGCGCCGCCCTTGTCTTCCTGACGGGGCTTGTCCTCCTCACCTGCCTCGTGCCAAGGACCGACCGATGACTCTGCTGCTCGACCGCGTCACCTTCACCTACCGCCGCGGGCTGCGCCCCGTCCTCTCCCAGCTCACCTACGAGGTGCCCGACCAGGGTCTGACGATCCTGCTCGGCCCCAACGGAGCGGGGAAGTCCACGACGCTGGCCCTTCTCGCGGGGACGGTCGAGCCGACGGTAGGCAGAGTCCTGTTCAGCGACACGAACGTCACCTCCGCCACCCGTGAATTCCGCCGCCACGTGGCCTGGCTCCCCCAACGGGTACCCACGTCACCGCAGCTGACCTCTCGCGAGTACGTGGCGTACATCGCCTGGCTCAAGGGCGAGAACCGCGTCCAGGCGTGGAAGCGGGCCGGGGCCGCCCTCGAACAGGTCGGCCTCGCCGAACAGTCCGGGCAGAAGACGGCCAGTCTCTCCGGGGGGCAACTCAGGCGTGTCGGCATCGCCTGTGCCCTGGCCCACGACGCCCGTGTGATCCTGTTGGACGAACCGACAGCGGGTCTCGACCCTCATCAGCGTTCTGTGTTCCGTGAAGTCCTGGGAGACGTCGCGGCGAGCACCCCGGTGCTGATGTCCACCCATGACGTGATCGACCTGGCCGAAGAGGCCGACACCGTCACCCTCATGGAGTCGGGGAAGGTGCGCCACCACGGAGGGACCCAGAGTTTCCTCGACCACGCCCGCCCCGAGGCCGCCCCTGGGCGCAAGGCGGAGTCGGCTTACTCCGCCCTCATGCGCCTCGACGGTTGACGGTGGGCGGCCCGCCGCAGCGCCCTGCGGGCGGCCGGAGCCAGGGTCCGGGCTCCGGCCGCCCGCCGGGTGGGTGCGGGGGCGCCCCGCCCCCGCCAGTTCCCCAGCTGGTCGTAGCCCGGGATCGAGCGGGGGTCGCGGGTGCCCGGGCCGACGTACGTCGCCGAGGGGCGCACCATGCGGCCCGTCAGCCACGCCCACATCGGCGTCACCGCCGGCGTCTACGCCCGCGTCCGGCTCCGCCTCCAGCGCCAAGCCATCGACACCCTGGCATGGTGTTTCACCTTGGTGGGCCTCGCGGTCGCGATCACGCTGGGCGCACGGTGTATCCGCGACATCCGGGTGCTGGAACACCAACGCCCGGTGTTCCCGAGACTTGGCCCTGGGCCACGGTGATCATCCGCGCTTTCGAACGGACCCTCGCTCAGCCCCGCCCAGACCAACGCGCTGGGCGGGCTCCACGGTCTCCGTCGTCGCCGAACGTGCCGGGGCCTCACGGGGCGCCGCGCAGCACCACTTCCCGACCCGCGAGGACCTCTTCACCGGCGCCGTCGAGTACGTCGCCGAGGAACGCTCCGCCGCCCTGCGCGCCCTGCCCGTCCAGGGCCGCACGGCGGTGGTCGCCGCCCTCGTCGACCTCTACACGGGCCCGCTGTTCCGTGCCGCGCTCCAGCTCTGGGTCGCCGCGTCGAACGAGGCCCAGCTGCGGCCCCGGGTCACCGAACTCGAAGCCCGCGCCCGCCGGGAGCGGGTCGTCGCGCAGTGGGCGGCCCTCCTCGACGACGCGCTGGGCTGATCCGTTCGCGGTCGTCGAGGACGGGATGCCCGGCGCCGACAGGGAACGGAGGTCAGCTGGTCCAGAGGACCGGGCTGTCGGTGTACGCGTCACCCTCGTCGAACGAAGCGGCCGCGACGGGCTCGGTCTTCGTGGCGCTGAGCGAGCAGGTCTCGTACGACGCACCCTTCGTGGTGAAGTCGCGGGGGGCCGTCTCGCTGTCGCACTTGCCCGGGAGGTCGCCGATCAGGATGACACCCGTGGGGCCGCCGCCCGCCAGCTGCCCGCGCAGCCTCAGCGACGCGTACGACAGGTCGGTGCCGCCGACGTTCTCCACCTTCATCCGGATGTAATAGGGCGTCATGCCCTTCGCCTTCGCGCCGAACTTGTCCATGTCGGCCTCGGCGCCCTTCTCGATCGCCGTGACCGTCACGGCGATGGTGCCCTTCTTGTCCGTCCCGTACGTGAACGGCAGGACCGCCTTGTCGCCGACCTTGAGCTTCGAGCCCGGTGCGGTGACGTCCCCGTCGGCCGGAGCGGCGCCGTCGTCGCTGGGCTCCGCGGACGGGCTCTCGCTGCCCGGATCGGACGACGCCGGGGCGGAGGCCGACGGTGAGTCCGGTGCCGATGCCGAGTCGTCGCCGTCGTCGCAGGCCGTGAGCCCGAGCGTCATGGCGGTGATCGCGGCAGCGAAGACGATGCGTCCCTTGTGTGTCATTTTTGACCTAACTGTCAGTGAGGGCTGCCCCGCAGGGCAGCCGGAGCGTTCAACGACTGGGCGCCCCGGTGACGGCGGTCCGTCACCGGGGCGCGCCGTGACGCGTCTCAGGATGCCGGTAGGAATGACACAGGCCAGCCACAGGCATGCGACGACTGCGGCACGACCCGGCCCGGCGCGTTGTCAGTTCCCCAGGTCCGCCGGCTGGTCGTAGCTGAACATCGACGTGAACATGTGCGCCGGGACCTCCGCGAAGTCCAGCACGATCACCGCCCACTGATCTCCACGAGCAGCTCTTCGCCCCTGATACCGGCGGGCACACCGTCTCGCCCGATGCCGGCGCCCTGGTGGTCGACCGGCGGAACGGCAAGGTGGGCGTGGTGATGGGACATGTGGGGCCGTATGTGCAGCTTGGCGAATTCCAGGAATTCCGAATGTGTCAAGCGGCTTTGTCGTGCGGGGTGAGCCTCAGGTCGCTGGGGCGGCGATGGTGACGGTGGGCTCGTCTCCGCCGGCGAGGTGCACGTCCACGGTGAGGTCCAGTGCGCGGGCCAGGCGCATGATGACCGCGATGGGTGGCAGTTCGGTGGCTGTCTCGATGCCTTCGATGTCATCGACGTCGACGTGCATGCGCTCGGCGAGGTCGGCCTCGCTCAGGACCAGCTGCTTACGCCGGCTATGGACGGCTTTGCCCAACGTCATGGCGAGACCGGCCTCTTCGTAGACCCGGTCGTACTCGGGGTCGGCGTCCAGGTGTTCGCCCAGCAGCCGGCGGTGGTGACGGGTCCTCCATTCGCTGTGGTTCATCGGTTCTCCTTCAGGTTACGGCTGTAGAGGCCGTGCTCGGTGGCGGCTTTGTGCTCTGCCTCGCACAATCGCTGTGCGGCGTGGGCGAGGTCCACTTCGGCCTGCTCGCGCATCTTGGTCTTGCGGAACACGGTGAGCAGCACGACGCGTCGGCCGGGCGCCAGCCAGTAGGTGATCCGCTGATGGGCATCGCCGAGGCGGAAGCGCACCTGATATGTGGCACGGGGGTAAGAGCGCGACTTCGCAGTTCAGGCCGTGTGCCGTTGCCGCGATCGCAGCACACCGGCGTCGCACGCCCCTGTGGTCTTTCGATGAGCGGCCCGAGAACGGTGGCCCCCGGAGTACGCGAAACGGTCCAGGGCCTCCTCGACATGGCCCGCGGCCTGGACTCGCCAACCTGCTGACGGACGACACCGTGCGGCGCGAGAGGGTGGTCACCCAGTGGGCCGCCCTGCTCGACGGCGCCCTGGACCGACGGCACCGGAGGCCACACGTGACACGTACGCGCGACACCCCCGCACCCCGGCGACGCCCCTGGTACCGCTCCGCACCGACGAGCTCACGCACCTTCGTGCTCGGAATGTGCATGGCGGTCGGCGGGATCGCCGGCTCCATCCGGGGCGCCATGGAAGGCGCGCGGCTCCTCGAAACCGCCGGACTGCTCGGACTGGGCCTGCTCGGAGTGCTGCTGACGGTCGCCTGGATCCTGAATCACTCCACGAAGCGGTGACGGCCGAGGCAGGCCGCCCCCGCCGCACGGAGGGGTGCCCGTGGAGGCCGTCCGCCCCCAGGGGCGCCCGCCCCGCCCCGGTCAGTTCCCCAGGTCCGCCAGCTGGTCGTACCCCTCGATCGAGCGGGGGTCGCGCGTGCCCGGGCCGATGTACGTCGCCGAGGGGCGTACCAGGCGGCCGGTGCGCTTCTGCTCCAGGATGTGCGCCGACCAGCCCGCCGTGCGGGCGCAGCTGAACATCGACGTGAACATGTGCGCCGGGACCTCCGCGAAGTCCAGCACGATCGCCGCCCAGAACTCGACGTTCGTCGCCAGGACACGGTCCGGGCGGCGCGCGTGCAGCTCCTCCAGGGCGGCCTTCTCCAGGGCCTCCGCCACCTCGAAGCGCGGCGCGGCCAGCTCACGGGCCGTACGGCGCAGGACGCGGGCCCGGGGATCCTCGGCCCGGTACACGCGGTGGCCGAAGCCCATCAGGCGCTCACCCTTGTCCAGCGCCTGCTTCACGTACGCCCGGGCGTCGCCCGTCCGCTCGATCTCCTCGATCATGCCGAGGACCCGGGACGGGGCCCCGCCGTGCAGCGGGCCCGACATGGCGCCCACCGCGCCGGACAGCGCCGCCGAGACATCCGCGCCGGTCGAAGCGATGACACGGGCGGTGAACGTCGAGGCGTTCATCCCGTGCTCGGCGGCCGACGTCCAGTAGGCGTCGACGGCCTTGACGTGCTTCGGGTCCGGCTCGCCGCGCCAGCGGATCATGAACCGCTCCACCACGGACTCCGCCTTGTCGATCTCGCTCTGCGGGACCATCGGCAGCCCCTGGCCACGGGCCGACTGGGCGACGTACGACAGGGCCATCACGGCGGCGCGGGCGAGGTCGTCGCGCGCCTGCTCGGCATCGATGTCGAGCAGCGGTTTCAGGCCCCACACCGGCGCCAGCATGGCGAGCGCGGACTGCACGTCGACGCGGATGTCGCCGGAGTGCACGGGGATCGGGAACGGCTCGGCGGGCGGCAGACCGGGGTTGAACGCCCCGTCCACCAGCAGACCCCAGACGTTGCCGAACGACACATGGCCGACGAGGTCCTCGATGTCCACGCCGCGGTAACGGAGCGAGCCGCCTTCCTTGTCCGGTTCGGCGATCTCCGTCTCGAACGCGACGACTCCTTCAAGTCCGGGTACGAAGTCGGACATCGGGCGGCTCCCTCGAATCGGCGGCTGCGATACGGCCACAAGGGCCGCTCCACGATACTGGCGGGTTACCTCGGTGCGGGGAAGGGTGACGTCCGGCACAGCCCGCGCGGCTCGCGGACCGTCGGTCGAGCCCCTCCCGCGGGGATTCCGGCCCGCTGCGGCAGGATGGCCCCGTGCCCACAGCAGATGCCACTCCGTCTTCCGCTTCCGCCTCCTCTCGCGTCCCGTCATCCGATTGCACCACCGATCCGGCCACGATGCGCGAGCAGTACCGCTCCGAGGACTTCATCGAGAAGGACCTCGCCGCGGACCCCATGGACCAGTTCGCCCGCTGGTTCCGCCAGGTCGCCGGGGGCGGCGCGCTCCACGAGCCGAACGCGATGGTGGTCTCCACGGCCGGCCCCGAGGGCCGCCCGTCGTCCCGGACCGTGCTGCTGAAGCAGTACGACGACCGCGGCTTCGTGTTCTTCACCAACTACGGCTCCCGCAAGGGCCGCGAACTGACGGCGAACCCGTACGTCTCGCTGCTCTTCCCCTGGCACCCGCTCGCCCGCCAGGTCATCGTGACGGGCACGGCGTCCCGCGTCGGACGCGAGGAGACCGTCGCGTACTTCCGCACCCGCCCGCACGGCTCCCAGCTGGGCGCCTGGGCCAGCGACCAGTCGACGGTGGTCTCCTCCCGCCAGGAGCTGGTCGACCGCTACGAGGAGCTGGCAGCCCGCTACCCGGAGGGCGAGAAGGTCCCCGCCCCGCCGCAGTGGGGCGGCTTCCGCGTCGTACCGGACACGATCGAGTTCTGGCAGGGCCGCGAGAACCGCCTGCACGACCGGCTCCGCTACGTCCGTGAGAGCCCGGCCGCGGACTGGCACGTGGAGCGCCTCTGCCCGTGAGCGCCTGAGCGGCCGGCCCCGCTCCCGGCGGCCCGGACACGCCCCGGACATGCCCTGGACATGCCCTGGACGTGCAGAAACCCGCAGGCTCTGGTCCCTCCTTGCGGAGGAGCCGGCCGGACTTACCGGCGAGCCTGCGGGTCGGTGACTGCTTGGGATTGGCCGGCGACCGGCCTGCACTGCAAAGAGCGCGACGACGGGCGTCAGCCCGCAGTCACCTCACGAGTCCGAGAAGAAATCACTTCCGGAACACCTCCTTTCTTCGCTGCCCACAGCCTAGGAACGTCCCCCGGCGCCACACAAGCGAATTAACGGATCCATCGGTGGACACCGGATTTCCTGGAAGTGGCTGTGTGGTGGCTCACGTTCGAGTTCAATGGTCTGACGTGCGGCAATGCGGAACGCGAAGCGCAATACGCCCTGCAGGAGGTACGGAGTGAGTGCTTCCAGGAGCACCGGGACCACCGACGCGCTCGGCCCCGACGAGGACCCCGAGCGGGAGCCGTCGGCGGCGATTCCGGGGTCCCGGCTTCTCGCCGCGCTGCTCGACGGCATGGATGCCGCGCTCTGCGCGTTCGACGCCCACGGCACGATCACCCACTGGAACCGTGAGGCCGAGCGGATCCTCGGCTGGAGCGCCGCCGAGGCCGTCGGGCGGCGGGGCTTCGCGGGGTGGGCCGTGCGGAGCGCGGACGCGGGGGACGTGCAGGGGCGGCTGCTGGCCGTCATGGAGGCGCCGGGGCGCCAGGTCCACGAGTTCGCGCTGCTGCGCAAGGACGGCGGGCGTGTCCTCGTACGGACCCAGTCGTCGGGGGTGCGCGGCGAGGACGGGAAGCCCGCCGGGGTGTACTGCGCGTTCAGCGAGGTGCACGCGCAGATCGATCTGGAACGGTCCATCGCGATCGGTGAGGCCCTCTTCGAGGACGCGTCCTGGGGTGTCGTCGCCGTCGACGTCGACCTGCGTCCGACCGTGGTCAACGCGTACGCCGCGCGGGCGCTGGGCGGCGGGCGCACCACGCCGCTGGGGCGGCCGCTGGGCGAGCTGATCGTGCAGGGCGTCGAGGATCTGGAGGGTGCGCTGCAGCATGTGCTGGCCGACGGTGCGCCGTCCGCGCCGGCCGAGCTGTGGGTGACCCTGCGGACCGCGGAGGGGGAGCGGCGGCGCTGCTGGCGCAGCGGGTTCCTGAGGCTGGCCTCGCCGCTGGCGGAAGAGCCTGTTCCGCTGGGGGTCGGCTGGCTGTTCCGGGACGTCACGGCGGCGAAGCTCGCGGAGCAGGACGCGGACCGGGTGCGGTTCCGCTCCAACCAGCTGCACCGGGCGGCCCGCCAGGCGGCGGAGTGCGAGGACCCCATGGAGGCGGCGACCACGTCGCTGGACTACGCCCTGGCGGGGTTCGCCGACCATGTGGTGGTCGATCTGCTGGAGGACCTGGCGGTGGGGGAGAAGCTCGTACGGGCCGCGTCCACGCCGGCCGACGCGCCGGGCCCGTGCCTGCCGGTCTCCGGCGGTTCGCTCCCCGTGCGGTACGCGCCGGGGCACCCGGCGCTCCAGGCCGTGGAGCGTACGGGTTCCGTACGTGCGGTGGCGCCGGCCGGTGCGGGCGAGACGTGGGCGGTGGAGCACCGGTGGCCGGGTGACTCGGTGCACGCGCTGTGCGCGGTGCTGCGGAGCCGGGGGCGGACGCTGGGCGTGGTGACGTTCCTGCGCGCGGCGAACCGCAGCGCGTTCGAACGGCCCGATGTGATGTACGCGGAGAGTGTGGCGGTCCGGGTCGCCTCGGCGGTCGATCTGGCCAGGCTGACGGCCGGGCCGGAGGGCTGAAGGGGCCCGGGCCCGGCGACTCGGTGCCGGGCCCAGCGCCTCGGTGCCGGGCCCGGTGCCGGTCCGCCCGGTGCCGGTCCGCTCAGTGCCGGTCCGCTCAGTGCCGGTCCGCTCAGTGGCGGTAGAAGATGCGGTCGCCGTACTCCCGCATCACGCGTCCGTTCCACTCGTGGCCGCCGTCGACGTTGCCCGAGCGCAGCAGCGGCGGTTCGATGCCCCGGGCGACGAGCTCCTCTGCGGCGGTGGCCATCATGGCCTGCATCAGTGCGCTGGTGACGACCGTCGACGCGGGTGCGAACGGTGCCTCGACGCCCTCCGCGCTCAGCTCCGCGTCGCCGATCGCGATCTTGCTGTCGAGCACGATGTCGCAGTGGTCCCGGAGGAATCCGCCCGAGACGTGCCGGGACTTGGTGCCCGTCGTGTACGCGACGGAGGTGACCCCGACGACCGTCAGGCCGAGCGCCCGCGCGTTCTGCGCCATCTCCACGGGCAGTGCGTTGCGCCCGGACAGGGAGATGATCACGAGGAGGTCGCCGGCCCGGGCCGGGCTGGAGTCGAGCACCGCGCCCGCCAGGCCGTCCACCCGCTCCAGCGCGGAGCCGAGCGTGGCCGGCATGACGTCGACGCCGACGGTGCCGGGCACGGCGAGCAGGTTCATCAGGGCCAGTCCGCCCGCGCGGTAGACGACGTCCTGGGCGGCGAGCGAGGAGTGCCCGGCGCCGAAGGCGAAGAGCCGGCCGCCCGCGGCGACGGTGTCGGCGATGGCGGCCCCCGCGGCGGCGATCGACCCGGACTCCTCGTCACGCACCCGCTCCAGCAGGCCGATCGCTGCGTCGAAGAACTGACCGGCGAGCTTGCTGTCGCTCATCGAGGAGGCCTTTCCTGCGGGGGGTGGGGCGGGGTGCGGGGCCCGTGCGGTGCCCGTGTCGCGGATCACGTTGCGGTCTGGACCAGTGGGCTGTCAATAGCGCCGTGGACGGGCCGTCGGCACCGACTCCCGACGGCGGGGCACGGTTGTCGGTGCTATGCGTCAGAATTGGGGCAGGGCCATCGCACGACGACTTCATGTCACAGCATCGAGGGGCACGTATGTCCGGACTGATCGATACAACGGAGATGTATCTCCGCACCATCCTCGAGCTCGAAGAGGAAGGCGTGGTCCCCATGCGCGCCCGGATCGCCGAACGGCTGGACCAGAGCGGTCCGACGGTCAGCCAGACGGTGGCGCGGATGGAGCGGGACGGGCTGGTCCAGGTCGCGGGCGACCGCCATCTGGAGCTGACCGAGGAGGGGCGCCGGCTGGCGACGCGGGTGATGCGCAAGCACCGGCTCGCCGAGTGCCTGCTCGTCGACGTCATCGGCCTGGAGTGGGAGCAGGTCCACGCCGAGGCCTGTCGCTGGGAACACGTGATGAGCGAGGCCGTGGAGCGCCGGGTGCTGGAGCTGCTGCGGCACCCGACGGAGTCTCCGTACGGGAACCCGATCCCGGGGCTGGAGGAGCTGGGCGAGAAGTCCGAGGCCGATCCGTTCCTGGACGAGGGCATGGTGAGCCTGGCCGAGCTCGACCCGGGCGCGGAGGGCAAGACCGTGGTGGTGCGCCGGATCGGTGAGCCGATCCAGACCGACGCACAGCTGATGTACTCGCTGCGGCGGGCGGGCGTGCAGCCCGGCTCGGTCGTCAGCGTGACCGAGTCGGCCGGCGGGGTGCTGGTCGGCTCCAGCGGTGAGGCGGCCGAGCTGGACGCCGAGGTCGCCTCGCACGTCTTCGTCGCGAAGCGCTGAGCAGTACGTTCGTGCGCGCCGGTGCCCTGCTCGCAAGTGCAGGCGCCGGTGCGGATGCACGTGCAGATGTGGGCGGGTAAGACCGCTTTCTGTTTTCCGCCCGGAATCGCAGCGCCCGGGCGAAACGCGTGCCAGGCTGTGGCCAGGCATATGACCTGAGGGTGCCGGCAGAGGCTGCCGCGCGGTCGGGGAGGGAGCAGGGAATGCGCCCGTCGCACTGGCACGTGCACCGTGAGGTGGCTGCCGGGCTTTCCCACGCCCCCGTTCGAATCGCCCCGGATGCCCTTCACGCCGCTCCGGTGGGCCTTCGTGCCGCTCCGGCGGCCGGGCGAACCCTTTCAGCGGTCCCCCATGATCGCGGATCCATGTGTTCCGGAACGCTGGACGGCCTCGGCGCCCGAGGGTGCCGAGGCCGGTCCTCCCCTGCGCTGACCTGGAGCCCCGAGCTCTCGAGGTCAGTCCCCGCGGACCCCTGTCCCCGAGTGGTCCGCTTCCCGGAGAAGGTCTCCCCCGGGAGGCCGTCATCAATCCTGAACCGCTGTCACTCAAACGTGGGAAGTTGCGAGCCGGAAGCGAGTTTTCGAATAAAGGTTCGATAGCCTGGCGGGCACGCACACACGGTGATCGAGGACCAGAAGGGGGTGCCAGAACCTATGGTGCGGCGCATCGATGTGACCGGATCGGACGGGGTACGCCTCGCGGCCTGGGAGTTCGCCGATCAGCCCAAGGGGCGCCCGGAGACCGGGCAGGCCCCGGGGATCTTAATGCTCCACGGGCTGATGGGCCGGGCCACGCACTGGGCCTCCACCGCCCGCTGGCTCTCCGAGCGCCACCGGCCGGTCGGCCTCGACCAGCGGGGCCACGGGCGCAGCGACAAGCCGGCCGACGGCCCGTACACCCGCGACGCCTACGTCGCGGACGCCGAGGTCGCGATCGAACAGCTCGACCTCGGCCCGGTCACCCTGATCGGGCACTCGATGGGCGCGCTCACCGCCTGGCAGCTCGCCGCGAAGCGCCCCGACCTCGTCAAGGCGCTGATCATCTGCGACATGCGGGCGTCCGCGCTCGGGGCGGCCTCGCAGCGCGAGTGGGAGGACTGGTTCAACTCCTGGCCGCTCCCCTTCGCGACGCTCGCCGACGTACGGAAGTGGTTCGGCGAGGACGACCCCTGGGTGGAGCGGCCCAATCCCTCGCGCGGTGAGTTCTTCGCGGAGGTGATGGCCGAGAGCGCCGACGGCTGGCGGCCCGTCTTCTCCCAGGAGCAGATGCTGACGTCCCGGGCCACCTGGGTCTACGACGCCCACTGGGAGGAGCTGGCGCAGGTGCGCTGCCCCACCCTCGTGCTGCGCGGGATCGACGGGGAGCTGGGCAGGGCCGAGGCCCAGGAGATGGTCCGCGTCCTGCCCCGCGGGCAGTACGCGGAGGTGGAGGACGCCGGCCATCTCGTCCACTACGACCGGCCCGAGGGCTGGCGCAGGGCGGTGGAGCCCTTCCTGGAGCGCCTCGCCGACGGCTTCCGGGACGACCGGGAAGCCGTGAGCCCCTGATCCCTCACGCGCCCCGGCGCCCGATCCCTCGCGTACCCCGGCGCCCCGCCCCGTGAGCCGGTCCCTCAGCCCTTGCTGACCGCGGCCAGGATCTCCGGGAGCCGGCCCGCCGTGCGCGGCGCCGCCAGCCGTACGCCCAGCCACCCGATGAACGCCCCGTACACCGCGCCCACCGGCAGCAGCAGCCACAACCGGTCCTGGTGGTCCGCCACATGCAGCCAGATCGTCAGCGCGATCACGGGCCCGCTGAGCACCGCGGCCGCGATCATGCCGCCGAAGATGGAGATCCAGGCGAGCCCGGCCTGACCCGGCACGACGTTCTTGAACGCCCCGTCCTGGGGGATCGAGTACGGGAACTGCGCCGAGGCCAGGGCGCCCGTCGCCAGCATCGCGCCCAGCAGGGCGAACGACAGCCCCATGGCCCCCGGCAGCGCCGTCCAGTTCCCGAGCACCGCAGCGGTCACCACCGTCACCAGGACCGTGTACGGCAGGGTGATCAGCAGCAGCGCCAGGGCCCGCGCCCGGAGTTCGACATAGGCGTCCCTGGTCGAGGAGATGGACAGCGCCACCATCCAGAAGGCGGAGGTGTCCTGCCCGAACTGGTTGTACATCTGCATGCCGAGCATCCCGGCCGCGAAGCACGCGAAGTAGACCGACCCGGACCCCTGCACCGCGTTGAGCACGGGCACGATCAGACCGATCGCCAGCGCCGTCACCCAGGACGCCTTGGTCTTCGGGTCCCGTACGACGTACCGCAGACTCCGCTGCATCACCGTTCCCGTGCGCCCCTCGGGCAGCAGCGCGAAGAACCCGGAGCCGGCCCCGTCCCCGCGCGACCGGCGGGCCGACGGCTCGGCGGCGGCGAGCGTGGAGCCGTCCGGCGACGTCATCAGCTTCACCAGGCTCCGCTGCCACAGCCACATCAGGCCGCCCAGCGCGAGCACCGAGATCAGCAGCTGGCCGAGCGCCGTCCCGTACGACCCCTCGGACGCGGACCCCACGGCTCCGAGGGCCGAGGCGGGGGGCAGCCAGCGCACCACGTCCGCGACCGGTTCCAGCGAGGACAGCCCGCCCGCCCGGCCCAGGCGCTGCGCGCCGAAGTTGACGAACTGGATGCCCACCGCGATCACCAGCCCGCTGAGCACCGCGAGGTCGCGGCCCTTGCGCGAGGTCAGCAGCCGGATGTTGGCCGTGGCGACGGACCGCGCCAGCGCCACACAGACCAGCAGCGTCAGTGGCACGGCGAGCGCACCGAACACCACCGCGGCCGCGCCGTGCGCCACCGCGATCACCGAACCGAGGGTCAGGGCGAGCGTGAAGAGCGGCCCGATACCGATCAGCGAGGCCACCAGCAGCGCCCCGATCAGGGGGCGGGGCCGCAGCGGCAGCATCACCAGCCGGCTCGGGTCCAGGGTCTCGTCACCGCTCGGGAAGAACAGGGGCATCACCGCCCAGCCCAGCGCCACCACCGCGGTCAGCAGCACCACCAGGGTGCCCGCCTGCGCATGGCCGCGCAGGGCGACCAGACCGATCACCTGGGCCACCGCGAACAGCAGGGTGACGACGAGCGAGGCGACATAGGCGGCCCGCCGCCCGGAGGACTGGCGCAGCCCGTTGCGCAGCAGCGTCAGCTTGAGCCGTACGAAGACGGGGACGATGCCCCGGCCGGGCACGGCCGGGACGGCGGAACCGGCGGGCGCGTCCAGCACCGTCATCGGGCACCGCCCAGCCAGTCCAGGGAGTCACCGGTGTCCCGGGCCCCCGCGCCGACGAGCTCCAGGAAGGCGTCCTGGAGGGAGGCCGCCCCGCCGCGCACCTCGGCCAGCGTGCCCTGGGCCCGGATCCGGCCCGCCGCCATGACGGCGACCCAGTCGCAGAGGGACTCGACGAGCTCCATCACATGGCTGGAGAAGACCACGGTCGCGCCGGAGCGGGTGTAGCGCTCCAGCACCCCGCGGATGGTCTGCGCCGACACCGGGTCGACGCCCTCGAAGGGCTCGTCGAGGAACAGCACTTCGGGGTTGTGCAGCAGGGCGGACGCCAGCCCGATCTTCTTGCGCATCCCGGTGGAGTAGTCGACGACCAGCTTGTGCTGCGCCCCGGCGAGATCCAGTACGTCGAGGAGCTGGGTGGCCCGCTTGTCGACCTCGGCGCCCGGGAGCCCGCGCAACCGTCCGGTGTAGCCGAGGAGTTCGCGCCCCGAGAGCCGCTCGAAGAGCCGCAGGCCCTCCGGCAGCACCCCTATCCGGGACTTCACCTCGACCGGGTCACGCCATACGTCGTGGCCGCCGACCTCGATCCGCCCCATGTCGGGCCTGAGGAGCCCGGTCACCATCGAGAGCGTGGTCGTCTTCCCCGCGCCGTTGGGGCCGACCAGGCCGATGAACTTGCCCGCGGGCAGGTCGAGATCGATCCCGGAGACCGCGACCTGCTCCCCGAACCGCTTCCACAGCCCCTCCACCCGCACGGCGGGCGGTGGCGCCGGAGCCACCCCCGCCGTGTCGGTCCCGCCCGCACTGTCCGCCTGGTCCGGCATGGCACTGCCCTTCGCTATCCCCGCGTGTGGGGACCACCCTACGAAAGACGTGTGCGGGCGTCGGCCGTCTCCCGTGCGCAGGCGTACGCGAGCGGGCTGATCAGCTCGTCCGCGCCGGGCAGCCACAGATCGGCGCGGGAGGGGCCCCGGGCCCACTGCACGGCGCCGCGGCCCGCCACCCGGGTCGGCGGCGCGGCCACGTAATCGCCCTCGCCGCGCCCCACCAGGCCGATCGCCGCGGTGTCCCAGCCCAGCTGCCGTACGAGCCCGGGCGCCTTGGCCGCGGTGCCCGGCAGGGCGAAGAACAGCATCCGGCGGTCCGGGGTGCGGGTCACCGGGCCCAGCGCGAGGCCCAGCCGCTCCATCCTCGCCAGGGCCAGGAACCCGGCGGACTCCGGTACGTCCAGGGCGTCGAAGGTCCGGCCGGCCGGCAGGAGCACCGACGCCCCGGGCTGCCTGGACCACATCCGGCGGGCCGCGGCGGCGCTGCCGGTCGCCAGGCCCGCCCAGTCCGGCCCGGCCGGGTGGGCTCCGGGGGCGGCGCAGCCCGTGTCACCGCACGAGCAGCGCTCCGTCCCTCCGGCGGCCTCTAACCAGGTACCCGGGAACACGTCCCAGTGCCGCTCCTGGGCGTACCGGGCGGCGGCGTCGATCAGCTGTTCACCTCGCTGTTGGGGGATCCGGGCGGCTTGCGTCACTCCGATGGGCTCATCCACGCCCCGCTCAACTCCCGGCGTCACCAAGGGTTACGGGCGCGCGTGCGCCCTTCGGGAGGGATCGATCCTGCATATGGGGCGCACGGGTGCATGGCCGGGGGCGCGTGGGAGGAAAGGCACCGATGTGCGGGTAGCCAGGTGCAGGACTGCGCCAACTCGCCACCGCTCGTACCCGATACAGATGAATATGCGCATTTCTTGTGCCGTGCCGGGCAGTGATCCCTTCATCGAATCACTGCGGTCTCAGGGGGAAATATGGCAGCCAGGCCTCTCGTCGCCCGCCAGCCGAACGAACGGCTCCAGACGCTCATCCAGGAGGCGGCGTGTTCCAACGCCGGCCTCGCCCGCCGGGTCAACATGGTCGGGGCGGAGCGGGGGCTCGACCTGCGCTACGACAAGACCTCCGTGGCCCGGTGGCTGCGCGGGCAGCAGCCACGCGGCAGGGCGCCGGGCATCATCGCCGAGGCGATCGGGCGGAAACTCGGCCGCACGGTCACGATCGACGAGATCGGCATGGCCAACGGCAAGAGCCTGGCCTCCGGCGTCGGCCTGCAGTTCGCGCCGACCGTGCTGGGCGCCGTCGAGCAGGTCTGCGAGCTCTGGCGCAGCGACGTGGGCCGCCGTGACCTGCTGTCCGGATCGGCGGTGGCCGCCTCCGCCCTGGTCGAGCCCAGCCGCGACTGGCTGATCACGGGCGCCGACCCGCAGGTGGCGCGGACGGCCGGGAGCCGGGTCGGCATGCCGGACGTGGCGGCGGTGCGGGCGATGACGGCCGCGCTCGTCGACCTGGACCACCGCTTCGGCAGCGGGCACGTGCGGCCCGTCCTGGTGCACTACCTCAACAGCGTGGTGTCCGGGCTCCTTTCGGGGTCGTACCGCGAATCGGTCGGCCGTGAGCTGTTCGGCGCGGTCGCCAGACTCACGGAGCTCGCCGGGTACATGGCCGTCGACACGGGCCAGCCGGGTCTCGCCCAGCGGTACTACATCCAGGCGCTGCGGCTGGCCCAGGCGGCGGGCGACCGGGCGTACGGGGGCTATGTGCTGGCCGCTTCGATGAGCCACCTCGCGGCCCAGCTCGGGAACCCGCGTGAGATCGCCCAGTTGGCGCGGGCCGCGCAGGAGGGCGCTCGGGGGCAGGTGACCCCGCGGGCGGAGGCGATGTTCCACGCGGCGGAGGCCCGGGGGCACGCGCTGATGGGCGATGCCCGCACCTGCCAGGTCGCGGCGGGCCGGGCGCTGGCCGCCCTGGAGCAGGCCGACCCGGAGAAGGGCGACGACCCGGACTGGATCATCCACTTCGACGCGGGGTACCTCGCGGACGAACTGGCCCACTGCCACCGGGACCTGGGGCAGGCCGAACCGGCCGCCCGCCGGGCGAAGGAGGCCCTGGCGGCCCTCCCGGAGTCCCGGACCCGGCGCCGGGGCATCGGCCTGGTGCTGCTGGCCTCGGCGCAGGTGCAGCAGCGCGAGGTGGAGCAGGCCTGCCACACGGGGCTGCGGGCGATGGAACTGCTCGGGACGGTGCGCTCCAGCCGGGGTGCCGAATATCTCGACGACCTCCAGCAGCGGTTCGAGCCGTACGCCGACGAGCCCGCGGTCCGGGAGTTCGGTGCCAGGCTGGAGCTCCAGGCCGCCTGACCGGCGTATTCGGCGAGTTGACCATGATCAGCGCCGTGGGCGCCGCATGTGTTACCCGCGGTGTGAAGGGGTGGTGAGCGCTCCTGGGCGCTTGGCGCCGGGCTCCGGACACCCGGTAGCGTGAGCCGACGATTCCATAGGTTCACACGTAGGAGTCCCGGTGACGCAGAGCGGACAGGGTGACGAGCGGCAGCTTCCCGCTGTACGGCCCGCGCACGAAGGTGTCGTGCTGCCCGCGGAGGGTGGTGCCCCCTGGAACGCGGGCGGGCCGGCGGGCGGGCAGCCGGACCAGGCCGCCCCCGCGGGCGGGCAGCCGTGGGGCCAGCCCTGGGGGCCCGGGGCCTCGCACCAGGACGGCCCGGGGCAGCTGCCACCGGAGCAGCACCAGCAGGGCGGCTACCAGCAGCCGCAGCACGGGCAGTACCAGCCGCAGCAGTACGCCCCCCAGCAGGACGCGTACCGGCCGGACCCGTACCAGCAGGACCCGTACCAGCAGCAGCCGTACGCCCAGCCCCTGCCGCCCGAGGCCGCGCCCGCGGGGCAGGGCCTGGGGCAGGGCGGGGACGCGGACGCCACGCAGTACATCGCTCCCGTCCCCGGCGGTCCGCTCCCCGGCGGGCTGCCGCCGGAGCGCCAGGCGGAGTCCACCCAGTACCTGGGGCAGTCCTCCGGGGCCCCCGCGCAGCCGTCCGACGCCGACGCGACCCAGTACATACCCCCGGTGCCCGGCGGCGCTCCGTACGGGATCCGGCCGGGAGCCCCGGGCGACCGGCAGCCGCCCGCGGAGTTCGACAGTCTCTTCCGCAGTGAGGGGCCCGCGGGCGCCACGCAGCAGATGCCCCGCTTCGACGGGTCCCAGCAGCCGCACCAGCCCCACCAGCCATACCCGGGCCCGCAGGCCGCCCAGCCGTACGGGGCGGGCCCGCAGGGCTTCCACGGCGGGCACGGCGGCCACGACGCGGCCGAGCCGGACCAGGGCGGGGATGCGCCGCGCAGGCGGTCCGCGCACATCCCGCTGATCGCGGCCGTCGTCGTCGGCTGCGCCGTCATCGGGCTGGGCGCCGGAGCCCTGATGAGCGGCGGGGACGAGTCCCCGGACGACAAGCAGCCGGTGGCCGCGCAGAGTTCACCCGCCGCCGAGCCGTCCACGCAGGCGGCCGAAGACCCGGCGAAGCCCCAGGCCGAGGCGCTCGACAAGCTGCTCGCGGACAGCAACAACAGCCGCTCGGCGGTGATCGGCGCCGTGGAGAAGATCAAGACCTGTCGCGCCCTCGACCAGGCGGCCACCGATCTGAAGGGCGCCGCCGCCCAGCGCCGGGACCTGGTGACCCGGCTGGAGGCGCTGAGCGTCGACCAGCTCCCGAAGAACGCCGAGCTGAAGGACTCCCTCACCAAGGCCTGGCAGGCGTCGGCGGAGGCCGACGACCACTACGCCGTGTGGGCCGGCCAGGCCAAGCACGACAAGAAGGTCTGCAAGGGCGGCAAGGCCCGCAACACCGACGCGACCGCCAAGGCCGGTGTGTCGAGCAGCGACGCCACCATCCAGAAGCGCAAGGCCTCGGGGCTGTGGAACTCCATCGCGCAGAAGTACGGGCTGACCGAGCGCGCCCCCACGCAGCTCTGACGCGACTGCCCTCGACTCCTTCCGGCCGCCCCCGGGAGCCGAGGGCGGCCGAGCGGACTCAGCCGCCGGGCCGGGCGTTCACGAGGGTCTCCGTCACATCCACGAAGCCCTTCTTCTCGGCGGTCAGACGCCCGGCGCGGACCACCTGGAACGTCACCCGGCCGTTGACGATGCGCCCGTAGGCGGCCGTGCCGACCATGTCCTGGAAGCGCCAGCGCAGGACCGGGGTGAGGCCGCCGGTGTCCACCTCGGTGCCGCGGTTGAGGCTGACGGAGATCCCGCCCGCCGAGATGTCGGGCCGGTCCATCGCCTCGACGACCGCCCGGAGCGCGGTGTAGGCGATCCAGGTCGTCTGCACGCCCGTGTCCGTGGGATCGATCCGGTTGTCCCCGAAGGCGTACTTCTCGATCACCTCGCGCATCTCGTCCCAGCGGGCGTCGCCCGACTCCGGGTACCAGCCGGTGACGAGGGCCCCCTCGAAGGGGCTGTCCGGGCCGCCCGACCGGTTGATGAGGCCCTGGCCGACGCTGCCCAGCACGGAGGAGATCCGCACCCGGCTGCCCTCCGGTTCGAGCCGGCGGAAGGAGTCGAAGAACGTCTCCGTGCCCGGCCCGAGCACTGCGGTCACACAGCCGTCGCCCGCCTTGTCGAGGGCCCTGGCCGCCTCGGAGTCGTACGACGTGGCCCCCTCGGCCGCACTGATGTCGTAGGACGCGGGCCGGTCGCTCCGGGTGAGGCTCGCGTCGAGGAGCCCGGGCATGCTGTCGCCGACCAGGGTGTCGGGCCGCACGAGCGACACCCGCTCGCAACTGGCCGCCAGCTGCTCGCCGTTGCCCGCGACGAGCGCCGGCTGGCCACCGTTGACCGGGTAGGAGAGATAGCTGGTGAACTCGTCGGCGGAGGCGCCGTACCCGCCGATGTACGGGATCCCGGCCGCCTCCAGCGGAGCGAGGAACGCCCGCCCGTACCGGCTGTACGAGCCGACGACCGCCGCCACGTCCGCGTCGGCCGCCCGCCGGGCGCACTTCGAGGCACCGGTCGGGGTGTCCTGCTCGTTGCAGGTGAGCACCCGCAGCTCGTGGCCGTCGATCCCGCCCTTCTCGTTGATCCAGCGGGCGTAGGTCCTCGCCATGGCGGGCATGCCCGCCATGTTCACGGTGTCGGCCCCGGTGGTGTCGGGGGCCCACGTCATCACGGTGACGGGTTCCCTGGAGCCCCCCGAGACCCCGGGGAGGACACCGCAGCCGGATATCAGCAGCGCCCCGGCCGCCACGGATGTGAGGAGCTTGCAGGGGCGGGGGGAGGTGAGGCGTCGCCATCCGGTCATGGGCATGAACACTTGCGGCTCACGGGTAACGCCATGGTGTGGAGCGGTCAACGCACGGTGACGTGGAGGTGAATTACGGGGGGCCGCACACGGCCTCGGCAAGGGAACGTACGATCGGCAACCGTGCAGCAAGGTTCGGAGAACACTTCCCGTCGCGGCCGTCGCTCCTCCACCATGGGCGGCATGCCGCTCAATGACATGCCGTGGTGGCGCTGGCGCAGCAACGTGCGCTCGGCGCTGCACATGCTCTCCGACCCCGTCTTCCACCACGAGTGCTGGCTGGCCGGCCGGGAAGGGTACGGCGACGTCACCGACGCCGTGTACCGCCTGGTCGAGGACACCTGGCTGGACAACTGGTCTGCCGAGAAATACGTGGGGACAATCTTCCGCGACTCGGCCGAGGCCGCCCTCGTGGACGTCGCCGCCCTGCGGGTGCTGCGCATCATGCACCAGATAGGCGCCGATGCCCCCGTCTCCGCCTATCTGGAGCACCCGGGCTGGCAGGAGGCCGTCGTGGCCGCCCGCGAGGCCCATGTGATGCTCGCCACCAATGACGCGGAGGACCCCGACACCCCGCCGCGCTCCCTGGACGTGCTCCGCATCATGACCAGATCGGCGTGACCTGCGGACGGTGTGGCACCCTACGGGGATGACCGCGCCGCAGCCCGCCGAATCCGTACCCGCTGCCTCGGACACCGCCGCCGAGCAGTACGTCCTCACGCTCTCCTGCCCCGACAAGCAGGGCATCGTGCACGCCGTGTCGAGCTATCTCTTCATGACCGGCTGCAACATCGAGGACAGTCAGCAGTTCGGCGACCACGACACCGGTCTCTTCTTCATGCGCGTCCACTTCTCGGCGGACGCCACGGTCACCGTGGACAAGCTGCGCGCCAGCTTCGCCGCGATCGGGGACGCCTTCCGGATGGACTGGCAGATCCACCGGGCGAGCGACCGGATGCGGATCGTGCTGATGGTCAGCAAGTTCGGGCACTGCCTCAACGACCTGCTGTTCCGCTCCCGCACCGGTGCGCTGCCGGTCGAGATCGTGGCCGTGGTCTCCAACCACACGGACTTCGCCGAACTCGTCGCCTCGTACGGCGTCCCCTTCCGGCACATCCCCGTGAACAGGGAGAACAAGCCGGAGGCCGAGGCGCAGCTGCTGGAGCTGGTCCGCGGGGAGAACGTCGAGCTCGTCGTCCTGGCGCGCTACATGCAGGTGCTCTCGGACGACCTCTGCAAGCAGTTGAGCGGCCGGATCATCAACATCCACCACTCCTTCCTGCCGAGCTTCAAGGGCGCGAAGCCCTACCACCAGGCCCATGCGCGCGGGGTGAAGCTGATCGGTGCGACGGCGCACTACGTGACCGCCGACCTCGACGAGGGGCCGATCATCGAGCAGGAGGTCGAGCGGGTCGGGCACGGCGTCACGCCGGACCAGCTCGTGGCCGTGGGGCGTGACGTGGAGTGCCAGGCGCTGGCCCGCGCGGTCCAGTGGCACGCGGAGCGGCGCATCCTGCTCAACGGCCGCCGTACGGTCGTCTTCCCGTAAGGGGCCCCGCGCTCAGAGCCGGCTGAGGGAGGCCGCGGCGAACAGGACGTCGCGGATCGCCTCGCGGTCGCCCTCCTGCCCGGCCGCGGCCTCGACCGGCAGCACATGGCCGGCCACCAGCCGGCAGAACTCCACCCCGTCGAGCGCGACCTGCGCGACCGCGTGGTCGGGGGAGCCGAGAGCGGCGGGTGAGTCCAGCGCGATGTACCAGTCGCCGCCGCCGCGCCCCTCGACCTCCAGGTGGAGGGAGCGGCCCGGGGACCCCGCGGTGACCAGCCGGCGCGCCGGTGCGGCCAGCCCCGCCCGGCGGCGCTCGGCCAGGATGGCGGGCAGCAGCCGGGCCGCCAGATCGATCATCCCGTGCAGATGGGCGGCGGCGGGCGGTTCGTAGGGGTAGTCCACGGCGTCGGCGATGTCGCCGCCGTGCACCCAGCACTCGAAGGCCCGCTCCAGGAGCGAGTCCTGCAGCGGAAGGGCGAAGTGCCCGTACGGCACGGACAGCTCCGCGACGCCCCGGCCGGCGAACGACACCGTACGGACGAGGGAGTGGCTCTGGTCACGCCAGGGCTCCCGCACGGTCCGGGTGGGCGGCCGGGAAGCGGCCGACCAGTACCGCTCGGTGCGCTCGGTCGGCGGCAGCGGCTTGTCGCCCACGCCCAGCGGGTCGTCCAGGCCGAGGGCCCTGGACACCAGTCCGTCGACGGCCGTCAGATGGCCGATCACCCCGGCGACCGTGGTCTTCCGGTTCACCTGCCGGTCGTCCTCGAACCACTTCAGCCGCACCGGCGCGTGCCACTCCGAGTCGCCGATGTCCCGCAGCAGCGCGTCGAGCCGTGCGGTCTCCGCGTCGTACGGTGCGGCCCAGGCAGGCACGGGGATGCGCGCCGGCCGGCGGCCGAGACAGCCCTCCAGGACGCGGGAGCGGAGCATCGGGTCAAGGTCCAGGGTGCCGTCGGAGTGCAGCAGCCCCACCGCGTCGCGCAGCCTCAGCGCCTCGTCGGCGCAGGGCGCGCACGAGGTGAGGTGCTCCTCGACGGCCGCGGTCTCCTCGGCGGAGCAGGCGGCCAGGGCCCAGGCACCGAGGAGGGACTTGAGCACCTTGTGCGGGAGCGGCGGGGCGGGCGGCTCCGGGAGCTCCGGAGGTTCGGGCGGCTCCGGTGGTTCGGGAGGTACGGGCGGCTCCGCCCGGGGTGGCTCCGGCGGATCAGGCGGTTCCGAGCCTCCCGGCCGGGCCGGGGGCAGCGTCTCCCGGTCGTCGGCGGCCTGCCGCGGGCCCGGTATGCGCCGCTCGACCGGCGGGCGCTCCCCGTCGCGGCCGTCGCCGCCCTGGGACCCGTTCACGGCGTCGGCCCGTATCCGGGAGGGGCGGAGTCCGCCGACGGCCGGGTGTTCGCCGTGGAGAGCAGCTGGAGGCCGAGCCGCAGCCGGCGCCTGGCCTCGTCCCCGGTGACGCCCAGATCGGCGGCGGCCTGCCGGTAGTCACGGCGCTGTACGTACGCGAGCTCCAGGGCGGCGCGCAGCGGTGCGGGCATCGAGGCGACGATGTAGTCGGCCCGGGCCGCAGCGGTGGCCTTGAGCACCCGGTGCTCCAGCTCCTCGGCCCGCGCGTCGGCGTCGGGCCCCTCGGCCCCGCCGTGCGTGCTGCGGAGCCGCTGCACGGACCGGCGGTGGGTGAGCCGCGCCACCCAGGAGCGCATGGAGCCGTGCTTGGGGTCGTAGGCGCCGGGGTTCTCCCAGACGTAGCCGAAGACCTCGCGCGTCACCTGGTCCGCGGCGTCCTCGTCGTCCAGCATGCGGTGGGCCTGACTGTGCACGAGGGCGGCGAACCGGTCGTAGAGCTCGCCGAGGGCGGCCGCCTCGCCACGCGTCAGACGCTGCTGCATGCGGCGGTCCCAGCGCGGTGGTGCGTCCTTCGCCATCCAGCCCCCAGCCCTGTGCCTCTCGTCATGTCGAATGTAGTCGGCGGCATGGTCCGGACACGCACCTTTGCGGCAAGTACGTCCCTCAAGTGGCGCCGGATGATAGGGAATGATTCCCCCCTTGCCCCTTCCTGATCGCGTAAACAAACCTGAAGTGATCATTTCTGGATGGATCCTGTGCCAGGCCGGTGGGCGGATGGGTGTTTCGCGAGCGGGTGGGCGGGCAGCCGCGAGGAGGAACGGAAACTTCCGGATCCTCCGGAGCCCCGGACGAGAGGCCGAGTCGCGTGACGCTGAAGGTGTACGAGACCGAGCAGGACGCGTGGACCGTGCTGCGGATCCACGGTGAGCTCGACCTCGTGAGCTCACCCGTCGTGCGCCAGTCGGTCCACGGTGCGGTGGCCGAGGGCCGGCACGACGTGATCCTCGACCTCTCCGGTGTCCTGTTCTGCGACTCCAGCGGTGTCGGCGTCCTGATCGCCTCCCGGCGCCTGATGAAGTCCTGCGGCGGCCGGCTGCGGATCGTCCTCCCGGCCCGTGGCGCGGTCGACGGCTCGCACGTCAACAAGGTGCTCGGCGCCCTCGGCGTACGCCGGCTCTTCGACGTCTACCCGGACTCGGACGCGGCCACCGACGACGCGTCCAGGCCGCTCACGGCCTGACGCCACCGTCCGGCCCCCGCCCGGCACACAGGACCGACGCGAAGTTGTCACACTCCTGGGCAGGCTCGGTGACACGTGACGCCGCTCGGCGTCGTACGCTCCCCGCATGGACAGCGCAGAGTACGAGCGCAAGATCGCGCACCGCTTCGCCGCCTTCGACCAGGACGGCAACGGCTACATCGATCGCGCCGATTTCAACGCCGCCGCGGCCCGTCTGCTCGCCGAGTTCGGTACGACGGCCCGCTGCGACCGCGGCCAGTCCCTCTACACGGGCGCCGAGGCGTTCTGGCAGGGCATGGCGGGCATCGCCGACGTGGACGGGGACCAGCGCGTCAACCGTGAGGAGTTCGTCGGCGGGGCCGTGAAACGGCTGCGTGACAGCCCCGAACGCTTCGCGGAGATCGCGCGCCCCTTCCTGCGCGCGACGATCGCCGTGGCCGCCGGCACGGACCCCGAGGGCGCCGCCCCCGTCTCGGCCCCGGTCGCCGCGGTGGAGCGCGCCCTGCGGGTGCTGGGCGCCGCGGACGACATCGCGAGCGTCGCCGCCCGGAGCCTGGACACCGACCAGGACGGCCTGATCGGCGAGGCGGAGGCGGTCGCCGCCTTCTCCGTCTACTTCACCGTGATCGAACCCGACGCGTAGACCCCGCGAACTCGCGACCCCGCGTCAACACGCCCAACGGCATGAGCAGTTCGTTCCCCTCCGCGGTCCGGCCCCGGCTTCCCGCCGCCGGGCCGCGGTGCGTGGCCCCGGGGTGGTCGTGGCTGACCGGGGGGCGTACGGGCCGTGCCGCGCGGGTGACGCAACGCATCCGGAGAGCGAGTGCGCCCCCGGAGCGCACCGTCACCGGGCGGAGTCACGGGCCCGCGCTCGGGTACGCTCCGTTGGATGCGAGTGGTACTGGAACCGGAGGATCCGGGTACGGCCCCTGTGGCCGCCCCGGGCGCCGCGCGGTGCCCTGCTCGCGCCCCACGGAGCTGCGACGGGCCTGCCGGGGACTCGGTCCCCGGGGTGCCGGTGCGTCTCTGTTCGACTCTCCGCAGCACGCGTCGCACAGTATGGGCCACGCGTACTCCTTCGCGCTGGAATATGCCCGAAGCGCTTGTTGCGGTGACTGTACGTCAACCATGCTGTCTCGCAGGGGAGTCACGTTCCGTGACCCCGAGGAGGCGCTAGGCGATGTGTCCGCCGGTTCGGATGGTGTGAGCGGTGCAGGTGCTTCAGGTTCAGATGGAGGTCGGGCCGGATCCCGCGGAGGTGGGACGGGCCCGCAGATGGGCGCGGTCGCGCCTGATCGGGTCCGGGATGGAGGACGACGAGCCGCTCGCGGAGACCCTGATCCTGCTGATCTCCGAGCTCGTCACCAACGCGGTGGTCCACACGGGCTGCCCGGCCGTGCTGCGGATGCTGTTCGGCTCGGCGAGTCCGGCGGGCTCCGCGGGGACGGTGCGGGTCGAGGTGGCCGACACCAGCTGCCGTCCGCCCCAGCCGCGTCACGCGGAGGGCGAGGACACCGGCGGGCGCGGGCTGGAGCTGGTGGACGGCCTGGCGGACCGCTGGGGCTGGCAGCCGGAGGGCGCCGGGAAGCGGATCTGGTGCGAGGTCGACCGTGGGGGCCCGGTGATGGTGCCGGTGGTCCAGGACCAGCCCGGCGACCGGGCCTGTCTCTGACCGGGCGCTCTCCCGGCCCGTCGTGACCGGGCGCTCTCCCGTCCCGGAGCTCGTGCGGGGCCCTCAGCGTCCCGCGACCGTCGACCGGAACGTCCGCCGGTAGACCGTGGGCGCCACCCCCAGCGCGGCCTGCACGTGCTGCCGCAGGGAGGTGGCCGTACCGAAGCCCGCGTCCCGTGCCACCTGGTCGATCGACAGATCCGTCGACTCCAGCAGCTGCCGTGCCCGCTCCACCCTCTGCTGGGCGAGCCACTGCCCCGGGCTGATGCCGACCTCCTCGCGGAAGCGGCGGGTGAAGGTGCGCACGCTCATCGACTCCTGGCGCGCCATGTCGCGCAGCTGGATCGGCTGCTCCAGCCGGCCGATCGCCCAGGTCCGTGCGGCCGTCGTCGTCGCCAGCCCCGCCTCGGGCAGCGGGCGCCGGATGAACTGGGCCTGACCGCCGTCGCGGTGCGGGGGTACGACGGTGCGGCGGGCGATGTCGTTGGCGACGGCGGTGCCGTGGTCGCGGCGCACGATGTGCAGGCAGAGGTCTATCCCGGCCGCCACACCGGCCGAGGTCAGCACGTCCCCGTCGTCGATGAACAGGACGTCCGGATCGACGCGGACCTTCGGGAAGAGCCGCTGGAAGTGGTCGGCCGATGACCAGTGGGTGGTGGCGGGGCGGCCGTCGAGGAGCCCGGCCGCGGCGAGGACGTAACCGCCCGTGCAGATGGAGACCATGCGGGTCCCCGGCCTGATGTACGCGAACGCGGCGGCCAGTCCGTCGGTGAGCCTGCCCTCCTGGTGGACGGGGCCGAGCTCGTGCGAGGCCGGGACGACGACGATGTCGGCGGTGGCGAGCGCCTCGGGGCCGTGCTCGACCACGATGCTGAAGTCGGCGTCGGTGCGGACCGGGCCGGGCGGGCGCACGGAGCAGGTCACGACCTCGTACAGCTTCGCGCCGCGGCCGGTGTCCCCCATGTCCCGCGCGAGGCCGAAGATCCTCTGCGGTATGCCCAGTTCGAAGGGGATCACCCCGTCCAGGGCGAGCACCACGACACGTCGGCGCATCTGGCTCCTGCTCTCTCCCGCGGATTGGGTGTGACCGGTGACGGCCTGATAAACGTACCGGCCATGAGTGAAAAGCCGACCCTCCTCGACCCCGTTCCCAGGACCGCCACCGTCCGTGCCGCGGCTCTGGCCGCGGCGCTCGTGACCGTGGCGGCGGGCCTCGGCGTCCGTGCGACGGCCGGCGGGGACGTGGCCGGCGGGGACGTGGCGAAGTACGCGGGCGACGCCCTCTACACCGTGCTGATCCACACCCTGGTGGTGTTCCTCGCGCCCCGGGTACGGCCCCTGACGGCGGCGGGTGCCGCGCTGGCCTTCAGCTGGGCGGTCGAACTGGCCCAGCTCACCGGCGTACCGGCGGACCTCGCCCGGCACAGCACCGTGGCGCGGCTGGTGCTCGGCTCGACGTTCAACGCCCCGGACCTCCTCCGGTACGCGGCGGGGGCGGCCCTGGCCTGGGCCGCCCACCGCGGCCTGCGGTCCTGGTCCGCTCGCGCACGGGCCTGACCCGGCGTGGCCCGATCCCTGCGAAGGGTGTCTTTCGAGCCACTCGTCCGGGAGCGGCCTCCGGCCCGATGCTGAGCGGCGTGACCCAGACAACCGACAGCGCGGCGACCGAGCGCACGCCTCGCCGCCGCTCCCGTCCGCTCGTACACCGTGCGTGGATCGTCGCCGCCGTCACCTTCGTGACGATCATCGGCGGCGCGGCCTTCAACTCCCTGCCGGGCCTGCTCATCGACCCCCTCCACTCGGAGTTCGGCTGGTCACGCGGCGAGATCGGCCTCGCCGTCTCCCTCGACATGGCGCTGTACGGGCTGACCGCGCCGTTCGCTGCGGCGCTGATGGACCGCTTCGGCATCCGCCGGGTCGTGGTCGTCGCGCTCGCCGCCGTCGCGACGGGGGCGCTGGCGAGCGTCTGGATGACGGCGTCCTGGCAGCTGCTGCTCTACTGGGGCCTGCTCGTCGGCCTGGGCACCGGATCGATGGCGCTGGCCTTCTCGGCGACCGTGACCAACCGCTGGTTCGTGGCCCGGCGCGGTCTGGTGACCGGCGTCCTGACCGCGGCCGGCGCCTCCGGCCAGCTGGTCTTCCTGCCGCTCTGCGCCTGGATCGTCAAGGACCACGGCTGGCGCCCGGCCTCGGTGACCGTCGCGCTGGCGGCGCTCGTGGTCGTCCCGTTCGTCTGGTTCCTGATGCGCGACCACCCGGCCGACGTGGGCCTCGCCCCCTACGGCGGCGCGTACGTCGAGAAGCCCGCGCCCGTCACCGGCGCGGCGAAGCGCACCGTACGCGTGCTGTTCGACGCGGCCCGCACGGGCCCCTTCTGGCTGCTGGCGGGCTCGTTCGCGATCTGCGGCGCCTCCACCAACGGCCTGATCCGCACCTACTTCGTGCCCTCGGCCCACGACCACGGCATGCAGATCACCGCGGCGGCCTCGCTGCTGGCCGTCATCGGCGTCTTCGACATCATCGGCACGGTCTTCAGCGGCTGGCTCACGGACCGCTTCGACGCCCGCAGGCTGCTCGCCGTCTACTACGCGCTGCGCGGTGTCTCGCTGCTGTTCCTGCCGATGCTGATGGCCCCCACGGTCCATCCGCCGATGGTCTTCTTCATCGTCTTCTACGGCCTCGACTGGGTCGCCACGGTCCCGCCGACCCTGGCCCTGTGCCGCGAGCAGTACGGCGAGGACAGCGCGATCGTCTTCGGCTGGGTCCTGGCGTCGCACCAGGTGGGGGCGGCCCTGGTGGCGTTCCTCGGCGGGGTGGTACGGGACGTGACGGGCTCGTACGACCTGGTCTGGTACGCCGCGGGGGCGCTGTGCGCGACGGCGGCCCTGATGGCCCTGGTGATCCGCCGCAAGGGGGCCGCCACCGCCGTCACCCTCTGACCGCTCGGTCAGTTCTTCCTGGCCAGCCGGCCGGCTATCTTCCGCGCGTCCAGGGCCATCTCGCGGAGCATCCCGCTGATCGGGTTGGTGAAGCCGGTGAAGTAGAGGCCCGGTGCCCCCTCCGGGGTGCGGGCGCCGTGCACCACGGGGCGGCCGCGGGGGTCCAGGACGCCGAGGTGGCCGACCAGGTCCTCCAGGGCGCGTTCGTAACCGGTGGCGGCGATCACGGCGTCCGGGGTGATCCGGGTTCCGTCGGCCAGCACCACGGCGTCCCCGTCGAACGACTCGACGGCCGCCACCGGGACCACCCGGCCGCACTTCACCGCGTCGATCAGCCCGACGTCCTGGACGGGGATCGCGCCCTCCTTGACCCGGGAGTACAGGCCCGTGTCGGGGCGCGGGAGGCCCTGTTCCGCCAGGTCGGGGACCGAGACGCGGCACATCAGGCGGCCCGCCCGGTCCACCAGCCGGACCGGCAGTCTGCGGACCAGGACGGCGGTCGCCTGGGCGGGCCAGCCGGCCGTGGAGCGGCGCACGATGTGCGGGGTCGTGCGGACCGCGATCCGCACCCGGGAGGCGCCGCCCTCGACCAGGTCCACGGCTATCTCCGCCCCGGTGTTGCCGATGCCGACGACGAGGACGTCCTTGCCCGCGTACGGCGCAGGGCCGCGGTACTCACCGGCGTGCAGCAGCTCACCGGTGAACTCCTCACGGCCGGGCCACGCCGGAATGCGCGGGGTGTGGTTGAAGCCGGTGGCCACCACCACCGCCCGCCCGGTGAGCACCCGGCCGCCGGTCGCGCTCAGCTGCCAGGCGGTGCCGTCACCGGTCCGGTCGATCCGGGACACCTCGACGCCCGTCACCACCTCCAGCTCGTGGTGCTCGGCGTACTTCTCCAGGTAGCGCACCATGTCGTCGCGCGACACCCAGCGGCCGAAGCGGCGGGGCATCGCCAGCCCCGGCAGCGCCGACCAGCGCCGGGTCGTGTGCAGGTGCAGCCGGTCGTAGTGGCGGCGCCAGGACGCCCCGACGTCACCGGACTTCTCCAGCACCACCGCCCGTACGCCCTGTTCCCGCAGGGCCGCCGCGGCGGCGAGGCCGCCCGGGCCGCCGCCGATCACATAGACCGGCCGGCCGTCGGTGCGGTCGATGGAGGCGGGCAGGGCGGCGCCGGGGGCAGGGGTTGATTCGGGCATGCTTCGGAGCGTAATAGGACATGGACATGATGGGTCCCGGTCCGGGCGGGAATCGGTTGCGAAATGATCACGGGCGCGTGCGCCGGTCCGTGCGGAGGCCAGGAGCGCCCGGTCACAGGCGCGTGCGCCGGAGCGTTCAGAGCCCCGGCGCGCCCCACACCGGGAACCAGCGCGAGAGGTCGTCCTCCACCCGGAGGTCGTCGCCGAGCACGGCCCGCACCTGGAGTTCCAGCTGGTTGTCGCGCTTCTCCCCGCCGCCCGGAGCCGGGGCGAACGGGTAGAACGTACCCCTCTTGTAGAGGTAGACCAGCGCCAGCGAGCGCCCCTCCGGATTCCGGAACCCGATCATCGAGCAGAGCAGATGCGGGCCGAAGCCGCCGTCCTGGAGGAGGGTGTTGACCGCGTGCAGGTCGTTGACCAGGGCGGCCATGCCGTCGGCACCGGGCTCCTGACGGGCGAGCAGCCAGGTGTAGCCGTAGGAGTCCCGGCTGAACTCCACCGGGATCCCGCCCCGCCCCGTGTCCGCGTCGAGCAGCTCCCGGACGTCCTGCTGGATACGGGCGAACGTGCCGCCCTCCACCCCCGCGAAGCACACCGACCCGAGCCCGGTCGGTGTGAAACCGGTGCCGGCCTGGAGGGTGAGCGCGGCGGACGGCACGGCGAAGAGCTGGTCGAGGTCGGGGCGTACCGGTTTGCTGCGCCCCAGGATGCTGTCGAGCAGGCCCACGGAGGCTCCTTACGGGTGGGAGAGGCCGGCGGAGATGCGGGCCAGCTGGTCCAGACGCTGTTCGAGGGTCGGGTGGGAGGAGAGCAGTCGGCCCAGGCTCTCCTTGGCGGCGAAGGCGGGCACGAAGTAGAAGGCGTTGTACGGCTCCGCCTTCCGCAGGTCCTCCGTCGGGATCCTGGCCATCTGCCCGCTCACCTTGGTGAGGGCGGAGGCGAGCGCCGAGGGCCGGCCGGTGAGCAGGGCGGCGGTGCGGTCGGCGGAGAGCTCCCGGTAGCGGGAGAGCAGCCGGGTCAGCAGGAAGCTCAGGGCGTACACCACCGCGCTGATCAGCGGGATGAGCATGATGATGATGCCCGCGGGGTCGTTGCCGCGGCTGTTGCGGGCGAAGCCGCCCCACAGGGCGACCCGGGTGACGATGCCCGCGAGGACGCCCAGGAACGACGCGATGGTCATCACGGCCACGTCGCGGTGCGCGACGTGCGACATCTCGTGGGCCAGGACCCCTTCGAGCTCCTCGGGCTCCAGTCTGCGCAGCAGTCCGGTCGTGGCGCAGACCAGGGCGGTCTTCTCGCTGCGGCCGGTCGCGAATGCGTTCGGCACGTCGCTCCGCGCGATGGCGACCCGGGGCTTGGGCATGTCGGCGAGGGCGCAGATCCGGTCGACCGCACCGTGCAGCTCCGGCGCCTCCTGCGGGGTGACCTCCCGGGCGCCCATGCCGTACGCCGCGATGCGGTCGCTGAACCAGAACTGGGCGATGAACAGACCGCCCGTGATGACCAGGATGAGGGGCCAGGCGCCGCGCAGGACAGCCAGCAGCACGCCCACGAGGACCACGTACAGCAGGCCGATGAAGAACATCGTGCTCACCATGCGGGTGGTCAGGCCTCGGTCCGGGGCGTATCGGGAACGCGTTCGTGCCATGGGTGCCTCCAGCTGCTCACCTGACTCCCATAGTGCTCCTTTCCCGGGTAAACCGGATGTGAGGGGCTCAGGGCCAGAGGAGTTCGCGGGTCCAGCCCGCGCCGTCCCGCCGATAGCGCAGGCGCACGTGCCGGCGCCGGTCGTCGCCCTGGAAGAACTCCACCTCCCGCGGTTCGACCACATAGCGCGTCCAGGTCTCCGCCTCGGCGTCCGGCTCCTGCCGCGCGCGCTCCCAGGCCGCCTCGGAGGCCAATACGAGGTCCTCGTGCGCCGGGAGCACCTCGCTCTGCGAACCGGTCAGCGCGGCGGCCAGCGCCCCGGTGGACCTGGCCCGCAGATCGGCCCGGCTCTCCTCGCGGGCCGCGGGGGTGACGTCGCCCCGTACGCGCACCTGGCGGCCCTGGGCGGGCCAGTAGAAGCCGAGCGCCGCGTATGGGCGGGCGGCCAGCTGGCGGCCCTTCGCGCTGGTGGCGTGCGTGGCGAAGTGCCAGCCGCGCTCGTCCGCGTCGTGCAGCATCAGCGTGCGCACATCGGGCCGGCCCTCCGCGTCGGCCGTCGCCAGGGTCATGGTGTGCGGCTCGGTCTGCCCGGCCGCCACCGCCTCGGCGAACCAGGTGTGGAAGAGGGGGAGGGGAGCGGCGGGCGCGGCGGACGGGTCGAAGCGGGGGAGGGGTACGTCCCAGACGCGCTGTACGTGGAGCAGGTCGCGGAATTCCTTCTGTGCATCGCTCATGGGCCCATTCCACAGCGTCCCGCGCCGGTCCGGGAACGCCGACGGCGGACCACAGGGGTGGTCCGCCGTCGGTGAGACAGGACATGGGGAGCCGCGGTGGGGCGGCTCCCGGCGCGTACGGGGGGTGCGGGGCTTGCCGGGGCCTACCTGACCGGCTTCTTGCCGGTGATGCCCAGGTGGACCAACAGGGCGAGGTTCGGCCGGATTTCGGCCTGCTTCACGCCCCAGGTGGTGAAGCCCTTCTGGTGCGAGGCGACCCCCGCCAGCATGACGACCAGGGAGCCGGCCACCGCGGCGGGGCTGACGTCCTTGTCCACCCTGCCCTTGGACTGGAGCTCCTTGACCGCGTCCGTCAGGGAGTTGGTGACGGTACTCAGGACCTTCATGCGGATCTTGTAGAACCGCTTGTCGCCCTCGGCCGCGCCGAGGTCGACGACGCGGAGGATCGCGTCATGACGCCGCCAGAAGTCGAGGAATCCCTCGACGAGTTCTTCGGAGGCCTGCCAGCCGGCCTTGCCGACCCAGGAGCGGCCGCCGACCAGTTCGGTCAGTTCGGCACCTTCCTTGGCCATTTCCTCGGCGAGTTCGAGAACGGCGCCCTCGACGTCGGGGAAATACTGGTAGAAAGTCGCGGGTGAAGTCCCCGCCTTCCGTGCGACGTCGATGACTTTGACGTCCCGGTACGGCGAGGAGCTGAGCATCTCGCTGAGGCAGTCGAGCAGCTTCTGCCGCGTCGCCTGACCTCGCCGACCAGCCACGCGGCCGTCGACGGTGCGTACTTGTCCTGTCATGCCGTCAGCTTACCGAGGGGTGATCCGAGCGCGATCTGACCGACTGCAAATGGGGAACGCCCCAGTGCGGACGGGGTGAACAGCGCAATTCAGCGGCGGAGTGCGAGCTGTTTCCGCGCGGGCGTACGTGTTTATGGAATTGCACTTCTCTCCGCTCCGGGGCCTGCCCGGTGCGATGTTGTTATCAACAGCCTGTGGATAACTTCGGTGGACAACTCTCGTCCACGCAGGTCGCAGGACCTTCACGATTCGGGCAAAGGTTCTATTCAGCCCCTCGGGGCGCGCCGGAAGGCCCCCGACGTTACGTTGAGTGTGACGGGCGTCACGGCTGCCCTCGCGATCTCGCCGCGGATTCACTGCGAGCACGGCGAACTCGCGGCGACCTCACGGCGACCTCACTGCGACGGAAGGACCCGGGCCATGGCCGTATTCGCGCAGTCCGCGCCGTGCTGGGTGGATGTGCAGCTCTCCGACCTGGAGGCCGGCAAGCGCTTCTACGGCGGGCTCTTCGGCTGGACCTTCCACGCCGGGGACGGCATGCCCTTCGCGGATGCGTACAGCGAAGGCGAGCTGGTGGCCGCGCTCGCCGCCAAGCAGGACGGCCGCATGCCCACGACCTGGGGCGTCTACTTCTCCACCGACGACATCCGCGCCACCGTCGCCCTGGTCAGGAAGGCGGGCGGCCAGGTGATCACCGATCCCGTACGGGCAGGCGCGGCCGGAGTCCTCGCCCAGGCGGCCGATCCCGGCGGCGCGGTCTTCGGCCTCTGGCAGGCGGGCGAGCGCGCGGGCTTCGAGAAGCAGAACGCGCCGGGCGCCTTCTGCTGGACCGAGGTCTACACCCGGCAGCCCGAGCGCGTGGACGCGTTCTACGAGGAGGTCTTCGGGTTCCGGGGGACGGACATCCGACTGCCGGGCGCCGAGGGCGGCACGGAGCCGTTCCGGACCTGGTCCCCCGCAGGGACCGAGCCCGGTGAGGACACCGCGGTCGGCGGGCGCGCGGTCATCACGGACGCGTTCCCCGCGATGCTGCCCAGCTACTTCCTCAGCTACTTCGCCGTCGCCGACTGCGATCTCGCCGCCGACACCGCCGCACGCCTCGGTGGCCGGATCACGGCGCCTCCCCTGGACATCCCGTACGGGCGGATGGCGGTCCTCCAGGACGACCAGGGTGCGGCTTTCGCCGTGCTCCAGCCGACCGAGCTGCTTCCGTAGGTCTCGCGACGGCGTACCGGCGGTGTCCTGAAAGGGATGGAGTGCCACACAACACTCCGTTCCGCCCCCGGGTTCGCAACCGGGCCGCGAGCCAGGAAGAATCAGGGTGCGCACCGCCAAGTGGTGCCCAGTGGTGAGACGCTGCACAGGGCGGGATTTCGCGGGCTTCTGTTCCTGAGGTCCGTACGGGGAGGTGGCAGGCAAGTGGAGCAGCTGACGCAGCATGACCCGAGGCGGATCGGCCCGTTCGAGGTGCTGGGACGGCTCGGGGCCGGCGGCATGGGGCTGGTCTATCTGGCGCGGTCGGCGTCGGGCCGACGGGTGGCGATCAAGACGGTCCGCACGGAACTGGCCGAGGACCAGCTGTTCCGGGTCCGCTTCACACGTGAGGTGGAGGCCGCTCGCGCGGTCAGCGGCTTCTACACGGCCGCCGTGGTCGACGCGGACCCGAGGGCGGCCGTCCCCTGGCTGGCCACCGCCTACGTCCCCGCCCCCTCCCTCGAGGAGATAGTGAATGAGTGCGGGCCGATGCCGACCCAGGCCGTCCGCTGGCTGGCCGCCGGGATCGCCGAGGCCCTCCAGTCGATCCACGGGGCCGGTCTCGTCCACCGCGACATGAAGCCGTCCAACGTCCTCGTGGTCGAGGACGGACCGCGGGTGATCGACTTCGGTATCGCGTCCGGTGTCTCCAACACCCGGCTGACCATGACGAACGTCGCGGTGGGCACGCCCGCCTACATGTCTCCGGAGCAGGCGCGCGACTCGCGCAGTGTGACGGGCGCCAGCGACGTGTTCTCGCTCGGCTCGACCCTCGTCTTCGCCGCGACGGGACACGCGCCGTACCACGGGGCGAATCCGGTCGAGACCGTGTTCATGCTGCTGCGGGAGAGCCCCGACACCGAGGGGCTGCCCGACGATCTCCGGCCGCTCATCGAGTCCTGCATGCAGATGGACGCTTCACGGCGGCCCAGCCCGGCGGACCTGCAGTCCCAGCTGGCCCCGCACCTGTTCGCCTCCGGCAGCGACGACAGCGGCACGGCTTCGGCCTGGCTGCCGACCGCCGCCACCGCGATGATCGAGCAGCGCAGGGGCGGTGGCCGTGCCCTCGCCGTGGCGCCCGCGCCCGCCCCCGTCGTCGTGCCTCCGCCTCCGCAGCAGCCGCCGCCGGGCGCCGACTGGGACGGGGCGTGGCGCAGCGGAGGCGACCTGCGGACCGCGCCGGCCCCCGCGCCGGTGTCGGCCCCCGCCCCCGACGGCGGTCCCGTCCAGCTGCCCGGCGCCAAGGTGCCGATCGGCCCCGGTCCGCGCCCCGTTGACGTACGGGGCCCCGCCGCCGCGCACGCCGACCCGGCCACCGGCTGGGTGCGTCCGCCGGGCGGTCACACCGCGGCGGCCCCGGTCGCTCCGGTGCCCGCCCCGGCACCGGCCCCGGACGCGGCGCCCGCCGCGCCGGAACGCTGGCGGCCGTGGCGTTTCCGTATGTCGAACGACGTGTGGGGCACGCCCGTCGTGGTGGGCGACCTGCTGTACGTGACGTCCTTCGAGGTCCACGCCCTGGACGTGGGCAACGGGCGCCGCCAGTTCAAGACCCGCGACGTGGCCTGGTCGATGGCCGTCGACGGCGGCCGGATCCACGCCTCGGACGGCCCGTCCCTGTACGCGCTGGACGCGGCGACCGGCGCCGAGCGGTGGCGGCTCCAGACGGACGCCTGGGTGTACTCCCTGCAGGCCGACCGGGGCACCGTCCTGACCGGGACGCGGGGCGGCGGCGTACAGGCGTGGGAGGCGTCCAGCGGCGAGAAGCTGTGGGAGACCTCCGGCGTCCAGACGGACTTCGAGACGCCGGAGGCCGGCCCCGTCATCCATGACGGCACGGTCTACCTGTGGCAGGAGGCCCGTCTGCGGGCCGTCGACGCGCGCACCGGCACGGAACGCTGGTCGTACCCCGTCGGTGACGCCGCGTCCTGCGGCGGGGTCCCGGTCCGGGTCACCCCCGCGTCGGACGGCTTCGTGTACATCGCGGCGGGGACCCGGGTGCTGGCCGTGGACGCGGTCTCGGGCCGGGTCCACTGGCACTTCGAGTCACCGGCGGTCTTCCTCTCCCCGCCCGCCTTCGCGCCGGGGCCCGCGGTCACCGGCGGCGGGGTGTACCTCGCCGACTACCTGGGCACCGTGTACGCCCTGGACGCGTCCACCGGCAAGGACCGCTGGCGGATCGCGACGGAGGCCCGGCAGTCCATCGAGCCCGTGCTCGTCACGGGGGGCAACGTGCACGTCGGCAGCGGCAGCGCGCTCTACACCCTGGACGCGGTGACCGGGACGCCGAAGTGGCGGTTCGCGGCGGGCGGCGAGGTGGTCGGCGCACCTGTGGTCGCGGACGGCCGGGTCCACTTCGGTTCGGCGGACCACGTCCTCTACACCCTGGACGCGGCGGGCGGCCAGCTCCGCTGGAAGCTGGCCACGGGCGGCGAGATCACGGGTTCCCCGGTCGCGCAGGGGGGCGTCGTGTACGCGTGCAGCAAGGACCGCTGCGTGTACGCCCTGGACGCGCTGAAGGGCACCGGGACGGGGAACAGGGCCCGGGCCTGACGGCTCAGGGGTGGGGCGGGTGGTACCGGTCGTCCCGGTCCTGCCGCCCTTCCTCCGGGTACCCGCCTCCGCCTTGCGGGTACCCGCCTTCCTGGTACCGGCCTTCCGGATGCTGGACCGGGTACTGGGCGGTGTCCTCGTCGGCGCGGGACGCCCGGTGCCGGCCCGGCCCGGTGTACGGATCCGCCTCGGGCTCCGGCCCGGGGGAGGTCTGCGCGGCCGGGCCCGGCTCCTGCGTCGGCGGCCAGGTGTCCGGATGGTCGTCCGGCGGAACGGGATACGGCTCGGCGGTGTACCCCGGCCGCGCCGCCCGCTTCTGCCGTCCCGACATCAGCAGCGCGCCCAGCAGGAGCAGGAGACCGCCCGCCAGCGCCTGCGCCACGCCCCAGCGCAGCCCGTTGCCGTCACCGTCGACCGTCAGGCTCCCGGCGTCCTGCCCCTGCCGGACCATCCACAGCACGGTGAAGCCGAGCACGATCAGCCCGGCCAGGGCCACCACCCAGCGCAGCCGGAACACGACCCCCACGAGCGTCACCAGGGCGGCGAAGAGGAACGGCAGCAGGATCGAGCCCAGCACGGAGGAGGAGACGCCGGTGATGCCGTTGAACAGGTCCTGGATGCGGTAGTCCCGCCCGAGCCTGTCGTTGAACCAGCTGTGGAAGGGGCTCTGCACGGCGGCCGCCGCACCCACGAGCGCGACGACGGAGCCGAGGACATTGCGGATCATCGACAGCCTCCCGGGCCAAGGCGCACGGCTGTGCGCACCGCTCCCCGCGCTCGACGCTACGCCTGGCCGATCTTCCCTGCCATCGGAGGCCGCTGAGACCATGACGAGACCGTGACAGGGTCATGACGCGACCATGGGTGAGCGCACGGAATGCTGTGCGTTACGGTGTCGCGCGGCCGTGCGACGGCCAGGAAGCCGACTACAGCAAGGGGGGCTGCATCGATGATGCGGCGACAGATGAGGTTCGCGGCCGTACTGGTCGTGGTGGTGCTCGCGCTCACCGGATTCTCCACGTCCAGCCACGGCGGCAAGAGCGGGAAGAGCCGCAGCGGCAAGAGCAGCAGTTCAGGGGGCGGCTGCTCCAACTCCAAGAAGAGCAACGGCAGCTACCACGACTACGACGACGACTACGACAGCTCGTCCAGCTCGTCCAGTTCGTCCGGCGGCTCCACGTACGAGTCGGCCACCCCCGCCGCGACCGGCTCCGAGTCACCCGGGCTGCGCGTCATCCGCTGCGCCCAGCCCAAGAAGGGCAAGCGCAGGGCGACGACCGCCTCGTCGGTCGAGATCCGCTCGACCGCGGCGGTCACGCACACGTACGAGGTGGACGTGACGTTCGTCGACGCCAAGGGCCTGACCGTGGACACCGGCGAGACCGACATCGAGGTCGACGCCGGGGAGAAGCAGATCATCTCGGTCGCCATGGACAGCCCCCGCGCGGTCTCCCGCGTGGCGCGCTGCCTGGTCACGGCGGAGCTGCGCTACTGACGGCGGAGCCGGTAGGGTGACCGGTATGGCAACCAAGAAGTACACGGTCACACTGCCGGAGGAGCTGGCGGAGGAGATCCGCAGCGAGGTGGGCCCGGGCGCGTTCAGCGCGTATGTCACGCATGCCATAGAACGCCAGCGTGAACAGGACCGGCTGGGCGAGCTGGTGGCGTGGATGCAGGAGAAGGACGGTCCGCTCACCGAGGAGGAGCAGGCGGCTGCCTCGGCGGAGCTCCGGGACATCGAGCGGTGGTTCGAGGAGCGGGAGCCCGGGGCGCACGGCGGGGCGGCCGCCGCGTGACATCCGCACTGTGTTTCGTACTGGACTGTGAGGCCCTTTCGCGGGCCGTGTCCCGTGAGCGGGTCATGACGGGGATTCTCACCAAGGCACATCAGGGAGGGGTCCGTGTGGTGACCAGCTCCATGACTCTCATCGAGGCGTACCACGGCAAGGTCCGGCGCGCCGAGTGGAACTGGGTGATGTCCCGCATCGCCGTGGAGCCGGTCACCAAGGATGTCGCCGATGAGGCGATCGGTCTGCTGAGCGGGACCGGCCTGCACGGACACAAGTACGCCATCGACGCGGCGCTCGCGGTCATCGCGGGGCGGCAGCGCGGGCGGGTGGCGGTCTTCGCCTCGGGCGAGGACGACATGCGGAAACTGTGCCGACCGGAGGTACAGGTCCGGGCGTTGTGACCGGGAGCGCGGACAGGGTCCGAGCCGGTCGGCTCGGGCCCTGTGCGTGTGTGCGGACATGCAGCGGCCGCGGCGGCTCCCCCTCCGCGCCGCCGCGGCCGCTCCCCGTGCGGGTGAGGTCTACTTGGCCGGCTCGGTCGTGGCGTGCTGGTCCTGCGTCGTCGCGCCGCCGCCCGTCGCATGCTGGTCCTGAGTGGTGACAGGGGTCTCCGGCTCACCGGTGGCGTGCTGGTCCGCGGGCTTGAAGATGGGGTCCTGCTTGCTGGCGTCGGCCATGATGGTCAACTCCCTCTCTGCACTGCACGATGGGTTTGCGAGGCCCGTCCGGCTGTTCCCCCGTGGACTGCCGGACGGGCCCCTCGGGGCCGTTCACCCTAGTGGCACGGCCGCTGTCGCCCCGTCTGCCCCCCGACGCGACGGATCGACAGGCATGAGCATGCCGGGCAGTGATAAACGAACGATGAACGCCCTGTTCTTCAGGCGGCAGCCGCAGGTGACAGCAGCGATCGGACTTCTTCCGCTTCCGGGGAGGCGAGTTCCTCGTAGATGTCGAGTGCCTCCGCCCAGCAGACCTGGGCGCGACCGGCCTGCCCGATTCCGGCAAGTGCCCGGCCCAGTACGGTCAGCACGTTTCCACGGCGCCATTCGCCACCGATGCCACGGAGGACCGTCAGTGCGAGCTCGGCGAACTGGGCGGCCTGGGCAGGACGGCCCGAGACGAGGTCGACCTCCGCGAGCCGGAACAGAGCCATGCCCTCCCACAGTCGCTGCCGGCTTTCGCGGAAGATGGCGAGAGCCTCGTTCAGTTGCGCCGCTGCCGCAGCCGGCTTTCCGCTGTGGGTGAGCGCCATGCCCAGGGCGTACCGGCCGTTCGCGCCGCGAAGCGCGTGTCCGAGGGAGTCGTAGATCTCTATGCCGGCTGTCGCCAGGGTGATGGCGCTGTCCGTCCGCCCCGTGGCGAGGTGGATGCGCGACAGATTGCACAAGGCGCTGGCCTCGCCGGGACGATTCTCGTCGCTCCGGAACGCTTCGATCGCTTGGCCCAGGAACGTCTCACCGTCCGCATGGCGGTTCTGGTAGAGCGCGATGATGCCTCGGGCGTTGGACGCCCAACACTGGGGCAGCCGGTCATCGACGGTGCCGGCGAGCCGCAGGGCCTCCTGTGCCTCACGGTCCGCGTGGTCGAACCGTCCGGCCAACTGGTGAACATTCGCGAGCGACATGACGGCGCGTCCCTCCGCCCGTGGGTCTTCACATGCCCTGGCGGCCTCCCTGACAGCCACCGCCGCTGCCTCGTACTGCTTCGAGTTGGCACCGGACTCGCCGAGGTCGAGCGCCGCGTAGAGCAGATCGACGGCGCGGGCCAGGGTGTCAGGGCCTACCGACTGGCGTACACACGCCAGCAAGTTGGTCGCCTCGGCGTACAGCCAGTCCAGCGCTGAATGCCGGTTCCGGAACGACAGGCCCTCGTGCTCCGTCGGCTCGAGGTGGTCCACCAGCCGGTCCCCCGGCCGCTCCAGCGCGTACACCCCCGCCGCCGTGGCCAGGTAGAAGTCCAGCAGTCGCGACAGCGCCAGCTCCCTTTCCACCGGCGGCTGTTCGTCGCGCTCGGCGCAGGCGCGCGCGTAGAGCCGCACCAGGTCGTGGTAGCGGTAGCGGCCCGGGGCGGCGGACTCCAGGAGGCTGGTGTCGACCAGGGTCTCCAGGAGGTCCTCCGCCGTGTGGAGGTCCAGGTTCAGCAGGGCGGCGGCCGCGGCGAGGGAGATGTCCGGGCCGTCCGCCAGGCCCAGGAGGCGGAAGGCGCGGGCCTGGGCCGGCTCCAGCTGGCCGTAGCCGAGCTCGAACGTGGCCTTCACCGCGAGGTCGCCCGCCTGGAGTTCGTCGAGGCGGCGGCGTTCGTCGGCGAGCTTCGCGGCCAGCACCGAGACCGTCCAGGTGCGGCGGGCGGCCAGCCGGGAGGCGGCGATGCGGATGGCCAGCGGCAGGAAGCCGCACGCCGCCACCACGTCCAGCGCCGCCTCGCGCTCGGAGCGGACGCGCTCGTCGCCGACGATACGGGTGAAGAGCTGCAGGGCCTCCTCGGGCGACATCACGTCCAGGTCCACGAGGTGCGCGCCGGCCAGGTCGACCATGCGCACACGGCTGGTGACCAGCGCCGCGCAGCCCTCCGTGCCGGGGAGCAGGGGCCGGATCTGGGCCGCGTCGTGGGCGTTGTCGAGCAGGACCAGGATGCGGCGGCCGTCGAGGGTGGAGCGGTAGAGCGCGGCCCGCTCGTCCAGGGAGTCCGGGATCGCGGAGTCGGGCGTGCCCAGCGCGCGCAGGAACGAGCCGAGGACGGTCTCCGGTTCGGCGGCCCGGGCGCCCGCGCCCTGGAGGTCGACGTACAGCTGGCCGTCCGGGAAGTGCGGGCGGGCCCGGTGGGCGACGTGCACGGCGAGGGTCGTCTTGCCCACGCCGCCGATGCCGGCCAGCGCGGAGACCGCCATGACGGAGCCCTCGGCGGTGGCGAGCCGGTCACCCAGCTCCCGTACGAACGCGTCGCGGCCCGTGAAGTCCGGGACGGTGGCCGGGAGCTGGGCCGGGCGGACCGGGGCGGAGGCGGGGGCCGGTTCGTCGGCCGGGCGGGCCAGTTCCTCGTCGGCCCGGAGTATCCGCTGCTGGAGCTGGGCGAGCTCGGGGCGCGGGTCGACGCCCAGTTCCTCGGCGAGCAGGCGGCGGGTGTCGGCGTACACCGCGAGGGCCTCGGCCTGCCGGCCGCTGCGGTACAGCGCGATCATCAGCAGCTCGCGCAGCCGTTCGCGCAGGGGGTGCGCCGCGGTGAGGGCGGTGAGTTCGGAGACCGCCTCCGCGTGGCAGCCGACCTCCAGGTCCAGGTCCAGCCGGGTCTCGGTGAGCTGGAGGCGCCACTCCTCCAGGCTGGTGCGCTGGTTCTCGGCGTACGGGCCGGGGAGGGAGGCGAGCGCCTCGCCGTCCCAGAGGCCCAGCAGCTTGTTGATCAGGGTGCGGGCCTGGCAGCGGTCCCCGCCGCCCCGGACCTTCTCCGCCTCGGCGGACAGGTCCTGAGCGAGCGTCAGGTCAAGGGCCTCGCGCGGGATCCGGACCGCGTAGCCTCCGGACTCGCTGACCAGGGTGTCCTGCCCGAGGATCTTGCGGAGCCTGGAGGCGTACGTCCGTACCGTGGCCAGTGCCTGGGACGGAGGGTCCTCGCCCCAGAGGGCGTCGATGAGCTCGGAGGCGGTGGCCGTACGGCCGTCCCGCAGGAGCAGGGCGGCCAGCAGGGCCCGTTGCTGCGGGGACCCGGGCGGCAGGAGCTCGCTGCCGCGCCATGCGCGTACGGGACCGAGCACGGTGAAGCGCAGTTCGGTGCCGGCGGCCCGTTCCCGCGGAGCGCGCTGCTCCGGAACGCGCACGCCGGGTCCGTTGTCGCGGTCCATGATGCCCCCTGTCCTGCTCGCCCCGTCGGTGCCGATCCCGCTGTGCCCGGTACCGCTGGTATCGCGCTCAACAGTCTGCCTTGTTATGGGCGGGCTCGTCAGCATCGGGTGGTGCTCTGCACAGGCCCTCGACATGAGTCGGGGGCGAGGGCCCGTGCGGAGGGCGGCGTCAGGTCAGCCGGCGAGGGGCAACTGGAGTTCGGTGACCCACTCCTCCCAGTCCTCCGGGCACTCCAGGGAGACCTCCCTGGCGTAACCGGCGGGGCGCCGGCCGTGGTCGTCGATCCAGTGGGCCAGGGTCTGCTCGGTCGCCAGTACGTGCTCCATGGAGCCGCGGTGGACGATGGCCGCCGCCTCGAACGCGGGCAGCTCGACGACGGTGACACCGCTGTCGCCGAGCGGGCCGACAGGGCACTCGACGGTCACACCCGCGTGGACGGTGACCGCGCCGTCGCCTGCCGGGGCATCCTCGTACCGTGCGATGCCGGGCCCGGACGGGCTGATGCCCGCGGCTGCCAGCAGGGGGAACAGCCGGTCGTACAGCGGCCCGATGACCGGGGTGATGTCCTGCGGCCGGTAACTCGCGGCCGTCGCGGCCAGTTCGGCGACCCGTACCGCCGGGATCACCTTGACGATGACGTCGTTCTCGGGCATGCGTCCCTCGCTCTCGATGGACCGGAGCCTCGCCTCGACCCGGGTCAGCCGGGCCGCCGCCGCGGTCATCGCGGCCTCCAGCTCCGCCCGGCGCAGCCGCAGCATGCCGCGCAGCTCGTCCGTCCCGACCTGCTCGTCGACGACGGCCCGCACCTGCTGGAGGGTGAAGCCGAGGTCCTTCAGCGCGATGATGCGGTTGAGGCGGGCCAGTTGGCCGGCGCCGTAGTAGCGGTAGCCGGTGGCGGGGTCGGTGCGGTCCGGGCGCAGGAGGCCGATGGCGTCGTAGTGGCGCAGCATCCGGGCCGACACCCGGCCGTAGCGGGCGAAGTCTCCGATGGTGAACATGACGTCTCCCAGTGCAGGCCTTCACACGGGGTGAAGGTCAAGCGGCCGCCCGGACCCCGTGCCCGGGCCCCCTCTCAGCCCCGGCGCTTCGGGTCGAGCAACTGCTCCCGCAGCGCCGTGAGCTGGTGCGAGGACTCCACCGCCCGGGTCTCGTCCAGGGTGGCCAGGGCCAGGAGCAGTGCGTCGGCGACGAGCAGGCCGGTCAGGGACTCCGCCGTGATGCCGGTCGGGGTGTGCGGCGCGGTGAGGACCGCCTCGACGCGGTCTGCGTACGCCTCGCCCAGTTCGTCCGTCACCAGCACGACCTTGGCGCCGACCGCGCGGGCGCGTTCCATCATCACGGTCAGCTCCACCAGCCGCCGGCCCGGCTGGAAGATGACCACGGCGTCGCCCTGGCCCAGGGCCAGCAGCTGATCGGCGAGGGCGAAGCCCGTCTCGGAGACGAAGCGGGCCCTGCGGCCGATCCTGCCCAGGGCGAGCGCGAGGTGGCGGGCGCCCGGTTCGGAGGCGGCGATGCCGTAGCAGAACACCTCGTGCGCCTCGGCGAGCGCGGCCACCGAGCGTCTGACGGCCTCCGGTTCGGTGAGTCTGCGGGCGTGGTCGATGCGGTCCTGGGCCTCGGCGAAGACATCGCTCCAGATGGAGTCCAGGTCCCGGCCGACGTGCGCGATGCGCTGCTTGAGGCGCACCTCGGGGGCCACGGTCGAGGTGAAGTCGTTGGCCAGCTCGCGCTTCAGGGCGGGCAGGCCCGCGTACCCCAGGCGCTGGAGGGCGCGTACGACCGTGGCGTTGCTGGTGGAGCTGGCGGCCCCCAGCTCCTGGGCGCTGGCGAAGAGCAGCTGCTCGACGGGGGCGGTGACGAGGTACTGCGCGACGGCGCGCTCGGAGGTCGACAGGTCGTCCCATTGGTCACGAATTGCCGCACGCAGCCGTGTCACTCCGGTTTCGTTCTCTGGAATTTCCATTACAACCATTGACTTCCGTGTGACCCGCGTTACTGTCCTGGGCAGAACGTTCCAAGGGGAACGCATCCTGAAATCGACGTTACAGGATCATGGCGATCCACAGGCCGTCGTTCGCGGAAGCGTTCCGTCGCGAGGAGAACAATGGCACCCCGTTCCACGACATCCGCCCCCGCCCGGGTCCTCCCGGTCATCGAGATCTCCGGAAGTCCGCTCGACCGCGGGCGTCAGTACGGCGAGGCAGTGCGGCCCCAACTGCGCGCCGCCCTGGGCTACTACGAGGAGGCGTTCGGCCGGTCCGCCGGGCTCACCTGGGACCGGGTCGCCGCCCGCGCGGGCCGCTGGCTCGACCCCGTACGCGCCTATGCGCCGGACCTCGTCGAGGAGATGCAGGGCATCGCGGACGGCGCCGGGGTCGGTCTGCTCGACGTCCTCGCCCTGAACGCCCGCGGCGAGGTCATCTACGACAAGTCCTTCGCGGAGATGGAGGCGGCCGGGCAGCAGGCCGAGGAGGAGCCCGCCGAGGGCTGCACCTCGTTCGCCGCCTACGGCGAGGCCAGCGGCGACGGCCACGTCTACGCCGGGCAGAACTGGGACTGGCGCGCGGGCGTCCAGGACACCGTCGTCATGATCCGGATCGTCCAGCCCCCGAAGCCGACCCTGATCATGCAGGTCGAGGCCGGCCAGGTCGGCCGCCAGGGCGCCAACTCCGCGGGGATCGCCCTCAACGCCAACGGCCTCGGCGGCCGGTTCGACGACGCGATCGGCCTGCCCCAGACCGTCGTACGCCGCAGCGTCCTGGACCAGAGCAACATCACCGACGCGCTCGACGTGCTCTGCCGCACCCGGGCCCACATCGCCAGCAACGCCCTCCTCACCTGCCGCGAGGGCTTCGCCATCGACCTGGAGACCACCCCGGCCGGGCACGGCTGGATGTATCCGACCGACGGCCTGCTGGTGCACGGCAACCACTACCAGGCGGGCATCCCCGCCCAGTTGGCCGCCTCCGGCTACCGGCCCATGTCGTCCGACTCGCTGGTCCGCGTCCCCCGCGCCGAGCAGGGGCTCCGGGCGCTGCGCGGCTCCACCGGCCCCGAGGAGTCCTGCGCGGTCATCCGCCGGGCCATGTCGGACCACCTCGGCCACCCGGAATCCCTCTGCACCCACCCCGACCCGCGCCGCCCGGCCGTGGAGCACTGGACCACGCTCGTCTCCTCCCTGGCCGACCTGACCTCCGGCGACTACCACGTGACCGCCGGGACCCCCTGCGACCGCGAGTACCAGCACCTCCCCTGGAACCTCTACGACGGCCCGTACGGCCAGAACTGACAGGACATCAGTGATGAACCGAACCCATCGACGAAGGACGGCCCTGGCCGCCGGGCTCGTCGCGGCGACGCTCGTCGCGGCCTCGGGCTGTAGCGGCGCCACCCAGAACACGGGTGGCGGCTCCCCGGCCACCGACGCGGCCCGGCTCACCCTCACGCCGACCACCACGGCGGCCAAGGGCGAACTGGCCAACGCGAACTGGCTCCTGGAGGACGAACCGGACTCCCTCGACCTGGACACCCAGGGCTCCAGCGCCGGACGCGTCGTCCTCACCAACGTCTGCGAGCGGCTCTACCAGCTCCAGCCGGACATGTCGACGAAGCCCTTCCTCGCCGAGAAGGCCGAGACACCGGACGACAGGACCCTCGTCCTGACGCTGCGCTCCGGCGTCACCTTCCACGACGGCACCCCGATGACCGCCGACGACGTGCTGTGGAGCCTGCAGCGGCACGCCGACCCGGACATGGAACAGGGCGACGAGTTCGGCAACATCGCCGCGATGCGGAAGACCGGCGACCGGCAGATCACGATCACCTTCAAGGCGCCGGACGCCATGTTCTTCAAGGCGCTCGCCGGTGACGCGGGCATCGTCTGGAACAAGGAACAGGTCGAGAAGGCCGGCAAGGACTTCGGCACCCCGGGACAGACCGACGCCTGCACCGGCCCCTACCGGCTCGGCGCCTGGAAGTCCGGCGACTCGATCACCATCGAGCGCTACGACGCCTACTGGGGCGAGAAGCCGCTGACGAAGCAGGTCACCTTCCGCTGGGCCGCCGACAGCGCCCTGGTCAACGCCCTGACGACCGGGGCCGCCGACGGCGCGTACGCCGAGTCGCCCAACACCGCGGCGGCGCTCGGCGGCAAGAAGGGCATCGAGCGGTACTACGGCCCCTCGACCGCCTCCCTCGTCCTCATCCCCACCGAGCGCGGCGGGCTGAAGGACCCGAAGATCCGGCGGGCGCTCTCCCTCGCCCTGGACCGCAAGGGCATCGCCGCCTCCGGCTACGGCTCCATGGTCCAGCCCTGGGGCACCCCGGTCGGCTCCGGCGCCTGGGGCTACGAGAAGGACACCTTCGAGGCCGCCCAGAAGGACATCGCGTACGCCCCCGAGAGCCCGGACGCCGAGGACCTCGCCGAGGCGAAGAAGCTGGTGAAGGAGGCGGGCGGCGGACCCGGCGAGCCGATCGTGATCGGCACGGACGCCAGCCAGGGCCGTACCGTCGTCGCCAACGCCGTGCGCGCGGCGCTCCAGCGGATCGGCCTCACGGGGCAGATCAAGACCGTGCCGACCTCGCAGTTCGAGCAGTTCTACAGCGACCAGTCGGTGCGCGGGGAGATCGACGTACTCGTCGGTGACTGGTACATCTCCAAGGCCGACCCGATGGGCTTCTACGACAACGCCCTCTCCGACTCCTCCAACAACTGGGTCGGCTTCAAGGACGCCGCGTACGACGCCAAGGTGAAGCAGGCGCTCTCCACCCTCGACGACGCCGAGCGGGCGAGGCTCGCCGTGGACGTGCAGAAGACGTTCACCGACGCCGCCGTCTGGATCTCGGTCGCCCAGGTGCCGTCCGTCCTCGTCCTGAGCGACGAACTGACCGGCCCGCCCGCCTCGATGGCGTACCTCTACTACCCGTGGGCCGCCGGGCTCGGCAGGAAGGGCTGACGCGATGCTCGCCCGGATCTCCCGGCGGCTGGCCGGACTGCTGGCCACGCTCCTCGCCGCCTCGTTCGTCATCTTCGCCGCCGTTTACGCCGCCCCCGGCGACCCGGCCGTCTTCCTGGCCGGCGGGCGCGACAAGCTCACCCCGGAGAAGCTGGAACTGGTCCGCGCCCAGTACCACCTCGACGAGCCCCTCGTCGTGCAGTACGGGCGCTGGCTGGGGGACTGCCTCCACTTCGACCTCGGCCGCTCCTTCAAGTACAGCGACCAGGTCGCCGACCTGCTGGCCGCCCGCTTTCCGACGACGCTCGCCCTCGTGGCGTACGCGACCGTGCTGTTCGTCGTCCTCGGGGTCGGCGCCGGGATCCTCGCCGCGGTCCGGCGCGGGACGTGGGTCGACTCCACCGTCGTCGGCGGCACCACCCTGGCCGCCTCCGTCCCCTCGTTCGTCTCGGCCATCGCCCTGGTCGCGCTGTTCGGCGTCCAGCTCGGCTGGTTCCCCGTCACCGGCAGCGGCGAGGGCTTCGCCGGCACCCTGCACCATCTGACCCTGCCCGCCCTGTCGTTGGCCCTCGGCGCGCTCGCCCTGATCAGCCGGGTGACCCGGCAGTCGATGGTCGACGCGGGCACCGCCGACCACGTGGAGGTCGCACGGGCCTCCGGCGTCCCGGAGCGCGAGATCGTCGTCCGGCACGTCCTGCGCAACGCGCTCGGGCCGATCGTCACCATGTGCGGCCTGGTCATGGCGGGCATGCTCGCCGGCACGGTCGTCGTGGAGACGGCGTTCGGGATCAGCGGCATCGGCTCGCTGCTCGTCGGCGCGATCAACACGCACGACTTCCCCGTCGCCCAGGCCGTCCTCCTGCTGATGGTCACCGGCTACATCGTCGTGACCACCCTCGTCGACCTGGTGCACCCGCTGCTCGACCCCCGTGTGAAGGAGGCCGCCGCATGAGCGCGCTCACCCTCGCCCCCGTGCGGACCGGGAAGGACGCGCGCCGCCCGGTGAGCGTCATGATCGCGGGCGCGGCCCTCGTGCTGGTGATCCTCGCCGCGCTCCTCGCCCCGGTCCTCGCCCCGTACGCCCCCGACGCCATCGACCTCTCCGCCTCCCTCATCGGCACCGGCGGCGACCACCTCCTCGGCACCGACTCCTCCGGGCAGGACCTGCTCTCCCGGGTGCTGTACGGAGCCCGCACCAGCCTCATCGCGCCGATCCTCCTGCTCGCCATCGCGGCGCTCCTCGGCGTGGTGCTCGGCACCCTCGCCGCCTGGCGCGGCGGCTGGGTGGACACCCTGGTCTCCCGGCTGACCGACGTCATGTACGCCTTCCCGGGGCTGCTGTTCACCGTGATGATCATCGCGGTCTTCGGGGCCGGCATGACCACCTCCGTGCTCGCGCTCGGCCTCGCCTACACCCCGACCGTCGCCAAGTACACGCGCTCGGTCGCCCTCGCCGAGCGCCGCAAGCCGTACATCGACGCCTACCGGGTGCAGGGCATGGGCGGCGCGCGCATCTGCGCCCGCTACCTGGTCCCCAACCTCGGCCGCTCTGTCATCGGCTACCTGGTGGTGCTGTTCGGCGAGGCGCTCATGTCGCTGGCCACGCTCTCCTACCTGGGGTTCGGCGCCCAGCCGCCCAGCTCCGACTGGGGGCTCATGGTGCAGGAGGGCCAGGCCGCCGTCGTCCAGGGCGCGCTCCTGCCCGCCCTGGTGCCCGGCTTCGCCATCGCCCTCGTCGTGGTGTCCTTCAACGTCGTCGGAGTCTGGGCCGCCGACCGACTCGGCAGCAGGAGGTAACCGCATGCTCCTCGACATCGAGAACCTCACCGTCGGACTCCCCGGCACCGCCCGGCCCGTGCTCACCGACGTGACCCTGCGGGTGGCGGCCGGTGAAGTGGTCGGGCTGGTCGGCGAATCCGGCTCCGGCAAGTCCACGACCGCCCGGGCCGCCCTCCGTACGCTCCCCGAGGGCGCCGCCGTCTCCGGTTCCGTACGCGTCGACGGCACCGACGTCCTCGCGCTCCGCGGCGAGGCCCTGCGCGCCCACCGGGCCCGTACGGTCGCGATGGTCCACCAGGACCCGCGCTCCGCGCTCAACCCGGTCCGCCGCATCGGCGACTTCCTGGTGGAACGGCTCGCGGGCACCGGCCTCGACCGGAAGGCGGCTCGCGCCCGGGCCGTCGAACTCCTCGAAGCGGTCGGCCTCCCCGACCCCGGGCGCCGGGTCCGCCAGCGCCCCCACGAGCTGTCCGGCGGGATGCTCCAGCGCGTCGTCATCGCGGGCGCGCTGGCCGCCGAACCCCGGCTGCTGCTCGCCGACGAGGCCACCAGCGCCCTGGACGTCACCACCCAGGCCGAGATCCTCGCCCTGCTCCGCACCCTGCGCGCCGAGCGGAGCCTGGGCCTCCTCTTCATCACCCACGATCTGCACCTGGCCGCCGCCTACTGCGACCGCGTGTACGTCATGTACGCGGGCCGGGTCGTCGAGGAGCAGCCCGCGGCGGGGCTCTTCGACCGGCCCCGCCACCCCTATACGAAGGGCCTGCTGGCCTGTTCGCCGACGCTGGGGGAGGCGGAGCGGGAGATCCGCCCGATCCCCGGCCGCCCGCCGTCGCTCTCGGACGCCTTCGGCGGCTGCGAGTTCGCGGACCGCTGCCCGGAGGCCGAGGCGGCGTGCGCGACTTGGCACCCGGAACCGGTCACGCAGGCCGGCGGGGGCATGGCGGTCTGCCGGCGGCTGCCCGTCCTCAGCGTGTCCGGCCGGAAGAACGTGTCCGGCCAGGAGAAGAGGAGCACCCGATGACCACGATGACCGCGACCGAGGACGCACCCCTGCTGGCCGTGGACGGTCTGCGCAAGACGTACGCGCTGCCCGGCGGCGGCCGGCACACCGCCGCCGACGGCGTCACCTTCACCGTCCCGGCGGGCGGCTCGCTGGGGATCGTCGGGGAGTCCGGGTCGGGCAAGACGACCGTGGCCCGGATGCTTGTGGGCCTCGTACGCCCCGACGCGGGCACCGTCACCGTCTCCGGGCGGCCCCGCGCCCCGCGCACCCCGCGCGGCCGGGCCGCCCGGCTGGCCAGGGCCCGGGAGATCCAGATCGTCTTCCAGGACCCGTACGTCTCCCTCGACCCGCGCCTCACCGCCCGCCGGTGTCTGATCACCGCCCTGCGGCTGCACGGCAGGGACGAGGCGCTGGCCGACGGCCTGCTCGACCGGGTGGGCCTCGGGCACCGCGAGGCCGGTGCGCTGCCGCATGGGCTCTCCGGCGGACAGCGCCAGCGCCTGGCCATCGCACGGGCCCTGGCGGTCGACCCCAGGGTGCTGGTCCTCGACGAGGCCGTGGCCGCGCTGGACGTCTCGATCCAGGCGCAGATCCTGGCGCTGCTCGCCGAGATCCGGCGGGACACCGGGGTCGCGCTGGTCTTCGTCAGCCATGACCTGGCGGTCGTCCAGCACATCACGGACGAGGTGCTGGTGATGCGCCGCGGCACCGTGGTCGAGCAGGGGCCGACGGCCGGGGTGCTGGCCGGCCCGCAGGACCCCTACACCGGGCTGCTGCTGGCCTCGGTGCCCCGGGAGGGCTGGGACCCGGCGGACGCCGTCAGGGCACGGGCCGCCGCGGGGCTCTGAGGGCTCCCGGGAGACGGGACGGAAAAGGCAGGAGCCCCGTTCCTCCGCCGAAGCGGGGGTGCGGGGCTCCTTGGGTACTGCTCACTCGGCCGCGATCGGCCGACCCGGGCAACTAGGCCGGGGTGACGTTCTCAGCCTGCGGACCCTTGGGTCCCTGAGTGACGTCGAAGTTCACGACCTGGTTCTCCTCGAGGGAGCGGAACCCGGACGCGTTGATCGCGGAGTAGTGGACGAAGACATCCGGGCCGCCGCCGTCCTGGGCGATGAAGCCGAAGCCCTTTTCAGCGTTGAACCACTTGACGGTTCCGGTAGCCATAAAGCCCTCCTTGGGCCAAAGGGTTGCCCTGCTCCAGAACCTGCAAACAAGTCTGAAAACTACAAAAGCCTGCGGGTTACATGCTCCGCAGGCTCTGTACTGCAAGGGAAACCAAACTGCAACTTGCGGGCGAGCCTAGCACGCAGTGTGCGGGGAGCGGTAGAGGGAAAGATCTCTTCACCCGGATGTTTGATTGAGCCGCCGGAGTGCTGACGGACATAGCCCGCGCCGCACTCGGGCACCCCTCCGGGCGCCCCCGATGGTGCCGGCCGACGGGGGCAGGTCTAGCCTCGCGATGTGGACAATTCAACCGTCTCTCCTGCAGAAGGCGACGACCGTCGCACCAGGCCGCGCGTCGGCCACATCCAGTTCCTGAACTGCCTCCCCCTGTACTGGGGCCTGGCGCGGACCGGAACCCTGCTCGACCTGGAGCTCTCGAAGGACACCCCGGAGAGACTCAGCGAGCAGCTGGTCAGGGGGGACCTCGACATCGGTCCCGTGACCCTGGTCGAGTTCCTGAAGAACGCCGACGAGCTGGTCGCCCTCCCCGACATCGCCGTCGGCTGCGACGGGCCGGTCATGTCGTGCGTGATCGTGTCCCAGCTCCCGCTGGAGCAGCTGGACGGGGCCCGGGTGGCCCTGGGCTCGACCTCGCGCACCTCCGTGCGGCTGGCCCAGCTGCTGCTCGCCGAGCGCTACGGCGTCACCCCCGACTACTACACCTGCCCGCCGGACCTCGGCCTGATGATGCAGGAGGCCGACGCGGCCGTCCTCATCGGCGACGCGGCGCTGCGCGCGAACCTGCACGACGCCCCCAGGCTCGGACTGCAGGTCCACGACCTGGGCCAGATGTGGAAGGAGTGGACGGGGCTGCCGTTCGTCTTCGCCGTCTGGGCTGCGCGCAAGGACTACCTGGCCTCGCACCCCGACTACGTGGAGAAGGTGCACGAGGCGTTCCTGGCCTCCCGCGACGTCTCGCTGGAGGAGGTCACCAAGGTGGCCGAGCAGGCGGCGCGCTGGGAGGCCTTCGACGCCGAGGTGCTGGAGCGCTACTTCACCACCCTGGACTTCCGCTTCGGCCCGGACCAGCTGGCGGGCGTGCGCGAGTTCGCCCGGCGGACCGGCCCGACGACGGGCTTCCCGGCGGACGTGAACGTCGAACTGCTCGGAGGCTGACACCACCGGCGTACGGGAATGGTGCGGGGGAGAGAAGGCGAATCCCGCACCTTCCCCGTACCTTCCTGACCTCTTCCGCGGCCTTCTGCCGCCTTCCTTCCGCGCCCTCCCTTCCCCGGGCCGCTTTCCCCTGATGCGCGTCCGCGGCATTCCGTTCCCTTGAAAGGGGGCGAATGTCGGGAGTTCTGTCCCGGAGCGCCTCTCCAGGGCGCGAGGGCGAATAGCCGGTGTCTCCCGGAACGCCTTCCGGTTTCCCTCCGGTGAACCCGCGGACGGCACCGACGGTGCGGACGAACGACGTATTCACGCCTTTCCGTGTGGCGAAATCCCTGCTTCGTGCCCATAGGGGCGATATCGGCGGAAGGGGTCTCCGTGACCGTGCGACCCGCGCCGCCTAGGGTCTGTCGTCAAGCTCCCGCCGTCGCCCGCAGGCGGGAGCTTGACGACAGACCCTAGAGGCTGCCGTCCGAGTCCCGGGGACCACAGGGGGAGACCGCATGCAGCCGCTGGAAGCCGGCGAACCGCACACCATCGGCGCCTACCGGCTGCTCGGCAGGCTCGGCGCCGGCGGGATGGGCCGGGTCTACCTGGGCCGCAGCGCGGGCGGACGCACCGTCGCGGTCAAGGTGGTGCACCCCCACTTCGCGCTCGACGAGCAGTTCCGCGCACGGTTCCGCCGCGAGGTGGAGGCCGCGCGGCGCCTGGGCGCGCAGTGGACGGCTCCGGTCCTGGACGCCGACCCCGACGCGGCCGTGCCGTGGGTCGCGACCGGTTACGTCGCCGGGCCGCCGCTCTCCGACGCGGTCACCCGCCACGGCCCGCTGCCCGAGTACGCCGTACGGACCCTGGGAGCCGGGCTCGGCGAGGCGCTCGACGCCGTACACGCGCACGGCCTGATCCACCGTGACGTGAAGCCGTCCAACGTCCTGCTCGCCCTCGACGGCCCCCGGCTGATCGACTTCGGCATCGCCCGGGCGCTGGGCGCCACCGTCTCCCTCACCTCCACCGGCGTCTCCGTCGGCTCGCCGGGCTACATGGCGCCGGAACAGATCCGCGGCCTGGACATCACCGGCGCGGCCGACGTCTTCTCGCTCGGCGCGGTCCTCGCCTACGCGGCGACCGGCACCGCGCCCTTCCCCGGTGACTCCTCCGCCGTACTCCTCTACAAGGTGGTGCACGAGGAACCCGAACTCGGCGACCTGGAGGGCGAACTGCGGGAGCTGGTCGCCGGGTGCCTCGCCAAGGACCCGGCGGAGCGGCCCGCCCCCGCAGAGATCGCCCGCAGGCTCGCGCCCGGCGGGGCCGCGGCGCTGGTGGCACCGGGCTGGCTGCCGGGCCCACTGGTGCGCGAGGTCAGCCGATCGGCGGTGGCCCTGCTGGACCTGGAACCGCAGGACGCCCCGGTGCAGTCGGGGCCGGTGCCGTTCAGCAGCGCGTCCCTGGGCAGCGCGGCACCCGGCACCTTCGGCCCGCCCCTGCCGCCCCGGCCGTCCGAGCCCCCGGCAGCGGTGGATCCGCCGGGGGAGCCGGGGCCCGGCGCGCGTGTCGCCGTCACCCTGGACACGGGCCCGCAGCCCGGGCAGCGCCGGGGCCGGCGGGTCAGCTGCACCGTCGCACTGGCGGTCGCGGGCGCGCTCGCCGTGGTGACCGTGGGCGCCGCGACGATGAGCGACCTGTTCACCGGCAGCGACGACGACAACCGCGGCAGCGACACGGCGGCCGGACGTACGCAGAGCCCGTCGGGCAGTGCCTCGGAAGCCCCTGCGGGCTCCGCACCGGTGAGCGCGCTGCCCAGGGCCTTCGCCGGTACGTGGAAGGGGGACGCCACCGAACGCAGCGGGCTGTCGCACGGCACGGTCACCGCCGTGTTCACCGAGGGGGCCAAGGGAGAGGACGTGGTCCGGCTGACCCACCGGCTCGACGCGTTCGGTACGAGCGTCGTGTGCAAGGGCGTCGGGAAGCTCGTCTCGGGCACGGCGAAGGAGGTGAAGATCCGCGAGCGCACCGACCCGGACCACGCCGACAGTTCCCTGTGCACCGGAGGCGACGCCGATCTCGTCTTCACCCTCACGGGGTCCGGCACACTCCGCTACCAGTCCCACGAGGAAGCCGCGGGCACCCCGAAGGGCACGCTCAGCCGGTCCGGCGGCTGACCCCGGCAAGGGCTGGCGTACGCTGAACCGTCCGTAGATCCGTTGAAAAACCGCCGAAAGGTGACAGCCCGGTGACCGAGAAGGCCGACCTCCAGCCCATCCTCGACCGAGCCGCCGAAGGCGGCCGGATCACTCCGGAAGAGGCCGTCGACCTGTACCGGTCGGCACCGCTGCACGCGCTGGGATCCGCGGCCGACGCCGTACGCCGCCGCCGTTACGCCGGTACCGAGCACATCGCGACGTACATCATCGAGCGCAACATCAACTACACCAACGTCTGTGTCACGGCGTGCAAGTTCTGCGCGTTCTACGCGCCGCCCAAGGACACCGCCAAGGGCTGGTCCCGCGACCTCGACGACATCCTGCGCCGCTGCGCGGAGACCGTCGAGCTCGGCGGCACCCAGATCATGTTCCAGGGCGGGCACCACCCGGACTACGGCGTCGAGTACTACGAGGAGCACTTCTCCGCGATCAAGAAGGCGTTCCCGGAGCTGGTCATCCACTCGCTGGGCGCCTCCGAGATCGAGCACATGGCCCGGATCTCCAAGGTCTCCGCCGAAGAGGCCATCAGCCGGATCCACGCCGCCGGTCTCGACTCCTTCGCCGGAGCCGGTGCCGAACTCCTGCCGGCCCGGCCGCGCACGGCGATCGCCCCGCTCAAGGAGTCCGGCGAGCGCTGGCTGGAGATCATGGAGATCGCGCACGGCCTCGGTGTCGAGTCCACCTCCACCATGCTGATGGGCACCGGCGAGACCAACGCCGAGCGCATCGAGCACCTGCGGATGATCCGCGACGTCCAGGACCGTACGGGCGGCTTCCGCGCCTTCATCCCGTACACCTACCAGCCGGAGAACAACAAGCTGAAGGGGCAGACGCAGGCCACGCTCTTCGAGTACCTGCGGATGATCGCCATCGCCCGGCTCTTCCTCGACAACGTCGCCCACATCCAGGGCTCCTGGCTGACCACGGGCAAGGAGGTCGGCCAGCTGTCCCTGCACTACGGCGCGGACGACCTCGGCTCGATCATGCTGGAGGAGAACGTCGTCTCCTCGGCCGGTGCCAAGCACCGCTCCAACCGGCTGGAGATCATCGACCTGATCCGCAAGGCGGGCCGCGTCCCCGCCCAGCGCGCCACGACGTACGAGCACCTGGTCGTCCACGACGACCCGGCGAACGACCCGGTCGACGAGCGCGTCGTCTCGCACATCTCCTCCACGGCGATCGCGGGCGGCACCGCGCACCCCGAGCTCAAGCTCCTCGACGCCAACTGACGTCACCGTGCTGACCGTTCACGCCGCGCCGCTGGTCCTCCCGGTCGGCGCCGCAGGCGTCGAGGGCGGCGCCGTCGTGGTGGACGGCGACCGGATCGTGGCCCTCGGACCGTACGACGAGGTGACGGCCGCGCACCCCACCGCCCGGATCCGGCGGTGGCCGGGCGTCCTCACCCCCGGCCTGCGGCAGTGGGACGTCGTCCCCCTGTTGACCCGCTGCTACCACCCCGACCCGCGCGAGGCGGGCGAGCTCGGCGAACAGCCCCTGACCGGGGCGGACTTCGAGGCGCTGGCCGAGCGGATGGACGAGCCCCGCCGGGCCGGCAGCGTGCGCCGGGGGCTGCAGCGCATGCTGCGCCACGGCACCACCCATGTGGCGGGCCCGTTCGACGACCACGCCGTACGCACCGCCGTGGCCCGCTCGGGGCTCACGGCGGTCGCGGGACCTCCCGGCGGGCTCCTGGACGAGCCGGACCTGGACCCGTTCGTCCACGGCGGTGACCTGCCGGGTTCCGTGCACGGCCCGCTCACCGTCGGCGGACGCGCCGACCTCGCGGTCTTCGACGTACCCGACGAGGCGGCGCTGGCCGCGGCCGGCGCCGGGACCTGCGTCGCCACGGTGCTCGGCGGGCGGCTGGTGTACCGGCAGCGGTGAGCGCGGGCCGCCCTGCGCGGCGGGTGCGGGGCGACCGCGCGTCACGCGGTCAGGCAGACGTCGTGTCTCTCCGCGGTCAGGCAGACCTCGTGATGCGCCGCGAGCAGACACAGCTGGAGCCGGGAAATCCCGCCCAGTTTGCTTCGTATGTTTGCGAGATGGAATTTGACGGTGCGCTCCGTCAGATGCATGCACCGGCCCAGCTCCGCGTTGGAGGGGCCGGTCTGCAGGCGCACGAACACTGCACATTCCTGTTCGGTGAGCGTGTGCGTTCCGGTGTCCGGTCTCTTCGCTTTCAGTATCGCCATAATGTCGGAATGCTTCGCATTTGAACCGCAAATCGGGCAGTGGGTTCGCATGATCCCCCCCCGGGAACACTCGACCAGTTGATGTTTGGACCATACCAGCCGCGTCTCCGGGAGGTGAATCAGATATATCGCGCCACTGACCGGAAAGGGCCGGGTCGCGCGCAGTGTCCAGCATCGGGGATCAGGGGACGAAGGGACCTGCCAGATAGCGTCCATGACTGTCGTACGGCCAGGCATTGGCTGTGCATCCGAGAAGCCCCTTGATCTGTTGCATCATGGCGGGCGCGGGTTGTCCCGGGCCCGGACAGGTCTCGTGCCCCCGGCCGATTTCGTGTCCGACCTCGTGATTGATGATCAATGCCCGGTAATCCTCGATCGGGCCGTCGAACTGCGGTGAACCGCGTACCCACAGTTTCAGATTGACCACGACGGAATGCTGCACCCGGCAATTCACGTTCCCCTTGCTGCTCGGGGTCGTCACGAAGCAGAGCCGGTCGGTGGTGCCCGGCGTGGCGATGCGGACCGTGAAGTCCGCCGGGCCGGAGGAGACCAGCTGGAATCCGTAGGCGGGGTCGTTGGTCCAGCCCTGGGAGCCGCCCAGGATCGCGGACACCGACCGGGCCGCTTCGTCCGGATCCAGGTCGATGCCGTTCTCGACCTCGACCTTGTACCGGCGTACGCGCCCTTGGCCCTGTCGTTCGCCCGCGGTGTGCGCCGGGGTGAACGTGCCCGGCCCGCGGTCCGGAACGGCGATGTCCCGTGGCGGGCTGCTGGAGGGGGACGCCGAGGGGGAGGCGGTCGGCGAAGAGGTTGCCGACGACTCGCTCGGGGCGGGGGCGGGCGGGCCGGTGGTGCGGGCCGGCCGCGGAGCCCGGGCCTCGGCGGGGGTGTCGTCGCGTGCGAGGAACGCGACAGCGCCGCCCAGGCCGACGACGAGCGCGGCGAGGGCGGCGGTCAGAAACGTCCGTTGTCGTTTTCGGCGACGTCGCCTTTCGGCTGTGCGAGTGCCGCGAGTGCCGCGTCTCCCCATTGATTCAGCCGATGATGTACGCGGTGCTGACGGACGAGATCGTGTTCTTGAAGGTGACGGACGCGTTGCCGATGTAGCCCGCCGGGACATAACCGTATGTCCCGGTGTAATTCGTCCCGGTGTAGACCAGGAGGCTGTTGTCCGTGGTGCGGTTCCAGTAGGAGGCCGTGTTGTTGGCGACCCGCTGCCCGGCGCCGTTAAGGGAGCCCTTGAAATAGTCGTTTCCGAGATCGGGGTCCTGTCCGTGCGACGGAAGGTCGAAGACGGCGCCGCCCCGGTTGGAGTTGTAGTAGAGGCCCATCTCGCCCGCGCTGAGCGTTCCGTCCTTCCCCGCCGCGTACGAGGGGCCGACGGTGGCGAACGAGAAAGCGGCCATCAGGAAGGAGCCCGTGAGGGCGGCGCGGGTGAACCGGTGTACACGCATGGTGGAACAACCCCTTTCGGAGGGCGACCGGGGTGAGGTCGAAAGGCTCATGAGGTCAACTCGGCGGCGAGACGCAGCCGTTCCGTGAGCTGGTTCTTGACGGTTTCGAGAGTCTCCGCGTTCTGGTCGATGATGCGTTTCTGATAGGCCTTCTCCACCGCGTACCAGATGCCGATCAGATTGGTTTCCTTCTTGCAGGCGACATCCTGCTTGGCGGCCGCCACGGCCTTGGGTGTGGTGAGCGAGGTGTCGCCGAAGCCGAGATCGCTCTGCGGACTGACCGGGTTCTCCGTCCGGTAGCCCTGTTCGGCCATGCAGGCCGACCACGCCTTGATCGCCTTCGCCACGCGACTGTCCTCACGCGAACGCCCGTTGGCGTCGAAGGCGAAGTTCTGCGGCACCATGATGTCCACCGAGTCATCGGTGGGCGCGTAGAGCTTGAGGAACCCCTCACGGAGGCAGCCGCCGGCGGGGACCTTCTTGCCGGCCACGGTGATGGCCCCCTTGTCCGACTTCTCCGCCTCCTCCTGGCTCATGGGCACTGCTTTGGAGGGATCGACCTTGTCCTCGCCGTGCAGGATGAGCTTCTCGTTGGCGCCGAGTGCTTTCTGGGCCGGCTTCGGCGAGCCGTCCGCCACCTCGGGGTTGCTGTAGCCGTAGCGCGCGGCGGTGGCCGCGTCGCTGACCCCGTACCTCGTGGCGTTGTCCCCCCGTTCGCCCCTGTGGCTGCGGACCGCGTACCGGTATCCGTAGCGCCGCATGCACCGGTCGGTGAGGACGTCCTGGGCCTCGCCGAAGGTCGCACGCTGTGCCGCGTCCGGGACGTAGGCCTCAAGCGGGAACTGGAGGGACCTGCTGTCCAGCACCACGGGAACGTCGCCGGCCGGAGGCTCGCTCTTCGGGTCCTCACCCCCGGAACCGGAGGACGAGCATCCGGCGAGGGCGAGCAGAGCAACGGCTGCGATGATGCCGCTACGGGTGACTGGGAGGAGGCGTCGCGCAGGCATGGTGGCTCCGGTCGTGAACAGGTAGTATCCGCCGTCGATCGGTGCTCCGCCCGGCGCTTACGGGCGGAGCACCGGTCGACCGTGTGGCTCATGGCGCCACGTCAGCCGGCTGGACCGTCGCTCTGTGGCCGGCGCGCCGGATCAGACGACGTAGTACGCGGACGAGATCGTGTTCTTGAACTTCGCGGAGGCGTTACCGCGGTAACCGGCGGGCAGGTACCCGGCGGTGCCGTTGCCGTTCGCGTCGGTGTGCACGCTCCATTCGAAGGTGTCGAGGTTCAGGTACGACTCGGTCCAGTCGTTGGTGGTGTGACCACTGCAGGACTGGGAGCCCTTGAAGTAGTCGTTGTTGAAGTTGGCGTCGTCGACCAGGAGGTCGAAGACCGAGTTGGTCTGGTTCTGGAAGCAGAACAGTCCGAATTCGCCGCTGGTGACGTAGCCGTCCTTGCCGGCCGCGGAGGCCGAACCGGCGCTCACCGCGATGGCGGAGAGGACCAGAGAGGTGGTCGCGGCGGCGCGGAGCACTTTGCGCGTGTTCATCGATGTCGCCTTTCGGTGGTGTCTTGACCTCGCTCCGGCACTTCGGGCGCCGGAGCCGGGACTTGGCCGCCGATGAGTCAAACACGTTCAATTCTGGTGCCACCACTGTACGTTGGGACAGTGTGCGAGTGGCTCCCCGTCGCCTACCGTGCAGTTGAGGCGCTTGTGTATGTGCGCCGTGGCTCCGGCGCCGTGGCTGTGCGGCGGGAGCATCGCGAAGGGGATTCCTGTGGTTCTTCGACGGGTCCGGACGGCTTCTGCCCCGGCTCTGATCACGCTCGGATTACTGGTGACCGGCTGCTCCGGCGGCTCCCCGGGCGGTGGGGAGGGCAGAGTCGCTTCGGAGGCCTCGGCCTCGCCGTCCGCCGCTGCGCGGGAGAAGGGCTCCGATGCCGATCCGAAGCAGGCCGCCTATTTCGCCTGCATCGGGGAACGGGGCGTTCCCATGCGGGACACCGGCTCCGGAGTGCCCGTGGTCGACGAGGCGAAGGCCGACCCCGCCGAGGTGAAGGAGGCCGAGGCGGCGTGCGCCGACAAGCTCGTCGTTCCTGACGCGAGCCCGGAAGAGCTCGCCGTGGCACAGGCGTTCACCGACTGCATGCGGGAGCACGGCGTCGAGGACTTCCCGGACCCGAACCCGACGACCGGTGACCACGACGGCCTGGAGAAGCTGGATCTGAAGACGTCCCCCGAAGCCGTGGCCGCGACGAAGGCATGCCGCGTGGGGAAGCCCGGGACGGGCGGCAAGGTCGGGGGATGAACGTGGCAGAGGTCCCCTCGTCGCCTTCCCCGGAGGTGGAGCCGACCGCGGAGGCACCCGCGGCGGATTCAGGACTGACGCGCCGGCGCCGCTGGGTGGCGGCGGTGGTCGCCGGTGCCGTGGTCCTGGCCGGTGCGGGCGTCGCGGCGTCCCAGGTCATCAAGTCGCCCGCGCAGGCAGCCGCCGAGGCGGGTCCACCGCCGATGGACGTGCTCGTGGCCCGGGTCGAGAAGCGCGTCCTGCGGGACACGGTCATCGTGCGGGGGATGGCCACCGCCGGCCAGACCGTGGCGATCAGCCCCTCGGTGAGCGGTGAGAACGCGGGCACCCCGGTGATCACCAAGCTGCCGGTGTCGGTCGGCGACCGGATCACCGCGGGAAAGGTGCTGATGGAGGTGTCCGGGCGGCCCGTGTTCACGCTGCGCGGGAAACTGCCGGTCTACCGCGATCTCAAGCCCGGGACCGTCGGTGACGACGTCGAGCAGTTGCAGAGGGCGCTGAGGGCGCAGGGGCACGGGACGGGCCAGGACAGGGCGGGCACCTTCGGGTCCGGGACGAAGGCCGCGCTCACGGGGTTCTACACGTCGATCGGCTACGACCCGCTGCCCGCCGTCGCCGACGGGGGCGAGTCCCTCACCTCGGCGCAGGAAGCGGTGACCGGAGCGCAACGCGCCCTGGAGGACGCCGAGGACGCTTCGCGCGGCGGCGCGACGGAGTCCGGCGGCACCGGCGGAGCGGCCGACACCGCAGCACAGGGCGAGGCGGCCAGGAAGCCCGCGTCCGACGGCGGAACGGATCGTGCCGTGCAACGGGCGCGGGAGGATCTGGCCGAGGCGCGTCAACGGCTCGGCCAGGCCCAGGCCGCTTCGGGTCCCCTGCTGCCGGCCGGCGAAGTGGTCTTCCTGGAAGACTTCCCGGCACGTGTGGACTCCGTGGCCGCCCGCGTGGGTTCGCAGGTGTCCGGGCCCGCGATGACTGTCTCCGGTGGCGCCCTGGTGGTGAGCGCGCAGCTCCAGGAACACCAGAAGGGGCTGGTCAGGCCCGGCCAGAAGGTCGAGATCCTGTCCGAGGTCAGCGGTGTCACGGCCTCGGCCGAAGTCCTGACGGTCGCGGGCACCATGACGCTCCCGGACGCCCAGGCGCCGGCGACCGGCGCTGACGCGGACGGCCAGGCGCCGGCGTCGGCGGGTGAGAGGGGCTACGCCATGGTGATCCGGCCCGACCGCCCGCTCGACGCCGGACTCGCGGGGCAGGACGTGCGACTGACCATCGAGGCGGCCGCCACGGACGGTGACGCGCTGGTGGTTCCCGTCAGCGCGGTGTCCGCGGGCGCCGACGGACGTACGACCGTGACCGTGGTGGAGGGCGCGTCCCGTCGCCGCGTCGAGGTGCGGCCGGGGACGACCGGCGACGGATACGTCGAGATCAAGCCGGTCGACGGTGGCCGTCTCGCCGAAGGGGACAACGTCATGACCGGCGTCAATCCCGGTCTGGCGGCCGGGGGAGAGGTGAAGACGCCGTGAGATCCGCGCACGGTGCCGGCGAGCGGCCCGGCCCCGGAGCGGCGGGTGCGCCCGTCATCGACTTCCGTCAGGTCGGCCTGACCTACCCGGGCCCGCCACCCGTTCCTGCTCTCAGCCCTTGTGATCTGCGGATCGAGCGCGGCGAGTTCGTGACCGTGGTCGGCCCCTCCGGGTCGGGTAAGTCGACCTTCCTCAACATCGCGGGTCTGCTGGACGCGCCCACCACCGGCAGGTATCTCCTGGACGGCATCGACACCGGTGCACTGAAGGACGGCGACCGCACCGCGCTGCGTGGGCGTCGCATCGGTTTCGTCTTCCAGTCCTTCCATCTGCTGCCCCACCGTTCCGCGCTGGAGAACGTCACGCTCGCCATGGTCTACAACGGCTTCCGCCGACGCGAACGCGTCCCGGCCGCACGCGAAGCCCTCGAACGGGTGGGGCTCGGCCACCGCGTCGAGGCACTTCCGACCCGGCTGTCGGGCGGCGAGCGCCAACGGGTGGCCATCGCCCGCGCCCTGGTGGCCCGCCCCTCGCTCCTGCTGTGCGACGAACCGACGGGGAACCTCGATTCCGCCAACGCCGGTACCGTCCTCGAACTCCTCGACGAACTGCACGCCGACGGGATGACCGTGCTCGTCATCACCCACGACGCGGGTGTCGCGGCCCGCGGCGGCCGCACGGTCGCGATCCGTGACGGACACCTTCTGGAACAGGCGGCGGCATGAGGCTTCCCGGTCGCCCGACGAAGGACGGAGGAGCGAAGGGCGGTGGCAGGACCAGGGGCCCCCGGCCCGTCGAACCGTCCCGCTTCAGCTCGTACGACGTGCTCGGTGAGGCGGTCGCGGGAGTGCTCCAACGACCCGCGCGGTCGGCTCTCACCGCCCTTGGCACGGTGCTCGGCGTCGGCACGTTCGTCGCGATCCTCGGGCTGACCGCGACCGCTTCCTCACAGATCGACGCGCGGTTCAACGTACTCAGCGCCACCGAGGTGACCGTCGAGGACGTCGCGCAGGACCAGGACGAATTCGCGGGTCCCGGATTCCCCGCCGACGCGGACGCGCGTATCGAGCGGCTGGGCGGGGTCCAGCACGCCGGTGTGTACTACGAGGTGCGGCTCGACGAGGGCAGTGCCGTCCGGTCCTCCCCCGTCGGCGACGGCGCGGACGGGCAGCAGGTCGACGTGGTCGCCGCGTCACCGGGCGCTCTGCAGGCCGCCGTGCCGGATCTCGTCCAGGGCCGGCTCTACGACGACTACCACTCACGCACGAAGGAGCGGGTCGCCGTCCTCGGCGCCTCCACCGCGGCCAGGCTGGGGATCGCCACACTGGAGACGCGTCCGGCGATCTTCATCGGGGACGAGCCGTTCACCGTCATCGGGATCATCGGCGACGTCGAGCGCAAGGCCGAACTGCTGATGTCGGTCGTCGTCCCACGCACCACTGCCGAGGACATCTGGGGCGCGCCCCAGGACTCCGGGACGCACATGCTCATCGCGACCGACATCGGCGCGGCCCAGCAGGTGGCGTATCTGGCTCCGACCGCCCTGCGGCCCGACCACCCCGAATACCTCCGGGCGGTGGCGCCGCCCGATCCCAAGTCCCTCCGTTCGAAGGTCACCTCCGACCTGAACCAGCTCTTCCTGGTGCTCGCCGGGATCTGTCTGATCATCGGAGCCGTCGGCATCGCCAACACCACACTGGTCGCCGTCCTGGAACGCACGGGTGAGATCGGTCTCCGGCGGGCGCTCGGCGCCCGCGGACGGCATGTCACCGTCCAGTTCCTCGCCGAGTCGGGGGCGCTGGGAGCGCTGGGGGGCCTGGTCGGCACCTCACTGGGAACCCTCACCGTCGTGGCGGTCGCCGTGGTACGGGACTGGACACCCGTGGTCCACACCGCGACGGTGGCCGCCGCCCCCGTGATCGGGCTGGTCATCGGCGTGCTGGCCGGCCTCTACCCGGCCTGGCGGGCCGCGCAGATCGAACCGGCGGAGGCACTACGGCGGTGACCGCGCACCTGCGCGGTCACCGCCCTCCAGGGCGCATGGACCGACGTCCTCCTCCAGGGGCGAGACGCCGACCGGGGCGGTGCTGTTCCCGGATTCGGGGCCGGTCGACGATTACGCCGTGTCCGGGACCCGCCCACGCCGCCACCGGACACCGGGAGCGGGGCTGCTTGAATGGGAGGGTGACCCGAGCCTCCCTGGACAAGCAGCCGCACGAAGTCGCCTCGATGTTCGACGACGTGGCGGCGAACTACGACCTCACCAACGACGTGCTGTCGCTCGGCCAGGCGCGGCTCTGGCGCAAGGAGGTCGCCCGCGCCGTCGACGCCCGCCCGGCCCAGAAGATCCTCGACCTGGCGGCCGGCACGGCCACCTCCTCGCAGCCCTTCGCGCGGGCCGGCGCCTACGTGGTGCCCTGCGACTTCTCCATCGGGATGCTCCGGGTCGGCAAGGAGCGCCACCCGTGGATGCCCTTCACCGCGGGCGACGGCACGAAACTCCCGTTCAAGGACGAGACCTTCGACGCGGTCACGATCTCCTTCGGGCTGCGCAACATCCAGGACACCGGCGCCGCGCTGAGCGAGCTGTACCGGGTGACCAAGCGGGGCGGACGCGTGGTGATCTGCGAGTTCTCCCAGCCGACGTGGACGCCCTTCCGGACCGTCTACACCGAGTACCTGATGCGCGCGCTGCCACCGGTGGCGCGGGCGGTGTCGTCCAACCCGGACGCCTACGTCTACCTCGCCGAGTCGATCCGCGCCTGGCCCGACCAGGCCGGCCTCGCGACGCTGCTGCAGAAGGCCGGCTGGTCGGACGTGGCCTGGCGCAACCTCACCGGCGGAGTGGTGGCACTCCACCGGGGCGTACGCGCCTGACCCCGCGAGGGCTCAGAGCTCCAGCCGGAAGCAGTACGCCTCCTGCTTCGACACCGGGGACGTGTACGTCTCGGCCCGCCGCATGCCGAGACGGACGGCCACCGCCACCGAGCGGGCGTTCCGCGTGTTGACCATCGCCACGACCTCCGGCACCCCGAGCTCCCTCAACCGCTCCAGCGTGGCCCGCCCGGCGGCCGTCGCGTAGCCGTGCCCCCACGCGGCCCGGCCCAGCCGCCAGCCGATCTCTATCTCGCCGACCGGCCCGAACGACTCGTGCGGCCACGGCTGGGCGCCCGTGAAGCCGAGCACCGCACCGGCGTCGTCCAGCACCGTCCACAGACAGTGGCCCAGCTCCGCGTCGTGCCGGCGCTGGCGGGCGGTCAACTCCTCGTACACGGAGTACTCCGCCGCGCGTCCGCCGTGGAACTCCATCACCTCCGGATCGTCGAAGACCCGGTGCCAGGCCAGGGCGTCCTCGTCGGTGGGGACACGCAGATGTACGGACGGGGCGGTGTCAGGCACGTGCGGCATCGGGGAGCCCTTCGGGAGGTTGATCAGCAGGCACCCATAGACTGCACGCGACATGTGCCGCGCGGCACGCGAATTCGAGTCTTCGGGAGATCCGACCGTGACCGAGCCCCTCTCCGAGCACAGCGCGGACGTGATCGTCGTCGGAGCGGGCCCAGCCGGCTCCACGACCGCGTACTACCTCGCCAAGGCCGGACTCGACGTCCTCCTGCTGGAGAAGACGGCCTTCCCGCGTGAGAAGGTCTGCGGCGACGGTCTCACCCCGCGCGCCACCAAGCAGCTCGTCTCCATGGGCATCGACATCTCCGAAGAGGCCGGCTGGCTGCGCAACAAGGGCCTGCGCATCATCGGCGGCGGCTCCCGCCTCCAGCTGGACTGGCCGGACCTCGCCTCGTACCCGGACTACGGTCTGGTCCGTAAGCGCGACGACTTCGACGAGCAACTGGCCCGCCAGGCCCAGAAGGCCGGCGCCCGGCTGTACGAGCGCTGCAACGTCGGCGAGCCCGTCAAGGACGAGCGCACCGGACGCATCACCGGCGTCCACGCCAAGCTCGGCGAGGAGAAGACCCCGGTCACCTTCCACGCCCCGCTCGTCGTCGCCGCGGACGGCAACTCCACCCGGCTCTCCCTCAACATGGGCCTGCACCGGCGCGAGGACCGCCCGATGGGCGTCGCCGTCCGTACGTACTTCACCTCGCCCCGCCACGACGACGACTACCTGGAGTCCTGGCTGGAGCTGTGGGACCGGCGCGGCGCCGAGGACCGTCTGCTGCCCGGCTACGGCTGGATCTTCGGCATGGGCGACGGCACGTCCAACGTCGGCCTCGGCATCCTCAACTCCTCGTCCGCCTTCAAGGAGCTCGACTGGCGCGAGGTGCTCAAGGCCTGGTGCGCCTCGATGCCGGAGGACTGGGGCTACACCCCGGAGAACATGACGACGCCGATCCGCGGCGCCGCGCTCCCGATGGCCTTCAACCGCCAGCCGCACTACACCAAGGGCCTGCTGCTCGTCGGTGACGCGGGCGGCCTCGTCAACCCGTTCAACGGCGAGGGCATCGCGTACGCCATGGAGTCGGGCCAGATCGCGGCGGACGTCATCGTCCAGGCCCACGCCCGTGCCACCCCCGCCCAGCGGGAACTGGCCCTCCAGCACTACCCGAAGATCCTGAAGGACACCTACGGCGGTTACTACACGCTGGGCCGCGCCTTCGTGAAGATGATCGGGAACCCGAAGGTCATGAAGATCGCGACGCAGCGCGGTCTGAGCCACCCCGTCCTGATGAAGTTCACGCTGAAGATGCTCGCCAACCTCACCGACCCGACGGGCGGCGACGCCATGGACCGCATCATCAACGGCCTCTCGAAGGTCGCCCCGAAGGCCTGAACCGACGGGCCCGAGGCCGCCCCGGCCCCTGCGATAGGTTTGCGGACCATGCGGGCACCGGGGACAGGGAACGGCGGAAGGTACCGCCTGCTGGGGGCGGCAGGGGCGACGGCGGCCGTCGTGGGCGGCTGGGCCGTCGGGACGCTGCCCGCCCATGACCCGTGGGGGCTCTGGGTGCCGCACGGCACCGCCGCCACCGCGGCCGGTCACGCCCTGGCGTACGGCGGGCTGACCGTGCTCGTCGTCGCCTGGTGGCTGTACGGCAGGACGGGCGCCGGCGTACGGGACAGCCTGGTCACCCTGGTGTGGTGGGCCGCGCCGTTCGTGGTGGCCCCGCCGCTCTACAGCGCCGACGTCTACAGCTACATCGCCCAGGGCGCGATGGTCCTCGAAGGCCATGACGTCTACGAGGTGGGCCCGTCCGTGCTGGATCCCGCCGGACCGGGCGGGGACGCCGCCGCGAGCGTCGGCGGTCACTGGACCGACACCCCGGCGCCGTACGGCCCGTTCTTCCTCGTCCTGGCGCGCGGCGTGGCCTGGGCGACCGGCGGCACGATCGTGCCCGCCGTCCTCGCGATGCGGCTGATCGCCCTGGCGGCGCTGGCGCTGATCGCCTGGGCGCTGCCGCACCTGGCGCGGGAGCACGGCCGCAGCCCGGGCGCCGCGTTGTGGCTGGGCGCGCTGAACCCGCTGCTGCTGATGCACGTGGCGGGCGGTCTCCACAACGACGGGCTGATGATCGGCCTGATGCTGGCGGGCGTCGTGCTCGCGCTGCGCGGGAGATGGATCGGCGGCTCGGTGCTCATCGGGCTCGCCATGATGGTCAAGACCCCGGCGGCGGTGGCGCTGTTGTTCGTCGCCGTCCTGGTGGGCCGGGCCGCCGGCGGAGGGCTCGTACGCCGGGTGGCGAAGGGGCTGATCGGCCCGGGGGCGGTGGCCGGGGCGGTCGTGGTGCTGATGACGCTGCTCGGCGGGACCGGCTTCGGCTGGGTGGGCACGCAGGGCGTCGCGGGGCGGATCCACACCGCGCTCTCGGTGAGCAGCGATCTGGGCCTCGGGCTCGGCCACCTCCTGCGGCTGCTCGCCGGGACCGATCCGGACCCGGTGAAGGCCGCCGTGCAGAATCTGAGCCTGGCCGCGGGGGTCGCCCTGATCCTGCTGCTGGCGTGGCGCTCCGCCGCCGGACGGCTGGAAGCGGTGCACGGGCTGGGCCTCGGGCTGGTGGCCCTGGTGGCGCTCTCCCCGATGGTGCAGCCGTGGTACCTGCTCTGGGGGACGGCCGTGCTCGCCGCCACCGCGGCCGACAGCAAGGTCCGGGACGTGCTGATCGTGCTCTCGGCGGCACTCGTCTACGAGACGCAGCCCTCGGGCTCGACCCCGCCGTACGGCTTCGTGCTCGCCGGACTCACCTGTGTGGCCGGGGCGCTGCTCCTGCGTCGGGAGGCAGCCGCGCACGGGAAGCCGCTGCTGCCCGGTCAGCGCCGGGCCGCGGGCCGCGAGGCCGGTCTCCGTACCGGGGCATGACGACGGGCCGTCACCTGAGCGTGGGTGACGGCCCGTGGTCGTGCCCGGACGCGCGGATCTGCTGGAGCAGCCGGCGAATCGGCTGGTGAATCAGCTTGTGAATCGGCTTGTGAATCAGAGAACGCGGACGGCGCCCGACGGCGGGTCGTAGTCCAGGGACTTCTGCACGACGCCGGTGCTGGAGTTCTGCGCGCCGACGAACTGGCCGCCGCCCACGTAGATCCCGACGTGGTACGCGCTGCCTGCGCCGCCCCAGTACAGGATGTCGCCGGGCTGGAGGTTGTCGAGCGAGACCTGGGTCCCGGCGGTCGACTGGCTCTGCGAGACGCGCGGCAGGTCGATGCCGACCGAGCCGAAGGCGGCCTGGACCAGACCCGAGCAGTCCCACGAGTTCGGGCCGGTGCCGCCGGAGACGTACGCATCGCCGATCTGGGACTGCGCGAACGCGATGACGGACGCGGCGGACCCGGTGGCGCTGGACGACGACGAGGAGGAGGACGAGCCGGTGGAGGCGCTGAGCGTGGTGCGCTCGGCGGTGCGGGAGGCGCGCTCGGCGGCCTCCGCCTTGGCCTTGGCGGCTGCTTCGGCCTTCTTCTTGGCCTCCGCCTTGCGGACCGCCTCGGCCTTGGCCTTCTTGGCGGTCTTGGCGGCGGTGGCGGCCGCGGCGTCCTCGTGAGCCTGCGTCTCGAGGTCGAGAGCGACCGCCTGGGTTGCCTGCGCGGACGCGGCGACGGATGTGGAGAGCCCGGCCGTGATGGTGGGCATCTCGATGGTCTGGGTCACCGGCTCGGCCTGGGCCGGGCCTGCGGCACCTGCGACCGCGATGGTGCTGAGGACGCCACCGGCAACTCCTGCCCGCAGCGCCGTCTTCGAGGCGCTCTGGCGGGGCTTCCGGTGGCTGGGTATGTGAGCGGTGTGGGACATGAGTACTAGCGCTATCAGGGCTGTAGGGGTCCCATCAAGAAACGTGTGTTGCGACACAGTTACGTTCGGAATCTGTGAATCCGCTTATTCGGGGCCCTTATTGACGCCCTAACGGGCAAAACGGGCACGCCTGCGCACCGCTGTGATCACGGGGTTCTTTCGATACGCCCGAATTGCCCGTCGCTTACCATCCGTTCACACGGTTGGCCAAGCCCGCTGTTCTTGAAGCCCGCATGGAGTGGCGCAGGTCACAGCATGAGTCTCCTGTGAGAGGCAACCGCGCGGACGCGCGCCGCGTGCGGAGCGGGGCCGGCCGCCACCGCGGGGCGACCTGACCTATTGGTGAGTCATGTCCGTTTCCATGGCCGTCCGTCGGAGGGGCGGCCATCGGGTCGTGAATGCGTGCGCATTGTCCACATCGGTACCGGAGGCCCCCCGTCCGAGTGGCCCCGAAATGCGGCCGATCCCTATATCACCAGCTCGGCGTCCACCGCCAATTTGCCTGTATGGGCTGTCGATTGATAGAGCCATGCGCCTTTGACCAGCGGTAACGCCGCGAGATGTCACGTCTCGTAACCGCACGGCCGCTTCGCGTGTGAAGATCACCGCTCATCCGACTTCATGATCGTTCGTCAGGTGGTGGAGATCACAAAGACGTTGCTGTACCCCGTGTCGCAGATCACAGGACGGCAGGCATAGGATGCGGGGCAGTCGGGCTTGTGAACTGCCTCACATGTGCACGATCTTGGTGAGGTGGCGAGCCGGTCGCCCGATGCGGTCCAACGGTCAAGGACGACTGGAAGGAGCGAGGAGCGTGAATGCCTACGCGCCCATCCTCGTGCTCGGCGCCCTCGGGGCAGGGTTTGCGATCTTCTCCGTGGTCATGGCCACGCTTATCGGCCCCAAGCGGTACAACCGGGCAAAGCTCGAAGCGTACGAGTGCGGCATCGAACCCACCCCCACGCCAGCCGGAGGCGGCCGTTTCCCCATCAAGTACTACCTGACGGCGATGCTGTTCATCGTCTTCGACATCGAGATCGTCTTCCTCTATCCCTGGGCGGTCACCTTCGACGCCCTGGGGATCTTCGGGCTCGTGGAGATGCTGCTCTTCGTGCTCACCGTCTTCGTCGCCTACGCGTATGTGTGGCGCCGGGGCGGCCTGGAATGGGACTGAGGGGCTGAGGGGCACACCATGGGACTCGAAGAGAAGCTGCCGAGCGGCTTCGTGCTGACCACCGTTGAGCAGGCCGCCGGCTGGGTACGGAAATCGTCCGTCTTCCCCGCCACGTTCGGCCTCGCCTGCTGCGCCATCGAGATGATGACGACCGGTGCAGGGCGGTACGACCTGGCCCGTTTCGGGATGGAGGTCTTCCGCGGATCGCCGCGGCAGGCGGATCTGATGATCGTCGCAGGGCGGGTCAGCCAGAAGATGGCACCCGTCCTGCGGCAGGTCTACGACCAGATGCCGAGCCCCAAGTGGGTCATCTCCATGGGGGTTTGTGCGTCATCGGGTGGAATGTTCAATAATTACGCCATTGTTCAGGGTGTTGATCATATTGTCCCGGTCGACATCTATCTGCCGGGATGCCCGCCGCGTCCCGAGATGCTGATCGACGCCATCCTCAAGCTCCACCAGAAGATCCAGGGCTCCAAGCTCGGGGTCAACGCGGAGGAGGCCGCCCGCGAGGCGGAGGAGGCGGCGCTCAACGCACTCCCCCTGATCGAGATGAAGGGGCTGCTGCGATGAGCGAGGAACAGAACGGCAACGGCGGGCAGGTGCCCGTCCCGCGCGACGACTCCGGTGAGGTCATCGGCGTACGTAAGGGGATGTTCGGTGCCAACAACGGCGGTGACACCTCCGGCTACGGCGGTCTCGTCCGCACGGTGACCCTGCCGGGGGCCACCTCCCGACCGTACGGCGGCTGGTTCGACGAGGTGGCCGACGAGCTGGAAGGGGCCCTGGAGGAACAGGACCTGCTCCCGGTGAATGCCATCGAGAAGACCGTCGTCGACCGGGGCGAGCTGACCTTCCACATCGCACGCGAGCACCTGGTCCAGGTCGCCCGCACCCTGCGCGACGACCCCGCCCTGCGCTTCGAGCTCTGTACGGGCGTCAGCGGTGTCCACTACCTGGGGGACAAGGGGCGCGAGCTGCACGCGGTCTACCACCTGCGCTCGCTCACCCACGGGCGGCTGATCCGCCTGGAGGTGTCGGCCCCGGACAGCGACCCGCACATCCCGTCCCTCGTCGAGGTCTATCCGACCAACGACTGGCACGAGCGCGAGGCGTACGACTTCTTCGGTCTCGTCTTCGACGGGCACCCGGCCCTGACCCGGATCATGATGCCGGACGACTGGCAGGGCTTCCCGCAGCGCAAGGACTACCCGCTCGGCGGCATCGCCGTCGAGTACAAGGGCGCCCAGATCCCGGCTCCGGACCAGCGGAGGTCGTACTCCTGATGACCACTCCCCACGCGACACCCCGTGCCACGACCGAGGGGACTGTATATACAGTCACCGGCGGCGACTGGGACGAGGTCGTCGAATCCGCCGCCAAGTCCGACGACGAACGCATCATCGTCAACATGGGCCCCCAGCACCCGTCCACGCACGGCGTGCTGCGGCTGATCCTGGAGATCGACGGCGAGACCGTCACCGAGGCCCGCTGCGGCATCGGCTACCTCCACACCGGTATCGAGAAGAACCTCGAATTCCGGAACTGGACGCAGGGCACCACCTTCGTCACCCGCATGGACTACCTCACCCCGTTCTTCAACGAGGCGGCCTACTGCCTCGGGGTCGAGAAGCTCCTCGGCATCGAGGACCAGATCCCGGACCGGGCCACCGTCCTGCGCGTGCTCCTGATGGAACTCAACCGGATCTCCTCGCACCTGGTGTGCATCGCCACCGGCGGCATGGAGCTCGGCGCCACGACGATCATGATCTACGGCTTCCGCGATCGTGAACTCGTTCTCGATCTCTTCGAGCTGATCACCGGCCTCCGGATGAACCACGCGTTCATCCGGCCCGGCGGCCTCGCCCAGGACCTGCCGATGGGCGCGATCGACCGGCTCCGCGAGTTCATCAAGACCATGAAGAAGAACCTGCCGGAGTACGACAAGCTTGCGACCGGCAACCCCATCTTCAAGGCCCGTATGCAGGACGTCGGATACCTCGACCTGACCGGCTGCATGGCGCTCGGCGCCACCGGCCCGGTCCTCAGGTCCGCCGGACTCCCGCACGACCTGCGCAAGACCGACCCGTACTGCGGCTACGAGACCTACGACTTCGACGTGCCCACCGCGGACACCTGCGACTCCTACGGCCGCTTCCTCATCCGGCTGGAGGAGATGCGCCAGTCGCTCAGGATCGTCGAGCAGTGCCTGGACCGGCTGGAGCCGGGCCCGGTCATGGTCGCCGACAAGAAGATCGCCTGGCCCGCGCAGCTCGCGCTGGGACCCGACGGGCTCGGCAACTCGCTCGACCACATCAAGAAGATCATGGGCACCTCCATGGAGGCCCTGATCCACCACTTCAAGCTGGTGACCGAGGGCTTCCGGGTCCCGGCCGGGCAGACGTACACCGCCATCGAGTCCCCCAAGGGCGAACTCGGCGTGCACGTCGTCTCGGACGGCGGCACGCGCCCCTTCCGGGTCCACTTCCGCGACCCGTCCTTCACCAATCTGCAGGCCATGGCGGCGATGTGCGAGGGCGGCCAGGTCGCCGACGTCATCGTCGCCGTCGCGTCCATCGACCCCGTGATGGGAGGCGTCGACCGGTGACCGCATCCAACCAAGAAGTCAGCCTGGGGATGCCGCAGCTCCCCGCCCCCGCCTACCCGGCCGAGGTGCTCGCCCGGCTCGAAGCGGACGCGAAGGAGGTGATCGCCCGCTACCCCGGCAGCCGTTCCGCGCTCCTGCCGCTGCTGCACCTGGTGCAGTCCGAGGAGGGATACGTCTCCCGTACGGGCATGGCCTTCTGCGCCGACCAGCTCGGCCTCACCACCGCCGAGGTCACCGCGGTCGCCACCTTCTACACGATGTACCGACGCAAGCCGAGCGGTGACTACCAGGTCGGGGTCTGCACCAACACCCTCTGCGCGGTCATGGGCGGCGACGCCATCTTCGACCAGCTCAAGGACCACCTGGGCGTCGGCAACGACGAGACGACCGACGACGGCAAGGTCACCCTCGAACACATCGAGTGCAACGCGGCCTGCGACTTCGCGCCCGTCGTGATGGTCAACTGGGAGTTCTTCGACAACCAGACGCCGGAGACCGCGACGCGGCTCGTGGACGACCTGATCGCCGGCCGCACCGTCGAGCCCACCCGCGGCGCACCCCTCTGTACGTACAAGGAGACGGCCCGGATCCTGGCCGGCTTCCCCGACGAGCGCCCCGGCGCCGTCGAAGCGAGCGGCGGGGCGGGGGCCGCCTCCCTGGTCGGGCTGAAGCTCGCCAGGGGCGAGGCCGCACCGCAGGCGCGCGTGGTCGGACAGCGGGGCGAGCGGGCGGGCGACGAGGCACCGCTCGACGAACCGCAGAAGGGCGCCGAGCACCTCAGCTCCCATGACGCGCCACAGCAGACCTCGGCCTCCGACCCGGACAACCCGGCCGGGCCCACCGCCGAGGAGGGGGAGTGATGACGTTGGCAGCCGAGATCGACAAGAACGGGACCAGCCCGGAGAAGCTCCTGGCCCCCGTCCTCTCCTCCTTCTGGGACGAGCCGGAGTCCTGGACCCTCGACACCTACCACCGCCACGACGGGTACGAGGGACTGCGCAAGGCCCTGGCCATGGCGCCCGACGACCTCATCGCGTACGTCAAGGACTCCGGTCTGCGCGGACGCGGGGGCGCGGGCTTCCCCACCGGGATGAAGTGGCAGTTCATCCCGCAGGGCGACGGCAAGCCGCACTATCTCGTGGTCAACGCCGACGAGTCGGAGCCCGGGACCTGCAAGGACATTCCGCTCCTCTTCGCCAACCCGCACAGCCTCATCGAGGGCATCGTGATCGCCTGTTACGCGATCCGCTCCTCGCACGCCTTCATCTATCTGCGCGGCGAGGTCGTCCCCGTACTGCGGAGGCTGCACGAGGCCGTGCGTGAGGCGTACGAGGCGGGCTACCTGGGGACGAACATCCTCGGCTCCGGGCTCGACCTGGAACTCACCGTGCACGCGGGCGCGGGTGCCTACATCTGCGGTGAGGAAACGGCGCTGCTCGACTCGCTCGAAGGACGGCGCGGCCAGCCCCGGCTGCGTCCGCCCTTCCCCGCGGTCGCCGGTCTGTACGCCTGCCCCACCGTGGTGAACAACGTCGAGTCCATCGCCTCGGTTCCCGCGATCCTGAACAAGGGCAAGGACTGGTTCAAGTCGATGGGCAGCGAGAAGTCCCCGGGCTTCACGCTGTACTCGCTCAGCGGACACGTCACCAGCCCCGGCCAGTACGAGGCCCCGCTCGGCATCACCCTGCGCCAGCTGCTCGACATGAGCGGCGGCATCCGGGCCGGGCACCGCCTGAAGTTCTGGACACCGGGCGGCTCCTCCACCCCGATGTTCACCGAGGAGCACCTCGACGTCCCCCTGGACTACGAGGGCGTCGGCGCCGCCGGATCGATGCTCGGCACCAAGGCGCTGCAGTGCTTCGACGAGACCACCTGTGTGGTGCGGGCCGTCACCCGCTGGACCGAGTTCTACGCCCATGAGTCCTGCGGCAAGTGCACGCCCTGCCGCGAGGGGACGTACTGGCTGGTCCAGCTGCTTCGCGACATCGAGGCCGGCAAGGGACAGATGGCCGACCTCGACAAGCTCAACGACATCGCCGACAACATCAACGGCAAGTCCTTCTGCGCCCTCGGTGACGGCGCCGCCTCGCCGATCTTCTCCTCGCTGAAGTACTTCCGCGAGGAGTACGAGCAGCACATCACCGGCAAGGGCTGCCCCTTCGACCCGGCCAGGTCGACCCTCTGGGCCGACGGCAAAGACGACAAGAACGCTCACCGGGGGGTGAACGCATGACAGTCACCACGAGTGCGCCCTCCGGGGGCGGCGAGGCGGCCGTTCCGCCCGAGGACCTCGTCACGCTCACGATCGACGGCATCGAGATCAGCGTCCCCAAGGGAACCCTGGTCATCCGCGCCGCCGAACTCCTCGGCATCGAGATCCCGCGCTTCTGCGACCACCCGCTCCTCGACCCGGCCGGCGCCTGCCGGCAGTGCATCGTCGAGGTCGAGGGCCAGCGCAAGCCGATGGCGTCCTGCACCATCACGTGCACCGACGGCATGGTCGTGAAGTCGCAGATCACCTCGCCCGTCGCGGAGAAGGCCCAGAAGGGGGTGATGGAGCTCCTCCTCATCAACCACCCGCTGGACTGCCCGGTCTGCGACAAGGGCGGCGAGTGCCCCCTGCAGAACCAGGCGATGTCGCACGGCGGCGCCGACTCCCGCTTCGACGGGAAGAAGCGCACCTTCGAGAAGCCCGTCCCGATCTCCACCCAGGTGCTGCTGGACCGTGAGCGGTGCGTGCTCTGCGCGCGCTGCACCCGGTTCTCCAACCAGGTGGCGGGCGACCCGATGATCGAGCTGATCGAGCGCGGGGCTCTCCAGCAGGTCGGCACCGGCGAGGGCGACCCCTTCGAGTCGTACTTCTCCGGGAACACCATCCAGATCTGCCCGGTCGGGGCGCTGACCTCGGCGGCGTACCGCTTCCGCTCCCGGCCCTTCGACCTGGTGTCGACGCCCTCCGTGTGCGAGCACTGCGCCGGCGGCTGCGCGACCCGGACCGACCACCGGCGCGGCAAGGTCATGCGGCGGCTCGCCGCCAACGACCCCGAGGTCAACGAGGAGTGGCTCTGCGACAAGGGCCGCTTCGGCTTCCGTTACGCCCAGCAGCGCGACCGGCTCACCACTCCGCTCGTACGCAACGCGGACGGGGTTCTGGAACCGGCGAGCTGGCCCGAGGCGCTGGAAGCCGCGGCCACCGGACTCTCGGGGGCGCGCGGCAGGGCAGGCGTGCTGACCGGTGGCCGGCTGACCGTCGAGGACGCCTACGCGTACAGCAAGTTCGCGCGGGTCGCCCTCGACACCAACGACATCGACTTCCGGGCCCGGGTCCACAGCGGTGAGGAGGCCGACTTCCTCGCCGCACGGGTCGCCGGCCGTGGCCGTGACCTGGACGGCAGCGGGGTCACCTACACCGCGCTGGAGAAGGCGCCGGCCGTCCTGCTGGCCGGCTTCGAGTCCGAGGAGGAGGCGCCCGGCGTCTTCCTGCGGCTCCGCAAGGCCTTCCGCAAGCACGGGCAGCGGACGTTCGCACTCGCCTCGCACACCAGCCGGGGCCTGGAGAAGGCGGGCGGCACCCTGCTTCCCGCCGCACCGGGCACCGAGACCGAATGGCTGGACGCCCTCGCGGGCGGCGTCGGCCTGGAGGCCGAAGGGGCCGCCGCGGCCGAGGCGCTGCGCGGCGAGGGCGCCGTGATCGTGGTGGGCGAGCGGCTCGCCGCGGTGCCCGGCGGGCTGACCGCCGCGCTGCGCACCGCCACGGCGACCGGGGCCGCACTGGTGTGGATCCCGCGCAGGGCCGGCGAGCGCGGCGCACTGGAGGCGGGCGCGCTCCCGTCGCTGCTGCCCGGCGGCCGTCCCGCGACGGATCCGCGGGCCCGGGAGGAGGTGGCGTCCGTCTGGGGCGTCGCCGAACTCCCCTCCGGTTTCGGCCGCGACACCGGCCAGATCCTGGAGGCCGCGACCACCGGTGAGCTGGGTGCGCTGCTGGTCGCGGGCGTCGACCCGGAGGACCTGCCCGACCCGGCGGGCGCGCTGCGCGCGCTGGACGAGGTCGGCTTCCTGGTCTCGCTGGAGCTGCGGCCCGGCGCGGTCACCGACCGCGCCGACGTGGTCCTTCCCGTCGCGGCCGTCGCGGAGAAGTCCGGCACCTTCCTCAACTGGGAGGGCAGGGCGCGGATGTTCGAGGCCGCGCTCAAGCCCGAGCAACTGCCGAGGACGCTCTGCCCGACCGACGCGCGGGTGCTGCACATGCTGGCCGACGCACTCGACGTACACCTCGCCCTGCCCGACCTGAAGGCGGCCCGCCGCGAGCTCGACCGCCTCGGCGGGCGGCAGGACGGCTTCGCCGACGACCCGCGGGCGACGTCCCGCCCGGTGCCCCGGCCCGGCGACGGCGAGGCGGTCCTCGCGGGCCACCGGATGCTGCTCGACCGGGGCCGGCTCCAGGAGGGCGACGAGGCGCTGGCCGGCACGCGGCACGCGGCCGTCGCCCGGCTGTCCCCGGCCACCGCGGCCGAGTCCGGGGTGAAGGACGGCGATCTGCTGGCCGTCACCGGCCCCGCCGGCACCACCGAACTCACCCTGGCGGTGACCGAGATGCCGGACCGGGTGGTCTGGGTGCCCCTCAACTCCGTCGGCCGGGGCGTCCCCGCCGACACCGGCGCCCAGCCGGGCGGACTGGTCCGGATCGGTCCGGCCGCCCCGGGCTCCCACGTCGTGACTACGGAGGTAGGAGAGTGACCGGCCTCGCTCAACTCGCCGCGGCACCGCGGGGCACCGTCCTCGCCGCCGAGGACCTCTCGATGTTCGGCACGGACCCCTGGTGGCTCGTCGTCGTCAAGGCGGTGTTCTGCTTCGCGTTCCTGATGGTGACCGTGCTCTTCTCCATCGTGTGGGAGCGCAAGGTCGTCGCCTGGATGCAGCTGCGCATCGGCCCCAACCGGCACGGCCCCTGGGGCATGCTCCAGTCGCTCGCCGACGGCATCAAGCTGATGCTCAAGGAAGACGTCGTCGTCAAGCGGGCCGACAAGGTCGTCTACATCCTGGCCCCGATCGTGGCCGCCGCACCGGCGTTCATGGCGATCGCCGTGATCCCCTTCGGCCCGGCCGGCAACGAGGTCTCGATCTTCGGCCACCGTACGACGATGCAGCTGACCGACCTGCCGATCGCGATGCTGTACATCCTCGCGGTCGCCTCGGTCGGCATCTACGGCATCGTGCTGGCCGGCTGGTCCTCCGGATCGACGTACCCGCTGCTCGGCGGTCTGCGCTCCTGCGCCCAGATGATCAGCTACGAGATCGCGATGGGTGCCGCGTTCGCCTCGGTGTTCCTCTACTCGGGCTCGATGTCGACGTCGGAGATCGTGGCCGCCCAGGAGGACCGCTGGTTCATCCTCCTGCTGCCGGTCTCCTTCATCATCTACGTCGTCACGATGGTCGGCGAGACGAACCGCGCCCCGTTCGACATGCCGGAGTCCGAGGGCGACCTCGTCGGCGGCTTCAACACCGAGTACTCGTCGATCAAGTTCGCGATGTTCATGCTCGCCGAGTACGTCAACATGGTGACCGTCTCCGCGGTCTCCGTGACCCTCTTCCTGGGCGGCTGGCGGGCTCCGTACCCGATCAGCACCTTCTGGGAGGGCGCGAACCACGGCTGGTGGCCGATGCTCTGGTTCGTCGTCAAGGTGCAGCTGCTCCTCTTCTTCTTCATCTGGCTGCGCGGCACCCTGCCCCGCGTCCGCTACGACCAGCTGATGAAGCTCGGCTGGAAGGTCCTGATCCCGGTCTCCGTGGTCTGGCTGATGCTGGTCGCCACCGTCAGGGCGCTGAACAACGAGGGCTACGACTACTCGAAGATCCTGCTGTACGTCGCCGGGGCCGTGATCGCGGTCCTGCTGGTCTCCTTCGTCGCCGACACGTTCCGCGACCGCAAGGCCAAGGCCGCCGAGGAGGCGGCCGGACCGGAGCCGGCGTTCGACCCGATGGCGGGCGGATTCCCCGTGCCGCCACTGCCCGGCCAGACGCTGCCGCCGGTGCCGCGCAGGGGGCCGCGACGTGAGCGGGAGCTCGTTGTCAGTGGTGGGCCGGATACTCAGAGTGACGACCATGTGAGTGCCGGACGTTCGAGTGCCGGAAGTTCGAGTGACGGAAGGGAGGCCGACGGTGTCTGAATCATCAGACCCCTCAGGGGAGAAGTTCCAGAATCCTGTGGCCGGCTTCGGCGTGACCTTCAAGGCCATGTTCAAGAAGCGGCTCACCGAGCAGTACCCGGAAACGCAGAAGGTGACAGCGCCGCGCTTCCACGGCCGGCACCAGCTCAACCGTCACCCGGACGGGCTGGAGAAGTGCGTCGGCTGCGAGCTCTGCGCCTGGGCGTGTCCGGCGGACGCGATCTACGTCGAGGGCGCGGACAACACCGACGAGGAGCGCTACTCCCCGGGCGAGCGCTACGGCCGCGTCTACCAGATCAACTACGCGCGCTGCATCCTCTGCGGCCTCTGCATCGAGGCGTGCCCCACCCGGGCCCTGACCATGACCAACGAGTTCGAGCTCGCCAACACCACCCGCGAGAGCCTCATCTACACCAAGGACGAGCTGCTCGCGGGGCTCGACGAAGGCATGGTCGACAGCCCGCACGCGATCTTCCCCGGCATGGACGAACAGGACTACTACCGGGGCCTGGTGACCGAGGCCGCTCCCGGTACGGAGCGCCAGGTCGCCGTGTCCAAGGGAGAAGCGGACAAGGAGGTGGACGCATGACCTCGGCCCTGGCCGCAGCGGCCACCACCACCTCGACCGGCGAGGCCGTCCAGTTCTGGATCCTCGGCACCGTCGCCGTCATCGGCGCGCTCTCCACCGTCCTGATGAAGAAGGCGGTGCACAGCGCGCTGTCGCTCGCCGGCACCATGATCGTGCTGGCGGTGTTCTACCTCGCCAACGGCGCCTACTTCCTGGGCATCGTCCAGGTCGTCGTCTACACCGGCGCGATCATGATGCTCTTCCTCTTCGTGGTCATGCTCGTCGGTGTCACGGCGGCGGACTCGCTGAAGGAGACGCTCAAGGGCCAGCGCTGGCTGGCCGCCGCCTGCGGACTCGGCTTCGGCGTCCTGCTGATCGCCGGCATCGGGCAGGCGTCGCTGAAGACCTTCAATGGCCTGGGGACGGCGAACGCCCGCCATGGCGGAAACGTCGAGGGCCTCGCCAACCTCATCTTCACCAAGTACGTCTTCGCGTTCGAGATCACCGGCGCCCTACTGATCACGGCGACCGTCGGCGCGATGCTGCTCACGCACCGCGAGCGCACCGAGCGCGCCAGGACACAGCGCGAGCTCTCCCAGGACCGGGTGCGCAGCAGCCATGTGCCGCCGCTGCCCGCCCCGGGTGTCTACGCCCGGCACAACGCCGTGGACATCGCGGGTCTGCTCCCGGACGGGACCCCGTCCGAGCTCACCGTCATGCAGACGCTGCGGCAGCGCGGTCAGATCCGCGACGTGTCCGACGAGTCGCTCGCCGACCTCAAGGCGCTGGAACAGCGCTCGGGGGAGCGGCTCGGGCGTGACCGCACACCGGCCCCTGACCGCGGGCCGGCCCGTGACCAGGCGGAAGAAGAGGAGGAGGTCGCCAAGTGAATCCCGTCAACTACCTCTACCTCGCGGCCCTTTTGTTCACGATCGGCGCCTCCGGCGTGCTGATCAGGCGGAACGCGATCGTGGTGTTCATGTGCATCGAGCTGATGCTCAACGCCTGCAACCTCACGCTCGTCGCGTTCTCCCGGATGCACGGCAATCTCGACGGCCAGATCATCGCCTTCTTCACGATGGTCGTCGCCGCCGCGGAAGTCGTCATCGGGCTCGCGATCATCGTGTCGCTGTTCCGCTCCCGCCACTCGGCCTCGGTCGACGACGCCAGCCTGATGAAGCTGTAAGGGGTCGGAATCGTGGAAAACCTGATTGCGCTGCTGGTCGCGGCGCCCCTGCTCGGAGCGGCGGTCCTGCTCTGCGGCGGCCGCCGGCTGGACCGCACCGGACACTGGATCGGCACGGTGCTCGCCGCCGCGTCGTTCGTCGTCGGTGTCGTGCTGTTCACCGACATGCTGGGCAAGGGCGCCGAGGACCGCGCCCTGCACCAGAAGCTGTTCAGCTGGATCCCCGTCGAGGGGTTCCAGGCCGACGTGGCCTTCCAGCTCGACCAGCTGTCGATGACGTTCGTCCTGCTGATCACGGGTGTGGGCACGCTGATCCACATCTACTCCATCGGCTACATGGAGCACGACGAGCGCCGCCGCCGCTTCTTCGGCTATCTGAACCTCTTCCTCGCGGCGATGCTCATCCTGGTCATCGCCGACAACTACCTCCTGCTGTACGTCGGGTGGGAGGGCGTCGGTCTGGCGTCGTACCTGCTCATCGGCTTCTGGCAGCACAAGCCCAGTGCGGCCACCGCCGCCAAGAAGGCCTTCCTGGTCAACCGGGTCGGCGACATGGGCCTGTCCATCGCGATCATGCTGATGTTCACCACCTTCGGCACGTTCGCCTTCGGGCCGGTGCTCGAAGCGACCGGGGACACGAGCGAGGGCAAGCTCACGGCGATCGGCCTGATGCTGCTCCTCGCCGCCTGTGGCAAGTCGGCCCAGGTGCCGCTGCAGTCCTGGCTCGGTGACGCGATGGAGGGCCCGACCCCGGTCTCGGCCCTCATCCACGCCGCCACGATGGTGACCGCGGGCGTCTACCTCATCGTCCGCTCCGGCGCGATCTTCAACGAGGCGCCCGACGCCCAGCTGGTCGTCGTGGTCGTCGGTGCCGTCACGCTCCTGTTCGGTGCGATCGTCGGTTGCGCGAAGGACGACATCAAGAAGGCACTCGCCGGGTCGACGATGTCGCAGATCGGCTACATGATCCTCGCCGCGGGCCTCGGCCCCATCGGTTACGTCTTCGCGATCATGCACCTGGTGACGCACGGCTTCTTCAAGGCCGGGCTCTTCCTCGGCGCCGGTTCGGTCATGCACGGCATGAACGACGAGGTGGACATGCGGAAGTACGGCGGCCTGCGGAAGTTCATGCCGGTCACCTTCGTCACCTTCGGCCTCGGCTACCTCGCGATCATCGGGTTCCCCGGTCTGTCCGGCTTCTTCTCCAAGGACAAGATCATCGAGGCGGCTTTCGCCAAGGGCGGCACCGAGGGCTGGATCCTCGGCGCGGTCACCCTGCTGGGCGCCGCGATCACCGCGTTCTACATGACGCGCGTGATGCTGCTGACGTTCTTCGGCGAGAAGCGCTGGCAGCCCGACGCAGAGGGCCATGAGCCGCACCCGCACGAGTCACCGAAGTCCATGACGGTCCCGATGATCGTGCTGGCCTTCGGGTCGGTCTTCGCCGGAGGGTTCTTCTCCATCGGGGACCGCTTCCTGCACTGGCTGGAGCCCGTCACCGGACACGACCACGGACACGCCCCGGTCAGCGCGACCACCGTCACCGCCGCCACCATGGTGGTGCTGGTCATCGGTGTCGCCATCGCCTGGGCGATGTACGGGCGCAGGCCCGTCCCCGCCGTCGCCCCGCGCGGCTCCCTGCTCACCAGGGCGGCCCGCCGGGACCTTCTCCAGGACGACTTCAACCATGTGGTCCTGGTCCGCGGCGGCGAACACCTCACCCGCTCCCTGGTCTACGTCGACCACACCCTGGTCGACGGCGTCGTCAACGGCACGGCCGCTTCGATGGGCGGGCTCTCCGGCCGGCTGCGCAAGCTGCAGAACGGCTATGCCCGCTCCTACGCGGTCTCGATGTTCGGCGGTGCGGCGGTCCTCATCGCCGCGACCCTGCTGATGAGGGCGGTCTGATCCCATGTCCTTTCCCCTCCTGACAGCGACGGCGGCGCTCCCGGCAATCGGCGCGATCGCCACCGCCGCCGTCCCGGCCGCCCGGCGCACCGCGGCCAAGTGGCTCGCCCTGGTGGTGTCCCTGGCGACGCTGGTCCTGGCCGGCATCGTCTTCGCCCGCTTCGAACCGGGCGGCGACCGCTACCAGATCACCGAATCGCACGCCTGGATCGCCGACTTCGGTGTCCGGTACGAACTGGGCGTGGACGGCATCGGGGTGGCGCTCCTCGCGCTCACCGCGCTGCTGATCCCCTTCGTGATCCTGGCCGGCTGGCACGACGCCGATCCCCTGGAGACGAACTCCAGCCGCTGGCGCCCGACCCAGGGCTTCTTCGCCCTGATCCTCATGGTCGAGGCGATGGTGATCCTGTCCTTCGTCGCCACCGACGTCTTCCTCTTCTACATCCTCTTCGAAGCCATGCTCATCCCGATGTACTTCCTCATCGGAGGCTTCGGGGACCGGGCGCACTCGGGCAGCGACGAGAACGCCGCGGCGCAACGCAGTTACGCCGCCGTGAAGTTCCTCCTCTACAACCTGGCCGGCGGGCTCATCATGCTGGCCGCCGTCATCGGGCTCTACGTCGTCGCGGGGAGCTTCTCGCTCTCGGAGATCGCCGAGGCCCGCGCCAACGGCTCCCTGGACATGGCGACCTCCACCGAGCGGTGGCTGTTCCTCGGGTTCTTCTTCGCCTTCGCGGTGAAGGCCCCGCTGTGGCCGCTGCACACCTGGTTGCCCAACGCCATGGGGGAGGCGACCACCCCGGTGGCCGTCCTCATCACAGCGGTCGTCGACAAGGTCGGCACCTTCGCGATGCTCCGCTTCTGCCTCCAGCTGTTCCCGGAGGCCAGCAAGTGGGCCACGCCGGTGATCCTCGTCCTGGCGCTGATCTCCATCGTCTACGGCGCCCTGCTCGCCGTCGGCCAGCGCGACATCAAGCGGCTCATCGCCTACGCGTCGATCTCGCACTTCGGCTTCATCGTGCTCGGCATCTTCGCGATGACCAGCCAGGGCCAGTCGGGCGCCACGCTCTACATGGTCAACCACGGGATCTCGACGGCCGCGCTGATGCTGGTCGCCGGATTCCTGATCACCCGGCGGGGCTCGCGGCTCATCGCCGACTACGGCGGGGTGCAGAAGGTGGCGCCCCTCCTGGCGGGGACCTTCCTCATCGGTGGCCTGGCCACCCTCTCGCTGCCCGGGCTCGCGCCGTTCGTCAGTGAGTTCCTGGTGCTGGTCGGGGCGTTCAGCGCGTACCCGGTGGCCGGGATCATCGCCACCGTCGGCATCGTGCTCGCCGCGCTCTACGTCCTCGTCCTCTACCAGCGGACGATGACGGGGCCGGTCAGGGAGGGGATCGGGGGCATGCCCGACCTCAAGGTCCGTGAGCTGGCGGTGGCCCTTCCGCTGATCGCCCTGCTGATCTTCCTGGGCGTCTTCCCGAAGCCGCTCACCGAGGTCGTCAACCCGGCGGTCCAGCACACCATGCACGACGTACAGAAGAAGGACCCCCAGCCCGAGGTGGAGGCCGCCAAGTGAGCGCAACAGCTGTCCACAGCCTGTGGACGACGGCGGGCGGGGTGACATCGGCCGCCCCGGGCGACAGGTTCACCGCTCCGACCATCGAGTACGCCCAACTGGCGCCCGTCCTGATCGTCGTCGGTGCCGCCGTCCTCGGGATCCTGGTGGAGGCCTTCGTCCCGCGACGGGCCCGCTACACCACCCAGGTGTTCCTGACGATCGTCGCGATCGCCGCCGCGTTCGCCGCGGTGGTGGGGCTCGCCGCCGACGGGTACGCCACGAAGAACGCGCACATCGCCGCGATGGGCGCCGTCGCCGTCGACGGACCCGCCCTGTTCCTCCAGGGCACCATCCTGCTGGTCTCCATGGTCTCCGTCTTCACGTTCGCCGAGCGGCGCCTCGACCCGGCCGCCGGCGGAAACCGGGTGGACTCCTTCGCCGCGCAGGCCGGTTCGGTGCCCGGCAGCGACAGCGAGAAGGCGGCGGTCAAGGCCGGGTTCACCACGACCGAGGTCTTCCCGCTGGCCCTCTTCTCCGTGGCGGGCATGCTGGTCTTCCCGGCGGCCAACGACCTGCTGACGCTGTTCATCGCGCTGGAGGTCTTCTCGCTCCCGCTGTACCTCCTCTGCGCCGTCGCCCGCCGCAAGCGGCTGATGTCGCAGGAAGCCGCCGTGAAGTACTTCCTGCTCGGCGCGTTCTCCTCGGCCTTCCTGCTCTTCGGGATCGCCCTGCTCTACGGGTACGCGGGCACCGTCTCGTACGCCGGCATCGCCAACGTCGTCGACGGCTCCGTCCAGCAGATCGACCCGGCGCTCGCCGGGACCATGGGCAACGACGCGCTGCTGCTGATCGGCGGGGCGCTGCTCCTCATGGGGCTGCTGTTCAAGGTCGGCGCGGTCCCGTTCCACATGTGGACCCCGGACGTCTACCAGGGAGCCCCGACCCCGGTCACCGGCTTCATGGCCGCCGCCACGAAGGTCGCCGCGTTCGGCGCGCTGCTCCGCCTGCTGTACGTGGTGCTGCCCGGCCTCACCTGGGACCTGCGCCCCGTCATGTGGGGCGTGGCGATCGTCACGATGCTGGGCGGGGCGGTCGTCGCGATCACCCAGACCGACATCAAGCGGCTCCTGGCCTACTCCTCGATCGCCCACGCGGGCTTCATCCTCGCCGGTGTCATCGCGGCGAGCCCGGAGGGCATCTCCTCGGTCCTCTTCTACCTCGGGGTGTACTCCTTCGTGACGGTCGGCGCCTTCGCCGTCGTCACCCTGGTCCGGGACGCGGGCGGCGAGGCCACCCACCTCTCGAAGTGGGCCGGTCTCGGCCGGCGCTCACCGCTGACCGCAGCGGTCTTCGCCGTGTTCCTGCTGTCCTTCGCCGGTATCCCGCTCACCTCGGGCTTCTCCGGCAAGTTCGCCGTCTTCAAGGCGGCGGCGGACGGCGGTGCGGGCGGTCTCGTCGTGGTCGGTGTGATCTCGTCGGCCATCGCCGCGTTCTTCTACATCCGGGTCATCGTCCTGATGTTCTTCAGCGAGCCGAAGGCGGACGGCCCCACGGTCGCCGTCCCGTCCCCGCTGACGATGACCACGATCGCGGTCGGGGTCGCCGTGACCCTGGTGCTGGGCCTGGCCCCGCAGTACTTCCTCGACCTGGCGAGCCAGGCCGGTGTGTTCGTGCGGTAACGGAGTGAGCACAGCGCGACGCCGGACGGGCCTTGGAAAGTCAAGCCCGTCCGGCGTTGTCGTAGGCGGCGCCTATGGTTGCCGGTGACGGGTGAAAACGGACGGACGGGCGCGACCATGACTGTGACGACCGAGGGCGCTGCGCAGCAGACGCTGCACCGGGTGTTCGGGTACGAGGCGTTCCGCGGCGAGCAGGGCGCGGTGATCGACCATGTCGTCGAGGGCGGCGACGCGGTCGTGCTCATGCCCACCGGCGGCGGCAAGTCCCTCTGCTACCAGATCCCCGCCCTGGTCAGGCCCGGTACCGGCGTCGTGATCTCCCCGCTGATCGCGCTCATGCAGGACCAGGTGGACGCCCTGCGCGCCCTCGGGGTCCGCGCCGGCTTCATGAACTCCACGCAGGACTTCGACGAGCGCCGCTCGATGGAGGCCCAGTTCGTCGCCGGTGAGCTCGACGTGCTGTACCTGGCCCCCGAGCGGCTGCGCCTCGACTCGACGCTCGCGCTGCTGGCCCGCGGTGAGATCTCCGTCTTCGCCATCGACGAGGCGCACTGCGTCGCCCAGTGGGGCCACGACTTCCGTCCCGACTACCTGGCCCTGTCCGTGCTGGGCGAGCGCTGGCCCGGCGTCCCCCGCATCGCGCTGACGGCGACGGCCACCGACGCCACGCACAAGGAGATCACCCAGCGCCTGGGCATGCCCGACGCGAAGCACTTCGTGGCCAGCTTCGACCGGCCCAACATCCAGTACCGCATCGTGGGGAAGTCCGACCCGAAGAAGCAGCTGCTGACCTTCCTCAAGGAGGAGCACGCGGGGGACGCCGGGATCGTCTACTGCCTCTCGCGCAACTCCACGGAGAAGACCGCCGAGTACCTCTGCCGCAACGGCATCGAGGCCGTGCCGTACCACGCGGGCCTGGACGCCTCCACGCGCGCCGCCCACCAGTCGCGGTTCCTGCGCGAGGAGGGCCTGGTCGTCGTCGCGACGATCGCCTTCGGCATGGGCATCGACAAGCCCGACGTGCGCTTCGTCGCCCACCTGGACCTCCCCAAGTCCGTCGAGGGGTACTACCAGGAGACCGGCCGCGCGGGGCGTGACGGGGCGCCGTCCACGGCCTGGATGGCGTACGGACTCCAGGACGTCGTCCAGCAGCGCAAGCTGATCCAGGGCGGCGAGGGCGACGAGGCCTTCCGGCGCAGGGCTGCCTCGCACCTCGACTCGATGCTGGCGCTCTGCGAGACCGTGCAGTGCCGCCGGGCCCAGCTCCTGACGTACTTCGGCCAGGAGCCTGGCGAGCAGACCTGCGGGAACTGCGATACCTGCCTGAGCCCGCCCGAGACCTGGGACGGCACGGTGGTCTCCCAGAAGCTGCTGTCCACGGTGGTCCGGCTGAAGCGCGAGCGGAACCAGAAGTTCGGGGCCGGGCAGATCATCGACATCCTGCTGGGCCGCAAGACCGCGAAGACCATCCAGTTCGACCACGACCAGCTCTCGGTCTTCGGCATCGGCGAGGAGCTGGCCGAGGCTGAGTGGCGGGGTGTGGTGCGCCAGCTGCTGGCGCAGGGGCTGCTCGCCGTCGAGGGGGAGTACGGCACGCTGGTGCTGACCGAGGAGAGCGGCTCCGTGCTCGGCCGGGAGCGCGAGGTGATGCTCCGCAAGGAGCCGAAGCGGCCTACGACGCGGTCCGGCGGGTCGGGCGAGCGCAAGGCCAAGTCGGCCGCCGCTGTGGCCGACCTCCCCGCCGAGGCCGTCCCGGTCTTCGAGGCGCTGCGCGCCTGGCGCGGCGCCACGGCCAAGGAGCTGGGCCTCCCGGCGTACGTGATCTTCCACGACGCGACGCTGAGGGAGATCGCCGCGCTGCGCCCGACGACCCTGGCGGAGCTGGGCGGGGTCAGCGGACTCGGCGAGAAGAAGCTTGCGACGTACGGCGAGGGGGTGCTGGAGGTGCTCGCGGGCCTGGCCGACACGGCCCCCGCCGCCGTAGCCCCGGAGCCGAAGCCCGAGGCGTCCGCGCCGAAGCCGGAGCCGAGGTCCGAGGCGCCCCCCGCACCGGTGCCGCCCGCCCGGACCCAGGTCCAGGACGCGGACCCGGAGTTCGGCTGGGACGAGGAGCCGCCGGAGTTCGACTGAGCGGGGGCCGGGTCTACTCCGGCTTCGCCGCCCGGCGGCGCGAGACGATCGCGGTGAGGTCGAGATCGACGGTGAAGGGGGTGGACACCTTCATCCGGTCGTGGAAGATCCCGGTGGAGGTGTAGGCGCCGGTGGCGGGTTCCAGCTCGAAGACGTAGACGACCGCCCGGCCGCCCTGGTCCTCCACCCGCCAGTAGTGCGGGATCTTCGCCCGCGCGTACTTCACCGGCTTGGTCTCCCGGTCGCGCGTGATGGACTCGTCGGAGACGACCTCGATCGCCAGCAGCACACTGCTCGCGGGGAACCGCGTCTGCCGCAGACTCTCGACCGCGTCCGCGCGTACGACGATGACATCGGGCTCGGGCCGGTTCTGGAAGTCGATGTCGATGGTGAACTCTCGGACGACCTCCAGCTCGGGCGGTGCCAGCGACTGCAGCTGCCAGTTGAAGAAGTCGACCGCTCGTGAATGGAACAACGTCTGCGGACTCACGAAAACCAGACTCCCGTCGATCAGCTCCGTGTGCGGAGGCAGATTCGGGAGTGTGTCCAGGTCATCGGCGGTCCAGCCGCCCACGGGCGGGACCGCCCACCGCGGCTCGGGGGCCTCGGGTTCGATGCTCATCAGTGCTCCCATACGAAAAGTCTCGCGGGTTCGTCCAGCCTATCCGGCGGGAAGCGATCATGGCCGCCCAAACGTGTGAGCGAGTCACGCGCCGTTGACCAGCGCACCTCTGGCCGCGTACGCGCGCACGTCCGCGTCCGGGTCGGTGAGCACCCCGGCCAGGGCCTCCCGGGCCGCGTCATGGGCCGTGTGGTGGAGCAGGGCCAGGACCGCCGCCTTCCTGACGTCGGCGTTCAGGTCTCCCAGAGCTCCCGCCAAGGCCGCCACAGCCGCAAGCGGGTCTGCCGAGGAGAGCGCCGTCGCCGCGCCCGCCCTGACCTGCCAGGCCGGATCGGAGAGTGCGCCGACCGCCGTCGCCGCGTACGCGGGAGGGCAGCCTGTCGCGGCGAGCGCCGCCAGCGCCGCCGCCCGCACCAGCAGGTCCGGGTCGGACAGCAGCGGCGCCAGCGGTTCCGGGTCCGGGGAGCGCGTGGCGGCCAGGCCCTTCGCGACGGCCACCCGGACCTCGCGGGACGGGTCGGTCACCGCCCCGGCCAGCAGCCCGGCCGCGTCCACCGAGACCAGGGCGCTCACGGTGTGGATGCGTACGTCTATGTCGGGGTCGCCCAGTGTGCCCGCGTACAGCTCGGCGTCCCCCAGCCGCAGCGCCCGCAAGGTGTCCAGTGCCGTCGCCCGTACGACCGGGTCGTCCGAGCCCAGGGCCGCCACCAGCGGTTCGCGCAGGGCCCCTTCGGCCGGCAGCACCTCGACCAGTTCCCGCAGCGAGGCCGCCGCCGCCGCGCGCACCGACGGCGCGGGATCCGCGAGCGTCGCGGCCAGCGCCGGCCCCGCGCCCTCCGGGGTCGACTCGGTGAGCGCCGCCACCGCGGCCCGCCGCACCGCCGGGTCCGGGTCGGCCAGATACGGCGCCAGGTCCGGCAGCTCCGGCTGGCCCTCGGCCAGCGCGAGCAGCTCCAGGATGCGGGGGGAGGGGCCGGACGCCCCCGGGGCGCCGACTCCGGGACGCACGGGAGCCGCAGAACCCGAGGGTGCCGACTCCCGGGCCCCCGCCGTCGCGACCTGCTCCGCCTCGACCTCGCCGAGCTCCCGCGAAGGCCCGCCGACCGGGGCGAACCCGTCCACCGGCACCAGATACGGCGCCACCGGCCGCGCCGTGAACTCCATCGCCCCCGCAGCGGACTTCCGCAGGTCCAGGTGGTGGAACCAGTCCGTGTCATCGCGCTCCGGATGGTCCGTACGCTCGTGGTACAGCCCCCAGCGGGACTCCGTGCGGGCCAGCGAGGAGCGCGCCGCCATCTCCGCGCAGTCCCGGATGAAGCTCACCTCCGCGCACCGCATCAGCTCGTGCGGGGTCGTCGCCCCCATCTCGCCGATGTCCGTACGCATCCGCTCGAAGTGCTCCAGCGCCAGCGAGAGCCGCGCCCCCGACTTGGGCGGTGCCACATAGTCGTTGACGAAGCGGCGGAGCTTGTACTCGACCTGGGTCTGCGGCGGGCCGTCCGGATTGCGCAGCGGCCGGTAGATCAGCTCGTGCGCCTCGCGCAGCTGCTCCGCGGGCAGTTCGCCCTCGTACGCCGTGTACTGCGAGGCGTCCGCGCCCGCCAGATCGCCGTAGACGAACGCGCCGATCATGTAGTTGTGCGGGACGCAGGCCAGGTCCCCGGCCGCGTACAGGCGCGGGACGGTCGTACGGGCCTGGTCGTCCACGCGGACGCCGGAGGCCGAATGCCCGCCGCACAGCCCGATCTCGGAGATGTGCATCTCGATGTCATGGGTGCGGTAGTCATGGCCCCGGTTCGCGTGGAACGTGCCGCGCGTCGGCCGCTCCGTGGAGTGCAGGATTCCCTCCAGCGCGCTGACCGACTCCTCGGGCAGATGGCTCAGCTTCAGATACACCGGCCCCCGGTCCGAGGCGACCTCCGCCGCGAACTCGGACATCATCTGCCCCGACCAGTAGTCCGAGTCGACGAACCGCTCGCCGTGCCGGTTCACCTGGTAGCCGCCGAACGGATTGGCGACGTACGCGCAGGCCGGTCCGTTGTAGTCCTTGATCAGCGGGTTGATCTGGAAGCACTCGATGCCGGTCAGCTCGGCGCCCGCGTGGTAGGCCATGGCATAGCCGTCACCGGCGTTGGTCGGGTTCTCGTACGTCCCGTAGAGATAGCCGGATGCGGGCAGTCCGAGCCGTCCGCACGGCCCGGTGGCCAGCACGACCGCCCCGGCGCGGACCGTGACGAACGCCCCCGTACGGGTGTTGAAGGCCGCCGCGCCGATCGCCCGGCCGTCGTCCCCGGTGAGGATCCGGACGGGCATGACCCGGTTCTCGATGCGGATCCGCTCCCGCATCTCCCGGCGCCGCAGCTGCCGGTAGAGGACCTTCTTGACGTCCTTGCCCTCGGGCATCGGCAGCACGTACGAACCGGAGCGGTGCACCTGCCGTACGGCGTACTCCCCGTGCTCGTCCTTCTCGAACTTCACCCCGTACGACTCCAGCCGCCGCACCATCCCGTAGCCCCGTACGGCGGTCTGCCGGACGGTTGACTGGTCGACGATGCCGTCGTTGGCACGGGTGATCTCGGCGACGTAGTCGTCGGGTTCGGCCCGGCCCGGGATCACCGCGTTGTTCACGCCGTCCATGCCCATGGCGAGGGCGCCGGAGTGCCGGACATGCGCCTTCTCCAGCAGCAGGACGGAGGCGCCGTGCTCGGCGGCGGTGAGCGCGGCCATGGTGCCGGCCGTGCCGCCCCCGACGACCAGTACGTCGCAGGAGAGTTCCTCGGCGTCGGCGAGGGCGGGGATCTGCACGGTCGGGCCTTTCAATGGGTGGGAGAGAGGGATTCGAGGACCTCGCGGCGCAGCGCGACGGTCGCCGGGTCGGAGTGCGCCGCGCGCTCACGTGGACGCGGTACGTCCAGGGCGCGGCCGGTGGGCAGCAGCGCGACCCGGTCGCCGAGGAAGAGCGCCTCGTCCACGTCGTGCGTGACGAAGACGACCGTGGCGCCCGTGCCGCGCAGCACATCGACGAGCAGCTGCTGCATGCCGGCCCTGGTCTGGGCGTCCAGGGCGCCGAACGGTTCGTCCATCAGGACCGCGCGCGGCTCGGCCGCCAGGGCGCGCGCCAGCTGGACGCGCTGGCGCTGGCCGCCCGAGATGCGGTGCGGGAGCTTCGCGCCGTGCCCGTCCAGGCCGACCCGGGCCAGCCAGGACTCGGCGCGCGTCCGGCGCTCGGCGCGCGGCACGCCCCCGATGGCCAGGGGGAGTTCGACGTTGGCCCGCACCGTGCGCCACGGCAGCAGCGCGTCGTCCTGGAAGACGAGGGCCCGCTCGGCGCGGGGCGCGGTGATCGGCTCGCCGTCCTGGGTGACCTCGCCGCCGAGGGCGGGCAGCAGCCCGGCCAGGGTGCGCAGCAGCGTGGACTTGCCGCAGCCGGAGGGCCCGACGACGGCCAGGATCTCGCCGGGCACGACGTCGAGGCCGATGGAGTCCAGCACCGGGGCGCCGGGCCGGCCGAGCACGGCACCGCGCAGGGTCAGCCGGACGCCCGGGGGAGTGGTCGTGGTCATGGGTGCACCCGCTCCTTCGCCAGGGGGACCGGCCCTGCGGCCGGGGACACGGGCCCGCGCCGCCGTACGGGGGACGGCGGACGGCTGCCCTCCGTACGCGGCAGCCAGCGGGTGAGCCGGCGGCCCAGCAGCTCCACCGCGGTCGAGGTGATCCAGCCGAGCAGGCCGATGGTGGCCATGCCGACGAAGACCCCCGGGTAGTCGACGACCGTGTAGTCCTGCCAGGTGCGGTAGCCGACGCCGTACTCGCCGGAGATCATCTCGGCGGAGATCACACAGATCCAGGACACCCCGATGCCGACGGAGAGCCCGCCGAGGATGCCCGGGAGCGCGCCCGGCAGGACGACGGAGCCGAGGATCCGCCACCGGCCGCCGCCCATGGTCAGCACCGCCTCCTCCCACACCGGGGTCAGCGCCCGCACCGCGTGCCGGGTGGAGACCATGACGGGGAAGAACGCGGCGGTGCAGGTGATGAAGACGATGCCCTGCTCGTTGCTCGGGAAGAGCAGGATCGCCACGGGCACCAGGGCGATCGCCGGTACCGGGCGGATCACTTCGAGGACCGGGCCGAGCAGGTCCGAGGCCAGCCGGGACCGCGCGACGGCCGTCCCCACCGTGATGCCGAGGACGGCGGCCAGGGCGAACCCGGTGACGATCCGGGTCAGGCTGTCGGTGAGGTCCTGCCAGTACGCGTCGCTGCCGAGCCGGTCCCCGAACGCCCTGGCCACATCGATGACCGTGGGGAACTGCTCGAAGCGCAGCCACAGATTGACGTCGTAGCTGGTCAGCAGCTGCCAGATGCCGAGCGCGGACACCAGCGACAGGGCACGCAGTACGACCGACCACCGGCGCCCCCTCATGACGCGCGGGCCAGTTCGAGCGCCGTGGCGTACGGGACGACGCGGGCGCCGGGGTGCGCGGCGACGTCGGCGCGGGCCGCTGCCTCCGTGACGTACGGCCGCAGCGCGTCGTCCTCGGACACCCAGACCGCACGGTCGGCGAACCACAGGGTCCCGGTCGTCGCGTCGGGGACGTACGCGGCGCGGACCGTGCCCTTGTGCGCGGTCGCGTACCGCAGGACCTCGGCGGGGGTGGCGAACGCCGAGGTGGTGTCCTCGCCCTTCAGCCAGACCTCGCCGCCGCGCGCTGCGGGCGGCCCCGCGGCCCGTGCCTTCGCGTAGGAGGAGCCGTACACCCGCTTCACGTACTGCTCGTCGACGAAGGAGTCCACGTCCACGTCGCCGACCAGCTTCGCCGAACGCAGCACCGGGACGTCCTTCTTGAGCGCGGCGACCAGTGCGGGCTTCACCGTCGTGTCGAACGTGGCGATGCCCTGAGCGCCGTTGTAGAGGTGGACGACCTCGGCGGGCAGCCCCGTCGCCTTCGCCACCGACTCGGAGGCCGCCACCGGGTGTTCGTGCAGATAGTCCGTCGCCCGGCCCTGCGCCCGCAGGAAGTCCTCCAGCACGGCGGGCCGCTTCTTCGCGAAGTCCTCGACGACGGTGACCCCGTGGAAGGTCGGGAGGTTCAGCTCCGCCCCGTCGTAGAGGGCCTTCGCCCGGCCCTGGAACGCCAGCAGTCCGGGCCACGCCACGAACTGAGACAGGGCTTCGGCGCTCCCGGCCTGGAGCGCCGAAGCCCCCACCGCGGGCTGCTGGTTGAGCTTGCGGATGTCCTTCTCCGGGTCGAGCCCGGCCTGCTGGAGGGCGCGGACGAGCGTGCCGTCGGCGGCCGAGCCGACGCTCGTGGAGACCTTCTTGCCGCGCAGGTCCGCCAAGGAGTCAAGGCCGGAATCCGGCCCGGTCACCACGGTGTTGAGGCCACCGCGCAGGTTGTAGCCGGTGACCGAGACCAGCTTGGTCGGACGGTTCAGCTGCTTGCCGCGGGCCGCGTTGATCAGCAGCGGGAAGTCGCCCATCGAGCCGATGTCGATCTTCCCCGCGGTCATCTGGGCGGTGATCGGGGCGCCCGTCGCGTAGTCCTGCCACTTCACCTCGTACGTGACGCCGTCCCGCTTTCCGCGGGCCCGCAGTTCGTCCTCGAAGTAGCCGAGCGAGCGCAGCAGGGTGCCCGCCGTGACGGTGTTGATGGTCCTGGACTGGTAGCCGACGGTCACCGTGACCGTGTCACCGTCACCCGCGCTCGCCTCGCCGCCGCAGCCCGCCGTGAGCGGGACGAGCAGTGCGGAGGTCAGCAGGGCGCCGGCGCGAATTGCCGTGCGTCGCATGGGAGGAGGGGCCTTTCACCGGAGGAGATAGGGCATGTTGACCGTGACCGCGTCGGTGGGACACCTCGCCGCGCACGGGCCGCAGTACCAGCACTCGTCGACATGCATGAACGCCTTGCCGCTGTCCGGGTGGATGGCCAGCGAGTCGAGCGGACACATGTCGACGCAGAGGGTGCAGCCGTCGATGCACTTCGACTCGTCGATGGTCACGGGCACGTCGGCCCGCTGGGGCGCCAGAGGCATGGCGGTCTCCAGGAAAGAGTGGGGAAGAGGGGAGGAAGGGGAAAGGGAGGTCTCAGTCGGACCTGTGCAGCAGGCCGCTCATGCTGATGCGGTCACCGCGGAACCGGATGAACTCCAGGTCCACGGGCCGCCCGTCACAGAGATGGGTGAGGCGTTCCAGCATCAGGACGGCGGCGCCGTGCGGGGTCTCCAGGACGGCGGCGGAGTGCGCGTCGGCGTTGACGGCCTCCATGGTGATCTCGGCGGTGCCGAGCGGCCGGCCGGTGAGGGACTCCAGCAGCCGGAAGACGTCGGTGTTCTCCAGGTCGCAGCCGAGCAGTCCGGCCCCGATGTCCATGGGGATGTAGGTGAGGTCGAGGGAGAGCGGCAGCCCGTTCAGCAGCCTGCGCCGCTCGATGTAGAGCACATCGGTGTGCTCCGCGATCCGGAGCCGCCGCGCCACGGGCCCCGGAGCGGGTACGGGCCCGACGGTACGGACCTCGTTGGTGACCCGGCCGTGTTCATGGAGGGTCTCGGCCAGCCCCTGGAGCCGGTCCAGGCGGTGCGGGTACCGCTCGCCGGCGACGACCGTGCCCACCCCCGGCTGCCGCTCCACCAGGCCCTCGGCGCGGAGCAGGTCGAGGGCCTGGCGGACGGTGTTGCGCGAGACGCGGTAGTCGCGGCCGATCGCGTCCTCGAAGGGCAGCACACCACCCGGGAAGCCGCCCGTACGCACCTGATGGCGCAGCAGGTCGGCCAGCAGCCGGGCATGGTCCGCGCGCAGCCGGCGCCGGCGGGCGGCGGCGACGGGCACGGTGTGCTCACGGGTGCGTTCGGCTGGCATGCGCTGGACCATACCGACGGGGTCCGCGCGATGGTGTTGCCACAGTGTTGCGCCACCTGGGGAGGCGCGGTCCACCGCCGTGACCAGCTATTTCCAGCCCGGCCGACGAAGATCTGCCACCCGGGCGCCCATCCCTCGGACACCCGGTGGCCTCACCTGCCGCCGCTCCCCGCCCGGGAGCGCGGCCTCGTTCACGGCGCCGGGGTGATCCGGCCGGTGACCTCGCCGAGGCCGACCCGGGTGCCGTGCGGTCCGGGCGCCCAGGCGGTCAGGGTGACGGTGTCGCCGTCCTCCAGGAACGTCCGCTTGCCGTCCGTCAGGTCCAGCGGATCGCGGCCGTTCCAGGTGAGTTCGAGCAGGGAGCCGCGCTGGCCGGGCTCCGCACCGCTGACCGTGCCGGAGCCGTACAGGTCGCCGGTGCGCAGCGAGGCGCCGTTCACCGTCATCTGCGCGAGCTGCTGCGCCGCCGTCCAGTACATGGAGGCGAACGGCGGCTCGGCGACGGTCTGTCCGTTGATCTGCACCGAGATCCGGATGTCGAAGCCGCCCGGCTCCTCGTCGTCCGCGTCCTCCAGATACGGGAGCAGGTCCTCGTCCCGCGCGGGCGGCGCCGTGCGGGCCGCGTCCAGGGCCTCCAGCGGAGTCACCCACGCCGACACGGAGGTGGCGAAGGACTTGCCGAGGAAGGGGCCCAGCGGCACGTACTCCCAGGCCTGGATGTCCCGCGCCGACCAGTCGTTCAGCAGGGAGAGCCCGAAGACATGGTCGCGGAAGTCGCCGAGCGCCACGGGGGAGCCCTGCTCCGAGGGGACGCCGACGACGAAGCCGACCTCGGCCTCGATGTCCAGCTTCACCGAGGGCCCGAACACCGGGACGGGGTCGGACGGCGCCTTGCGCTGCCCGGAGGGGCGCACCACGTCCGTACCGGAGACGACGACCGTGCCGGCCCGCCCGTGGTAACCGATCGGCAGGTGCTTCCAGTTGGGCGTGAGCGCCGCACCGTCGGGACGGAAGATCCGGCCCACGTTGGTGGCGTGGTGCTCGCTGGCGTAGAAGTCGACGTAGTCCGCGACCTCGTACGGCAGGTGCAGGGTCACCGAGTCGAGCGGGTGCAGCAGCGGCTCTATGTCGGGGCGGTGGGCCGGCACGGTCACCCACGCGGTCAGGGCCCGCCGCACATCACGCCAGGCGGTCCGCCCCGCCGCCAGGAGCGGCATCAGATCGGGCTGCGCCAGCAGCTGGGCGTACGGCGACCCCAGCGCGTGGGCCGCCGCGCCGGCGTCCAGCACATGGTCGCCGACGCGGACGCCGACCCTGCGGTCCGCCGGGTGCTCCGGGGTGGAGAACACGCCGTACGGAAGGTTGTGCGGGCCGAAGGGATCGCCCTCGGCCAGATCGAGCGGGCTGCTCTGCTCGGGCATCTGTTGCTGCCTCGCTTTCCAGGTGGCTTGGGGGACACGTTACGTCGGCGCCGTTCCCCGGCGGCAGTGCCTCAAGTAGGCGTAATGCCCGGAAAGTTACGCGATAACCCTGGTCAGCCCGCTGTCCGGGGGATCCTCTTCTCCCAGGTCCGGTGAAAGACGATCTCCTCACCGTCCCTGCACACCACCTCGTCGGACGTGATGAAGTCGTCGGCGTCCGCGCTCGTCTCCGAACGCGTCTCGATCCGTACGTCCCAGGACATCTCGGGCCGGTGCAGCCTGATCGTCCAGTCCGAACGGGCCCGCGCCGACAACGGGTCGTCCTCCTGGATCGTGTACGTCTCCAGGGCGTCCTCGGTGAACTCCAGCCCGTCGGGGTAGACCCGTGTGCCGCCGTACCGCGGATCGACCTCCAGCCGCCACTCGCCCTTGGCGACGTCCCGCACCACCAGGCGCTCGGGGCGCTGCTCGTCGAGCGTGACCGGGAAGACGACGCCGAGCGGCTCCGCCTGCTCCGGTTCGCCGAAGGTGATGCCCGGGTCCTCGGTGTGCCGGCGCACCGGGAGCTCGACGAGGCTGCCCTCCGCCTCCAGCGTGAAGCCCGCCGAACCGGCCTGGGGCCAGATCCACGGCCAGTACGAGGAGGAGAGGGCGACCCTGATCCGGTGCCCGGGCGGGAAGGTGTGCCCGATGCCGTTCAGCTCGAAGTTCACGTACTCGGTCTCCCCGACGGGCCAGTCCTCCGCGCGGTCGCGCCCGTGACGGGTGGCCAGGTTGAGGGCCCCACGGGTCACCAGGGTGGAGGCCCCGTCCGGGGCGACGTCGCAGAGCCGGGCGATCACCTGGCCGCGCGGGACGTCCATCCGGATCAGGAGCGTCACCCGTGGACGGCCGAGGATCTCGATCGCGGCGTCCTCGACGGGGAACTCGAAGCACACCGACTTGGCGTCCTCGTCCCGCTGGTCGGGCGGCAGGTCGGCGTCGTTGCCGAACGGGAAGAAGCGCCCCGCGTCCAGTCCGGTCTGCTGCGGTGAGCGGACGGTCTGCGGTCCGCCCTCCAGGGCGTACGTCACCGGGGCGACGTTCGCGGACGGCCAGCTCGCGTCGCCGACCCAGCGGCCGGGCAGCGTCTCGTAGGCCGTGGCAGGGGGGTGCGAGCCGCTGATCCAGGACCGCAGCAGGGGCTCGTTCATCACCCCGGTGTCCTTGTCCTTGAGGTGCTGGTCCCACCAGCGCAGCGTCTCCTGGAGGAAGCCGATCGCCGGCCCCGGGGGGAGCCCGCGGTCCGGGTACTGGTGCGACCAGGGGCCGATCAGCCCGCGCACCTGCCCCGGATCCAGATGCTCGACCAGCCGCAGGACGGTGTCGCGGTACGGGTCGTGCCAGCCGCCCACCGCCAGGACCTTGGCCTTGACGGCGCCGTAGTCCTCGCAGACGCTGCCGTGCTTCCAGTAGTCGTCACGGGTCTGGTGCGCCAGCCACGTATGGATGAACGGCTCGACCTTCTCGAGGCGCCGCAGCCACATGTCACGCCAGTCGTCGCCGACGTCCGCCGGGTCCGGGGGGCGGGAGACGAAGGCCAGCATGGTGGCGGCCCAGGCGTGCATGTCCACACCGAGGACGGAGCCGCCCATGTAGTGGACGTCGTTGTCGTAGCGGTCGTCGGCCGAGCACACGGTGACGACCGCCTTCAGCGGCTCCGGCGCCAGCGCGGCGATCTGGAGCGAGTTGAAGCCGCCCCAGGAGATGCCGAACATGCCGACCCGCCCCGAGCACCACTCCTGCTGCGCCAGCCAGTGCACGACCGCGACCCCGTCGGCGAGCTCCTGCGCGTCGTACTCGTCGCCCGGCATGCCCTCGCTGTTGCCGTGCCCGCGGACGTCGACGCGTACGGAGGCGTAACCGTGGCCCGCGTACCAGGGGTGGCGCTGCCAGTCGCGCGGCGCCGTCCAGTCGCTGAGCCGGTAGGGCAGGTACTCCAGCAGGGCGGGCACCGGTTCGTCGGTGACCGGCCGCCAGATCCGCGCGTACAGCTCGGTGCCGTCCGCCAGCGGGATGTAGAGGTCCTCGTGGGTGGTCTCGTACGGGAAATCGGTGCGGATGTGCATGGCGGTACCTCAGTGGACGGGGTGCATGGTGCGCTTGAGCCAGGGAGCGGCGGCGATGACGGCCACACCGGCCGCCACCGCGATAGCGCCATTGACACCGAAGTAGGCGGGGTTGGAGACCTCGCCGTAGAGCTTCACGATCTGTGCCTGAATGCCGTTGGCCAGGGCCAGCGACAGGAACCACAGCGCCATCGTCTGGCTGGCGAACGCCTTGGGGGCGAGCTTGGTGGTGGCGGACATGCCGGAGGTCTCCAGCAGGATGTCGCCGAGTCCGAGCAGCAGATAGGAGCCGACGATCCACCAGGCGGCCATCCGGTACGTCTCGTCGGAGTGACCCGAGGTGGGAATCACCATCAGGAGGAAGGACAGACCGCCGAGGATCACCCCGATCGCAATCTTGTTCGAGGCGTGGGGCTGGCGCGGGCCCATCCGCGCCCAGACGGCGGCCACCACGGGCGCCAGCGCGACCTCGAAGGCGCCCAGCGCGGAGGCGTACCAGCTCGCCGGGAAGTGGAAGCCGAAGATCTCCGTACGGGCGTTCGTCGAGGCCAGCAGCATCATCGTCGAGTACGCCTGGAAGAGGATGAAGTTGAAGACGACGGAGGCCAGGAACAGCACGACGTACGGCCGGAGCCTGCCGCGCTCCTCCGGGGTGACCCGGGGGCTCCTGAACATCACCGCGAAGTACACGACGGGCGCGACCACCGAGACGAGCGTGAGCAGGTCGACGAAGCGGTCCATCGTGAGCCAGCCGGCCAGCGCCAGGGCCGTCGCCACCAGGGCGGCCGCCACGATGCCCGCAACGATCGTCAGTACGGCGCGGCGCATCGGGCCGGGCGCGAGCGCGTACTCCGCCGTGTGCTTTCGCCCGGCCAGGTGACGCCGGCCCGCGACGTACTGGATCAGGCCGAGCGTCATGCCGAACGCGGCGGCCGAGAATCCCCAGTGCCAGCCCGCGTGGTCGCCGAGCCATCCGGTGACCAGCGGGCCGGCGAAGGCCCCGATGTTGATGCCCATGTAGTAGAGCGCGAAGCCGGCGTCGCGGCGCTGGTCCTCCGTGCTGTAGAGCTTGCCGACCATCGAGGCGACATTGGGCTTGAGCAGGCCCGTGCCCGCGCTGATCAGGCCGAGACCCACCCAGGTCATCGTGGCGGTCGGCACCGCCATGGCGTAGTGGCCGCAGGCGATGAGGATGCCGCCGTACAGGACGGCGCGGTACGAGCCGAGGATCCGGTCGGCCAGCCAGCCGCCCGCCACGGACACCAGATAGACGAGCGTGCCGTAGGCGGCGGACACCGAGGCGGCCGTGCCCGGGTCCATGCCCAGACCGTCGTTGGAGACCGTGTCGGCGAAGAAGAGGACCAGGATCGCCTGCATCCCGAGGAACGAGAAACGCTCCCAGACCTCCAGGCCGGACAGGGTCATCAGACCCCGTGGCTGGCCGAAGAAGGCGTGATCGTCTCCGGGCGGCGGCTGGGCCGGTTCGGTACCGGCCGGGGCGTGGGACAAAGCGGCAACTCCTGATCGTATGAGCTGATGCCGAACATACCGGCGGTGGCGGGAAGGCGCCCACGGTGATCCAAAGGGGACCGGATACGCTGAGTTGAGTGAGGACAGCGACACATCGACATTCCGTGTGATCGTCAGCAGACAGGAGATCCCCTCGTGACCGTCGTCGGGCCGTTCGGACTGAGCGTGCGGGACCAGGCTCTTGAGGCCGATGTCCAGGCCGGTTTGGCCGCTGTCGAGGCGGGGCTGCTGGATGCCACCAAAAGCGAGGTCCCGTTCATCACGGAGGCCGCGCAGCACCTCGTCAGCGCGGGGGGCAAGCGCTTCCGGCCGCTGCTGGTGATGCTCGCGTCCCAGTTCGGTGACCCCGACGCGCCGGGCGTCGTCCCCTCGGCCGTGGTCGTCGAGCTGACGCACCTGGCGACGCTGTACCACGACGACGTGATGGACGAGGCGGACGTGCGCCGCGGGGTGGACAGCGCCAACACCCGCTGGGGCAACTCCGTCGCCGTCCTGACGGGCGACTTCCTCTTCGCCCGCGCCTCGCACATCCTGGCCGACCTCGGGCCGGAGGCCGTCCGCATCCAGGCGGAGGCGTTCGAGCGCCTGGTCACCGGTCAGATCCTGGAGACCGCCGGTCCGCGCGACGGACGCGACCCCGTCGACCACTACATGGACGTGCTCGGCGGCAAGACCGGCTCGCTGGTCGCCGTGTCCGGCCGGTTCGGCGCGCTGATGGCGGGGGCCGACGAGTCGGTCGTCGACATCCTCACCCAGTACGGCGAACGGCTCGGCATCGCCTTCCAGCTCGCCGACGACGTCCTGGACATCGCCTCCGACTCCCACGAGTCGGGCAAGACGCCCGGCACCGACCTGCGCGAGGGCATCCCCACGCTGCCGGTCCTCCACCTGCGTGCGCGGGCGGCGGCCGAGGGCCGTCCGGAGGACAAGGAGCTCGTGGCGCTGCTCGACGGCGACCTCTCCGACGACGCCAGGCTCGCCGAGGCACTGGGCGAACTGCGCGCCCACCCGGCGCTGGAGCAGGCGCGGCGCGACACCGTCCGCTACGCCGAGGAGGCGCGGGCGACACTGGCACCGCTGCCCGAGTGCTACGCGAAGGCCGCGCTCGAGGAGCTGTGCGACGCCGTGGTGCACCGAGCCGGCTGACCCCTAAGGGCCCGGCGGACCGTGCGCCCCCGGGGTCATCCCGGAGAGGTACACCCAGTTGCTCCCGTGGGCTGACGCTTGTCCCCGCCCGATTTGGTCAGATGGATATCAACCACTCCTGACCACATCGGGTGAGAATGGCGGCGGGGAGTGGACGTGCAACGGGATGGCAGCCGCCGACCACGGAGGTAGAGCACACATGGCACCGAACGACAGCGCGGAGACCAACGGCGAGGCCACGGGCACTGTCGTGGGCCGCCGGAAGGCGGCACGCTACATCGTCCCGTTCGCGGTGGCGGGCGTGGCGGCGGCGACGATCGGACTCGTCCCGGCACTCGCGGACTCCGGCGACCCGGAGCTCCCTGACATCACCGCCCAGGAACTCATCGAGAAGATCGCCGCGTCGGACCAGGAGCAGCTCTCCGGCACGGTGAAGGTCAGCACCGACCTCGGCATCCCGTCGCTCGGCGGGATCGCCGGCTCCTTCGCGCCGGGCGCCGCATCGGGATCGGGCGAGTCGGGCGCGGCCCCCGAATCCAAGCTGCTGGAGCTCGCCTCCGGGACGCACACGCTCCGCGTCGCGGCCGACGGCCCCGACAAGCAGCGCCTCTCGATCCTCGGCGACGGCTCCGAGTACAGCCTCGTCCACAACGGGGACGACGTCTGGGGATACGACAGCGCGAGCAACGAGGTCTACCACGCGGAGTCCGACGGCAACGGCCGTGCGGACGGCAGGGCCGGGGAGCACAAGGCCCCGGAGGGCGTCCCGGCCACACCGAAGGAGCTCGCCGACGAGGCGCTCGCCGCCGTCGGCGACACCACCTCGGTCACCGTCGACGGCACGGCTCAGGTGGCGGGACGCGACGCCTACAAGCTCGTGATCAAGCCGAAGCAGTCCGGCTCGACGATCGGCTCCGTCACCGTCGCGGTCGACGCCTCGACCGGCGTACCGCTGAAGTTCACGCTCGCACCGAGCAGCGGCGGCAAGGCCGCGGTCGACGCCGGCTTCACGAAGGTCGACTTCGCGAAGCCCGACGCCTCGTCGTTCTCCTTCACCCCGCCCAAGGGTGCCAAGGTGACCGAGGCCGACGAGCTGGAGGCCGGGGCGGAGAAGAACGGCTCGGCGGACAAGGCGCAGAAGGACCTGAGCGCGCTGGAGGACTTCAAGGGCCTCAACGTCATCGGTGAGGGCTGGAACGCCGTCGCCGAGATCGAGTTCCCGGGCGGGGCGGGGCTGCCCACCGAGGGCTCCGGCGACGCACCCGCGCAGGCGCAGCAGTTCCTGGACGCGCTCGGCGACAAGGTCACCGGCGACTTCGGCTCGGGCACGGTCTTCAGGACGCGCCTGGTCAACGCGCTGCTGACGGACGACGGCAAGGTCTACGTCGGCGCGGTCACCCAGGACGCCCTGGTGAAGGCGGCCGGCAACGCCAAGTAGGACCGGCCGGCAGGACCCCGCCGGTGAAGGCGGCCGACACCGCCCGGCAGGACACACCGTCCGCCCCGCCCCGTCGTACGCTCCGTACGGCGGGGCGGAGCCGTCACGGCGGGGCGCGGGTGCCGGACACGGCGGGACAGGACCGGGAGTGCGCATGACCGACACAGCGGCCGCGACGGCGGAGCCGGACACGGGGCCGGAGCCCGGCGCGGTGATCGAGACGCGCGGGCTCACCAAGCGCTACCGCGGCGGGCAGTTGGCCGTCGACGGGCTCGACCTCGCCGTCCCCGCGGGCAGCGTCTTCGGCTTCCTGGGGCCCAACGGCTCCGGCAAGACCACCACGATCCGGATGCTCATGGGGCTCATCGACCCGACCTCCGGCACCACGCACGTCCTCGGCCGGCCCATGCCGGCCGCCGCCCGGACGGTGCTCCCGCAGGTCGGCGCGCTCATCGAAGGACCCGCGCTGTACGGGTTCCTGACCGGCCGCGACAACCTCGTGCGCTTCGACTCCGCCGACCCGTCGGCCGATCCGCGCACCCGGCGCGCACGGGTGGAGAACGCCCTGGACCGGGTCGGGCTCGCCGCCGCGGCGGGCAAGAAGGCCAAGGCGTACTCGCTCGGCATGAAGCAGCGCCTCGGGCTTGCCGCCGCCCTCCTCCAGCCGCGCAGGCTGCTCGTGCTGGACGAACCGACCAACGGCCTCGACCCGCAGGGCATGCGCGAGATCCGCTCCCTGGTCCGGGAGCTGGCGGGCGAGGGCACCACCGTCTTCCTCTCCTCCCACCTGCTCGACGAGATCGAACAGGTCTGCACCCACGCGGCGGTGATGGCCAGCGGCCGGCTCCTCGTCCAGGGCCCGGTCGCCGCCCTCGCGGCAGGTGCCCGGGGCCGGCTCGCCGTGACCACCCCCGACCCCCGTGACGCGGCCCGTGTCCTCGCGGAACACGGGGTGACGGGGATCGTGACCGACGGGGACCGGGTGAGCGCCGACGCGCCCACGGGCGAGGTGGAGCTCGCGGACCTCAACGCGGCCCTGGTGCGCGGCGGAGTGCGCGTACGCGCCTTCGGCGTCGAACGGGCCTCGCTGGAGGACGCCTTCGTCGCACTCACCGGAGAGGGATTCGATGTCGCAGGCTGAACTCACGGCGGTCCCGGCACCCCGCGCCCCGCGCCGCGCGCTGTGGAGCCTCGGGATCCTCCGCTCCGAACTGGCCACCACGCTCCGCCGGTGGCGCACCCTGGCCCTGCTCGGGGTGCTGGCCGCCGTGCCCGTCCTCATCGGGATCGCCGTACGGATCGAGTCGGGCGGCGGTTCGGGTGGCGGGCCCGGCGGCGGGGGTGGCCCCGCCTTCCTCTCCCAGGTCACCGGCAACGGTCTGTTCCTGGTCTTCGCGGCCCTCTCCGCGACGCTCCCCGTCTTCCTCCCGATGGCCGTCGGCGTCATCGCGGGAGACTCCGTCGCGGGCGAGGCGAGCGGCGGCACCCTGCGCTACCTGCTGGTGGCACCGGCGGGCCGTACCCGGCTGCTGCTCGCGAAGTACGCGTCCGTGCTGGTGTTCTGCCTGGTCGCCACCCTGGTCGTGGCGGCGTCGGCCCTGGCGGCCGGGGCGCTGCTCTTCCCCGTCGGTGAGGTCACGACGATCTCAGGGACCCGGATCGGCTACGGCGAGGGACTGCTGCGGGCCGGGCTGATCGCGGTCGCGGTGGCGGTGTCCCTCACCGGCTTCGCGGCGCTGGGCCTCTTCGTCTCGACGCTCACCAACAGCGGGATCGCGGCGATGGCGGCCACCGTCGGGGTGCTGATCACCGTGCAGATCCTGGACACGATGCCGCAGCTGGACGCGATCCACCCGTATCTCTTCCCGCACTACTGGCTGTCCTTCACTGACCTGCTGCGCGATCCGGTCTACTGGGACGAGATGGCCAGGAACCTGGGTCTGCAGGCGCTGTACGCGGCGGTGTTCGGCTCCGCCGCCTGGGCGCGCTTCACGACGAAGGACATCACCGTCTGAGGGGTCCGGCACGGGCCGTCCGTACCGTCGGCCGGTCGAGCCGTCCCCCGATCGGCTCGTCGCGGCACGAACGGCACGAACGGTGTGCTGCACGGAACGTCACGACACGGTACGTTCCGTTTCCAGCCTGGTCATTGTTCGACTTTTGGCGACGACCTGTCAATAAGCGGTGGGCGGAATCCCCCTATGCTCACCGAATGATCACATCGCCGAGTTCCCTGCGCCGCAGCGAGAGGTCACGACGGGCGACGCTGGACGCCGCCCTGGAACTGTGCACGGAGAAGGGGTACGGCCGGGTCACCGTCGAGGCCATCGCGGCCCGGGCCGGCGTGAGCAAGAAGACGATCTACCGCTGGTGGCCGTCGAAGGTGGCCGTGATGCTGGAGGCCTTCGCCCAGGTGCTCGTCGGTGTCACGCCGTTCGTGGAGACGGGTGACATCGCGGCCGACCTCCGGGCGCACATCAACGGTCTGGTGAGGCTGCTGTCGACACCGCCGTACGGCCCGGCCTACTCCGGGATCCTGTCGGAGATGCATCACGACGACGCCCTCGCGCTGGCCGTACGCGAACAGCTGGTCGACCCCCGCTTCGAGGCGGCCCTGGGGCGCCTGCGGCGCGCCCAGGAGCAGGGGCAGATACCGGCCGGCGCCGATCTGCCGCTCGCCGTGGAGCTGCTCTACGGACCCGTCTACTACCGCCATGTGCTGCGGAAGCCGGCCCAGGACGAGGCGACGGTCGCCACGATGGTGCACCACGTCCTGCGGTCCCTGGCCGCCGACGGCACTCCGGAGGAGGCCCCCGCTCCGGACGGCGCCCCCGCTCCGGGGCGCGTCAGCTGAAGAAGACCTTCGCCCGGGCCGCGGCCCCGGTGTCGGTCAGTACGTCGCCCGGCCTGCTCCCGTTGCCCAGCAGCACCCCGCCCCACCGCATCCCGAGGTAGCGCGCCGAGTTCCGCAGGGTGCCCGCCAGGGGCTCGGCGACCTCCGGTTCGGTGTCCGCGAGCGCGGTGACGCCCCACAGGGTCTTGCCGGCCATCCGCTGCTGGAAGTCGGCCCCGGGGGCCTCCAGCCAGCCCGACCAGTGGTCCAGGTAGCGCTTGGTGGTGGTGGAGACGGCGTACCAGTACAACGGCGAGGCGATGACCACGTCGGTGGCGGCCAGTGTCGCCTCCAGCAGGGTCGCCGAGTTCCCCGTGGGCGTGTAGAGGCCGTCCGAGTGCCGCCGGTCCTCGAAGTCGGGCAGCGGCAGCTCCCGCAGGTCCAGCCACCGCTGTTCCGCACCGGCCGGAAGCTGCTCGGCCGCGAGCCGGGCCAGCATCTCGGTGTTGCCGCCGGTGCGGCTGCTGCCGAGCAGGAAGAGGAAGTTGCGCGTGGTCATGCCATGCCCCCAATTGAATGCATACGGCTTTTACCGGCGTACGCATCATATGCATGTGCATGAAGTTTTGGGAGGTGCTTTCCGGACACCGGGCTCCGGCAGGCCTCGGGCGGCGGCCTCTTCTCAGGCGAACAGCCGCTCGACGACCACGGCGACACCGTCCTCCTCGTTCGAGAGCGTGATCTCGTCGGCGGCGGCCCGCAGCTCCGCGTGGGCGTTCGCCATCGCCACCCGGTGGCCCACATGGCGGAACATGGGCAGGTCGTTGGGCATGTCACCGAACGCCACCGCGCCGGCGAGCTCGCGCCCCAGCAGCCCGGCCGCCAGGGTGATCCCGGTGCCCTTGTCCACGCCGAACGGCGCCAGCTCCACGGTCCCCGGGCCCGCCATCGTGACCGACGCCAGATCGCCCACCGCCCCACGGGCGGCCGCGGCCAGCTCGTCGTCCGTCAGCTCCGGGTGGCGTATCAGGACCTTGATGACGGGTTCCGCCCACAGCTCCGCGCGACGCCCGGCGCGCTGTGCCGGGAGAGAGGGGTGCGGCATGCGGTAGCCGGGCTCGATCAGGGTCCGGCCGTCGGCGCCGTCCTGGTCCACCGCCGCGAACACCTGCCCCACCTCGGCCTCGATCTTGCCGAGCGCGGTGTCGGCCAGCTCCCGGTCCAGCGTCACCGAACGCACCATCCGGGCCGTCCCGGCGTCGTACACCTGCGCGCCCTGCCCGCAGACCACGAGCCCGTCGTAGCCGAGGTCCGCGAGCAGGGCGCGTATGCCGGGCACCGGCCGGCCGGTGACGATCAGGTGCGGTGCGCCGGCCGACGCGGCGCGGACGAGGGCGGCACGGGAGCGTGCGCTCACGGTGTCGTCGGGACGCAGCAGGGTGCCGTCCAGATCGGTGGCGACGAGGGTGTATGCGGCGAGTGGCGTGAACATGAGGTCAGCCTAGAGAGATCGCCTCTCCGTCGTACGCCGCTGACCTGCGCGGACGGTCGGCCCCGTCACTGGACGCAGAATTCGTTGCCCTCCGGGTCCAGGAGCACCTGCCACGTCCCGCCGGGCTCCTCGACGGTCCGCAGCACGCTCGCGCCCAGTCCGACCAGCCGTTCCGCCTCCGCGTCGCGCTGCCCGGGAGCCGCGTGGACGTCCAGGTGGAGGCGGTTCTTCACCGTCTTGGGCTCCGGTACGCGCTGGAAGAGCAGCCGGCGCCCGTGCCCGGCCCCGCTCTTCTCGTCGTACGGGTCGTCCGGATGCCGCACCGCGGCGAGATCACGCCAGGCGCGGCGACCGTGGGACTCGATGGTGAGGGCCTCGGGCACCGCTCCGGCACCGAGCAGTTCCACGATCAGCGGGCTGTTGTCCTCCACGACGTAGCCGAGGGCCGCGGCCCAGAAGTCGGCCTGGGCGTGAGGGTCTCCGGCATCGATGACGAGCTTCCAGTGCAGGGTCATGGAAACCGTTTATACTGGTTACATGAATGACGGGGCAACGGGCACGCCGGAAGCGGGAATGATTCTCCGTACACCCAGGGGCCGTGCTTTCCGCTTTGACCCGGGCGCCCTCTGTCTGGAGCTGCTGCTCACCAGCGATCCCGGCGGGCTGCCCTGGAGCCTGGAGACGCTGCGGGAGCCCGCCGACCTGGTGCGGTGGGCGGGGGAGAGCCGGCTGCCGGACGGGCCCCCGCTCTCCGTGGACGCCACGGATCTGGACCGCGCCCGTGAACTGCGGGGCGCGCTCTGGCGGATGACGATGGCTCGGGCCGGGGGCGAGGACCTCGCTCCGGGCGACACGGACGTGGTGAACTCCGCGGCGGCCAGGACCCCGCTGGTGCCCGCCATGACCCCCGGCGGGGAGCGGACCTGGGCGGCGGCCGGAGCGACGGGGACGGCGATGCTGTCGGTGGTCGCCCGTGACGCGGTGGAGCTGTTCACCGGGCCGTACGGCCACCGGATCCGGGTGTGCGAGGCCCACAACTGCGCCCTGCACTTCGTCGACACCTCGCGTCCCGGCAGGCGCCGCTGGTGCGCGATGGGCCGGTGCGGCAACCGCAACAAGGTGCGGGCGCACCGCGCCCGGGTGACCGGGCCCGGCGACGCGGGGGAGTGAGGGAAGGGCGCGGCAGCCTCGCCCCGGTCCTACAGCGGTGTCCTCATCGCTGCGGGCAGGCCGCGCAGACGTGTCCGCCGCACGCGGCCAGCAGTTCCCCGGCCGCCGTGCTCACCGCCGGGTCGCCGTCCGAGGCCAGCCGCTCGGCGGTCGTCCGGCCGGCCAGGACCGCCCGGTGCGCGTCCCTGGTCCACTCCGGGTGGTGCGCGTGGCCGTGGGTGAGGATCGTCCCGAGCAGGCCGAGCACCCCCGCGCGGTCCTTCACGGTCTCCATGGCGGCGAGTTCCCACAGGAAGGGCACCGTGGCGACCGTCGCGTCGAACACGGCCCTGGCGCCGATCCACTGCTCCAGATCGCTCAGCGCGTCCTCGGCGGACTCGCTGTCGCCCCAGGCGATCCGTGACAGCATCCCGGGGACCTGGGACGCGGAGCCCTGGGCATGGCGGAGCTCATGCCACGGAACGTGCCTCATGTCCTTCAGGATCGGCCCCATCCGGGCACTCAATCAGCCTTTACGGGTGCCGTCCACCATGCCTGCCGTACTCATCGGATCCGGCTCCCGCGCCCCGTCCAGCACCTCGAGCGAGCGGGGGTCCGGGCCCTTGGCGCGCGAACTGCGCGGGTACTCCGGCGCCTTGTCCACGACCCGTACGGCGATGCCGCGCCTGGCCAGATCACAGGCCAGGGTCCTCGGTCGGCGTCCGTCCAGGCAAACGCAACCGAGTTAAAAAAGCAACCGAGTAACTATTTTATGGCCGGGGTGTCCGCGTCCGGCGCCGAAGCGGAAGCCGTCCCGACGGGTGCCGCGGCCTCCGCCGCACGCACGGCCAGCCGCAGGGCCTCGGCCCTCGTGCGCCGTGCCGTCCGCAGCGCGTCCCAGGTCAGCAGCATCAGAGCCACCCAGACCAGTGCGAAGCCGGCCCAGCGCTCGGGCGGCATCTCCTCGTGGAAGTAGAGGATGCCGAGCGCGAACTGGAACACCGGCGCCAGGTACTGCAGCAGCCCCAGGACGGAGAGCGGCACCCGGATCGCCGCGGCGCCGAAGCAGACCAGCGGGATCGCGGTGACGAGCCCGGTCGCGGCGAGCAGGGCCCCGTGCCCGGCGCCCCCGGCCAGGAACGTCGCGTCACCGCTCGCCCCGAGCCACAGCAGGAAGCCGAGCGCGGGCACGAACAGCACGGCGGTCTCGGCGGCGAGCGACTCCAGGCCGCCCATGTTGACCTTCTTCTTCACCAGGCCGTACGTCGCGAACGAGAACGCCAGCACCAGCGAGATCCACGGCGGCTGCCCGTAGCCGATCGCCAGCACGAGCACCGCCGCGAAGCCGGTCGCCACCGCGGTCCACTGCACCGGCCGCAGCCGCTCACCGAGCAGCAGGACGCCCATGGCGATCGTGACCAGCGGGTTGATGAAGTAGCCGAGGGACGCCTCGACGACATGGCCGTTGTTGACGGACCAGATGTAGAGGCCCCAGTTGACCGAGATGACGGTCGCGGCGAGCGCGATCAGCCCCAGCCGGCGGGGCTGCCGTATCAGCTCGCCGATCCACGCCCAGCGGCGCAGGAACAGCAGGGCGATACCGACGACCCCGAGCGACCACACCATCCGGTGGGCGAGGATCTCCACCGCCCCCGACGGTTCCAGCAGCGGCCAGAACAGGGGCACGAGGCCCCACATCCCGTACGCGCCGACTCCGTACAGCAGGCCGGCCCGCTGTTCGTTCTTCCCCTTCACGGGCCCTCCCGGCGTTCCTGCGGCTCCTGCGACGGCGAGCAGCCGACTGCACGACGGTAGCGCCGGAAGAGCCCCCTGTCATTGCCGTCTCATGGAAACGGTCGTGACGGGCGGAGGGAGTGCGCCCGCTCAGGCGGCGGCGACCGCCGCGGCGACCGTCTCGGCCAGCGGGGTGGTCGGCCGGCCGATCAGGCGGGCCAGGTCGCCGCTCGTACCGGCGAGCAGGCCGCGCGCGATGGCCTCGTCGACGTCGACGAGGATCGCGGCGAAGGACTCGGGCAGCCCGGCCCCGACGAGGACCTCCTGGTGCACGGCGGCCGGGACCCGGTTGTACGTGATCTCCTTGCCGGTGGCCTCGGCGACCGTCGCCGCGTACTCGTCCAGCGACCAGGCGGTGTCCCCGCTCAGCTCGTACGCCGCGCCGAGGTGGCCCTCGCCGGTGAGGACCGCGACGGCGGCGGCCGCGTAGTCCGCCCGGGTGGCGGAGGCGATGCGCCCGTCACCCGCGTTGCCGATGACGGCGCCGTGCTCCAGGACCGGGCCCAGGTTCGCCGTGTAGTTCTCGGTGTACCAGCCGTTGCGCAGGAAGGTGTACGGCAGTCCCGAGTCGAGGATCAGCTGCTCGGTGGCCTTGTGCTCCTCGGCCAGCAGGAAGTCGGCGTCGGGCCCGCCCTGGATCCCGGTGTACGCGAGCTGCGCGACCCCGGCGGCCTTCGCGGCGTCGATCACCGCGGTGTGCTGCGCGACCCGCTGGCCGACCTCGCTGCCCGAGATCAGCAGGACGCGGTCACCGGACCGGAACGTGCCGGCGAGCGTCTCGGGGCTGTTGTAGTCGGCGACGCGGAGCTCGACACCACGCGCGGCGAGCGGGGCGGCCTTCTCCTTGTCGCGGACGACGGCGACGACCTGGTCGGCCGGGACCGTGTCGAGCAGCTGCTCGATGACGAGGCGGCCGAGGGCTCCGGTGGCTCCGGTGACGACGATGCTCATGAGGGTTCTCTCCTGGAGGCGCTGATCATGCGGTGAATGGAACATAACTCACCCTAGGGGGTGTACTAACTCTGGGAAAGTACCCACTTTGAAGTAAGGTACTGGTATGACCGTAAGCATCCTGGACGAAGTGGGCGGCCGCCGCCCGGACGTCAACCAGCAGAACTGTCCCTCCCGGCTGGTCCTCGAACACGTGACCAGCCGGTGGGGTGTCCTCGTGCTGGCCGCGCTGCTGGAGCGCTCGTACCGGTTCAGCGAACTGCGCCGCATCGTCGGCGGCGTCAGCGAGAAGATGCTGGCCCAGACCCTCCAGACGCTGGAGCGCGACGGATTCGTGGACCGCGACGCGAAGCCGGTGATCCCGCCCCGCGTGGACTACTCGCTGACCCCCCTCGGCAGGGAGGCCGCCGACCAGGTCTGGGCGCTGGCCCGCTGGGCGGAGCAGCGGCTCGACACGGTGGAGGACTCCCGCCAGGCATACGACGAGGCCCGGAACCAGTCGGCTCCGGGCCCCGGCGTACGGGCGTGACGGCGGATCAGCCGACCACGGTCCAGGTGTCGCTGCCCGCCAGCAGGGTGCTCAGATCACCCTTGCCGTGCTGCTCGATCGCGGCATCGAGCTGATCGGACATGAGGGCGTCGTAGACCGGGCGCTCCACGCTGCGCAGCACGCCGATCGGCGTGTGGTGCAGCGTGTCGGCGTCGGCCAGCCGGGACAGCGCGAACGCCGTCGTGGGGCTGGGGTTGTGGGCGTCGTGGACGAGGATCCGCGACCGGTTCTCCTCGGTGACCGCGACGACGGCGAGGTCACCCGTCAGCGGATCGCGGACGACACCCTTGGAGTTGTCCGCGCCGAAGAGGATCGGCTGGCCGTGTTCCAGGCGGATGACCGCCTCCTCGGCCCTTTCCTTGTCCTTGAGCACCTCGAAGGCGCCGTCGTTGAAGATGTTGCAGTTCTGGTAGATCTCCACCAGCGCGGTGCCCGGATGGTCGGCGGCTGCGCGCAGCACGCTCGTGAGGTGCTTGCGGTCGGAGTCCACCGTGCGCGCGACGAAGGAGGCTTCGGCGCCCAGGGCGAGGGAGACCGGGTTGAAGGGGGCGTCGAGCGAGCCCATCGGCGTCGACTTGGTGATCTTGCCGACCTCGGACGTGGGGCTGTACTGCCCCTTGGTGAGCCCGTAGATCCGGTTGTTGAACAGCAGGATCTTGAGGTTGACGTTGCGGCGCAGGGCGTGGATCAGGTGGTTCCCCCCGATGGACAGCGCGTCGCCGTCGCCGGTGACGACCCAGACGGACAGATCCCGGCGGGAGGTGGCCAGGCCCGTCGCGATGGACGGTGCGCGGCCGTGGATGGAGTGCATCCCGTACGTGTTCATGTAGTACGGGAAGCGGGACGAGCAGCCGATGCCGGAGACGAACGTGATGTTCTCCTTGGCCAGCCCCAGTTCGGGCATGAAGCCCTGCACCGCCGCGAGGACCGCGTAGTCACCGCAGCCCGGGCACCAGCGCACCTCCTGGTCGGACTTGAAGTCCTTCATGGACTGCTTGCCCTCGGCCTCGGGGACCAGCTGGAGGAGTTCGTTGGCGTCAGGCATCAATGGCCTCCTTGAGGGCGGTGGCGAGCTGCTCGGCCTTGAAGGGCATTCCGTTGACCTGGTTGTAACTCCGGGCGTCCACGAGGTACTCGGCCCTCAGCAGCAGGGCGAGCTGGCCGAGGTTCATCTCGGGCACCACGACCTTGTCGTAACGCCTCAGCACCTCACCGAGATTCCGCGGGAACGGGTTGAGGTGGCGCAGATGGGCCTGCGCGATCGTCTCCCCGGCCGCGCGGAGCCGGCGCACGGCCGCCGTGATCGGCCCGTACGTCGAACCCCAGCCCAGGACCAGGGTCGTCGCGCCGGCCGGGTCGTCGACCTCCACGTCCGGGACCTGGATGCCGTCCACCTTCGCCTGACGGGTGCGGACCATGAAGTCGTGGTTGGCCGGGTCGTACGAGATGTTCCCCGTGCCGTCCTGCTTCTCGATCCCGCCGATCCGGTGCTCCAGACCGGGGGTGCCCGGCACCGCCCAGGGGCGGGCCAGCGTCTCCGGGTCCCGCTTGTACGGCCAGAACACCTCGGTCCCGTCGGCCAGTTCGTGGTTCGGTCCGGTCGCGAACTGCGTCCGCAGATCCGGGAGACTGTCGATCTCGGGGATCCGCCACGGCTCGGAGCCGTTCGCCAGATAGCCGTCCGACAGCAGGAACACCGGTGTCCGGTAGGTCAGCGCGATCCGGGCCGCGTCCAGTGCCGCGTCGAAGCAGTCCGCCGGTGTCATCGGCGCCACGATCGGCACCGGGGCCTCACCGTTGCGCCCGTACATCGCCTGGAGCAGGTCGGCCTGCTCCGTCTTGGTCGGCAGACCCGTCGAGGGGCCGCCGCGCTGGATGTCGATGATCAGCAGCGGCAGCTCCAGCGACACCGCCAGACCGATCGTCTCCGACTTCAGCGCCACACCCGGGCCCGACGTGGTCGTCACACCCAGCGACCCGCCGAACGCCGCGCCGAGCGCCGCCCCGATCCCGGCGATCTCGTCCTCCGCCTGGAACGTCCGCACACCGAAGTTCTTGTGCTTGCTGAGCTCGTGCAGGATGTCGGACGCCGGAGTGATCGGATAAGAGCCCAGATACACCGGCAGATCGGCCAGCCGGCCCGCCGCGATGAGCCCGTACGACAATGCCAGGTTCCCCGAGATATTGCGGTACGTGCCCGTCGGGAAGGCCTGCGACGCGGGTGCGACCTCGTACGAGACGGCGAAATCCTCCGTCGTCTCACCGAAATTCCAGCCCGCGCGGAACGCCGTCACATTCGCCTCGGCGATGTCCGGCTTCCTGGCGAACTTCGACCGGAGGAATGTCTCCGTCCCCTCGGTCGGACGGTTGTACATCCAGGACAACAGCCCGAGCGCAAACATATTCTTCGACCGCTCGGCCTCCTTGCGGGAAAGACCGAACTCCTTCAATGCCTCGATCGTCAAGGTCGTCAACGGCACCGGATGCACGTTGTACGCCTCCAGGGAACCGTCCTCGAGAGGGGATTCGGCGTAACCGACTTTCGCCATCGGGCGTTTCGTGAACTCGTCCGTGTTCACGATGATGTCGGCCCCGCGCGGCACATCGGCGATATTCGCCTTCAGGGCAGCCGGATTCATCGCGACCAGCACATTCGGCGCGTCGCCCGGTGTCAGGATGTCGTGGTCCGCGAAATGCAGCTGGAACGAGGACACACCCGGCAGTGTGCCTGCGGGCGCCCGGATCTCGGCCGGGAAGTTGGGCAGCGTGGACAGGTCGTTCCCGAACGACGCGGTCTCCGACGTGAACCGGTCACCCGTCAACTGCATTCCGTCGCCCGAGTCACCCGCGAAACGGATGATCACCCGGTCCAGGCGGCGGATTTCCTTCTCGGTGGCGCCCGTACGATCAATGTGCGGGGCGCGCTGCTCCCCGACGACAGCCTCGCTGGCCTCATCGGACTTTCCGGCTGGGCTACTGACCTGGCTGGTCACTGAACTGGACCTCCCTCGGGGCGGCGGCTCGGGACCGGCCGACCCGCCGGCGGTCCAGGCCCCACCCTACTTCTGTAAGGGTCGCCTTCCTCGGACCGGTCATATGGTGGACGCGTTTTCGCGACATGAATGCGTCACGCTTTGCCATATTTTCCGGACCCTTCAGTCGCTGGACGAGCCGTCCGGCACTCATCCTTTCGTCCTAGGTATCGAAGAAGCCTTCGCTTCCCCGCCGGTGGATCATCCAGATCATCGCGAGTCGATCATCGCGTCGTCATGAGTTCAGATAAGTGAGAACGGCGAGAACACGCCGGTGATCCCCGTCACTGGGTGACAGGCCGAGTTTCAGGAAGATGTTGCTGACGTGCTTCTCGACGGCTCCGTCACTGACGACCAGCTGCCGGGCGACGGCTGAATTCGTACGCCCCTCCGCCATCAGACCGAGGACCTCCCGCTCGCGCGGCGTGAGCCCCGCCAGCACGTCCTGCTTGCGGCTGCGGCCCAGCAGCTGGGCCACCACCTCGGGGTCCAGGGCGGTCCCGCCCTTCGCCACCCGCACGACGGCGTCCACGAACTCCCTGACCTCGGCGACCCGGTCCTTCAGCAGATAGCCCACCCCGCGGCTGCTGCCGGCCAGCAGCTCGGTGGCGTACTGCTCCTCGACGTACTGCGAGAGCACCAGCACCCCGATGTCCGGATAGTCCTTGCGCAGCCGCACCGCCGCCCGTACGCCCTCGTCGGTGTGGGTCGGCGGCATCCGCACGTCGGCGACCACCACGTCCGGCAGCGCGTCCTGCCCCGCGAGGTCGCCCACTGTCTTGATCAGCGCCTCGGCGTCCCCGACCCCGGCGACGACATCGTGCCCGAGATCGGTCAGCAGCCGGGTGAGTCCCTCCCGGAGCAGCACCGAGTCCTCGGCGATGACGACCCGCACTCTTTCCTCCACGACGTTGTGTCCCCCACTGTCGGTGTTGCCTGTGTACGCGGCTGTCGGGCTGCGCCTGTCCGTCCAGCATTCCAGCATCGGTGCCCGGATATGCCGTGCACCAGCGGTTCCGGTACCACCGGACGCGCCGCAGTGCCCCGGCCGCCGTGGTGGCGGCCGGGGCACTGCGGTCCGGCTCCCGTGCGGAGCCGGATGTTCAGCCCCGCCAGGGCAGTTCGGCCGTGACGGTCGTCGGACCGCCGGCGGGGGACTCGACGACGAGGATCCCGTCCACCGCGTCCAGCCGTTCCGTCAGCCCGGCCAGACCGCTGCCCGTCGAGACACCGGCCCCGCCGCGCCCGTCGTCGCCGACCTGGAGCATCAGCCGGTCCCCCGCCCGCCATACGTCGACCGAGGCGCGGGTGGCCCGGGCGTGCTTGCTGACGTTCTGCAGGAGCTCGGAGACCGTGAAGTACGCGATGCCCTCGATGGCCTGCGCGGGCCGCGACTCCAGGTCCACCACGACCTTCACGGGGACGGTGCAGCGGGAGGCGATGGCGGAGAGTGCGGCGTCGAGTCCGCGGTCGGTGAGGACGGCGGGGTGGATGCCTCGGGCGAGGTCGCGGAGTTCCTGGAGGGCGACCTTCACTTCGCCGTGGGCCTCGTCGACCATGCGCGCGGCGGCTTCGGGGTCGTCGGTGAGCTTCTCCTTCGCCAGCCCCAGATCCATGGCGAGGGCGACGAGGCGGGCCTGTGCGCCGTCGTGGAGGTCGCGTTCGATGCGGCGCAGGTCCGCGGCGGCGGTGTCCACGACGACACCCCGGTCCGACTCCAGCTCCGAGACCCTGGTCGCCAGCCTGGACGGGCCGAGCAGACCCAGGACCAACACCCGGTCCACGGTCGCCAGACCACGGATGATCCACGGGGTGACCAGCACGAGAGCCAGACCGAGCGCGGCGGTGACGGCCAGCTCGAAGGACGAGTCGAGATAGACCTGGTGCGTCCCGTCCCCGTACAGCTGGATGCCGTCGACACCGACGTACGCGGGGAAGACCCAGTGCCACAGCGGGTAGGTGAGCGCGGCCCAGCCGTAGGCCCAGAACGTCACCGCGACGCCGAAGGCGAACACCGCCCAGGGCATGTGCAGCACCGCGTAGAGCAGATGCCGCCAGGACACCCCGCTCTTCAGCACCGCGCCGACCCAGGACATCAGGCCGCCCTTCCCGCGCACCGGCGCGGGCTCACCGACGTCCAGCCTCAGCAGCCCGCGCGCCCGGCCCCGCTCCACGATGCCGAAGCCGCGGCACATGACGAGACCGGCGGCGAGTATCGGGATGCCGAGGAAGGTGATCAGCATGCCGAGGCCCAGCGACACCATCGTGACCGCGCAGCTGAACAGCACCACGCTGATCGGCAGGCTCAGGACCAGGTAGGCCAGCTCGCGCCACGTACGCGCCTCGAAGGGGGCCCGCAGCGCCGCGGGGAAGAAGTGCCTCTCCGGCGGGTAGCCCCCCGACCCGGTGCCGGGCCTGTGCTGGTCCCGCGTGTCGGGTCCGTATGCCGTGGCCATCAGTGGCGTCCGTCCGTTTCTTCTGAGCGGGAACTCCCCGCGGGCCGATACAACGGCTGATATCTCAAGACTGCTGTGCCGGGGCCTCCCGCACCATGAGGGCGGTCTCCGTATCCGGCAGGGGGTTTTCCCCACCATGGGGGCGCCCCGTCCTGCGCCTGGGCCGGGGGCACCCGATGCCGCCGTGTCACGCCGCGCCGGCCCGTTCGGTCCCCCGGGCCGGGCGGTCGCGCCAGGGCAGTTCCGCGGTGACCGTGGTCGGGCCGCCCTCGGGGGAGTCCAGGACGAACAGCCCGTCGACCGCGCCCAGCCGGTCCGCCAGCCCCGCCATGCCCGTACCGCCGTCGAGCCGGGCGCCGCCCGCCCCGTCGTCGCCGACCCGGAGCATCAGCCGGTCGCCGGACCGCCACACGTCGACCGACGCGGCGGCGGCGCGGCTGTGCTTGCTGACGTTCTGGAGGAGTTCGGACACCGTGAAGTAGGCGATCCCCTCGATGGCCTCGGCCGGCCGGGCCGGTAGCTGCACCGACACGGTCACGGGGACGGTGCAGCGGGAGGCGATGGCGGAGAGTGCGGCGTCGAGTCCGCGGTCGGTGAGGACGGCGGGGTGGATGCCTCGGGCGAGGTCGCGGAGTTCCTGGAGGGCGACCTTCACTTCGCCGTGGGCCTCGTCGACCATGCGGGCGGCGGCTTCGGGGTCGTCGGTGAGCTTCTCCTTCGCCAGCCCCAGGCCCATGGCGAGGGCGACGAGGCGGGCCTGTGCGCCGTCGTGGAGGTCGCGTTCGATGCGGCGCAGGTCCGCGGCGGCGGTGTCCACGACGACACCGCGGTCCGACTCCAGCTCGGCGATCCTGCGCTCCAGTTCGTCGGAGGGCGAGAGCAGCCCCCGCACCATCGCCCGGTCCACGTTCGTCAGCCCGCGCGCGAGATAGGGGAGCACCGGCCAGAGCACGAACAGGCTCACCAGGGTCACGACGAACGTCGCCACGCCCCACGGCAGCCGGATGAACGAATACAGGAGCGACCGCCAGCCCACCGGGTCCTTCAGCCCCGACCACAGCCGGCTGAAGAACCCCTGGTCCCGGCGGCCGCGCATCATCGGGCTCGGCTCCTCGACCCGCACCCCGAGCATCCTCCGCGCCCGGGCGCGTTCTGCCCGGCCGAGCCAGCGCGCACCTCCCAGTCCCAGCGCGAGCAGTGGCAGCCCGATCACGGTGACGGAGAGACCGGCACCCACACCCACCAGGAACACGGTGTAGACGAACCCGACGATCGCCATCGGCAGATTGGCCAGGAGATACGCGATCTCCTTCCACGTCCACCGGTCGAGGGCGAAGCGCGCGGGCGGCGGCCGGTCGTTGTCCGGCAGGGAGGGGCTCATGGTCATACGACCAGCGTGCCGGGGCGGGGGCGCGTACGCCATGGGGTTCGTGGGTGGGGCCGAGTAGGGATAACCCCACCTCGCGTGGCACCTCCCGCCCCACCTGTTGTGCGACGGGGCTGCTTACCGTCCCTTTAACAGGGCCTAGACTCCCGTGCGTACAGACCGTCGAACAGGTTGAGGGAGCGAGGGGCGGACGTGGCGGACGTGCCGGGACCGACCGTTCTCGCGTCGGACTACTTCCAGAGCTACTCAGTGGTCGGGCTGCTCGCCCTGGTGGGCGTGGTGTTCGTCGCCGTCGCCTTCGGGGCCGGCCGGCTGCTGAGGCCCGTGGTCCCGACGCCCGAGAAACTCCTCACGTACGAATGCGGAGTGGACCCCGTGGGCGAGGGCTGGGCCCACACCCAGGTTCGCTATTACGTGTACGCCTTCCTGTACGTGATCTTCGCCGTCGACTCGATCTTCCTGTTCCCGTGGGCGACGGTCTTCGCGGCCCCCGGATACGGGGCGACGACGCTGGTGGAGATGTTCATCTTCCTCGGTTTCCTGGCCGTGGGACTGCTCTACGCATGGAAGAAGGGCGTCCTCGAATGGGCGTGACGAGCCGGCCGAACCCCGAACCCCCCGTGTCGCTGCCCGACCCGACGCCGCTGCCCGGGCCGAAGCTCGGCGTGCTGTCCCGGCTCGCACCCGAACCGATGAAGGTGGTCCTCAACTGGGGCCGCCGCTACAGCCTCTGGGTCTTCAACTTCGGACTCGCCTGCTGCGCCATCGAGTTCATCGCCGCCTCCATGGCACGGCACGACTTCATCCGGCTCGGCGTCATCCCCTTCGCCCCCGGCCCCCGGCAGGCCGACCTGATGGTCGTGTCCGGCACGGTGACGGACAAGATGGCCCCGGCCGTCAAGCGGCTCTACGAGCAGATGCCCGAACCGAAGTACGTCATCTCCTTCGGCGCCTGCTCCAACTGCGGCGGGCCGTACTGGGATTCGTACTCCGTGACGAAGGGCGTCGACCAGATCATCCCCGTCGACGTCTACGTACCCGGATGCCCGCCCCGGCCCGAGGCGCTGCTGCAGGGAATTCTCAAGCTCCAGGAGAAGATCGCCCGCGAATCGCTCGCGGAGCGGTACGGCACCGGGGAGACGGCCCGCCCCTCGGCCGCCGCCCTGCGCAGCGGTCTCGTCGAAGCCCCGAAGGCCCCGAAGGCCCCGGAGGCCTCGTCGGGCCCGTCGGCATCGGGGGAGGAGGGGAAGTGACCGCCGCGGACCTCTACAGCACGCTGCCCGACGCCGTCACCGACGTCTTCGGCCCGGACGCCACCGCCGCGCACGCGTACGACCTGCTGACCGTCGACGTCCCCGCCGCCTCCTGGATCGCCGCCCTCGAAACGGCCCGCTCCGAGCTGGGCTGCACCTACTTCGACTGGCTGAGCGCCGTCGACGAACCGGGCACCGGTTTCCGCGTCTGCGCCCACGTCGCGGCCCTCGGCGACGGTACGGTCCGGCGCCTGCTGATCCGTACGACCGTTCCGCACGACGCGGCCACCCTGCCCACTGCCGTCGGCGTCTACGCCGGCGCCGCGTGGCACGAGCGCGAGACGCACGAGATGTTCGGCATCGGCTTCGAGGACCACCCCCATCTGGTCCCGTTGCTGCTGCCCGAGAGCTTCGAGGGCCACCCGCTGCGCAAGGACTTCGTCCTGGCGGCCCGGGTCGCCAAGGCCTGGCCGGGAGCGAAGGAGCCTGGGGAGTCCGAACACGGCGGGCCCAAGCGGCGCACCATGCTGCCGCCCGGGGTGCCCGACCCCAACGAATGGGGCCCGCTCAAGGGGCAGCTGCCGCCCGCCCCGGCCCGCCCTGCCCGAGGGGCACGCGCGGCGGGCGACCGCCCGGTGCGCAGGACCCGCAGCGCGAGCGAGGGCTCGGCGGCGCAGAGGCCGGACGCGGTGCAGCGGCCGGACGCGGAGGAGACCCCGCAGGCGGCGGCCCCGCCGCGCCGCAGCCGCAGCGCCTCCCAGGGCTCGGCGAGCCAGCAGCCGCCGGTGCCCCCGGCGCCGGCCACGCCGGCCGAGACTCCGGGCAGGGCCCAGGACGCACCGTGGCACGACGCCCGCCCGGCATTCGACGAACCGTCCGACGCGGCTCGTGAACCCGGGGAACCCGAGGCACCCGCGGAATCCGCGGAACCCGAGGCACCCGCGGAACCCGAGGAACCCGGGGCACGCGGTGAATCGCAGCCCCTCCGGCGCTTGAGGAGCGGGGGCCCGGGGGCGGAGCCCCCGGTTCGGGAAGGGGCGGGCAGGGGAGAAGCCCCGCGCAGCGCCACCCCCGACGCCCCGGCCCCCGAACCCCCCGCCGAGCAGACCACCGAGGCACCGGAAACCTCCGAGGCGCCCGACACCCCCGAGGCCCCGGAAACCCCCGAGGCCCCCCGGCCCCCCGACAAGCCCGACCCCCCCGCCGGAGGCGATACCGCGTGAACGACGTACTCGACGTCGCCCTCCGCCTCGTCATCGTCTTCGCCGTGTTCATGGTGCTCCCGCTCGTCGTGGGGCAGGCCGAACACAAGGTGATGGCCCACATGCAGGGCCGCCTCGGCCCCATGTACGCCGGCGGGTTCCACGGCTGGGCCCAGCTCGTCGCGGACGGGGTGAAGTTCGCGCAGAAGGAAGACGTCGTACCGGCCGAAGCGGACCGCCGCATCTTCCAGCTGGCCCCCGCCGTCGCCCTGCTCCCGTATCTCCTCGTCGTCCTCGTCATCCCGATCGGCCCGAGCGAGGGGGCGGTCGGCCAGGTCGTCGACGCGGGCATCTTCTTCGTGCTGGCGGTCATGGGCGTCGGCGTGCTCGGCTCACTGATGGCGGGCTGGGCCTCGGCCAACAAGTTCTCCCTCCTCGGCGGACTCCGCACCGCCGCGCAGCTCCTCGCGTACGAACTGCCGATGCTGCTCGCCGCGGCCTCCGTGGCGATGGCGGCCGGCACCGTCTCGCTCCCCGGCATCCTCAACGCCTTCGAGTGGTGGTGGCTGCCCTGGCAGATCGTCGGCGCGCTGGTCTTCTTCGTGGCGGGGCTCGCCGAACTCCAGCGCCCGCCCTTCGACATGCCGGTCGCCGACTCGGAGATCATCTTCGGGGCGTATACGGAGTACACGGGCCTCCGCTTCGCACTGTTCCTGCTCGCCGAGTACGCCGGGATCGTCGTCCTGTGCGGCTTGACGACGGTCCTCTTCCTCGGCGGATGGCACGGGCCGCTCGGCTCCGACGGGCTCGGCTGGGTCTGGACCCTGCTCAAGACCGGCGTTCTCGCGTTCGTCGTCATCTGGCTCCGGGTCACCTATCCCCGGCTGCGCGAGGACCAGCTGCAGAAGCTCGCCTGGACCACGCTCATCCCCCTCGCTCTCGCGCAGATCGCGCTCACCGGCATCGTGAAGGTGGCGATCAACTAGTGCCCCCGATCCCCGGCTCAGGCCTGGCCAAGGGTCTCGCCGTCACCCTGCGGACCATGACGAAGCGCACGGTCACCGCGCAGTACCCGGACGTCCAGCCCGAACTGCCGCCCCGCACACGCGGCGTCATCGGACTGTTCGAGGAGAACTGCACGGTCTGCATGCTCTGCGCCCGTGAGTGCCCCGACTGGTGCATCTACATCGACTCCCACAAGGAGACGGTGCCCGCGGCCGCCCCCGGTGGCCGTGAGCGCAGCCGCAACGTCCTGGACCGCTTCGCGATCGACTTCGCCCTGTGCATGTACTGCGGTATCTGCATCGAGGTCTGTCCTTTCGACGCGCTGTTCTGGTCGCCCGAGTTCGAGTACGCGGAGACCGACATCCACGAACTCACCCACGAGCGCGACAAGCTCCGCGAGTGGATGTGGACCGTTCCGGAGCCGCCCGCGCTCGACCCGGGGGCCGAGGAGCCCAAGGAGATCGCCGCCGCCCGCAAGACCGCCGACAAGCTCCAGGCCCAGGAGGCCAAGGAAGCCGCGGAGGCCCAGGAAGCAGAGCGGGCCCGGTCGGGACAGGCACCGGACGAGGCACCGGAAGCGGAGGGCCAGGAATGACCCTCGCGGCCACGGCCGGTCACCCCGGCTTCCTCTCACCGACCGGCGTCGAGATCGCCTTCCTCCTGGTCGGGCTCGCCACCTTCGGCGCGGCCCTCATCACCGTCACGACCAAGCAACTGGTGCACGCCGCACTGTGGCTCGTCGTGGCGCTCGGCGGCATCGCGGTGGAGTACCTCCTCCTCACGGCCGAGTTCATCGCGTGGGTGCAGGTGCTGATCTACGTCGGTTCCATCGTGGTCCTCCTCCTCTTCGGGCTGATGCTGACCAGAGCCCCCATCGGCCGTTCGCCGGACGCCGACTCGGGCAACCGGTGGGTCGCCCTCGGCGCTGCCGTCGCCGCCGCAGGCGCCCTCGTCTGGGTCGTCGTGGACGCCTTCCGTACGACCTGGATCGATCTGGACGGCCCCGCCCAGGGCTCCACCAAGGCGTCCGGTGAGTTCCTCTTCCGGAACTGGGTCCTCCCCTTCGAAGCACTCTCCGTCCTGCTGCTCGCCGCCCTCGTGGGTGCGATCGTCCTGTCCCGCAAGGACCGCCAGAGCAAGCAGAACCGCCCGGCCGACCAAGGCAAGACCGTGAACCGGGAGGACAAGAGCTGATGCACCTCGCCTATCCCGCGGTCCTCGCCGTCCTCCTCTTCTGCACCGGGCTGTACGGGGTGCTCGCCCGCCGTAACGCGATCCTCGTCCTGATGTCCGTCGAGCTCATGCTCAACGCCGTCAACCTCAACCTGGTCGCCTTCGACGTCTGGCTCCGCGACGCACTCCACTCGGGCCAGGCCCTCACCCTCTTCACGATCGCCATCGCCGCCGCCGAGATCGGCATCGGTCTGGCGATCGTCCTGGCCGTCCACCGCAACCGCGGCAGTTCGGACGTCGACCGCCTCCGCGACACCGCGGAGACCGACGACGCCGAAGCACTCCCCGGCGCCGAGGACGACGACGACCCCGACGCCGCCCGGGGCGTCACCGCAGACCAGGCCACTGCTCCGGCAGGGAAGGCAAAGAAGGCAGAGGCCACCGCGTGACCACCACGACCCTCGCCGTCCTCGTCCCCCTCCTTCCCTTCCTGGGCGCCGCCGCAGGACTGCTCCTGGGCCGCTCCGCGCCCGGCTTCGTCCGCCCCCTCGCCGTGCTCCCGACCCTCGCCGCGGCCGTCATCGCGGCCGTCGTCGCCGCACGCCAGGGCGGCGGCCGCGCCATCGACGCCGCGACCCAGCTGACCCCCACCGGCTCGGTCCCGATCGACCTCGCCCTGCACCTGGACGGCTTCGCCGTCCTCGTCGCCGTCCTCGTCGGCCTCGTCGCCACCTGCGTACAGATCTACTCGACGGCGTACCTCAAGGACGACGCCCGCTACCCGTCCTACGCGGCGCTCGTCTCGCTCTTCACCTCCGCGATGCTGCTCGTCGTCTACTCCGGCGACCTCATGGTGCTCCTGGTCGGCTGGGAGATCATGGGCATCTGCTCGTACTTCCTCGTCGGCCACTACTGGGAGACCCCCGAGGCCCGTGCGGCCTCCCTCAAGGCCTTCCTCGTCACCAAGCTCGGCGACGTCCCCTTCCTCATCGGCCTGTTCGCGCTCGCCGCCGACACCGGCACCTTCCGCATCACCGGGATCCTGGCCGCCGTCACCAACGGCGGACTCGACCACCCCACCCTCATCGCGCTGCTGCTCCTCGCCGGCGTCGCGGGCAAGTCCGCGCAGTTCCCCCTGCACACCTGGCTGCCCGACGCGATGGCCGGCCCCACCCCCGTCTCCGCGCTCATCCACGCCGCGACGATGGTCGCCGCCGGCATCTACTTCGTGGCCCGGCTCCTCCCCGTCTTCGCCGCCTCCGGCGCCGCCCTCGTCGTCCTCGCCGTCATGGCGGCCGTCACGATGATCGGCTCCGGCCTCGCCGCGCTCGCACAGGACGACATCAAGCGCGTCCTCGCCTACTCGACGATCGGCCAGCTCGGCTACATGTCCGGTGCCCTCGCCGTCGGCGACCGCGGGGCCGCCGTCTTCCACCTCCTGTCGCACGGTGCGTTCAAGGCCGTCCTGTTCCTCGCGGCGGGCGTCGTCATCCACGCGGCGGGAACCAACTCACTCGCCGCCATGTCCCGCATGGGCGGGCTGGCCAAGCGGATCCCCGACGCCTGCTGGACGATGACCGTCGCCCTGCTCGCGCTCGCCGCCATCCCCCCGTTCGCAGGCTTCTTCTCCAAGGAAGCCGTCCTCGTCGCCGCCGAGCACACCGCCTTCGGCGACCGCGACATCGCCCCGGCCGCCGCCGGCTGGACCGTCCTCGTCGCCGGGCTCGCCGCAGCGGTCCTCACCGCCGCCTACGCCACCCGGCTGTGGCTCCTCACCTTCCGCGGGCGAGGCCCCGAGGCCCCCGACCACGGCAAGCAGCCCGTCGCGATGACCTCGGTCCTCTGGGTCCTCGCCGTCCCCACGATCGCCTTCGGCCTCACCACCGGCGTCCTCACCGACTGGTTCGACGGACACAGCCTCAGCCCCTCCCTCACGACAGCCGTCCTCTCCACCGGCGTCGGACTCGTCGGCGGACTCGTCACCTACGGGGCATGGCGCCACACCACCGCGCTCGCCGACCGCCCCCCGGTCGGTGCGGTCGCCGCCCACCCGGACGCCGAACCCGCCCTCGTGGAGGCCGAGGCGATCACCTCGCACACCGCCGCGTACGGCACGATCGCGGACGCCCCGGACCCCTCGGACCCCGGCAGGCTCCTGCTGGGCCCGCTGCACCGCCACGCGGTCACCGGCTTCCACCTCGACGCCCTGTACACAGCGGTGTTCGTCCGCCCCGTGGGCGCCGCCGCACGGCTCGTCCGCTTCCTGGACCGTGAGGTCGTCGACACCTACGTACGCGGCTCGGGCAGCATCGCCCGCGGACTCGGCACCCTGATCCGCCGCGCCCAGACCGGCAACGTGCAGACCTACCTCGGCGCGCTGCTCGCCGGAACCCTTGTCCTGGCGATCGCCGCCGTCGTTTTTGCCAACGTCTACGCCGGGGCGTGAGCCGTGTTCGATATCAGCGCATCCGTGATGCAGTTCCTTCTGGCGTTCATCGTCGTCGCCCCGCTCCTCGGCGCGGCCGGGGCCCTCCTGCCCGCCCCTCCCGGGCTCAAGGGCAGGAACCCCGACCAGGCCGTGCTCCGCCACGGCGTGACTGTCACCGGCGCCGTGCTCCTCGCCGCACTCGTCCTGGCCGCGGGCTTCGACCACGACCACCCGTCGAAGATGCAGGCCACCACGGACATCAGCTGGATCCCGGCACTCGACGTCCGGATCCACCTCGGTACCGACGGCATCTCGCTCCCCCTCCTCGTGCTGACCGCGCTGCTGACCTTCCTCTGCGCGCTCCACAGCTACTTCAAGCCCCCCGCGGGCCCCTCCCCGAAGGCCCTCGTCGCGCTCGTCCTCGTCCTGGAGTCCGGCACCCTCGCGACCTTCGCCGTCCTCGACCTGCTGCTGTTCTTCCTGGCCTTCGAGATGGTCCTCATCCCGATGTACTTCCTCATCGCCCGCTGGGGCGGCGACCGGAAACAGCCCGCCGCCTGGAAGTTCATCCTCTACACGCTGCTCGGCTCCGTGATCATGCTGCTCGGGCTGCTCCTCATCGGACTGAAGAGCGGCACCTTCGACATGGTGGCACTCGCCACTGACAACGGCCGAGGCCTCACCACATCCGTGCAGGTCATCGCCGTACTGGCCGTCGGGATCGGCCTGGCCGTGAAGACCCCGATGTGGCCCCTGCACAGCTGGCTCCCCGACGCCCACACCGCGGCGCCGACCGTCGGATCTGTCCTCCTCGCCGGCGTACTGCTGAAGATGGGCACGTACGGCTTCGTCCGCATCCTGCTCCCCGGCACCCCCGACGGGATGCAGACCTTCGCGCCGTACCTCGCCGCCTTCGCCGTCGTCGGGATCATCTACGGATCCCTCGCCTGCCTCGCCCTCGCCCGCCCCGGCGCCAAGGGCGACCTCAAGCGCCTGATCGCCTACTCCTCCGTGGGCCACATGGGCTTCGTACTCCTCGGCATCGCGACCATGACCCCCACCGGCGTGAACGGCGCGCTCTTCGCGAACATCGCCCACGGCCTCATCACCGGCCTGCTGTTCTTCCTGGTCGGTGCCGTCAAGGACCGCTACGGCACCGCGGACCTCGACACCCTGTCCGGCGCCACCGGGGCCGCCCTCTACGGCCGTGCGCCCCGCCTCGGCGGCCTCCTCGCCTTCGCCGCCGTCGCCTCGCTCGGGCTCCCCGGCCTCGCCGGGTTCTGGGGCGAGATGCTCACCCTGTTCGGCGCCTTCGACCCCGCCGAAGGACTCAGCCGCCCCGCCTTCCTCACCTTCATGTCCATCGGCGCGCTCGGCACCCTGCTCACAGCCGCGTACATGCTGATCGTCGTACGCCGCGTCTGCATGGGCGAGAACCGTGAGCAGCCGCACCCGGTCGCCGACATCCAGCGCTACGAATTCGCCGCCTGGACCCCGCTCGCCGCCCTGACCGTCCTCGCCGGACTCTGGCCCGCCGTCCTCCTCGGCCTCACCGACCCGGCCGTGCAGAAGCTCCTCGCAGGAGGCAAGTCGTGACCGTGGCAGCCGACAGCGCAACAGGGGCGGCAAGCCTCGTCCAGTCCGTCGACTGGCTCGCGATCGCACCCCCCGTCATCGTGGCGTCCGCGGCCCTGCTCGTCCTCGTCGCCGACCTCTTCGTCGGAGAACGCCGCAAGCCGCTCCTCGGCTACGGAGCCATCGCCGGCCTCGTCGCCGCGCTCGCCATGCTCGTACCGCTGCGCGCCGGGGACCGCTCCACCTTCTGCCTCACCGGCACCGGCACCGGCACCGGCACCGGCACCGTCCATGCCTGCAGCTACACCGCCGACCACTTCGCCCTGGTCATCCAGGCACTCGTGCTCGGCGGAGCCCTGCTCACCGCACTGCTCTCGATCGGCGACACCCGCAAGCTCCCCGCGGGCGAGTTCTGGTTCCTGCTGCTGTCCTCCGCCGCCGGAGCCGCGCTCCTGCCCGCCGCCCGGGACCTCGCCACCCTCGTCGTCGCCCTCGAAGTCGCCTCGCTCCCCGCCTTCGCCCTCGTCGGCATCAAGCGCGGCGACCGCCGCTCCTCCGAAGCGGCCCTGAAGTTCTTCCTGTCCTCCGTCGTCGCCACCGCCGTCATGCTCCTGGGCGTCAGCTTCGTCTACGCGGCCACCGGCACCCTGCACCTCACGGAGATCGCCGCCCGCCTCGACGACGTACCGGGACAGCTCTCCACCCTCGCCGAGGCGGGCGTCGTCCTCACCCTCGTCGGCTTCGCCTTCAAGACGGCCGCCGCCCCCTTCCACTTCTGGGTCCCCGACACCTACGTGGGCGCCCCGCTCCCCATCGCGGCCTACCTCTCCGTCGTCGGCAAGGCGGTCGGCTTCTCCGGCATCGTCCTCGTCACGGTAATCGGCTTCCCGTCGTACGCCGACGTCTGGGGCCCTGCCCTGGCCTTCCTCGCCGCGCTCACCATGACCGTCGGCAACCTCGCCGCGCTCCGGCAGACCGCCACCCGCGCCCGGAGCGCCGTACGCCTCCTCGCCTGGTCGTCCGTCGGCCAGGCCGGCTACCTCCTCGTCCCGATCGCCGCCGCCGCGTACTCCAGCGACGCCCAGATCGGCTCGACCGTCGCCTACGCCCTCATGTACGCCGTGGTGAACCTCGGCGCCTTCGCGGTGGCCGCCCTCGTCGCCCGTACGCACCCCGGCAACCGCCTCAGCGACTACCGGGGCCTGTACGCGACGCGCCCCCTGGCCGCGCTCGCCATGGGCTTCTTCCTGCTCTGCCTGGCCGGCCTGCCGCCCGGCATCATCGGCCTCTTCGCGAAGGTCACGGTCTTCTCCTCGGCCGTCGACGCGGGGCTCGGCTGGCTCGCCGTCGTCATGGCCGTCAACGTAGTGATCGCCTTGTACTACTACCTTCAGTGGACCGCCGCGCTCTTCAGGGCCCCGGAGCCGTCCCCGGCCTCCGACGAGGCCCCCGCCGCCTCCGGGCACCGGATCCCCGCCCCGGTCACCCTGGCGATCGCCCTCACCGCCGTAGCCGGAATCACACTCTCCGGTGCTCCCCAGCTCATCCTCCGTTTCGCCACCCTCAGCCTCTTCTGACCGGCTCCGACCGGCTTGCCCGTGGAGCCACGCACAGGGCATGGTCATGCGTGCACGCGTCACGCAACGGAGCGCGCAGGACGAGCACACAAGAAGAGCACAGAGGAGCCAGAGCGGTGCTGAACGGGTTCAAGGACTTCATCCTCCGCGGGAACGTCATCTCCATGGCGATCGGCCTCGCCGTCGGAGCCGCCTTCACCGCCGTGGTCACCGGTTTCACCAAGGCGTTCATCGTGCCGCTGATCGGACTCTTCACCCGCGGCACCGGAGACTTCAGCAAGGCCTCCTACGATATCGACGGCGTGACCTTCCCCTACGGCCTGTTCATCAGTGCCGCCATCGCCTTCCTCATCACCGCCGCCGTGCTCTACTTCCTGGTCGTCGTCCCCATGGCCAAGGTCCAGAACCGCTTCACCACCAAGGAAGAAGAGAAGCAGGCCGACATCAAGGCCGCCCTGCGCGACTGCCCCCGCTGCTACAGCGAGATCCCCTCCATCGCCACCCGTTGCGCCCACTGCACCAGCGACGTCGAGCCGGACCCGGAAGCCCGCGCGCTCGCAGGGCTCCCCGCCCAGCGCTGAACCGCCGCCGCGGCCCCAGAGGCCCGCGACAGGCGACACCACCCGTACGGCCCAGGGGCGGATCCATCCGGATCCGCCCCTGCTGCCTGTGCCCCCGGCCACCTCGCACAAGGGAACTAGCTCCCGTCGCCTCGCGTTGACCTGTACGGGAGGCTCCACTGGGGAGTGGAGCACCACCGAGCAAGGGTTCCCCTGCTGCACCACTTGGAGGGCGTACCGTGCACCGCCGGCACAACGGGCTGAAAACCGCTGTACTCCTCGGGGGCCTCTCGGCCCTCATCATCGTCATCGGCAGCTTCTTCGGGCGGACCGGCCTGATCGTCGCGCTCCTCGTCGCGCTCGCCACCAACGCCTACGCGTACTGGAACAGCGACAAGCTCGCCCTGCGCGCCATGCGGGCACGCCCGGTCAGCGAATTCGAAGCGCCGCAGCTCTACCGCACCGTCCGCGAGCTCTCCACGGCGGCCCGCCAGCCCATGCCCCGGCTCTACATCTCCCCGACGCAGGCACCCAACGCCTTCGCGACCGGCCGCAACCCGCGCAACGCGGCGGTGTGCTGCACCGAGGGGATCCTCCAGATCCTCGACGAGCGCGAGCTGCGCGGCGTCCTCGGCCACGAACTGAGCCATGTCTACAACCGCGACATCCTCATCTCGTCCGTCGCGGGCGCCCTCGCCTCGGTCGTCATGTTCCTGGTCAACTTCGCATGGCTCATTCCCGTGGGCCGCTCGGACGACGACGACGGCCCGGGCCTCCTCGGGATGCTCCTGGTCATGATCCTCGGCCCGCTCGCCGCCTCCGTGATCCAGCTCGCCGTGAGCCGTTCCCGTGAGTACCAGGCCGACGCGTCCGGGGCCCAGCTCACCGGGGACCCGCTCGCCCTGGCGTCCGCGCTGCGCAAGCTCGACGCCGGCACGAAACAGCTTCCGCTCCCACCCGAACCACGGATCGAGACCGCGAGCCACATGATGATCGCGAACCCGTTCCGTCCCGGCCAGGGCATGTCCAAGATGTTCTCCACCCACCCGCCCATGGCCGAACGCATCTCCCGACTCGAGCAGATGGCAGGGTATCGACCATGAACGCAATCCTGAACGTCATTTGGCTGGTCCTGTGCGGGCTGTGGATGTTCCTGGGCTACATCGCCGCGGGGCTCCTGCTCTGCATCACGATCATCGGCATCCCCTTCGGCGTGGCCGCGTTCCGCATCGGCGTCTACGCGCTCTGGCCCTTCGGCCGCACCGTCGTCGACCGCCGTGACGCAGGCGGCGGCTCCCTCATCGGGAACGTCCTCTGGGTCATCCTGGCCGGCTGGTGGCTCGCGCTCGGCCACATCTTCACCGGCATCGCCCTGTGCGTCACGATCATCGGCATCCCGCTGGGCATCGCGAACTTCAAGCTCATCCCGGTCTCGCTGATGCCCTTCGGCAAGGAGATCGTCCGCACGGACCAGCCGCTCGTCGGGCACTGACCACCGGCCCGGCAGGCAACCGCACCCACCCGTACAGGCGTCCTGGCTTGCAGGAACAAGTGACGGGTAGGTAGGCGAACATGAGCATCATCAGTTGGATCATCCTCGGGCTGCTGGCCGGAGCCATAGCCAAGTTTCTTCTGCCGGGCCGCGACCCCGGTGGCATCATCGGCACGACCCTCATCGGCATCGTGGGGGCCTTCCTGGGCGGCTGGCTGTCGTCCCGCTTCCTGGACCGCCCCATCAGCACGGACTTCTACGACACGGCCACCTGGGTCGCCGCCATCGCCGGATCCCTGGTCCTGCTGATCGCCTACAGGCTGCTCTTCGGCAACTCCCGCGACCGCCGCTGACGCGCCCGTACAGCCTCCGGAAACGGCTACGGGGCGGGCCATGCCGACCGGCATGCCCCGCCCCGCGCGCCTGTCCGCTGCCACGGCAGCGACCCGTCTACCGGTAGTTGGCGAACTGCACCGCGAAGTCGAGGTCCTTGCCCTTGATCAGCGCCTGCACCGCCTGCAGGTCGTCCCGGCTCTTGGAGCTGACCCGCAGCTCCTCGCCCTGGACCTGCGCCTTGACGCCCTTCGGGCCCTCATCGCGGATGATCTTCGCCACCTTCTTGGCGTTCTCCTGGGAGATGCCCTCCTCGATCGAGGCGAAGATCTTGTACTCCTTGCCGGAAAGCTGCGGCTCACCCGCGTCCAGCGACTTCAGGGAGATCCCGCGCTTGATCAGCTTGGACTGGAAGATGTCGAGGATCGCCTTGACCCGCTCCTCGCCGTTCGCCTCCATCAGGATCTTCTCGCCGGACCAGGAGATCGACGCGCCCGTGCCCTTGAAGTCGTAGCGCTGGGAGATCTCCTTGGCGGCCTGGTTGAGGGCGTTGTCGACCTCCTGCCGCTCGACCTTCGAGACGATGTCGAAACTGGAGTCGGCCATGACGTGTGGCTCCTTGCGTCGTATGCGTTGGGGGTACGGACAAAGCCTAGCCACCCCCGCGCGCGCCCGGTGCTGATCAATCAGGTGGCGTAGCACCCCTGGGCATCAGGTATCGTTTACGACGTCGCCAAGGACCCCTCACCGGGATCCGACGCGTCGTTCCAGGCGGTGTGCCCGAGTGGCCAAAGGGAGCAGACTGTAAATCTGCCGGCTCAGCCTACCCAGGTTCGAACCCTGGCGCCGCCACAGGACGGGAAACCCCGTCCGATCTGCTTAACCGCAGGTCGGGCGGGGTTTCTGCGTGTGTGCGACGTACGGTGAACCGCCCGCGCCCGGCCTGCGTCTTTCCTGGTGATCGCCGTCCCACAGGCAACAGGAGCACCGACCGTGACCCACAAGGACGTTGAGCGGACCGACGAGCAGGGTTACGGCCCCGCGCCCTGGTGGGCGGACCTCGGGGCGTGGGGGGCCCTCGTGCTGATCGTCGTCGGGGGGCTCGGGGCGGCGTGGGTCTTCTTCCGGCTGCCCGGTACCCTGGATGAGCTGTGGACCGGCTACTACCAGGCCGCCAAGGTCATCGCCATCGGCATGGTGATCGCGGGGACCGCCCTGATGGGCCGTCGTCGCGCCGGGGCCGAAGGGGCCGAAGACGTCGAAGGGGCCGAAGCCGTCGGGGAGGCGGACCACCCGGAGCGCGGCTGACGCCCCTGGCAGCAGCGCGCACGTGGCCCCTAAGCGTCATGCTGTCGCCGCACCATCTCGGTGATCCAGACCGGCGCGTACGGGGACGTGCAGCCCGGGGACGTCGGGTAGTCCTTCAGCACCTCCAGGCGCTCACCGATGCCGAGCGCCCGGGCGCGGTGCTCCTCGTGCGAGATGCCGATCTGGGCCAGGCAGTGGTTCATCGCCCACTGCAGACGGTCCGGGGCGGTCTTCATCTCCGCCTCGACGGTGTCGAGCAGCCCCGCGAGGTCGAGGCCCTCGGGCCTCTTCGCCACGCGTTCCGTCGTCAGCGCCCAGCCGGCACTCGCGACCACCGGGTCCGGATCGGCGGACCAGGCCAGGCGCAGTTCCTCGGCGTGCGGGCTCTTCTTCACCACGTAGCCGACGAGCCAGTCGTGCACCTTGGGGGTGCGCGCCCCGCGCAGCATGGCGTCCAGCTCGTCGCGCTCGAACGCCTTGGGGCGGCAGATCAGGAGCGCCAGCAGCCGCGCCGCGGTGTCTTCCGTCTCCCAGAGCCGGCGGGCCAGTTCCTGTTGCGTCTTCAGCCGCTTCGCGAGCGCGCGCAGCTTGCCGAGGTTCACCCCGTGGTCGTCGCCGTGCCTCTCGTTCACGTCGCGGATCCTCGGATCCTCGAGCGCGGCCAGCTCGGCCATCACCTCGGTCACCGTCGTCCCGCTCGGCGTCGTTCCGGCCACCTCGGTCTCCTGTCCCTCGCGTGGGCATTCACCCTACGACCCGGAGTCCGCCCCGGCCGGGCGCCGCAGGAGGTGCAGACCGGCCCACGCGACCAGGACGGCCATGCTCGCGATGAAGACGAGCCCCGCGTCCTGGAGCCCGATGTGGTCCGAGAGGATGCCCACCCCGATCACCGGCAGCGAAATGCCCGCGTACGCCACCACGAACAGCGTCGAGATCACCGCCGCCCGTCCGCCCTCGGGCGACGTAGCGGCCACCTGCGACAGGGCCGCCCGGAATGCCAGCCCCTGCCCCGCACCGCCCAGGAGCGCGCTCAGCACGATCAGAGGCAGGAGCTGCCACCAGATCGCAGCCGCGAGCAGTGCCAGCCCGCCGAGGAGGCCGACACAGCCCAGCGGCAGTGAGCGCTGCTCGCCGATCCTGCCCACCGCCGACTGCCCGGCGACCGAGGCGAAGAAGGCCAGGGCGACGATCAGCCCGCCCACGGCGTGGTTGTCCACGTCCAGGAACTCGGAGAGGAACGCCGGACTCACCGAGGTGAACACCCCGAACAGGGCGAACCCCACGAACGAGGCGAGTGCCGCGGGCCGGAACACCGCCCGCACCTGTGGTGGCACCCCGGGGCGCTGCGGCCGTACGGTCCTCAACGGGCGCCGCTCGGCCACGGTCTCCCTCAGGCCGAGCAGGAGGAGCACCGAAGCGGCCACCAGCACCATGTGCACGATGAACGGCAGATGGAGCGGCCAGGGTGCGTACTGGGCGAGGATTCCGGCGAGCAGCGGACCGCAGCCGAGGCCGCCCATGTTGGCGGCCGTCGCCACGAACGAGGCGCGGGGCGAGCCCTGACCGGGCGCCAGCTCCATGACGTACGCGGTGGCCGCCCCGGTGAACAGCCCGGCCGAGAGGCCCGACAGCAGCCGCCCCGCGAAGAGCCAGCCCAGGGCGGTGGCGCACAGGAAGCAGACGGCGCTCGCCGCCGCGCAGCCCAGGCCCACCAGCAGTACGGGCCGTCTGCCGACCGCGTCGGAGGCGTTGCCCGCCAGCAGGAGCACCCCGATGACGCCGAAGGCGTAGACGGCGTACACGACGGTCACCATCAGCTCGGAGAACCCGAGTTCGTCCTGGTAGAGGCTGTACAGCGGGGTCGGCAGGGTCGTGCCCGCCATGCATACGGCGAACACCGCCCCACTGAGAAAGCAGGGGAGCCAACCTCGGCGATCAAGGACACCGGCCATGCGGCCGACGCTATCCCGCGGGCGCTCCGGCAGGCGGCAACGCCTCGCGCCGCGGGGCGTCGGCCGCCCCGGGCCTCAGTTCCCCGCGACGTCCTTCACCGCGACGGCCACGGGCTTGCTCCCGCTGATCAGTTCCAGCGTCAGCCCCGCCGTCGCCGGGGTGTCCAGCAGCTCCAGCAGCACCGCCGCCACGTCGTCGCGGGGGACGGGGCCGCGGCCCGTCGAGGCGGCGAGCAGGACCTGGCCGGTCCCGGCGTCGTTCGTGAGCATTCCGGGGCGCAGGACCGTCCAGTCCAGGCCGCTCCTGGAGCGTACGTACGCGTCCGCCTCGCCCTTGGCCCGCTGGTAGATGTCGAACACCTCGTCGCCCCGGTGGTCGGGGTCGGCGCCCATGGAGGACACCACGACGTAGCGCCGCACCCCCGCGCGTTCCGCCGCGTCCGCGAAGAGCACGGCCGCTCCGCGGTCCACCGTGTCCTTGCGTGTCGAACCGCTGTTCGGGCCGGCGCCGGCCGCGAAGACCGCGGCGTCCGCCCCTCGCAGGACCTCGGCCACCTCCTCGACGGACGCCGATTCGAGGTCGAGGACGGCGGGCTCGGCCCCCGCCGCCCTGAGGTCCTCGCTCTGCTGCGGGTTGCGGATGACACCCACCGCTTCGTCACCGCGCGCGGCGAGCAGCCGCCCGAGCCGCAGCGCGATCTGACCATGTCCACCTGCAATGACAATGCGCATGCTTCCGACCGTACGCCGCGGGGAGCGCTCGTGCTCAAGGCCCGCCGCAGGGGCCGGAATCGGTGCGTCCCTGACGGGGGAGACCGAGGGCGGCCGCGGCGGTCCCGGAGTCCCGATACTCGCGTACGGCACTGGTCCGCGCCACCACCCGTCCCCGGTGCACCACGATCCTGCTGTACGCGAGGGAGAGCGCCCCGGCCAGGTTGTCGCCGCGCACGGCGAGCAGTTCGGCGGGGAAGCCGGCCTCGACGCGCACCCCGGGCAGGCCCAGGGCCGCTCTGGCGGTGCCGGAGACGGCGTCGTAGGCGTGTTCGGGGGAGAGGCCCTCCTGCGAGGCCAGCAGGTACGCCGCCTCCAGGGGGTCGCCGCGGCCGACGGGGTTGAAGCCGTCGCGCAGGGCTCCGCCGCCCGCGGCCACCCGCACCCCGGCGGCCCGCAGCAGCCGTACCGGCGGGGTGCCCCGCAGCCGGGCGCCGGAGCAGCCGCCCTGGGGGAGGCAGACCACGGTCACACCGGCGGCGGCGAGCCGGTCGGCGGTGCGGGCCGCCTCGTCGCCGGGAAGCCGTGAGAGGCCCGCACAGGGCCCGAGGGAGACGCCGGGGCGGAGACCGCCGGCCATGGCCGTCAGCCGGGCGAGGCGGGCGGGGTCGTCACCGTCCGTGTGCAGATCGACGGGGAGCCCGTGGGCGGCGGCGAGTTCCAGGACCGCTTCCGTGTGGCCGGACGGGTCGGGGTCGAGGTCGGGGGAGCCGCCGATCACGCCCGCCCCCATGTCCACGGCGTCGCGGAGCGCGGCGAGGCCGTCGGCGCCCGCGACACCCGTCAGGAGTCGGGGCACGGCGACGGCGGTCAGCTCGGTGAGGTCCCGGAGGGTCCGGCGGGCCGCCAGGACGCCTTCCAGGGGGCCGAGGCCCTGTACGTCGCCGACGCGCACATGGGCGCGCAGCGCGGTGGCCCCGTGGCTGAGCTGGAGCAGCGCGGCCTCGGTGGCACGGCGCCGTACGTCCTCGGGGCGGTGGGACGGCGGGCCCGCCGCGGTGCCGGTGAGCGCGGTGTCGGCGTGGGCGTGGGGCTCGGCGGGGGCGGGGAGCAGGAGGTACCCGCGCAGGTCCAGGCGGGTCCCCTGGGTGGTGAGGCTGCCCGCCGTGCCGACGGCCTCGATGCGCGGCCCGGCGATCCGTACGTCGACGGCGCGCCCGTCCGTGAGCAGGGCTCCGCCGAGCAGGAGCGCCGGCGTCCCGCCGGGGCTTTCGGGCATCGCACCGCTCCTGGGAGGAAGGCAGGATCACGCAGGTGCGCCGAGCCTAGGACGGGCCCCTGCCCGCTCCGAGGAGGGGCGAATTAGTCGTACGAATGTGGCCTCGTGGGGCGGCGGGGGAGAGGGGCGCCGCAGGGCCCGGGGGGTGCGTCCCCGTGGGTGGCGTACCGGCTGATCAAGGGCCTGATCAGGGGGTCCGTGGCGGGGTCGGCCCGGGGGGTGCGCGGGGGTCCGGTGAGGGCCGCGGAAACGGATTTGGGCGATCGGCGACAGACCGTGTAATGTCTTCCTCGCTCGCCCCAATAGCTCAGTCGGTAGAGCGTCTCCATGGTAAGGAGAAGGTCTGCGGTTCGATTCCGCATTGGGGCTCTGGTGATCGGGTAACCCCGCTTCGGCGGGGAAGCCCGGCATCAAAGCGGTGTAGCTCAGTCGGTAGAGCAAGCGGCTCATAATCGCTGTGTCACCGGTTCAAGTCCGGTCACCGCTACTAACGGTAGCCGATTGTGGGGTCGGTCCTTCGATCGGCTACTCTTTTTTGCGTTCATCCGTCCATCCGTCCGTCCAAGGAGCACTCACGTGGCTGCCACCGACGTCCGCCCGAAGATCACGCTGGCCTGCGTGGAGTGCAAGGAGCGGAACTACATCACCAAGAAGAACCGGCGTAACAACCCGGACCGTCTTGAGATGAAGAAGCACTGCCCGCGCTGCAACTCTCACACCGCGCACCGCGAAACGCGCTGAAACAGGCTCGTACACGAGGCCGTCCCCACTGGGGGCGGCCTCGTGTCGTTGTATGGGGGTGTGTTTCTCGCCCTATTCGACTTTCACCAGGAGGTACCGGGCTCATGGCGCTCGACCAGTCCTTCGTTGGGCGGACCTATCCGCCCACCCCGGCGTACGAGGTCGGCCGGGAGAAGATCCGGGAGTTCGCGGAGGCGGTGGGTGACACCAATCCCGCGTACGTGGATCCGGAGGCCGCCAAGGCACTGGGGTACGCGGATGTGATCGCCCCGCCCACGTTCGTCTTCTCGATCACCTTCAGGGCGGCGGGCCAGGTCGTCCAGGACCCGCAGCTGGGGCTGGACTACAGCCGTGTGGTGCACGGTGACCAGAAGTTCGCCTATGTGCGCCCCGTGCGGGCGGGGGACCGGCTGACGGTCACCTCGACCATCGAGGGCATCAAGTCGATGGCGGGCAACGACATCCTGGACATCCGCGGCGAGGTGCACGACGAGTCCGGTGAGCACGTGGTGACCGCGTGGACGAAGCTGGTGGCGCGAGCCGCCGAGGAGGCGTGATGACGGCGACCATCGCTTACGGGGCGGTCGAGGTCGGTACGGAGCTGCCGGCGCGGTCGTTCCCGGTGACCCGGGCGACGCTGGTGCAGTACGCGGGCGCCTCCGGTGACTTCAACCCGATCCACTGGAACGAGAAGTTCGCGCGCGAGGTCGGCCTGCCGGACGTGATCGCGCACGGCATGTTCACCATGGCCGAGGCGGTCAGGGTGGTCACGGACTGGGCCGGTGACCCGGGCGCGGTCGTCGAGTACGGGGTCCGGTTCACCAAGCCGGTCGTCGTGCCGAACGACGACACCGGCGCGCTGATCGAGGTCAGCGGCAAGGTCGCCGCGAAGCTGGACGACAACCTCGTGCGCGTCGACCTGACGGTGACGAGCGACGCCAAGAAGGTGCTGGGCATGTCCCGCGCCGTCGTCCGCCTCGCCTGAGCGGAAGCACCACCGAGCGGAGGGGCGCCCCGGACGGCGCCCCTCCGCCCTCGGTTTCCGCGCGGACGCCGCCCTTGACATGTTAGTGAGTGACCAATAACTTACTGCCATGGCAAGGATGAGCGCGGAGGACAGGCGGGAGAGCGTCGTACGTGCGGCGGTCGCGGAATTCGCCCGCAGTGGGTACAACGGCACCTCGACGGAGGCGATCGCCAAGCGCGTCGGTGTCTCGCAGCCGTATCTGTTCCGCCTCTTCCCCAGCAAGCAGGCCATCTTCCTCGCGGCGTCCGAGCGGTGCCTCGCCGACACCCGGGAGGTGTTCCTGCGGGCGGCCGAGGGGCTGGAGGGGGAGGAGGCGTCCCAGGCGCTGGCCGCGGCGTACCAGTGGCTGATCGTGGACGACCCCGACAAGCTGCTGATGCAGATGCAGATGTACGCGGCCGTCGCGGCGGCCGAAGCGGCGGGTGACCACGAGTTCGGTGAGCGTCTGCGGCTCGGCTGGGTGGAGATGTGGGACGCGCTCCACCTCGTGCTGGGGGCGGACCAGGAGGAGACCACGTCGTTCCTGGCGTACGGAATGCTCATCAACACGCTGGCCTCGCTGGGCTTCCCGGCCGGTCATCGCGTGTGGTCCGGCTTCCATCTCGCGGCCAGGCCGAAGTGACCCTGCGGGCGGGTCCGTCCGGGGCCGGCCCGGAGGGGTGACCGCTTTTTGCCCGCTCAAGTTAGTCATTGATAACTAATCCCTGGGGGGATGCAGTGAAGCAGCAAACATCCGGTCGCGGGGGAGCCGTCTGGGCCCTCGTCATCACGAGCGTCGCCGGCTTCATGGCGGCGCTCGACAACCTCGTCGTCACCACCGCCCTGCCGTCCATCCGCGAGAGCCTCGGAGGCCGGCTGGAGGAGCTCGAGTGGACGGTGAACGCCTACACCCTCACCTTCGCGGTCCTGCTGATGACGGGCGCCGCGCTCGGTGACCGCTTCGGCCGGCGCCGGCTGTTCCTGGCCGGCCTCTCGGTCTTCACCGCGGCCTCCGCGGCCGCCGCCCTCTCGCCGGGCATCGAGGAACTCATCGCCTTCCGCGCCGTCCAGGGCGTCGGAGCCGCGGTCATGATGCCGCTCACCCTCACCCTGCTCACCGCCGCCGTCCCGCCCGCCAGGCGCGGCATGGCCCTCGGCTTCTTCGGCGCGGTCACCGGACTCGCCGTCGCCAGCGGCCCCCTGATCGGCGGGAGCCTCACCGAACACATCTCCTGGCAGTGGATCTTCTGGCTGAACGTCCCGGTCGGCCTGGTCCTCCTGCCCCTGGCACGCCTGCGGCTGGCCGAGTCGTACGCCCCCGAGGCCAAGCTCGACGTGCCCGGCACCGTCCTGGTCAGCGGCGGCCTCTTCGGCATCGTCTACGCGCTCGTCAGCAGCACGAGCGACGGCTGGACCGACCCGCTCGTGCTGACCGGCCTGATCGCGGGGACGCTCCTCCTGGGCGTCTTCGTCCGCCACGGGTTCCGCGCGAAGAACCCGGTCCTGCCCATGCGGCTCTTCCGCGACCGCGCCTTCTTCGGGATCAACACGGCGAGCCTGCTGATGTTCCTGGGCATGTTCGGCTCGATCTTCCTGCTCAGTCAGTTCCTCCAGAACGTGCTGGGGTACTCGCCGACCGAGGCGGGCCTGCGGATGCTCCCGTGGACGGGGATGCCGATGCTCGTCGCGCCCGTCGCCGGATATCTCTCCGACCGGTTCGGCGGCCGCCCCGTGGTGGTGACCGGCCTCTTCCTCCAGGCGGTGGGCCTCGGCCTCTTCGCCACGGTCCTGGAGCCGGACGTCGCCTACACGGCCCAGCTGCCCGGCCTGATCGTCGGCGGCGTCGGCATGGCCATGTACTTCGCGCCCGCCGCCAGCCTCGTGATGTCCAGCGTCCGGCCGGGGGAGCAGGGCATCGCCTCCGGGGCCAACAACGCCCTGCGTGAGGTCGGCGGGGCCCTCGGGGTCGCCGTACTGGCCGCGGTCTTCTCCGCCCAGGGCGGATACGGCTCCCCGCAGGCCTTCACCGACGGGACCGTGCCGGCCCTGTGGATCGGCGCCGGTGTGGTGGCGCTCGCAGCGCTCATGGCCCTGCTCATCCCGCGCCGCGGGCCGAAGCCCGGCCAGGCGCCCGAGGCCGCCGAGGAGCGTGTCCCCGTCGCCGCGTGACCTCCGGTCCGCACGCGTACGGTCCGTACGGTCCATGGCCCGCCCCCGGGACGTGGACCGTACTCTTGTCCCCGTGCAGGAACTCCACGACGCCCCCCTCGCCCCCCTGACCACCTTCCGCCTCGGCGGCCCGGCCAGCCGCCTCCTGACGGCCACCACCGACGCGGAGGTGATCGCCGCCGTACGCGAGGCCGACGACAGCGGCACCCCGCTCCTGGTCATCGGCGGCGGCTCCAACCTGGTCATCGGCGACAAGGGCTTCGACGGAACGGCCCTGCGCATCGCTACCAAGGGCTTCGAGCTCTCCGGTACGGCGCTCGAACTCGCCGCCGGCGAGGTCTGGACCGACGCCGTGGCCCGTACGGTCGAGGCGGGACTGGCCGGGATCGAGTGCCTCGCCGGGATCCCCGGGTCCGCCGGGGCGACACCGATCCAGAACGTCGGCGCCTACGGGCAGGAGGTGTCCTCGGTCATCACCGAGGTCGTCGCCTACGACCGGCACACCCGGGAGACGGTCACCCTCCCGAACGAGGCCTGCGCGTTCTCGTACCGCCACAGCCGTTTCAAGGCCGAACCCGACCGCTTCGTCGTGCTCCGGGTGCGGTTCGGGCTGGAGGACGCGGGCGGACGGTCCGCGCCGCTGCGCTACCCCGAGACGGCCAGGGCCATGGGCGTCGAACAGGGTGACCGCGTTCCCGCCGCCTCCGCCAGCGAAACCGTCCTCCGGCTGAGGGCGGGCAAGGGCATGGTGCTCGACCCGGAGGACCACGACACCTGGTCGGCCGGGTCCTTCTTCACCAACCCGATCCTCGACGAGGCGCAGCACGCGCTCTTCCTCGCCCGCGCTGCCGAGCGCCTGGGCGCGGACGTCACGCCCCCGGCCTACCCCGCCGGCGACGGCCGGGTGAAGACCTCGGCGGCCTGGCTCATCGACAAGGCGGGCTTCACCAAGGGGTACGGCGCGGGCCCCGCGCGCATCTCCACCAAGCACACGCTCGCCCTCACCAACCGGGGCGACGCGACCACCGAGGACCTGCTGGCCCTGGCCCGCGAGGTCGTCGCCGGGGTCCAGGAGGCCTTCGGGGTCACCCTCGTCAACGAGCCGGTGACGGTGGGCGTCAGCCTGTAAGCCCGAGCCCGGGCCCGAGCCCGGGCTCAGTAGGCGACGCCCACACCCTGCTTCACCGCGGCCGGCTCGTCGATCAGGGCCAGCATCGCGTGGGCCACATCGGCCCGCGCGATGGACCGGCCGCTGCGCGGGGTGCCTCCCACGACCGTCCGGTACGCCCCCGTCAGCGGCCCGTTCGTCAGCTTCGGCGGCCGCACCGACGTCCAGTCCGTCGCGCTCGCGGCCAACGCGGCCTCCATGCGCGCCAGATCGGCGTACACCTCCTTGAGGACCGTGCCGATCACCCTGCGGACCGCACGGTCCAGCAGCGGGTCGTCCGCCGGCTCCGGGCCGACCGGGGCCGCGCTCACGACCAGCAGTCGCCGCACCCCCTCCGCCTCCATCGCCTCCAGCACCCGCCCGGTGAGCCGCTCCGCGACATCGCCGGCCTTACGGCCCCGCGCCCCGAGCCCGGAGAGCACGGCGTCCCGCCCCGCCACCGCCTCCCGTACGGCCGCCTCGTCGCCCAGCGGCACGACCGCGTGCAGGGCGGCACCACGGAGCCCCTCCGGGAGCAGAGCGGGATCGCGGACCACCGCCGTCACCTCGTGCCCCGCCGCCAGCGCCTGCCGCACGACCTCCTGGCCGACTGCCCCCGTCGCCCCGAACACTGTGAGCCTCATCGCGCACGCCCCTCCTGAGTGGGTGAGTATTCACTTACCCATAGGGTGAGCGGACACTCACCCCTTCGTCAAGCCTTGCTGGAGCATCCATGGAGCAGAAGCCGGCCCGCGTCCGCATCGTCGATGCGGCCCATGAGCTCATGCTCGGCATCGGCCTCGCGCGGACGACGACGAAAGAGATCGCCAAGGCCGCCGGATGTTCCGAGGCCGCGCTCTACAAGTACTTCGCGAGCAAGGAGGAGCTCTTCGTGACCGTGCTCGGCGAACGCATGCCGAGACTGGGCCCGCTCCTCGGCGATCTGGAGGCGGGCAAGGGGGACCTGGAACAGAACCTCACCGAGGTCGCCCGCCAGGCCGCGCTCTTCTACCAGCAGACCTTCCCGGTGCTCGCCTCGCTGTACGCCGAGCCGCAGCTCAAGCGCCGTCACGAAGCGGCGATGCGCGAGATGGGCACAGGCCCCCACCTGCCGATCCAGGGCCTCGACGCCTATCTCCGGGCCGAACAGCGGGCGGGCCGTATCAGCCCCGGGGCCGACACCTACGCGGCCGCCTCCCTGCTGTTGGGCGCCTGCGCGCAGCGCGCCTTCGCCTACGAGGTGGGCGCCGCCCCGCAGTCACTGGACGACTTCGCCGCATCCCTCGCGCGCACCCTCCTGGGCGGCATCAGCTAGCGCCGCGGCAGCCAAGGTTCGCCCCGGCGCAAACCTTGGCTGACGCGGCACTAGCCAGCCACGCGTCGATCCCGTCCAGCAGCTTCGCCCGCACCTCCACGGGCGCCACCGAGCCCCGCACGGACTGCCGCGCCAGCTCGGCGAGTTCCTCGTCGGTGAACGCGTGATGACGGCGTACGAGGTCGTACTGCGCGGCCAGCCGGGAACCGAAGAGCAGCGGATCGTCCGCGCCGAGCGCCATCGGCACCCCCGCGTCGAACAGAGTGCGCAGGGGTACATCGGCGGGCTTCTCGTAGACGCCGAGCGCCACGTTGGACGCCGGGCAGACCTCGCAGGTCACCCCGCGCTCCGCCAGCTTGCGCAGCAGCCTGGGGTCCTCGGCCGCGCGGACGCCGTGCCCGATCCGGGCCGCGTCGAGGTCGTCCAGACAGTCCCGGACGCTGGAGGGGCCGGAGAGCTCGCCGCCGTGCGGGGCCGCCAGCAGACCGCCCTCGCGGGCGATGGCGAAGGCGCGGTCGAAGTCGCGGGCCATACCGCGGCGTTCGTCGTTGGAGAGGCCGAAGCCGATGACACCCTGGTCCGCGTACCGCACGGCGAGCCGGGCCAGCGTGCGGGCGTCCAGCGGGTGCTTCATCCGGTTCGCCGCGATCACCACCCGGATCCCGAGCCCGGTGTCGCGGGCCGCACGGTCCACGGCGTCCAGGATGACCTCGATCGCCGGGATGAGCCCTCCGAGCAGCGGGGCGTACGAAGTGGGGTCGACCTGGATCTCCAGCCACCCCGAACCGTCCGCCACGTCCTCCATGGCGGTCTCGCGCACCAGCCGCTGGATGTCCTCCGGCGAGCGGAGGCAGGACCGGGCGATGTCGTAGAGGCGCTGGAAGCGGAACCAGCCGCGCTCGTCGGTGGCCCGCAGCCTGGGCGGCTCACCACCGGTCAGGGCATCGGGCAGATGCACGCCGTACTTGTCCGCGAGTTCGAGCAGGGTCGTGGGCCGCATCGACCCGGTGAAGTGCAGGTGCAGGTGGGCCTTGGGCAACAGCCGTACGTCACGCTCCATCGATCGATCTTGCCGCACCCGAGGGGCCCGGCGGTAGCCGGATTCCCTTGTGAGTTACCCGTCGAACAAAAAAGTGGCCCCCGGCCGGAGCCGGGGGCCACATCACTCAGGTGGAGGTTCCGCGTCAGTCGCGGGCCTCGCCCAGCAGCTTCTGGAGCCGGGAGACGCCCTCGACGAGGTCGTCGTCGCCCAGCGCGTAGGACAGCCGCAGGTAACCCGGCGTACCGAACGCCTCGCCCGGCACCACGGCCACCTCGGCCTCGTCCAGGATGAGGGCCGCGAGCTCGACGGAGTCCGCCGGGCGCTTGCCGCGGATCTCCTTGCCGAGCAGCCCCTTCACCGACGGGTACACGTAGAACGCGCCCTCGGGCTCGGGGCAGAACACGCCGTCGATCTCGTTGAGCATGCGCACGATCGTCTTACGGCGGCGGTCGAAGGCGGTGCCCATCTCGGCGACTGCGTCCAGCGGACCGGAGACCGCGGCGAGCGCGGCGGCCTGCGCGACGTTGTTCACGTTGGACGTGGCGTGCGACTGCAGGTTGGTCGCGGCCTTCACGATGTCCTTCGGGCCGATGATCCAGCCGACCCGCCAGCCGGTCATGGCGTACGTCTTGGCGACACCGTTGACCACGATGCACTTGTCCCGCAGCTCGGGCACGACCGCGGGGAGCGAGGCGGCGGCCGCGCCCCCGTAGACCAGGTGCTCGTAGATCTCGTCCGTCATCACCCAGAGCTCGTGCTCGACGGCCCAGCGGCCGATCGCCTCGGTCTCGGCCTCGCTGTAGACGGCGCCCGTCGGGTTGGACGGGGAGACGAACAGGACGACCTTCGTGCGCTCGGTGCGCGCCGCTTCGAGCTGCTCCACGGAAACCCGGTAGCCGGTGGTCTCGTCGGCCACGACCTCGACCGGGACACCGCCGGCGAGACGGATGGACTCGGGGTAGGTCGTCCAGTACGGGGCGGGGACGATGACCTCGTCGCCCGGGTCGAGGACCGCGGCGAAGGCCTCGTAGATGGCCTGCTTGCCGCCGTTGGTCACCAGGACCTGGGAGGCGTCGATCTCGTAGCCGGAGTCGCGCAGCGTCTTCGCCACGATGGCGGCCTTGAGCTCGGGGAGCCCGCCCGCCGGGGTGTAGCGGTGGTACTTCGGGTTGCGGCACGCCTCGATGGCGGCGTCCACGATGTAACCGGGGGTCGGGAAGTCGGGCTCACCGGCGCCGAAACCGATCACCGGACGTCCGGCGGCCTTGAGGGCCTTGGCCTTGGCGTCGACGGCGAGGGTGGCGGACTCGGAGATGGCACCGATGCGGGCCGAGACCCGGCGCTCGGACGGAGAAGTTGCAGCGCTCATGCCCCCATGCTCGCAGACCGGAAATCCCCTCGGCACAGGGGTTTCAGGGACCGGACAGCACTCGGACAGCATCCGGACAGGACCGGTCGGTAGTTGTCTGTTCGACGCAGCGCCCATGAACACGTACACTCACCTGTCGTTGGCCTTCATCAGCCACACCGTTTTTCCCGACCGGCCCGCCGGGGAGGATGCGGTAGGTTGGTGGAAACCACAAAGGGTCGTAGCTCAATTGGTAGAGCACTGGTCTCCAAAACCAGCGGTTGGGGGTTCAAGTCCCTCCGGCCCTGCTACACACTCCTTCGCCAGGATGTGTGCGCATGTACGTACTTCAATGCACCGCCGTGCGGCTCCACCGGGCGCGGCACGGCCACGACCCGGAATCAGGTGAGTAGCGTGACGGACGCCGTGGGCTCCATCGACATGCCTGATGCCGAGGACGAAGCCCCCGAGTCGAAGAAGAAGACCCGGAAGGGCGGCAAGCGCGGCAAGAAGGGCCCTCTGGGCCGTCTCGCGCTGTTCTACCGCCAGATCGTCGCCGAGCTCCGCAAGGTCGTATGGCCTACGCGCAGCCAGCTGTCGACGTACACGGCCGTGGTGATCGTGTTCGTGGTCGTCATGATCGGTCTCGTCACCGTGATTGACTTCGGATTTGCGCGGGTCATCAAGTACGTCTTCGGCTGATCCCCGCGGAGGGCGCCTCATCGGCGCCCCTTTCGCATGTTCCACCCATTTGTATCCAGGAAGAAGCAGCCATCGTGTCTGACCCGAACCTGAACGACGACGCCGAGCCCACGGCGAGCGCCGTCGAGTCCGCCGAGGACGAGCTCGACATCGTCGAGGCGGCGGATGCCGTGGCCCCGGACCAGGTCGACGCTGCTGACGCCGCCGCGGGTGAGCCCGCCGAGCAGGACGCCGTACGGGTCGAGTCCGACGAGGACGCCGCAGAGGTCGAGTCCGACGAGGACGAAGAGGCCGCCGAGTCCGCCGAGGACGAGGCAGAGGACGACGCCGAGGAGGCCGAGCCGGCCTCCCCCGTCGACGCCGTGGCCGCCCTCCGTGACGAGCTGCGTGGACTTCCCGGCGAGTGGTACGTCATCCACACGTACGCCGGTTACGAGAAGCGCGTGAAGGCCAACCTGGAGCAGCGCGCCGTCTCGCTCAACGTCGAGGACTTCATCTACCAGGCCGAGGTGCCCGAGGAAGAGATCGTCCAGATCAAGAACGGTGAGCGGAAGAACGTCCGTCAGAACAAGCTCCCGGGTTACGTCCTGGTGCGCATGGACCTGACGAACGAGTCCTGGGGTGTTGTCCGTAACACGCCCGGCGTCACCGGCTTCGTGGGCAACGCCTACGACCCGTACCCGCTGACCCTGGACGAGATCGTCAAGATGCTCGCCCCCGAGGCCGAGGAGAAGGCGGCCCGCGAGGCGGCCGAGGCCGAGGGCAAGCCGGCTCCGGCCCGCAAGGTCGAGGTCCAGGTCCTGGACTTCGAGGTGGGCGACTCGGTCACCGTCACCGACGGCCCGTTCGCGACCCTGCAGGCGACGATCAACGAGATCAACGCCGACTCGAAGAAGGTCAAGGGCCTCGTCGAGATCTTCGGTCGCGAGACCCCGGTCGAGCTCAGCTTCGACCAGATCCAGAAGAACTGACGGCCTCACCGCCCGTTCCTGGACACATGCCTACCGAGCAGGTCAGACAGGCTTCGCAGCCGGTCTGACCTGCTCGGTTTTTGGTCGCGCAGCTATACCCGTTATCGTTGTGCGGTATGCCTCCATCCGGATGACCGGAATGGCGGCGAAACACTCTCACTAGGACCCGGAGAGAGCAATGCCTCCCAAGAAGAAGAAGGTCACGGGGCTTATCAAGCTCCAGATCAACGCCGGTGCGGCCAACCCGGCGCCGCCGGTCGGTCCCGCACTGGGCCAGCACGGCGTCAACATCATGGAGTTCTGCAAGGCCTACAACGCCGCGACCGAGTCGCAGCGTGGCATGGTCGTGCCGGTGGAGATCACGGTCTACGAGGACCGCTCCTTCACCTTCATCACGAAGACTCCGCCGGCCGCCAAGCTGATCCTCAAGGCCGCGGGTGTGGACAAGGGCTCCGGCGAGCCGCACAAGACCAAGGTCGCCAAGCTCACGGCCGACCAGGTCCGCGAGATCGCCACGACCAAGCTCCCCGACCTGAACGCCAACGACCTCGACGCCGCGTCGAAGATCATCGCTGGCACCGCCCGTTCCATGGGCATCACGGTCGAAGGCTGAGTCAGCCCCGTAGCCCCCAGTGGTAGGACCAAGCGCTGGTCCGCACCACGACTCCACACTCTGAACCCACAGGAGTAGAAGTGAAGCGCAGCAAGAACCTCCGCGCTGCGGACGCGAAGATCGACCGGGAGCGCCAGTACGCCCCGCTCGAGGCCGTCCGTGTCGCCAAGGACACCGCCTCCACGAAGTTCGACAGCACCGTCGAGGTCGCGTTCGCGCTGGGTGTAGACCCGCGCAAGGCCGACCAGATGGTCCGTGGCACCGTGAACCTCCCGCACGGCACCGGCAAGACCGCCCGGGTCCTGGTCTTCGCGACCGGTGACCGTGCTGCGGCCGCGGAAGCCGCGGGCGCCGACATCGTCGGCGCCGACGAGCTCATCGACGAGGTGGCGAAGGGCCGTCTGGACTTCGACGCCGTCGTCGCCACGCCGGACCTCATGGGCAAGGTCGGCCGCCTGGGCCGCGTGCTCGGTCCGCGTGGTCTGATGCCGAACCCGAAGACCGGCACCGTCACCCCCGATGTCGTCAAGGCTGTCAACGACATCAAGGGCGGAAAGATCGAGTTCCGCGTCGACAAGCACTCGAACCTGCACTTCATCATCGGAAAGACCTCTTTCGATGACACGAAGCTGGTCGAGAACTACGGCGCGGCGCTCGAGGAGATCCTCCGTCTGAAGCCGTCCGCCGCGAAGGGCCGCTTCATCAAGAAGGCGACCCTGAGCACGACGATGGGCCCCGGCATCCCGCTGGACGCCAACCGCGTGCGCAACCTCCTCGTCGAGGAGGACCCGGCCGCCGTCTGAGCCCCCGTGCTCACCCGGTAGCCGCGTCACGGCATGGGACGGGCCCCGCAGCCTCTTCGGAGACTGCGGGGCCCGTCCTCGTACGTGGAGGCCACAGGGCCGATGAGAGGCGCTTAAACCTCTCGCACCGGTCGAACCGGGACGGATTTGCTCCGAACGGCCCCGGTCGCGTAGTCTCACCAAGAAGCCAAAGACCGCTGGTCGTCACCGTGTCCTCGTAAGGGGAAATGGTGACCGAAGGATCCGTCGAGAACGGGCGACCTGCGCAGGTGACTGTGGAAAGCTCCCGGATTCATTCGGTCGAGCTACGCCCTGGCGCCTGCGCCGGGGCGTTTCGTCTTTCCCGGCCCCTTCTGAGCGGTCCTCATCACCCGGAAGGAGGCCGACGCTCATGGCAAGGCCCGACAAGGCTGCCGCGGTAGCCGAGCTGACGGACCAGTTCCGCAGCTCGAACGCCGCTGTGCTGACCGAGTACCGGGGTCTCACCGTGGCACAGCTCAAGGAGCTGCGCCGTTCGCTCGGTGAGAACGCCCAGTACGCCGTGGTGAAGAACACGCTGACCAAGATTGCGGCCAACGAGGCCGGGATCGACACGCTGGACGACCTGTTCTCGGGTCCGACGGCGGTTGCCTTCGTCACCGGTGACCCGGTGGAGTCGGCGAAGGGTCTTCGTGACTTCGCCAAGGACAACCCCAACCTCATCATCAAGGGCGGTGTCCTTGACGGTAAGGCGCTGTCCGCCGATGAGTTCAAGAAGCTCGCGGACCTCGAGTCCCGCGAGGTTCTGCTCGCCAAGCTGGCCGGCGCCATGAAGGGCAAGCAGACTCAGGCTGCGCAGCTCTTCCAGGCTCTGCCGTCGAAGTTCGTCCGCACCGCGGAAGCGCTTCGCGCCAAGAAGGCCGAGCAGGGCGGTGCCGACACGTCGGCTCCCGCCGAGGCCGAGGTGGCGGAGTAACCCTCCGCCCTCACGGCTCGCAGCGGGCCCGTACGCCCGCCTACATATACATCCGGCACCCCCTGCCGAATTAGTGGAAGGACGCCATCATGGCGAAGCTCAGCCAGGAAGACCTGCTCGCTCAGTTCGAGGAGCTCACCCTCATCGAGCTCTCCGAGTTCGTTAAGGCCTTCGAGGAGAAGTTCGACGTCACCGCCGCCGCGGCCGTCGCCGTCGCCGGCCCCGCCGCCGGTGGCCCCGCCGCCGAGGCCGAGGCCGAGCAGGACGAGTTCGACGTCATCCTCACGGGTGCCGGCGAGAAGAAGATCCAGGTCATCAAGGTCGTGCGTGAGCTGACCTCGCTGGGCCTGAAGGAGGCCAAGGACCTCGTCGACGGCACCCCGAAGCCGGTCCTCGAGAAGGTCGCCAAGGAGGCCGCCGAGAAGGCTGCCGAGTCCCTCAAGGCCGCCGGCGCTTCCGTCGAGGTCAAGTGACCCTGCGAGTCATCTGACTCCCCAGGACCGTCTCTGCCGCAAGGCGGGGATGTCACATCGCAAAGGGCGATCACCCATCCGGGTGGTCGCCCTTTGGCGTGCCCCAGGAGCCTGCCTTGATCTTCCGCGCGCGACGAGTAGGGTGATCTTTCGCCGTGCGTTTCTCCGGGGCGCCCGCGAGGCGTCAACCGGCGTCCTCCGGACGCAGGTGAAGATCGCCGGGCGTCCGTCGGGACCCTCGGGGCCTTGACGAACCGCACGCGGCGCGCAATTCTCAGGACGCGTCGTCATCTCGATCCGCATCCGAGGCATGGATCGAGAGCGAAGAGGGCAGTAAAGAAGAGCGCACACCGCGCGAGGGCTATTCATAGGTGTTGAGAACAGCTGTTGAGAGCAACGTGGGTCTCTGAGAACCCCGACTGGACATCAGTGGGCCGCTTGGCTACACTGACCCTTTGCGCTGCCTGTTAGCTGCCTCCTGCCCGTCACCAGGGGCATGCCCACGCCTAGCACCGATGACCGGATATTCCCTGACCTTGGGATTCCTGTCTCTGTGTGCGGCTTGGGGCCGGTACGCGCGTAGTGAGTCCGAGCCCTCGGAAGGACCCCCTCTTGGCCGCCTCGCGCAACGCCTCGACCTCGAATACGAACAACGGTGCCAGCACCGCCCCGCTGCGCATCTCTTTTGCAAAGATCAAGGAGCCCCTCGAGGTTCCGAACCTCCTCGCGCTGCAGACCGAGAGCTTTGACTGGCTCCTCGGCAATGCCGCCTGGAAGGCTCGCGTCGAGGCTGCTCTGGACAGCGGACAAGACGTCCCCACCAAGTCCGGCCTGGAGGAAATCTTCGAGGAGATCTCCCCGATCGAGGACTTCTCCGGGTCGATGTCGCTCACCTTCCGCGACCACCGCTTCGAGCCCCCGAAGAACTCGATCGACGAGTGCAAGGAGCGCGACTTCACGTTCGCCGCGCCGCTCTTCGTCACGGCCGAGTTCACCAACAACGAGACCGGCGAGATCAAGTCCCAGACGGTCTTCATGGGCGACTTCCCGCTCATGACCAACAAGGGCACCTTCGTCATCAACGGCACCGAGCGTGTCGTCGTGTCGCAGCTCGTGCGCTCGCCGGGTGTCTACTTCGACTCCTCCATCGACAAGACGTCCGACAAGGACATCTTCTCAGCCAAGATCATCCCGTCCCGGGGTGCCTGGCTGGAGATGGAGATCGACAAGCGCGACATGGTCGGTGTCCGCATCGACCGCAAGCGCAAGCAGTCCGTCACCGTCCTCCTGAAGGCTCTCGGCTGGACCACCGAGCAGATCCTCGAGGAGTTCGGCGAGTACGAGTCGATGCGCGCCACCCTGGAGAAGGACCACACCCAGGGCCAGGACGACGCGCTGCTCGACATCTACCGCAAGCTGCGTCCGGGCGAGCCGCCCACGCGTGAGGCCGCTCAGACGCTGCTCGAGAACCTCTACTTCAACCCGAAGCGCTACGACCTCGCGAAGGTCGGCCGCTACAAGGTGAACAAGAAGCTCGGCGCCGATGAGCCGCTCGACGCCGGTGTCCTCACCAGCGACGACATCATCGCCACCATCAAGTACCTGGTGAAGCTGCACGCCGGCGAGACCGAGACGGTCGGCGAGTCCGGCCGCTCGATCATGGTCGAGACCGACGACATCGACCACTTCGGCAACCGCCGTATCCGTAACGTCGGTGAGCTGATCCAGAACCAGGTCCGTACGGGTCTCGCCCGTATGGAGCGTGTCGTGCGTGAGCGCATGACCACCCAGGACGTCGAGGCGATCACGCCGCAGACCCTGATCAACATCCGGCCGGTCGTCGCCTCCATCAAGGAGTTCTTCGGCACCAGCCAGCTGTCCCAGTTCATGGACCAGAACAACCCGCTGTCGGGGCTGACGCACAAGCGTCGTCTGAACGCCCTCGGCCCGGGTGGTCTGTCCCGTGAGCGGGCCGGCTTCGAGGTCCGTGACGTCCACCCGTCGCACTACGGCCGCATGTGCCCGATCGAGACGCCCGAAGGCCCGAACATCGGTCTGATCGGCTCGCTGGCCTCCTACGGGCGTATCAACCCGTTCGGCTTCATCGAGACGCCGTACCGCAAGGTCGTCGAGGGCGTCGTCACCGACGACGTCGACTACCTGACGGCCGACGAAGAGGACCGCTTCGTGATCGCCCAGGCGAACGCGACGCTCTCCGACGACATGCGCTTCACCGAGGCCCGTGTGCTGGTCCGCCGTCGTGGCGGCGAGATCGACTACATCCCCGGCGACGACGTCGACTACATGGACGTCTCGCCGCGCCAGATGGTGTCGGTCGCCACCGCGATGATCCCGTTCCTCGAGCACGACGACGCCAACCGTGCCCTCATGGGCGCGAACATGATGCGTCAGGCCGTCCCGCTCATCAAGAGCGAGGCGCCGCTGGTCGGCACGGGCATGGAGTACCGCTGTGCCACCGACGCCGGTGACGTGCTCAAGGCGGAGAAGGCGGGTGTGGTTCAGGAGGTCTCCGCGGACTACATCACCGTGACGAACGACGACGGCACGTACACCACGTACCGCATCTCGAAGTTCTCGCGCTCCAACCAGGGCACCTCGGTCAACCAGAAGGTCGTCGTCTCCGAGGGCGACCGCGTCATCGAGAGCCAGGTCCTCGCCGACGGCCCCGCCACCGAGAACGGTGAGATGGCGCTCGGCAAGAACCTCCTCGTGGCGTTCATGCCCTGGGAGGGTCACAACTACGAGGACGCGATCATCCTGTCGCAGCGCCTCGTGCAGGACGACGTCCTCTCCTCGATCCACATCGAGGAGCACGAGGTCGACGCCCGTGACACCAAGCTCGGCCCGGAGGAGATCACCCGGGACATCCCGAACGTCTCCGAAGAGGTCCTCGCCGACCTCGACGAGCGCGGCATCATCCGTATCGGTGCCGAGGTCGTCGCCGGCGACATCCTCGTCGGCAAGGTCACGCCCAAGGGTGAGACCGAGCTGACCCCGGAGGAGCGTCTGCTCCGCGCGATCTTCGGCGAGAAGGCGCGCGAGGTGCGCGACACCTCGCTGAAGGTGCCGCACGGTGAGATCGGCAAGGTCATCGGCGTCCGCGTCTTCGACCGCGAAGAGGGCGACGAGCTGCCGCCGGGCGTGAACCAGCTGGTCCGCGTCTACGTCGCGCAGAAGCGCAAGATCACCGATGGTGACAAGCTCGCCGGCCGTCACGGCAACAAGGGCGTCATCTCGAAGATCCTCCCGATCGAGGACATGCCGTTCCTGGAGGACGGCACCCCGGTCGACATCATCCTCAACCCGCTGGGTGTCCCGTCCCGAATGAACCCGGGACAGGTCCTGGAGATCCACCTCGGCTGGCTCGCCAGCCGCGGCTGGGACGTCTCCGGCCTCGGTGACGAGTGGGCCCAGCGCCTGCAGGCCATCGGCGCCGACCAGGTCGCCCCCGGCACCAACGTCGCCACCCCCGTCTTCGACGGTGCGCGCGAGGACGAGATCACCGGCCTCTTCCAGGCCACGATCCCGAACCGCGACGGCGACCGGCTGGTCCTGCCCTCGGGCAAGGCCAACCTGTTCGACGGCCGCTCCGGCGAGCCGTTCCCGGACCCGGTCTCGATCGGGTACATGTACATCCTCAAGCTGCACCACCTGGTCGACGACAAGCTCCACGCCCGTTCGACCGGCCCGTACTCCATGATCACGCAGCAGCCGCTGGGTGGTAAGGCGCAGTTCGGTGGGCAGCGATTCGGTGAGATGGAGGTGTGGGCCCTTGAGGCTTACGGCGCCGCATACGCCCTCCAGGAACTGCTGACGATCAAGTCCGACGACGTGACCGGCCGCGTGAAGGTCTACGAGGCGATCGTCAAGGGCGAGAACATCCCCGAGCCCGGCATCCCCGAGTCCTTCAAGGTGCTCATCAAGGAGATGCAGTCGCTCTGCCTCAACGTGGAGGTGCTGTCCTCGGACGGCATGTCCATCGAGATGCGCGACACGGACGAGGACGTCTTCCGCGCGGCGGAGGAGCTCGGTATCGACCTGTCCCGGCGCGAGCCGAGCAGCGTCGAAGAGGTCTGACGGGTTGTCCGGCCGGATCCTCGTGATCCGGCCGGCTCTCCCCGGACCCGTTCAGACCATTGCTGAAGTGCCCCGATTTCTCGCGTGACGCGAGGGGGCTCGAACCCCCGAAAGAGGGATTGACGACAAGTGCTCGACGTCAACTTCTTCGACGAGCTGCGGATCGGCCTTGCCACCGCGGACGACATCCGGACCTGGTCCCACGGCGAAGTGAAGAAGCCGGAGACCATCAACTACCGCACGCTCAAGCCCGAAAAGGACGGACTCTTCTGCGAGAAGATCTTCGGTCCGACCCGGGACTGGGAGTGCTACTGCGGCAAGTACAAGCGTGTCCGCTTCAAGGGCATCATCTGTGAGCGCTGTGGCGTCGAGGTCACTCGTGCCAAGGTGCGCCGTGAGCGCATGGGCCACATCGAGCTTGCCGCTCCCGTCACCCACATCTGGTACTTCAAGGGCGTCCCGTCGCGCCTGGGCTACCTGCTGGACCTCGCGCCGAAGGACCTCGAGAAGGTCATCTACTTCGCCGCGTACATGATCACGTTCGTCGACGAGGAGCGCCGCACGCGCGACCTCCCGTCGCTGGAGGCGCACGTCTCCGTCGAGCGCCAGCAGGTCGAGAACCGTCGCGACTCGGACCTCGAGAACCGTGCCAAGAAGCTCGAGACCGACCTGGCCGAGCTCGAGGCCGAGGGCGCCAAGGCCGACGTACGCCGCAAGGTGCGCGAAGGTGCCGAGCGTGAGATGAAGCAGCTGCGTGACCGTGCGCAGCGCGAGATCGACCGTCTCGACGAGGTGTGGAGCCGCTTCAAGAACCTCAAGGTCCAGGACCTCGAGGGCGACGAGCTGCTCTACCGCGAGCTGCGTGACCGCTTCGGCACGTACTTCGACGGCTGCATGGGCGCTGCCGCCCTGCAGAAGCGCCTGGAGTCCTTCGACCTCGACGAGGAGGCCGAGCGCCTCCGCGAGATCATCCGTACCGGCAAGGGCCAGAAGAAGACCCGTGCGCTCAAGCGTCTCAAGGTCGTCTCCGCGTTCCTGCAGACCAGCAACAAGCCCAAGGGCATGGTGCTCGACTGCGTGCCGGTCATCCCGCCGGACCTGCGTCCGATGGTGCAGCTGGACGGTGGCCGCTTCGCGACCTCCGACCTGAACGACCTGTACCGCCGTGTGATCAACCGCAACAACCGCCTCAAGCGTCTCCTTGACCTCGGTGCCCCCGAGATCATCGTGAACAACGAGAAGCGGATGCTGCAGGAGGCCGTCGACGCGCTGTTCGACAACGGCCGCCGCGGTCGCCCGGTCACCGGTCCCGGTAACCGTCCCCTGAAGTCCCTCAGCGACATGCTGAAGGGCAAGCAGGGCCGTTTCCGTCAGAACCTCCTCGGCAAGCGCGTGGACTACTCCGCGCGTTCCGTGATCGTCGTCGGTCCGCAGCTCAAGCTGCACCAGTGCGGTCTGCCGAAGGCGATGGCGCTGGAGCTCTTCAAGCCGTTCGTGATGAAGCGCCTGGTGGACCTGAACCACGCGCAGAACATCAAGTCGGCCAAGCGCATGGTCGAGCGTGGCCGCACCGTCGTGTACGACGTCCTCGAAGAGGTCATCGCCGAGCACCCGGTGCTGCTGAACCGTGCGCCCACCCTGCACCGCCTCGGCATCCAGGCCTTCGAGCCGCAGCTGGTCGAGGGCAAGGCCATCCAGATCCACCCGCTCGTCTGCACCGCGTTCAACGCGGACTTCGACGGTGACCAGATGGCCGTGCACCTTCCGCTCTCCGCGGAGGCGCAGGCCGAGGCCCGCATCCTGATGCTGTCCTCGAACAACATCCTGAAGCCGGCCGACGGTCGTCCCGTCACCATGCCGACCCAGGACATGGTGCTGGGTCTCTTCTTCCTCACCACGGACGAAGAGGGCCGCAACGTCAAGGGCACGGACCGCGCGTTCGGCTCCACTGCCGAGGCCACCATGGCCTTCGACGCCCGCGAGCTGTCGCTCCAGGCGAAGGTCGACATCCGCTTCCCGGTGGGCACCATGCCCCCGCGTGGCTGGGTGCCGCCGGTCGCCGAGGAGGGCGAGCCCGAGTACCAGCCGGGTGACACCTTCCGCCTGCGGACGAGCCTGGGGCGCGCGCTCTTCAACGAGCTGCTGCCCGAGGACTACCCGTTCGTCGACTACTCGGTGGGCAAGAAGCAGCTCTCCGAGATCGTCAACGACCTGGCCGAGCGCTACCCCAAGGTCATCGTGGCGGCGACGCTCGACAACCTGAAGGCGGCCGGTTTCCACTGGGCCACCCGCTCCGGTGTGACCGTGGCCATCTCCGACGTCGTCGTGCCCGAGGCCAAGAAGGCCATCGTCAGGGGCTACGAGGAGCAGGACGAGAAGGTCCAGAAGCAGTACGAGCGCGGTCTCATCACCAAGGACGAGCGCACGCAGGAGCTCATCGCGATCTGGACCAAGGCGACCAACGAGGTTGCCGAGGCGATGAACGCGAACTTCCCGAAGACGAACCCCATCTTCATGATGGTCGACTCGGGTGCCCGAGGAAACATGATGCAGATGCGTCAGATCGCGGGTATGCGTGGTCTGGTGTCGAACGCCAAGAACGAGACGATTCCCCGTCCCATCAAGGCGTCCTTCCGTGAGGGCCTCACCGTTCTGGAGTACTTCATCTCCACGCACGGTGCCCGTAAGGGTCTGGCGGACACCGCCCTGCGTACCGCCGACTCGGGTTACCTGACCCGTCGTCTGGTGGACGTCTCGCAGGACGTGATCATCCGCGAGGAGGACTGTGGCACCGACCGCGGCCTCAAGCTGAAGATCGCCGTCAAGGGCGCCGACGGCGTGCTCCGCAAGACGGAGGACGTCGAGACCTCGGTCTACGCCCGCATGCTCGCCGAGGACGTCGTCGTCGACGGCAAGGTCATCGCGCCTGCCAACGTCGACCTCGGTGACGTCCTGATCGACGCCCTGGTGGGCGCCGGCGTCGAGGAGGTCAAGACCCGCTCGGTCCTGACCTGTGAGTCCGCGGTCGGCACCTGTGCCTTCTGCTACGGACGCTCGCTCGCCACCGGCAAGCTGGTCGACATCGGTGAGGCGGTCGGCATCATCGCCGCCCAGTCCATCGGTGAGCCCGGTACCCAGCTGACGATGCGTACCTTCCACACCGGTGGTGTGGCCGGTGACGACATCACGCAGGGTCTGCCCCGTGTCGTCGAGCTCTTCGAGGCGCGTACCCCCAAGGGTGTCGCCCCGATCTCGGAGGCCAAGGGCCGGGTCCGCATCGAGGAGACCGAGAAGACCAAGAAGCTCGTCGTCACCCCGGACGACGGCAGCGAGGAGACGGCGTTCCCGATCTCCAAGCGTGCCCGTCTCCTGGTCGGCGAGGGCGACGCGGTCGAGGTGGGCCAGAAGCTCACCGTCGGTGCCACCAACCCGCACGACGTGCTGCGGATCCTCGGTCAGCGCGCGGTCCAGGTCCACCTGGTCGGCGAGGTCCAGAAGGTCTACAACTCGCAGGGCGTGTCGATCCACGACAAGCACATCGAGATCATCATCCGGCAGATGCTGCGCCGTGTGACGATCATCGAGTCCGGCGACGCGGAGCTGCTGCCGGGCGAGCTCGTCGAGCGCTCGAAGTTCGAGACCGAGAACCGTCGTGTGGTCACCGAGGGCGGTCACCCCGCCTCCGGCCGTCCGCAGCTGATGGGTATCACCAAGGCATCGCTCGCCACCGAGTCGTGGCTGTCGGCGGCGTCCTTCCAGGAGACGACCAGGGTCCTGACCGACGCGGCGATCAACGCCAAGTCGGACTCCCTGATCGGCCTCAAGGAGAACGTCATCATCGGTAAGCTCATCCCGGCCGGTACGGGTCTCTCCCGCTACCGCAACATCCGGGTCGAGCCGACCGAGGAAGCCAAGGCCGCGATGTACTCGGCCGTCGGCTACGACGACATCGACTACTCGCCGTTCGGCACGGGCTCCGGCCAGGCCGTTCCGCTGGAGGACTACGACTACGGTCCGTACAACCAGTAGAAGTGAGTGAGAAGGGCGGCCATCCCGTTTCGACGGGGTGGCCGCCCTTCTGCGTGCCCGGTGCCGGCGGTCATGAGATCGCCGTGAGGTCGTCGTGAGGTCGGTCACCCGGGGTGACCGGACACGGAGGGCGGCCGGAGGGGCATATGCCGCGTTGCGGGCCCGGCGGGAACCGTTCATGCTGGTCAGCGGTGCTGTGTCGGTCGTGGGGCTGCCGACGGGAGTGGTCGGCGTAACCGGTGGCGGCGTGCCAGGTGGGCGAAGGGCCCGGGGTGGACGCCATTTGTTTTGACCCAGCTCCGTGAGGTAGGTACGCTCAAGCCTTGTGCCTGGGGTGTGCCTGGGCTCGGGTGCGTGTCCTCAACCGCACGGCGAGTCCGTAAGTGGCCACCGCAATCTGTGTTCCTTCTGCCGTTCGGCAGGGGCCTGCAGTATTCGACACACCCGACCGCGTGGGTCGGAGGGTGTTCCAGGTTAGTTTCACGAACGGCACACAGAAACCGGAGAAGTAGTGCCTACGATCCAGCAGCTGGTCCGGAAGGGCCGGCAGGACAAGGTCGAGAAGAACAAGACGCCCGCGCTCGAGGGTTCGCCCCAGCGTCGTGGTGTCTGCACGCGTGTGTTCACGACCACCCCGAAGAAGCCGAACTCGGCGCTCCGTAAGGTCGCGCGTGTGCGTCTGACCTCCGGTATCGAGGTCACGGCCTACATCCCGGGTGAGGGACACAACCTGCAGGAGCACTCCATCGTGCTCGTGCGTGGTGGCCGTGTGAAGGACCTGCCGGGTGTTCGTTACAAGATCATCCGCGGTTCGCTCGACACCCAGGGTGTCAAGAACCGCAAGCAGGCCCGCAGCCGCTACGGCGCCAAGAAGGAGAAGTAAGAATGCCTCGTAAGGGCCCCGCCCCGAAGCGCCCGGTCATCATCGACCCGGTCTACAGCTCTCCTCTTGTCACCTCGCTGATCAACAAGATCCTCCTCGACGGCAAGCGTTCCACCGCCGAGCGGATCGTGTACGGCGCCATGGAAGGCCTCCGCGAGAAGACCGGCGCTGACCCGGTCATCACGCTGAAGCGCGCGCTTGAGAACGTCAAGCCCTCGCTCGAGGTCAAGTCCCGCCGTGTCGGTGGCGCCACCTACCAGGTGCCGATCGAGGTCAAGCCCGGCCGCGCCGCCACCCTCGCTCTCCGCTGGGTCGTCGGTTACTCCCGCGCGCGTCGCGAGAAGACCATGACCGAGCGCCTCATGAACGAGCTGCTCGACGCCTCCAACGGTCTTGGCGCTGCCGTCAAGAAGCGCGAGGACACCCACAAGATGGCCGAGTCCAACAAGGCCTTCGCGCACTACCGCTGGTAGTCGCTTACCCCATCGAGACCGAGAGAAGATTGAGCCTTATGGCCACCACTTCGCTTGACCTGGCCAAGGTCCGCAACATCGGGATCATGGCCCACATCGACGCGGGCAAGACGACCACCACTGAGCGGATCCTCTTCTACACCGGCGTTTCGTACAAGATCGGTGAAGTCCACGACGGCGCTGCCACGATGGACTGGATGGAGCAGGAGCAGGAGCGCGGCATCACGATCACGTCCGCCGCGACGACCTGTCACTGGCCGCTCAATGATGTTGACCACACCATCAACATCATCGACACCCCCGGTCACGTCGACTTCACCGTCGAGGTGGAGCGTTCGCTCCGCGTCCTCGACGGTGCCGTCACCGTGTTCGACGGTGTGGCCGGCGTCGAGCCCCAGTCCGAGACTGTCTGGCGTCAGGCGGACCGCTATGGCGTGCCGCGTATCTGCTTCGTCAACAAGCTCGACCGTACGGGTGCCGAGTTCCACCGCTGCGTCGACATGATCGTGGACCGCCTGGGCGCGGTTCCGCTGGTCATGCAGCTCCCCATCGGTGCCGAAGCCGACTTCAAGGGCGTCGTCGACCTCGTGTCGATGAAGGCCTTCGTGTGGTCGGAAGAGGCCGCCAAGGGCGAGATGTACGACACCGTCGAGATCCCGGACACCCACAAGGAGGCCGCCGAGGAATGGCGCGGCAAGCTCCTTGAGGCCGTCTCGGAGAACGACGACCAGATGATGGAGCTGTACCTCGAGGGCGTCGAGCCCACCGAGGAGCAGCTGCACGAGGCGATCCGTCGGATCACCCTCGCGTCGAAGGGCTCGGCCGACTCCGTCACCGTGACCCCCGTCTTCTGTGGCACGGCGTTCAAGAACAAGGGCGTCCAGCCCCTGCTCGACGCGGTCGTCCGCTACCTGCCTTCCCCCCTGGACGTCGAGGCCATCGAGGGCCACGACGTCAAGGACCCGGAGCTGGTCGTCAAGCGCAAGCCTTCGGACGACGAGCCGTTCTCCGGCCTGGCGTTCAAGATCGCGAGCGACCCGCACCTCGGCAAGCTCACCTTCGTCCGGATCTACTCCGGTCGCCTCGAGGCCGGCACCGCGGTGCTGAACTCGGTCAAGGGCAAGAAGGAGCGCATCGGCAAGATCTACCGCATGCACGCGAACAAGCGTGAGGAGATCGCGTCGGTGGGCGCCGGTGACATCGTCGCCGTCATGGGCCTGAAGCAGACCACCACGGGTGAGACGCTGTCCGACGACAAGAACCCGGTGATCCTGGAGTCCATGGACTTCCCGGCGCCGGTCATCCAGGTCGCCATCGAGCCCAAGTCCAAGGGTGACCAGGAGAAGCTGGGTGTCGCCATCCAGCGGCTCTCGGAGGAGGACCCCTCCTTCCAGGTGCACTCCGACGAGGAGACCGGCCAGACCATCATCGGTGGTATGGGCGAGCTTCACCTCGAGGTGCTCGTCGACCGCATGAAGCGCGAGTTCCGCGTCGAGGCGAACGTCGGCAAGCCCCAGGTCGCGTACCGCGAGACGATCCGCAAGACCGTCGAGCGCATCGACTACACGCACAAGAAGCAGACTGGTGGTACCGGCCAGTTCGCGAAGGTGCAGATCGCCCTCGAGCCCATCGAGGGTGGCGACGCCTCCTACGAGTTCGTCAACAAGGTCACCGGTGGCCGCATCCCCCGTGAGTACATTCCCTCGGTGGACGCGGGTGCCCAGGAAGCCATGCAGTTCGGCATCCTGGCCGGCTACGAGATGGTCGGCGTCCGCGTCACCCTTCTCGACGGTGGTTACCACGAGGTCGACTCCTCGGAGCTCGCCTTCAAGATCGCCGGTTCGCAGGCGTTCAAGGAGGGTGCCCGCAAGGCGTCCCCCGTGCTCCTCGAGCCGATGATGGCCGTCGAGGTCACCACGCCCGAGGACTACATGGGCGATGTCATCGGCGACCTCAACTCCCGCCGTGGCCAGATCCAGGCCATGGAGGAGCGCAGCGGCGCTCGCGTCGTGAAGGGCCTCGTGCCCCTCTCGGAGATGTTCGGCTACGTCGGAGACCTCCGCAGCAAGACCTCGGGTCGCGCAAGCTACTCGATGCAGTTCGACTCCTACGCCGAGGTTCCGCGGAACGTCGCCGAGGAGATCATCGCGAAGGCCAAGGGCGAGTAACTCTTCCGAGCTCACGCTTTAGGCTTGTCACCGGAGCCCGGTCGGGCATTCGTCCCACTGCGTAAGCAGCGTGGCGAATGCCCCCGGCACCGGCATTCCAGCAAAGATCACCTGGCGCCGATGAAGCAAGGCGTACAGAACCACTCAGGAGGACCCCAGTGGCGAAGGCAAAGTTCGAGCGGACTAAGCCGCACGTCAACATCGGCACCATCGGTCACATCGACCACGGTAAGACGACCCTCACGGCCGCCATTACCAAGGTGCTGCACGACGCGTACCCGGACCTGAACGAGGCCTCGGCCTTCGACCAGATCGACAAGGCTCCTGAGGAGCGTCAGCGCGGTATCACGATCTCGATCGCGCACGTCGAGTACCAGACGGAGTCGCGTCACTACGCGCACGTCGACTGCCCGGGTCACGCCGACTACATCAAGAACATGATCACGGGTGCGGCGCAGATGGACGGCGCCATCCTCGTGGTCGCGGCCACCGACGGCCCGATGCCGCAGACCAAGGAGCACGTGCTCCTGGCCCGCCAGGTAGGCGTGCCGTACATCGTCGTCGCGCTGAACAAGGCCGACATGGTGGACGACGAGGAGATCCTGGAGCTCGTCGAGCTCGAGGTTCGTGAGCTCCTCTCCGAGTACGAGTTCCCGGGCGACGACGTTCCGGTCGTCAAGGTCTCGGCGCTCAAGGCGCTCGAGGGCGACAAGGAGTGGGGTGAGTCCGTCCTCAACCTGATGAAGGCTGTCGACGAGTCCATCCCGCAGCCCGAGCGTGACGTCGAGAAGCCGTTCCTCATGCCGATCGAGGACGTCTTCACGATCACCGGTCGCGGTACGGTCGTCACCGGCCGCATCGAGCGTGGTGTCCTGAAGGTCAACGAGACCGTCGACATCGTCGGTATCAAGACCGAGAAGACCACCACCACGGTCACCGGCATCGAGATGTTCCGCAAGCTGCTCGACGAGGGCCAGGCCGGTGAGAACGTCGGTCTGCTCCTCCGTGGCATCAAGCGCGAGGACGTCGAGCGCGGCCAGGTCATCATCAAGCCGGGTTCGGTCACGCCGCACACCGAGTTCCAGGCCCAGGCCTACATCCTGTCGAAGGACGAGGGTGGCCGTCACACCCCCTTCTTCAACAACTACCGCCCGCAGTTCTACTTCCGTACCACGGACGTGACGGGCGTTGTGACCCTTCCCGAGGGCACCGAGATGGTCATGCCGGGTGACAACACCCTCATGGACGTCGCGCTGATCCAGCCGGTCGCCATGGAAGAGGGCCTGAAGTTCGCCATCCGTGAGGGTGGCCGGACCGTGGGCGCCGGCCAGGTCACCAAGATCCTCAAGTAAGTCCTTGAGCGTCTGACCTGGTTGCTCCGCACAGAGCACCGAGTGGGGCCCCGGCCCACCGCGCGAGCGGTGGGGCGGGGCCCCTCTTCTGTGTGCCGTCACGGGTTACGGGCGCCACGCCCAGGGAAGAGCGTCCGGCCCCAGCCCCACCACCACCGGGCGCCCGTCGTCGCCGAGGCGGAGCACGGCCCCGTCCAGGGCGACGGGCCCGTGCGACCGTACGGCGAGCCGCGTGCCCGTACGGAGCTGGAGCAGGCCGTCGTCGGTGCGGCCGAGCAGCGCGGGGCCGGCAGCGGCCAGTTCGCCGTAGCCGTCGAAGCCAGGGAGGTCAGCGGCTGCCCTGCCCCGTACGGCTGTCGTCACGGCCCGTGCCTGGCCCCGGTAGAACAGGTCCACCGTGCCGTCGGCCGCCGGGAGCGCGGCGGGCGCGTCACCCGGCACGGGGCCGGCGTCGATCTGCGTACGGGCGGAGAGCCCGGTGGCCGGTGTGTCCTGGGTCCAGTGGTGCACCGCGTGGTGTCCCGCCGCGTACACATGGACCCGTCCGGCGCCGTCCACCACCGCGCTCAGGCCGTCCTGGACCTCCCCGCCGCCCAGGTCCCGCCATTCGCCCCAGCTCCCGTCCGGCTCCCGCACCCGGGTGCTGAGCCCCTTCTCCGCGTTGCGTACGAAGAGGTGGACCCGGCCGTCCGGCGCCGTGACCGCCACGGGTACGCCGATGCGGCGGCCGTCGTCCCGGCCCGGCGAGGGGTTGCCGAGACCGCGCCAGGCGCGGAATCCGCGGCCCGGGGCGCTCTGCTCCAGCAGCACGATCTCGCGCTCGTTGTCGGCGCCGTGGCCGCCGAGCGCGGCGAAGCGCAGCCCGAACACGAGGAGCCGGCCGTCGCCCGTGGTGGCCGATCCCAGGGCCGGGGCGAGCGGGCCGCCGCCGAGGTCGTCCGGCGGGCCCCACACCCCGTCGGCGGTGTGCGTCTCTCGCCACCGGACCAGGCGGAGCCCGGCAACGGCGTACGCGGCGAGCCGTCCGCCGGGCTCGGCGGCGACGACGGTACGGGGGCCCGGGTAGCGGTGGCGGGTGGAGCGGACCCAGCCCTTCCTGTTGGTCAGCGGCCGGTCGCCGCCCACGTTGTAGTCGCCGCACCCCGCCGGGTTGCCGCACTCCCAGTCGGGCGAGCCGCCGTAGGGGACGAGGGCCGCGGCCTTCGTTTCGAGCACTCCGGGCGGCAGGTTCTTCGGCCAGTGACGGTTGTAGTACCCGCGGAACGAGGTCGCGGTGAAGCCCGGTACCTCCCCGCCGGCCCGTGTGCTCCTGGCGACCCAGCGGATCATCGCCGCCCAGGCGAAGCACGCGGCGGCGGTGTGGTCGGCGTGGTCGGAGTACCCGTGCTGCTCGCTGTCCGCGCGCCGGACGGCCTCGGTGCTGTGCTGGATGTCCGGATCGGGGTCCAGGGTGTGCACGACGGTGGGCCGGAAGCGCTCCAGCAGCCCGGCGAGGACGTCGATCAGCCCGTCGTACGTGTACGAGCCGGCGCGCCGCAGCGGGGAACCGTCGGCGACGACGGTGCGCAGCACGAGCCGGCGGTCCTGCCAGAGGCTGGGCAGCCCGAGCCGTTGGCGGCCGGTGTGCATGGCCGTGTTCAGGAAGACCAGCTCGACCCGGCGCGTACCGGCGGTCAGGGTGTTGACCTCGGCCCGGTGTCCGTCGCCGAGCTCGGCGACGGACATCTCCCAGGGGGTGAACTTCTCCAGGCCGAGCAGGGTCGCGTACGCCTGCCGCAGCCCCTGGTGGCGCGACGAGGAGTACGCGGACCTGTCCGGCGCCGGGCGGGCGCGGCCGGGGATCTTGTTGACGCCGTCGGCCTCGCCGGCCGTGAGGTACACGCAGACCAGCGGGGTCCCGGCATCGAGCGCAAGCCGGGTGTCGGGGTTCATGAAGTACAGGTCGTCGTCCGGGTGGGCCAGTATCTGCATGAGCAGCGCCCGACGCCCGGTGCTGATGGGCCGGCCGGGCGCGGGGTCCGGTGCGGGGTCCGTACGCCGGGGCGCGGGGACCGAGCAGGCGGTGAGGGCCGCGCCCGCGGCGGCCATGGTGATGACGGCGCGTCTTCGCACACCGTTTCCGGGCAGGGCAGGTCCATCCGTCACGCCACGCACTCCGTCCGCGTCCCCCCGCAGCGGACGGGCGGGTGCCCAGAGCTGCGTGCTGTCGGTCAGCGCAGGTCAGGGCTGTGTGCCTGCTCCTGCGGGGGGATAGACGAGGATCCGGGCGGCGGGGTTGCCTGTTCCGTACGCCGTGGGGGCGGCACGCCTCCGTCACATGATCGTCACGGTTTGCTCCACGCTCTTGTCCGGGCCCGGCCGGGCGGACTGGATGGGTGACGCCATAGCTGTGTGGGGGAGTGGAACAGAACAGTGAGCACCGACATGCCACCGGGCGGGTCGTCCGAGCGCCCGGAACCGGAAGGGCTCGTCTCCGACGAGCAGTGGGCGGAACTCGTCCGGCAGGCCGAGAGGGGTGGAGCAGGCGCGCCGAAGGAGCCCTCGGCCCGCGCCCGGATGGTCACCGCACGCCTGCGCGCGCTGGACGAGCAGGCCGCGCAGGCCCAAGGCAGGGGGCGGCCCTGGGGCAGGAAGCAGGCCCAGCCGTGGCAGCCCGAGGGCTGGCGCACCGGCCCGGACCCGCGGTACGCGAACGGCCGCTCCCGGAAGCGGAAGTTCACCGCCGTCCTGGGGTTCCTCGTGGTCCTGGGCGCCTGTGTCGTCGCCATGCGGCCGAGCCTGGTGACCGGCCACCTCCCCGGAGGGGGCGACGACGGGTCCGGCCAGGACCGGCCGACCCTGGCACAGCCGTTCCAGGGCTCGCCCGCGGTGAGCTGGGCCGACGGGGCGGCGGGCATCGAGCTGCCCGAGGCCGAGGCGGTCGGAGGGATGAGCGAGGACGAGGTCGGGCAGGCCCTGCGGGCGACCCGGCAGCTGCTCATCGCCGCCAACCTCGACCCGGCCACCCTGCGGGGGGAGAAGCCCGACAGGGCGCTGGAGCTGCTCGACCCGCTGCAGAAGGGGGAGCCGGAGCGGCTGGAGCGGTCACTCGCGGAGCCCTCCGAGGAGCAGGACCCGCTGATGCTGTTCAGCCGGTTCGACCCGGCCGAGACGCAGCTCGTGGGGGAGGTGGTCAAGACCCGCGGGGAGATGACCTTCGAAGCGGGCGACGCCGGCTCCGTGGAGGTGCACGCCGACTACACCTTCGTCTACCCGCTGGTGAGGCCCGGAGGGGACGAGGTGGCGCGCACGATCGCGCGGCGGCGGCTGACGACGGTGCTGCACGACCCGGAGAAGTTCGAGGCGACGCGCGGCAAGCTCTCGATCCTCACGTCGGAGCAGAACTTCGGCAACACCGCCTGCGAGGTGAACGACGGCTTCCTGCATCCGTCCTTCCCCAGCGACACCCCGGCCCCGGGCCCTCGTGGGGACGAGGTGGACCCGTACGACCGCGGCGCGTGGCAGCCGGACGGACCCTGCGGGACGCTGGAGCGCAGTTAGGGAGCGCGCGGCTCAGCCCCCGGCGCGCCGCACCATGTACACGTCCACCGCGTCCTCGCGCTCCAGGACGAACCCGTGGCGCTCGTACAGCCGGCGGGCCGCGCTGCCCCGGAGCACGTCGAGGCGCACCGGCACGCCCTCGGCGTCCGTACGGGCCAGGAGCTCCGCCAGGACGGCGGAGCCGATGCCTCCGCCCTGGAGCTCGGGGGCGAGGTAGAAGTGCTCCAGCCACCAGCCGTCCTCGGCGGGACGCAGGGCGACACACCCGGCGAAGACTCCGTCCGACGTCTCCACGACCCAGGTGTGCTCGGGGGCGTAGGCGTCCCGCAGACGCTGCCGGACGCGGTGCTCGTCGTACCGGCCCAGACGCTCCAGGTCGGGGCGCATGACGACGGCCCGGAGCTCGGTCATGACCTCGAGGTCCTCGGACAGGGCGGGACGCAGGCTCCAGGCCCGTACGGTGCTCGTCGACATGGCCGGATTCTGTCAGGCCTCCGCGGCCTCGCGGAGGCGGGTGCGAGAGGCCCCGAAACGTGCCCGCGTTTGACCGGTCCCTCACAGGGGGTAAGATCCCCGGCCCGATTGGCCAGGCCGCCGAGCCGTGTGGCACACTAGCCAGGTTGCTCGGTTGAGTGTCAATGCTGCGCGCCTCCCGCCGGGAGGACCGGAAGCGAGTCCCACAGTACTCGTCGACCCCCAGGGTCGGACGTACGGGAATCTTCCGGGAAGTGTCAGTGGGGCACTGACCAGGCACCCGGTGGGGTTTCGCCCCCGGCAGCGCGGTTTCGGCCCGCACCCCCTTGGTTGGGAAATCCTTCGGGAGATCTTCGTAGAGGGGATGCGACACGCCCGACCGCGTGGGTCGGAGGCGGAGGTTATGAGAACTCCCGGGTTCCAGAGCGTTATGAGAGACAGGACTACTAGTAGCCATGGCGGGACAGAAGATCCGCATCCGGCTCAAGGCCTACGACCACGAGGTCATCGACTCCTCGGCGAAGAAGATCGTCGAGACGGTGACGCGCACTGGTGCGTCGGTCGCGGGCCCGGTGCCGCTGCCCACTGAGAAGAACGTGTACTGCGTCATCAAGTCGCCGCACAAGTACAAGGACTCTCGCGAGCACTTCGAGATGCGCACGCACAAGCGCCTCATCGACATCCTCGACCCCACGCCGAAGACGGTTGACTCGCTGATGCGCCTCGACCTGCCGGCAGGCGTCGACATCGAGATCAAGCTCTGAGGGGACGGGCCGAGATGAGCAAGAACATCAAGGGCGTCCTGGGCGAGAAGCTCGGCATGACCCAGGTCTGGGACGAGAACAACCGGGTCGTCCCGGTGACCGTCGTCAAGGCCGGGCCGTGCGTCGTGACGCAGGTTCGTACGAATGACAGCGACGGCTACGAGTCGGTCCAGATCGCCTTCGGCGAGATCGACCCGCGCAAGGTGAACAAGCCCCTCAAGGGCCACTTCGCCAAGGCCGACGTGACCCCGCGCCGCCACCTGGTGGAGCTCCGCACCCCTGACGCCAGCGAGTACACGCTGGGCCAGGAGGTCACTGCCGAGGTGTTCGAGTCCGGCGTCAAGGTTGACGTCACGGGCAAGAGCAAGGGCAAGGGCTTCGCCGGTGTCATGAAGCGTCACAACTTCAAGGGCCTCGGCGCCGGCCACGGCGTCCAGCGCAAGCACCGTTCCCCCGGTTCGATCGGTGGCTGTGCCACCCCTGGGCGTGTCTTCAAGGGCATGCGCATGGCCGGTCGGATGGGTAACGAGCGCGTCACCACCCAGAACCTGACCATCCACGCGGTTGACGCGGAGAAGGGTCTGCTGCTCATCAAGGGCGCGGTCCCCGGTCCGAACGGCGGCCTCGTCCTGGTCCGTACCGCGGCCAAGGGGGCTTGAGGTAATGAGCACCATTGACATCCTTTCGCCGGCAGGCGACAAGGCCGGTACCGTCGAGCTCCCCGCGGAGATCTTCGACGCGAAGACCAGCGTTCCGCTGATCCACCAGGTCGTCGTCGCACAGCTGGCAGCTGCCCGTCAGGGCACGCACAAGACCAAGACCCGCGGCGAGGTCCGTGGTGGTGGGCGCAAGCCGTACCGCCAGAAGGGCACCGGCCGCGCGCGCCAGGGTTCGACCCGTGCGCCGCAGTTCGCCGGCGGTGGCGTCGTCCACGGCCCGCAGCCGCGTGACTACTCGCAGCGCACCCCGAAGAAGATGAAGGCCGCCGCCCTGCGCGGTGCCCTCTCGGACCGGGCGCGTCACTCCCGCATCCACGTCGTCACCGGCGTGGTCGAGGGTGGGATCTCCACCAAGGCCGCCAAGACGCTGCTCGGCAAGATCTCGGAGCGCAGCAACCTGCTCCTGGTCGTCGACCGCGCCGACGAGGCCGCGTGGCTGTCCGCGCGCAACCTGCCCCAGGTGCACATCCTGGAGCCGGGCCAGCTGAACACGTACGACGTGATCGTCTCTGACGACGTGGTCTTCACCCAGGCCGCTTTCGAGTCCTTCGTGTCTGGCCCCCAGACCGCTGAGACCGAAGGGAGCGCCGCCTGATGAGTGAGGCGACCGTTACCAGCAAGACCTACTCGGACCCGCGCGACGTTCTCGTCAAGCCGGTTGTCTCCGAGAAGAGCTACGCGCTGCTCGACGAGAACAAGTACACGTTCATCGTCGCGCCCGGCTCCAACAAGACCCAGATCAAGCAGGCCGTGGAAGCGGTCTTCTCGGTCAAGGTCACCGGGGTCAACACGATCAACCGGCAGGGTAAGCGCAAGCGCACCAAGACCGGTTTCGGCAAGCGCGCCGACACGAAGCGCGCCATCGTGACCCTCGCCGAGGGCGACCGTATCGACATCTTCGGCGGCCCGACCTCCTGACGGGGGTCGAGACGTCCAGGATCCGGAATTCTTCCGAGGACTGAGAGAACATGGGTATCCGCAAGTACAAGCCGACGACCCCGGGCCGTCGTGGCTCCAGCGTCGCCGACTTTGTCGAGATCACGCGGTCCACGCCGGAGAAGTCGCTGGTCCGCCCCCTGCACAGCAAGGGCGGCCGTAACAACGCCGGTCGTGTGACCGTTCGCCACCAGGGCGGTGGCCACAAGCGCGCCTACCGAGTGATCGACTTCCGTCGTCACGACAAGGACGGCGTGCCGGCCAAGGTCGCGCACATCGAGTACGACCCGAACCGCACCGCGCGCATCGCGCTGCTGCACTACGCGGACGGCGAGAAGCGTTACATCGTCGCCCCCCGTGGTCTGTCGCAGGGTGACCGCGTCGAGAACGGTCCGGGCGCCGACATCAAGCCGGGCAACAACCTGGCGCTGCGCAACATCCCGGTCGGTACGACCATCCACGCCATCGAGCTGCGGCCCGGCGGCGGCGCGAAGTTCGCCCGTTCCGCGGGTGCCTCCGTGCAGCTGCTGGCGAAGGAGGGCACGATGGCCCACCTTCGTATGCCTTCCGGAGAGATCCGGCTGGTCGACGCCCGCTGCCGCGCCACGATCGGCGAGGTCGGCAACGCCGAGCAGTCGAACATCAACTGGGGCAAGGCCGGCCGCATGCGCTGGAAGGGCGTTCGCCCGACCGTCCGCGGTGTCGCGATGAACCCGGTTGACCACCCGCACGGTGGTGGTGAAGGCAAGACCTCCGGTGGACGTCACCCGGTCTCGCCGTGGGGTCAGAAGGAGGGTCGTACTCGCTCGCCGAAGAAGGCATCGAGCAAGTACATCGTCCGCCGCCGCAAGACGAACAAGAAGCGCTAGGAGCGGGTTTAGATGCCGCGCAGTCTCAAGAAGGGGCCCTTCGTCGACGGCCACCTCATCAAGAAGGTGGACGTACAGAACGAGGCAGGCACCAAGAACGTCATCAAGACCTGGTCCCGTCGCTCGATGATCGTCCCGGCCATGCTGGGTCACACCATCGCGGTGCACAACGGCAAGATCCACGTCCCGGTGTTCGTCACCGAGTCGATGGTCGGCCACAAGCTCGGCGAGTTCTCGCCGACTCGCACCTTCCGCGGCCACGTCAAGGACGACCGGAAGTCGAAGCGCCGCTAACCGCGGGGTGGAAACGACTATGACTTACACCGAAGGGACAACCATGGAAGCCAGGGCCCAGGCGCGGTACATCCGCGTCACGCCCATGAAGGCCCGCCGAGTGGTGGACCTCATCCGTGGCATGGATGCCACGGAGGCTCAGGCGGTCCTGCGTTTCGCCCCGCAGGCCGCGAGCGTGCCGGTTGGCAAGGTGCTTGACAGCGCCATCGCCAACGCTGCACACAACTACGACCACACCGACGCCTCTTCGCTGGTCATCAGCGAGGCGTTCGTGGACGAGGGCCCGACCCTGAAGCGGTTCCGTCCGCGTGCTCAGGGCCGTGCCTACCGGATCCGTAAGCGGACCAGCCACATCACCGTGGTCGTCAGCAGCAAGGAAGGAACCCGGTAATGGGCCAGAAGGTAAACCCGCACGGGTTCCGGCTCGGCATTACCACGGACTTCAAGTCCCGTTGGTACGCCGACAAGCTGTACAAGGACTACGTCAAGGAAGACGTCGCCATTCGTCGCATGATGACGAAGGGCATGGAGCGGGCCGGCATCTCCAAGGTGGAGATCGAGCGCACCCGCGACCGCGTCCGCGTTGACATCCACACCGCCCGCCCGGGCATCGTCATCGGCCGCCGTGGCGCCGAGGCCGACCGCATCCGTGGCGAGCTGGAGAAGCTGACCGGCAAGCAGGTCCAGCTGAACATCCTCGAGGTCAAGAACCCCGAGGTGGACGCTCAGCTGGTGGCCCAGGCCGTCGCCGAGCAGCTCTCCTCCCGCGTCTCCTTCCGTCGTGCCATGCGTAAGAGCATGCAGAGCACGATGAAGGCCGGCGCCAAGGGCATCAAGATCCAGTGCGGTGGCCGCCTCGGCGGCGCCGAGATGTCCCGCTCGGAGTTCTACCGCGAGGGCCGCGTGCCCCTGCACACGCTCCGTGCGAACGTCGACTACGGCTTCTTCGAGGCCAAGACGACCTTCGGCCGCATCGGTGTGAAGGTCTGGATCTACAAGGGCGACGTCAAGAACATCGCCGAGGTCCGCGCCGAGAACGCAGCGGCTCGCGCCGGCAACCGTCCGGCTCGTGGCGGCGCTGACCGCCCGGCCGGCCGTGGTGGCCGTGGTGGCGAGCGTGGCGGTCGCGGCCGCAAGCCGCAGCAGTCCGCGCCGGCAGCGGAGGCCCCCAAGGCCGACGCTCCCGCCGCCGCTGCTCCGGCTGAGAGCACCGGAACGGAGGCCTGACCGAAATGCTGATCCCCCGTAGGGTCAAGCACCGCAAGCAGCACCACCCGAAGCGCAGCGGTATGTCCAAGGGTGGCACGCAGGTTGCGTTCGGCGAGTACGGCATCCAGGCGCTGTCCCCGGCGTACGTGACGAACCGCCAGATCGAGGCAGCTCGTATCGCGATGACCCGCCACATCAAGCGTGGCGGCAAGGTCTGGATCAACATCTACCCGGACCGCCCCCTGACGAAGAAGCCTGCCGAGACCCGCATGGGTTCCGGTAAGGGTTCTCCCGAGTGGTGGATCGCGAACGTCAAGCCCGGTCGGGTGATGTTCGAGCTGTCCTACCCGAACGAGAAGATTGCTCGTGAGGCGCTCACCCGCGCTGCTCACAAGCTTCCGATGAAGTGCCGGATCGTTCGGCGCGAGGCAGGTGAGTCGTGATGTCGGCCGGTACCAAGGCGTCCGAGCTGCGCGAGCTGGGCAACGAGGAGCTTCTCAACAAGCTCCGCGAGGCCAAGGAAGAGCTGTTCAACCTCCGCTTCCAGGCGGCGACGGGCCAGCTCGAGAACCACGGTCGGCTCAAGTCCGTCCGTAAGGACATCGCCCGGATCTACACCCTGATGCGCGAGCGCGAGCTGGGCATCGAGACGGTGGAGAGCGTCTGATGAGCGAGAAGACTGTGACTGAGACCAACACCGACCGCGGTTTCCGTAAGACCCGTGAGGGTCTGGTCGTCAGCGACAAGATGGACAAGACCGTCGTCGTCGCTGTCGAGGACCGCGTCAAGCACGCGCTGTACGGCAAGGTCATCCGCCGTACGAACAAGCTCAAGGCCCACGACGAGCAGAACGCTGCAGGCGTCGGCGACCGCGTTGTCATCATGGAGACGCGTCCGCTGTCCGCCACGAAGCGCTGGCGCATCGTCGAGATCCTCGAGAAGGCCAAGTAATTCCTGAGGGGCATTCCCCGCAGGTAAGTTCCGCCAGGCTCGGCGGGGACTCCTTCACCGGAGTCCCCGCCGGGAACCGGCAGACGATCAGGAGATAGACGTGATCCAGCAGGAGTCGCGACTGCGCGTCGCCGACAACACGGGTGCGAAGGAAATTCTCACCATCCGTGTTCTCGGTGGCTCGGGTCGCCGCTACGCGGGCATCGGTGACGTCATCGTCGCCACCGTCAAGGATGCGATCCCCGGTGGCAACGTGAAGAAGGGTGACGTCGTCAAGGCCGTCATCGTTCGCACCGTCAAGGAGCGTCGTCGTCCGGATGGCTCGTACATCCGCTTCGACGAGAACGCCGCTGTCATTCTCAAGAACGACGGCGACCCCCGCGGCACCCGTATCTTCGGCCCCGTGGGCCGAGAGCTGCGCGAGAAGAAGTTCATGAAGATCATCTCGCTCGCGCCGGAGGTGCTGTAAGCATGAAGATCAAGAAGGGCGACCTGGTTCAGGTCATCACCGGTAAGGACAAGGGCAAGCAGGGCAAGGTCATCGTCGCCTTCCCCGCTCAGGACCGCGTCCTCGTCGAGGGTGTCAACCGGGTCAAGAAGCACACCAAGGCCGGTCAGACGGCTCGCGGTTCGCAGACGGGTGGCATTGTCACCACCGAGGCCCCGATTCACGTCAGCAACGTGCAGCTGGTCGTGGAGAAGGACGGCAACAAGGTCGTCACCCGCGTCGGCTACCGCTTTGACGACGAGGGCAAGAAGATCCGCGTTGCCAAGCGGACCGGTGAGGACATCTGATGACGACCACCACTGCGCCGCGTCTCAAGACGCGCTACCGCGAAGAAATCGCCGGCAAGCTGCGTGAGGAGTTCTCGTACGAGAACGTCATGCAGGTCCCCGGTCTGGTCAAGATCGTGGTCAACATGGGTGTGGGCGACGCCGCCCGCGACTCCAAGCTGATCGACGGTGCCGTCAGGGACCTCACCACGATCACGGGCCAGAAGCCGGCCGTCACGAAGGCCCGCAAGTCGATCGCGCAGTTCAAGCTGCGCGAGGGGCAGCCGATCGGCTGCCACGTCACCCTCCGCGGTGACCGCATGTGGGAGTTCCTGGACCGTACGCTGTCGCTCGCGCTTCCGCGTATCCGTGACTTCCGCGGCCTGTCGCCGAAGCAGTTCGACGGCCGTGGCAACTACACCTTCGGTCTCACGGAGCAGGTCATGTTCCACGAGATCGACCAGGACAAGATCGACCGGGTCCGGGGCATGGACATCACCGTGGTCACCACGGCGACCAACGACGACGAGGGTCGTGCCCTGCTTCGTCACCTCGGCTTCCCGTTCAAGGAGAACTGACCGTGGCGAAGAAGGCTCTGATCGCTAAGGCCGCCCGTAAGCCGAAGTTCGGCGTGCGCGGTTACACCCGCTGCCAGCGCTGCGGCCGGCCCCACTCCGTCTACCGCAAGTTCGGCCTCTGCCGCGTGTGCCTTCGTGAGATGGCTCACCGTGGCGAGCTGCCGGGCGTGACCAAGAGCTCCTGGTAATCCTCCTTCGCCCTCGGGCGTCGTAGGACCAGAAAGCTCTCGGTAAGTATCCGGTCGGCAGGAGCCCCTCTCTTCATGCCGTAGGCTTGAAGGGTTGGGCGCCTGCCGCCCTGACCGACTTACTACGCCGTAGGTCCCCGCACCGCACCCGTCCCGCCACTGAGTGGGGAGAGGGATGGCGCATACAGGAAACCCCGGCGAGAGAGGCCGAAGGCCAACTCATGACCATGACTGATCCCATCGCAGACATGCTCACGCGTCTGCGTAACGCGAACTCGGCGTATCACGACGATGTCGCAATGCCGCACAGCAAGATCAAGTCGCACATCGCGGAGATCCTCCAGCAGGAGGGCTTCATCACCGGCTGGAAGGTCGAGGACGCCGAGGTCGGTAAGAGCCTCGTTCTCGAGCTGAAGTTCGGGCCGAACCGCGAGCGTTCGATTGCCGGCATCAAGCGCATTTCGAAGCCGGGTCTGCGTGTATACGCAAAGTCCACCAATCTGCCGAAGGTTCTCGGCGGCCTGGGCGTGGCGATCATCTCCACGTCCCACGGTCTCCTGACCGGCCAGCAGGCCAGCAAGAAGGGCGTAGGTGGGGAAGTCCTCGCCTACGTCTGGTAGTCGGGAACGGAGGAAAAGCTCATGTCGCGAATCGGCAAGCTCCCCATCCAGGTTCCCGCCGGTGTGGACGTCACCATCGATGGCCGCACGGTCGCGGTGAAGGGCCCCAAGGGTTCCCTCTCGCACACCGTCGCAGCGCCGATCGAGGTCACCAAGGGTGAGGACGGCGTGCTCAACGTCGTCCGCCCGAACGACGAGCGTCAGAACAAGGCCCTTCACGGCCTGTCCCGCACGCTGGTGGCGAACATGATCACCGGTGTGACCCAGGGATACAGCAAGGCGCTCGAGATCAGCGGTGTCGGTTACCGCGTCCAGGCAAAGGGCTCCAACCTGGAGTTCGCCCTGGGCTACAGCCACCCGATCCTCATCGAGGCTCCGGATGGCATCACCTTCAAGGTCGAGTCGCCCACGAAGCTCAGCGTCGAGGGCATCGACAAGCAGAAGGTCGGCGAGGTAGCCGCCAACATCCGCAAGCTGCGGAAGCCCGACCCGTACAAGGCCAAGGGCGTCAAGTACGCGGGCGAGGTCATCCGCCGCAAGGTCGGAAAGGCTGGTAAGTAGCCATGGCATACGGTGTGAAGATCGCCAAGGGCGACGCGTACAAGCGTGCCGCTCTCAAGCGGCGCCACATCCGCGTCCGCAAGCACATCTCCGGTTCGCCGGAGCGTCCCCGCTTGGTCGTGACGCGTTCCAACCGCCACATCGTCGCCCAGGTCATCGACGACATCGCGGGCCACACGCTCGCGTCGGCGTCGACCCTGGACACGTCGATCCGTGGTGCGGAGGGTGACAAGAGCGCCCAGGCCAAGCAGGTCGGCGCCCTGGTCGCCGAGCGTGCCAAGGCTGCAGGCGTCGAGGCCGTCGTGTTTGACCGCGGTGGTAACCAGTACGCCGGGCGGATTGCCGCTCTGGCTGACGCCGCCCGTGAAGCCGGGCTGAAGTTCTAAGCCCCGGTTCCAACGCACAGCGGACGTAACAGAGAGAGGTAAATCCAATGGCTGGACCCCAGCGCCGCGGAAGCGGTGCCGGTGGCGGCGAGCGGCGGGACCGGAAGGGCCGTGACGGTGGCGCAGCCGCCGAGAAGACCGCGTACGTCGAGCGCGTCGTCGCGATCAACCGCGTCGCCAAGGTAGTGAAGGGTGGTCGTCGCTTCAGCTTCACCGCGCTGGTCGTGGTGGGCGATGGTGACGGCACCGTCGGTGTCGGATACGGCAAGGCCAAGGAAGTTCCCGCGGCCATCGCCAAGGGCGTCGAGGAAGCCAAGAAGAGCTTCTTCAAGGTCCCGCGTATCCAGGGCACCATCCCTCACCCGATCCAGGGCGAGAAGGCTGCGGGCGTCGTTCTGCTCAAGCCTGCTTCCCCCGGTACCGGTGTGATCGCGGGTGGCCCGGTGCGCGCCGTTCTGGAGTGCGCCGGCGTTCACGACATCCTGTCGAAGTCGCTCGGTTCGTCGAACCCGATCAACATCGTGCACGCGACCGTGGCGGCCCTTCAGGGCCTGCAGCGTCCCGAGGAGATCGCGGCCCGCCGCGGTCTGCCCCTCGAGGACGTCGCCCCCGCGGCTCTGCTCCGTGCGCGTGCGGGAGCGGGTGCGTAATGGCTCGCCTCAAGATCACGCAGACGAAGTCGTACATCGGCAGCAAGCAGAACCACCGCGACACCCTGCGTTCGCTCGGGCTCAAGCGCCTGAACGACGTGGTTGTCAAGGAGGACCGCCCCGAGTTCCGCGGAATGGCCAACACCGTCCGCCACCTCGTGACGGTTGAGGAGGTTGACTGACATGGCGGAGAACAGCCCGCTGAAGGCCCACAACCTCCGGCCTGCCCCGGGCGCCAAGACCGCCAAGACCCGTGTGGGTCGTGGTGAGGCGTCCAAGGGTAAGACCGCAGGCCGTGGTACCAAGGGTACGAAGGCTCGTTACCAGGTTCCGGAGCGCTTCGAGGGTGGCCAGATGCCCCTCCACATGCGTCTCCCGAAGCTCAAGGGCTTCAAGAACCCGTTCCGCACGGAGTACCAGGTCGTGAACCTGGACAAGCTCGCGACGCTCTACCCCGAGGGTGGAGAGGTCACGGTGGCCGACCTGGTCGCCAAGGGCGCCGTGCGCAACAACCACCTCGTCAAGGTCCTCGGACAGGGCGAGATCTCCGTGGCGCTGCAGGTTTCGGTTGACGCCGTCTCCGGCTCCGCCAAGGAGAAGATCGCCGCTGCCGGCGGCACCGTCACCGAACTCGTCTGAGACAACTCGGACAGGACAGTGACCTGAACACCCGACCGGGGATGCCTCTCATTTGGGGCATCCCCGGTTGGTCGTTCCTAGGGGGGCATGTCCGCCGGTAAGGTGGCGTGCGTTGCTGTGGTAAGTCCTGGGCAAACGCCCGGGGTCCTTTGACTGTTACGTAATCGTCGATCCTCAAGACCGTCACCTCACGCTTTGCGCGGGGGTCGCAGGAGGCACCGTGCTCACCGCGTTCGCCCGGGCGTTCAAGACGCCCGACCTGCGCAAGAAGCTGCTCTTCACGCTCGGCATCATCGTGCTCTACCGTCTCGGTGCGCACATTCCCGTACCGGGGGTGAGCTACGAGAACGTCCAGACCTGTGTTGACCAGGCCAGTCAGGGCAACAACAGCCTGTTCGGTCTGGTGAACATGTTCAGCGGTGGTGCACTGCTGCAGATCACGATCTTCGCGCTCGGCATCATGCCGTACATCACGGCCAGCATCATTCTTCAGCTGCTGACCGTCGTCATCCCACGGCTCGAAGCCCTCAAGAAGGAGGGGCAGTCGGGCACGGCCAAGATCACGCAGTACACGCGTTATCTGACCGTCGCGCTGGCCATCCTCCAGGGCACCGGTCTGGTGGCGACCGCCCGCAGCGGCACGCTCTTCAGCGGTTGCTCCGTGGCCGACCAGGTCGTCCCGAACCAGTCGATCTTCACGACCATCGTCATGGTGATCACCATGACCGCCGGAACCGCCGCCGTCATGTGGCTCGGTGAGCTCATCACCGACCGCGGTATCGGCAACGGCATGTCGATCCTGATGTTCATCTCGATCGCCGCCAGCTTCCCCGGCGCCCTGTGGGCCATCAAGCAGAGCGGCAAGCTGGCCGACGGCTGGATCGAGTTCATCACCGTCATCCTCATCGGCTTCGTGATGGTCGGTCTCGTCGTCTTCGTCGAGCAGGCCCAACGCCGGGTTCCCGTGCAGTACGCGAAGCGGATGATCGGGCGCCGGTCCTACGGCGGTACGTCCACTTACATCCCGCTGAAGGTGAACCAGGCGGGTGTGATTCCCGTCATCTTCGCTTCTTCGCTGCTCTACATTCCTGCTCTAATCGTTCAGTTCTCCAACTCCACCGCGGGCTGGGCGACCTGGATTCAGGGCCACTTCGTCAAGGGCGACCACCCGTACTACATCGCGACGTACTTCCTGTTGATCGTGTTCTTCGCATTCTTCTATGTGGCGATCTCGTTCAACCCCGAGGAAGTCGCCGACAACATGAAGAAGTATGGTGGCTTCATCCCGGGCATCCGGGCAGGTCGACCTACTGCCGAGTATCTGAGCTACGTGCTCAACCGGATCACTTGGCCGGGCTCGCTGTACCTGGGACTGATCGCTCTGGTGCCGACGATGGCGTTGGCAGGCTTCGGCGGTGCTAACCAGAACTTCCCGTTCGGCGGGACAAGCATCCTGATCATCGTGGGTGTGGGTCTGGAGACCGTGAAGCAGATCGAGAGTCAGCTCCAGCAGCGCAATTACGAAGGGTTCCTCCGCTGATGCGAATCGTCCTCGTCGGGCCGCCCGGTGCCGGCAAGGGAACGCAGGCTGCGTTCCTTGCCAAGAATCTGTCGATTCCGCACATCTCCACGGGCGACCTCTTCCGCGCCAACATCAGCCAGGGCACCGACCTTGGCAAGCAGGCCCGCGCCTACATGGACGCGGGACAGCTGGTGCCGGACGAAGTCACCATCGCGATGGCCAAGGACCGCATGTCCCAGCCGGATGCCGAGAACGGCTTCCTCCTGGACGGCTTCCCCCGCAATGTGGGGCAGGCCGCGGCGCTCGACGAGACGCTGCATGGCGAGGGCGTCAAGCTCGACGCGGTTCTTGACCTCGAGGTCCCCGAGGACGAGGTGGTCAAGCGCATCGCCGGCCGCCGTATCTGCCGCAACGACAGCGCGCACGTCTTCCACGTGACGTACAACCCGCCGAAGACCGAGGGCGTCTGCGACGCCTGCGGCGGCGAGCTGTACCAGCGGGACGACGACACCGAGGAGACGGTCCGTACCCGTCTCGAGGTCTACCACACGCAGACCGAGCCGATCATCGACTACTACCGGTCCCAGGGCCTGGTCGTCACGATCTCCGCGCTTGGCAAGGTCACCGAGGTGACCGAGCGGGCCATGGAGGCCCTCAAGTCCGACAAGGGCTGAGCCTCCCCCCGTCCCACCACTGCAGCCGGCCGCGGCGCCCTCGGGCGTCGCGGCCGACTGTTTGTGCGCCGTATCGTGGAGTACGGCTCCGACGACCACCTCCGTACGCAGAAAGGCGCCCAGCGATGGTGCAGATCAAGACCCCCGAGCAGATCGCGAAGATGCGCGAGGCGGGCCTCGTGGTCGCTGCCATTCACGCCGCCACCCGCGAGGCGGCGGTGCCCGGCGCCACGACGAAGGACCTGGACGAGGTCGCCCGCAAGGTGATCGCCGACCACGGAGCCAAGTCGAACTTCCTGGGCTACGGCGGATTCCCCGCGACGATCTGCACCTCGGTCAACGAGGTCGTCGTCCACGGCATCCCGGACGAGAAGACGGTCCTCAAGGACGGCGACATCATCTCGATCGACGCCGGCGCGATCATCGACGGCTGGCACGGCGACGCGGCGTACACCGCCTTCGTAGGCACCGGTCACGCCCCGGAGCTCGTCGAGCTCTCCCGGGTGACCGAGGAGTCGATGTGGGCCGGGATCGCCGCGATGAAGGTGAACAACCGGCTCGTCGACATCTCGAAGGCCATCGAGTCCTACATCCGCCGCCAGCCCCGCCCGGCGACCGGTAAGTACGGGATCATCGAGGACTACGGCGGCCACGGCATCGGCACCGAGATGCACATGGACCCGCACCTGCTGAACTACGTCTCGCGCAAGCGCGGCAAGGGCATCAAGCTGGTCCCCGGTGTCTGCCTGGCCATCGAGCCGATGGTCTCGCTGGGTACGGCGCAGACGAAGGTCCTCGCCGACGAGTGGACGGTCCTCACGACCGACGGCACCTGGTCCTCGCACTGGGAGCACTCGATCGCCCTCACGGAGCAGGGCCCGCTGGTCCTGACCGCCCCGGACTGCGGCCGCGAGAGGCTCGCGCGGTACGGCGTCGAGGCGGCGCCGGATCCCCTCGGCTGAGCCCGCTCACCAGTTCTGCCCCGCTGATCTGTGTCTAAGGATCAGAGGAAGTGGGCAAACTTGACGGATTCGTCTTTTGGAGTCCGCTGACGTAGACTGACTCGTCGGCTCTCGTGCATCCGTGTGTCTACATGCGGCGACGGGAGTCGATCAAGGTAGCCGATTCGAAAGGCGAAGCGTGGCCAAGAAGCAAGGTGCCATCGAAATTGAGGGCACCGTGATCGAGTCCCTCCCGAACGCCATGTTCAAGGTGGAACTCCAGAACGGTCACAAAGTCCTCGCGCACATCAGCGGCAAGATGCGGATGCACTACATCCGTATCCTCCCGGATGACCGGGTCGTCGTGGAGCTGTCTCCGTACGACCTGACGCGTGGCCGGATCGTCTACCGGTACAAGTAGATCTTGCCGCCATCCCGCTTCGGCGTGGTGAGGGCACTGACCCGGAGAACCTGACATCCCATGAAGGTCAAGCCGAGCGTCAAGAAGATCTGCGACAAGTGCAAGGTGATCCGCCGTCACGGCCGGGTCATGGTCATCTGCGACAACCTGCGCCACAAGCAGCGCCAGGGCTGACGCACGACCACCTGCATCTCGCAGCTCTTCGCGCGACGCACGTAAACGTACATACGCAGAGCCCGTCCAAGCTTCGGCTGACGACACCTCCGGCGGGGGCCGGGGACCTGGGCGTACCACCTCTTCCCACGCGGTCGAGGTCGGCGTTCGGGAGCGGCACTGTGGAAGACCCCCGAAATAACAACTGGAGCCATTGAATGGCACGCGTTTCAGGTGTTGACATCCCGCGCGAAAAGCGCGTGGAGGTTGCCCTCACCTACGTCTTCGGTATCGGGCGCACCCGGTCCAAGGAGATCCTCGCCACCACCGGCGTGAACCCGAACACCCGCGTTCGTGACCTGGCCGAAGAGGACCTGGTCAAGATCCGCGAGTACGTCGACGCCAACCTTCGCACCGAGGGTGACCTTCGCCGCGAGATCCAGGGCGACATCCGCCGCAAGATCGAGATCGGCTGCTACCAGGGCATCCGGCACCGTCGCGGTCTGCCGGTCCACGGTCAGCGCACCAGCACGAACGCGCGTACCCGCAAGGGCCCGCGTCGCGCCATCGCCGGTAAGAAGAAGCCGGGCAAGAAGTAGTCCTCAGCGGACGTACTGCGGATGTCCGGTCACCGGGCGTTCGCGGAAACCAGCGGTCTTCGCTGTAGGACCGATCACCTCCCCTCTCCATCTGGAGTCAAGACATGCCCCCCAAGGGTCGTCAGGGCGCAGCCAAGAAGGTGCGTCGCAAGGAAAAGAAGAACGTCGCTCACGGGCACGCCCACATCAAGAGCACGTTCAACAACACGATCGTCTCGATCACGGACCCCTCGGGCAACGTGATCTCCTGGGCCTCCGCCGGCCACGTCGGCTTCAAGGGCTCGCGCAAGTCCACCCCCTTCGCCGCGCAGATGGCCGCCGAGTCGGCCGCCCGCCGCGCGCAGGAGCACGGCATGCGCAAGGTCGACGTCTTCGTCAAGGGTCCCGGCTCCGGCCGTGAGACCGCGATCCGCTCCCTGCAGGCCACGGGCCTCGAGGTCGGTTCGATCCAGGACGTCACCCCGACGCCGCACAACGGCTGCCGTCCGCCGAAGCGTCGCCGCGTCTGAGTCGTCACGGCCGGTGACGGCTGTGCGTCAGTAGCGTCGGATCCGGGCGGTATGTCCCTCAGGGGGCGTGCCGCCCGTATCCTTGTCTCATCTGTCGGGCATCAAATAGCGGGTGCCCATGACTGAAGGATCACCACATGCTTATCGCTCAGCGTCCGTCGCTGACCGAAGAGGTCGTCGACGAGTTCCGCTCCCGGTTCGTGATCGAGCCGCTGGAGCCGGGCTTCGGTTACACCCTTGGCAACTCCCTGCGCCGCACCCTCCTCTCCTCGATCCCCGGTGCCGCTGTCACCAGCATCCGGATCGACGGTGTCCTGCACGAGTTCACCACCGTGCCGGGCGTCAAGGAGGACGTGACCGACCTCATCCTCAACATCAAGCAGCTGGTCGTCTCCTCGGAGCACGACGAGCCGGTCGTGATGTACCTGCGCAAGCAGGGTCCCGGCCTGGTCACCGCTGCTGACATCGCCCCGCCGGCCGGTGTCGAGGTCCACAACCCGGACCTCGTCCTGGCCACGCTGAACGGCAAGGGCAAGCTGGAGATGGAGCTGACCGTCGAGCGCGGTCGCGGCTACGTCTCCGCCGTCCAGAACAAGCAGGTGGGCCAGGAGATCGGCCGGATCCCGGTCGACTCCATCTACTCGCCGGTGCTCAAGGTCACGTACAAGGTCGAGGCGACCCGTGTCGAGCAGCGCACCGACTTCGACAAGCTGATCGTCGACGTCGAGACCAAGCAGGCCATGCGTCCCCGTGACGCCATGGCGTCGGCCGGTAAGACCCTGGTCGAGCTGTTCGGTCTGGCGCGCGAGCTCAACATCGACGCCGAGGGCATCGACATGGGCCCGTCCCCGACGGACGCCGCGCTCGCCGCCGATCTGGCGCTGCCGATCGAGGAGCTCGAGCTCACGGTCCGTTCGTACAACTGCCTCAAGCGTGAGGGCATCCACTCGGTGGGCGAGCTCGTGGCCCGTTCCGAGGCGGACCTGCTCGACATCCGCAACTTCGGCGCCAAGTCGATCGACGAGGTCAAGGCGAAGCTGGCCGGTATGGGCCTCGCGCTCAAGGACTCGCCTCCCGGCTTCGACCCGACCGCCGCGGCCGACGCGTTCGGTGCGGATGACGACGCGGATGCCGGTTTCGTGGAGACCGAGCAGTACTGAGTCGCCTCCGGCGGGGGTGCCCGGTTTTGAGGGTGCCCCCAGCCGGGGCTGAGGCTTTGTCCTCAATCGCCGGACGGGCTTGATTTTCGGGCTGAGGCTTGGATTTCGGGTGCGGATGCCGACTCGCGAATGAGTCGGCGCGGCGACAGCACACACACTTCCGCGGGGCGACCGCCTCGGGGGAACTGACACCGGTACCTGATACGGCCGGTGCAGCACACAAGGAGAAAACCATGCCTCAGCCCGCCAAGGGTGCCCGTCTGGGCGGCAGCGCTGCGCACGAGAAGCTTCTTCTCATCAACCTCGCGAAGTCGCTGTTCGAGCACGGCCGCATCACCACGACCGAGGCCAAGGCCCGCCGCCTGCGTCCGGTCGCCGAGCGTTTCATCACCAAGGCGAAGAAGGGCGACATCCACAACCGTCGCCTGGTGCTGCAGTCGATCACGGACAAGGGCATCGTGCACACGCTCTTCACCGAGATCGCCCCGCGGTACGAGAACCGCCCCGGTGGTTACACCCGCATCACCAAGATCGGCAACCGTCGTGGCGACAACGCCCCGATGGCCGTCATCGAGCTGGTCGAGGCGCTGACCGTGGCCCAGCAGGCCACCGGTGAGGCCGAGGCCGCGACGAAGCGCGCCGTCAAGGAAGACGCCCTCAAGAAGGACGAGGCTCCGGCCGAGACCGTCGAGGACGCCAAGCCGGCCGACGCCGCCGCCGAGGACTCCAAGGACGCCTGAGCGTTCTGAGACCCAGGTACGGGCCCGCATCTCCCTTCGGGGCGTTGCGGGCCCGTTCTTTTGAGAGGGATCTGCTTTGAGAGGATCTTCGGGTGAGTGACGAGGCAGAGCCCGGCTTTGTACGGGTACGGCTGGACCTTTCCTACGACGGCAAGGACTTCTCCGGCTGGGCGAAGCAGACCAGCAGGCGCACCGTGCAGGGCGAGATCGAGGACGCCCTGCGCACGGTGACGCGGTCGTCGGTGACCTACGACCTGACGGTCGCCGGGCGCACCGACGCGGGGGTGCACGCGCGCGGGCAGGTGGCGCACGTCGACCTGCCGGCCGAGGTGTGGGCCGAGCACGAGGAGAAGCTGCTGCGGCGGATGGCGGGGCGCCTGCCGCTGGACGTACGGATCTGGCGGGCGGCCGAGGCGCCGGCGGGGTTCAACGCGCGGTTCTCCGCGCTGTGGCGGCGTTACGCGTACCGCGTGGGGGACCGGCCGGGCGGGGTGGACCCGTTGCTGCGCGGCCATGTGCTGTGGCACGACCGTCCGCTGGACCTGGACGCGATGAACGAGGCCGCCGCCCTGATGACGGGGGAGCACGACTTCGCGGCGTACTGCAAGAAGCGTGAGGGTGCCACGACCATCCGTACGCTCCAGAAGCTGCACTGGGTACGGGACGCGGAGTCCGGGGTGCTGACGGCGACCGTGCAGGCGGACGCGTTCTGCCACAACATGGTGCGGGCGCTGATCGGCGCGGCGCTGTTCGTGGGGGACGGGCGCAGGCCTGCCGCGTGGCCGGCCGAGGTGCTGGCGGCAAAGGTGCGGGACCCCGCGGTGCACGTGGTGCGGCCGCACGGGCTGACGCTGGAGGAGGTGGCGTATCCGGCGGACGCGCTGCTGGCGGCCAGGGCCGTGGAGGCCCGTAACGTCAGGACGCTGCCGGGGGCGGGCTGCTGCTGACCGGTCTGCGGCGCAGGGCGCGGAGCAGCTTGGCCGCGTAGTACACGGCGAGGGTGCTGGACACGGTGGAGCGGAACCAGCCGATGTCCGGCGTCCACCAGGCGTAGACCGCGGCCGCGGTGAAGAACAGCAGGGCCGCCGTGCGCAGTGCCCACCAGTGGACCGGGTGCGGTTCTTCCGGGGCCGGGGCCTCCGGGTGGACGCCGTCCTTGGTGGTCAGGGTGTCCCGCATCCCCGCGAGGAACCCGCGCCGGGCGAGGACGCGGGCGCCCGGGAGCTCCGCGAGGATCTCCAGCTCGCCGCCGTAGCCGGCGGGCAGGGGCGGGAGCCCCAGGGCGGCGACGAGTTCGCTCTGGTGGCGGGCGGGGTCTCCGGTGGCCCGCAGGACGTGGGCCAGGGGCCGTGGGTCGGTCAGTCCGTACACCCGCGCGAGCGCGGCGGCCGTCGCCGTCGCCTCGGTGTGGTCGGCTGCGGGGGCAGCCGTCTCCCAGGTGTGGTCCGCCACCTTCCTGCCCCGGTGCAGCAGGGTGAAGCTGCTGCGTTCCGGGGTGCGGTGCAGGACCAGGGCGGGCCATTCCTCGGCCGTGGTGAAGTTGTCGGCCGCCGAGGTGAGCGGGTCCTCGGGGAGCAGGGCCACGCGCTTGCCGCGTACGGGGTCCGGGACGATCTCGACGTACGTGTGATGGCTGCCCGCCGGGGCCGTACGCAGGCTGTGCCCGCAGATCAGGGCGGCCTGGGCCACCTCCGTGGGGCCGGTGGAGGCGATGGCGACCGACCGTGGTGCCAGCTCGCGCTCCCAGTCGGGTGCGCCGGTGGCCGGGGGCTCGGGAGAGGGGCGGAAGAAGGGGATCCTCATCGCCAGCTCGACGCGGGTGTCGGAGCGGGCCTCCAGGAATTCGGCGCGGGCGTCACCGAAGTAGGTCCACGGGAAGGTGGTGGCGTGCACCCCGATGCTGCGGAAGGCCGTGAGGGCCTCGTCGTAGCGGTCCATCGACCAGAGGACCAGGGCCAGGTGGTTGCGGAAGCCGGCGGCCTCCCGGTCTCCGGGGGCGTAGCTGTCGGACAGGGCCTGCGCGCGGGTCACCGCCGCCTCGACGCGTGAGGTGTACGGGTCGGGGTCGGGCGTCTCCTCGTCGGCGATCAGGTACTCCACGACGGCCTGCAGCGGCAGCGCGTGGATCCGGGAGCCGGGGGGTGCCTGGTCGGCCGCCCGCTCGGCGAACGCGAACATCTCCTCGTGCGAGCCGAACCACTTGTCGCAGAGGTACTGGAGCGCCTGGATGTGGCAGCCCTCGTGGTGCGGGTCGCGTGCGTTCGCCTCGGCCAGATAGGTGTCGAAGGTCTCCCGCGGCGCCTGGATGCCCCGGGCCTGGGTCAGGGCGATGCGCCAGGGGACCGGGTCGTCGGGGTTGAGCTCGGCGGCGTCGGAGATCACCGGCACCGCGTCCCGCAGCACCGTGTGGAACGCCCGGAACTGGTCGGCCTCAACGTGTCTGGCGCGGGCCCCGGTCCGTATCTGCCAGGCCTGGTAGATGTACTGGTCGGCCTTGACCAGTACGGCGTCGGGGTTCTCCGGGGACTCCTCCAGCCAGCTGTCCAGCCAGCCGGGGTGGTGCAGCGAGGCCCGGGCGATGCGGGAGACGCAGGTGTCCCTGCGCTCCCACTGGGCGTGCTCGCGGGTGAGGGCGAGCAGTTCGGCGGCCGGTGCGTGGTCACCCGCCGCGGCGGCGGCCAGCGCCACCCGCAGTGTGGGGTCCGGGGCGTCGAGGACCACGGCGTCGTCCGGGGGCAGGTCGGCGCCTATCGCGTCGCTGTGGCGCAGGACGCGCGGGAGGGTGAAGAGGGTGGTCAGACGCACGGCGGCGAGTCCTCGGTCGAGGGGAGGGACGGGGCTGGTGCGTGGGGGGAGGGCACGGACGGTCAGGCGACGGGGGCCCCTGCGGCCGCCGAGGCCTGGACCTCGCCGCGGTGCCGGATCTGGCGGAAGGTGAATTCGGTGAGGTCGTCACCGGCCTTGTAGACGTCCTTGGCCGCCGTGGTGACGTTCTTCCCGCTCGTGTAGCCGCCGATCGTGAAGTAGGCGTACCGGCCGTAGGAGTTGGCCGTACGCCGGCAGACGGATCCGCCGCGGCAGAAGGTGGGGACCCCCGAACCGCTGAGGGAGGCGAGGCCGCCGGACGCCTGCTGAGCGGCCTTCCTGGCTTCCGCCTCGGTGCCGAAGACGGCGAGCCCGACGGTGACCGCCACCCCGCCCTTGCTGTACGTCGCGCGGATGACCTGGTCGCAGCCGTTGGTGTCGAGGATCGAGCCGAGGGCGCCCTGGGTCGTCGTGGCGCAGTTCGCCGTACGGGCGGTGGCGCCCTTGGCGTAGACGCGGTCGCCCATGGTCAGCTTCTTGCCCGGGAAGAAGGCGTCGACCGTGACCGGGTCCTTGTCCTTCTTCTCGTCGGCTATGTAGTCCTTCGGGTCCGGCGGGGGCGGCGGCGCGACCGAGGAGAAGGAGGGCCCCGGCGCGGAGGTCTCGCTGGGCAGGTCGGCGGGGGCCGGCAGCTCGCTCGCGTTCTTGTCCGAGCCGGAGGCGCCGCCGCCGTTGGTCGTGATGACGGCCGTGGCCACGATCGCGGCCACCGCGGCGGTCGCCACCGCGCCGCCGCCGATCATCAGCCACTTCTTGCGCCTGCCGCGTGCGGCGGACGCCTCGGCCAGTGCCGCCCAGTCCGGAGTCCGGCTCTCTCCCGGTCCTCCCGGCCCCCAGGAGGGCCCCCCTTGCCCAAAGCTCATGCGGCGAATCCTAGACCGACCGTAATCCGGTTGGGCCAACGGTTCGCATGCCGTGACAATGCTGTGCATGGGACATCTTGAAGCGGGCCACCTGGAGTACTACCTGCCGGACGGACGGGTGCTGCTCGGCGACGCCTCGTTCCGGGTGGCCGACGGCGCCGTCGTCGCCCTCGTCGGCGCGAACGGGGCGGGCAAGACGACCCTGCTGAAGCTGCTTGCCGGGGAGCTCCAGCCGCACGGCGGCTCGGTCTCGGTGAGCGGCGGGCTCGGCGTGATGGCCCAGTTCGTGGGGTCCGTACGGGACGAGCGGACCGTCCGTGACCTGCTGGTGTCCGTGGCCCAGCCCCGGATCAGGGAGGCGGCGAAGGCCGTCGACGCGGCCGAGGAGCGCATCCTCACCGTGGACGACGAGGCGGCGCAGATGGCGTACGCGCAGGCCCTGAGCGACTGGGCGGAGGCCCGGGGGTACGAGGCCGAGACGCTGTGGGACATGTGCACGACGGCCGCGCTCGGTGTCCCGTACGAGAAGGCGCAGTGGCGCGAGGTGCGCACGCTGTCCGGCGGTGAGCAGAAGCGGCTCGTGCTGGAGGCGCTGCTGCGCGGGCCCGACGAGGTGCTGCTGCTGGACGAGCCGGACAACTATCTGGACGTCCCCGGCAAGCGGTGGCTGGAGGAGAAGCTGAAGGAGACCCGTAAGACGGTGCTCTTCGTCTCCCACGACCGGGAGCTGCTCTCCCGGGCCGCCGAGAAGATCGTGAGCGTGGAGCCCAGCCCCGCGGGGTCGGACGTCTGGGTGCACGGTGGCGGGTTCGGCACGTACCACCAGGCCCGCAAGGAGCGGTTCGCACGCTTCGAGGAGCTCCTGCGGCGCTGGGAGGAGGAGCACGCCCGGCTGAAGGCGCTCGTCCTGCGGATGCGGCAGCAGGCGGCGAACAGCCCCGACATGGCGAACCGCTACCACGCGATGCAGACCCGCTTCAAGAAGTTCGAGGAGGCCGGCCCGCCGCCGGAGCCGCCCCGCGAGCAGGACATCAGGATGCGGCTGCGTGGCGGGCGCACCGGGGTGCGGGCGGTGACGTGCACCGGTCTTGAGCTGACCGGTCTGATGAAGCCGTTCGACCTGGAGATCTACTACGGGGAGCGGGTCGCCGTGCTCGGCTCCAACGGGTCGGGAAAGTCACACTTTCTGCGGCTGCTGGCGGGGGAGCCCGTGGCGCACACCGGTGAGTGGAAGCTCGGCGCCCGGGTCGTGCCCGGCCACTTCGCGCAGACGCACGCCCACCCGGAGCTGCTCGGCAAGACGCTCGTCGAGATCCTCTGGACGGAGCACGCCAAGGACCGCGGCGGCGCGATGGGTGTGCTGCGGCGCTACGAGCTGGAGCGCCAGGGCGACCAGGCCTTCGAGCGGCTGTCCGGCGGGCAGCAGGCGCGGTTCCAGATCCTGCTCCTGGAGCTGGCCGGCACGACCGCGCTGCTGCTGGACGAGCCGACGGACAACCTGGACCTGGAGTCGGCCGAGGCCCTCCAGGACGGTCTGGAGGTGTACGACGGGACGGTCATGGCCGTCACGCACGACCGCTGGTTCGCGAAGTCCTTCGACCGGTACCTGGTCTTCGGCTCGGACGGGGTGGTGCGGGAGTCCACGGAGCCGGTGTGGGACGAGCGCCGGGTGGAGCGCGTACGGTAGGGGCCGGCGGCCCGGCGCGGGAGGCGTTTTGACCTGCGCGGGGGCCGAACGGTATTCTCTGGTTCGTTATGCGTATTGGCTTGGTCGTTCTCACGCGAGGGGCCCTTACGTAGGTTCTCTGGAGCAGTTACCAGTGGCTCGCATACGGGCAGTGTCCCCGGCAGTGTGAGCCCCAGCTGCATATCGCTTCAGAGGTGCCGTGTGTCTGCACCCCATCCACTGAAGAAGCGAAGGCTACGAAGTGCGTACGTACAGCCCCAAGCCCGGCGATGTCACTCGCCAGTGGCACATCATCGACGCCGAGGACATCGTCCTCGGCCGTCTGGCCACCACGGCTGCGAACCTCCTCCGAGGCAAGCACAAGGCGATCTACGCCCCCCACATGGACATGGGCGACTTCGTCATCATCATCAACGCCGAGAAGGTTCACCTCTCCGGCAACAAGAAGACCCAGAAGATGGCGTACCGCCACTCGGGCTTCCCGGGCGGTCTCCGTTCGGTGCGTTACGACGAGCTTCTCTCCAAGAACCCGGAGAAGGCCATCGAGAAGGCCATCAAGGGCATGATCCCCAAGAACACCCTGGGTCGTCAGATGATCTCGAAGCTGAAGGTCTACGCGGGCGACCAGCACCCGCACGCTGCGCAGCAGCCGGTCCCGTTCGAGATCACCCAGGTCGCGCAGTAGTTCCGGCCTCCCCCCTAAGACGTAAAAGAAAGATCTGAGGAGAATCGTGGCCGAGACCACTGCAGAGACGCCCGTCGAGGGCACCGAGGGCGAAGAGACCTTCGCCGAGGTGACCACCTTCGAGTCGGAGGTCCCCGTCGAGGGTGAGTACACCTCCGAGTCGCTCGCGGGCCGCTTCGGCGACCCGCAGCCCGCGGCCGGCCTTGGCCGTCGCAAGAACGCCATCGCCCGCGTCCGGATCGTTCCGGGCACCGGCAAGTGGAAGATCAACGGTCGCACCCTTGAGGACTACTTCCCCAACAAGGTGCACCAGCAGGAAGTCAACGAGCCCTTCAAGGTGCTCGAGCTCGACGGCCGCTACGACGTCATCGCCCGCATCTCGGGTGGCGGCGTCTCCGGTCAGGCCGGTGCCCTGCGCCTCGGCGTGGCCCGCGCGCTGAACGAGGCGGACGTGGACAACAACCGCGCCACGCTGAAGAAGGCCGGCTTCCTCTCCCGCGACGACCGTGCGGTCGAGCGCAAGAAGGCCGGTCTCAAGAAGGCCCGTAAGGCCCCGCAGTACAGCAAGCGCTAAACCGCCTGCTCGTCTGCTTTACACGTTCGCCCCGGCGGCACACCTCGTGCTGCCGGGGCGTTCGTTTATCAGCCCTCGCGGGCGTATAACGGCTAAAGACGTTTGAACGTTTATAGGGTCGACGGCCTCAGGTGCACCCTTCCTTGTTGTGCCTTGCCTCTCTTTGCCCTGTTTTGATTACTTTGGTTTTGCGGTTTCGGAGCACCTTCGGAGGACACCAGTGGGACGACTCTTCGGCACGGACGGCGTGCGCGGCGTCGCCAACGCGGACCTGACAGCCGAGCTCGCGCTCGGGCTCTCGGTCGCGGCGGCGCACGTGCTGGCCGAGGCGGGCACCTTCGAGGGGCATCGGGCGACCGCGCTGGTGGGCCGTGACCCCCGCGCGTCCGGGGAGTTCCTGGAGGCCGCCGTCGTGGCGGGCCTGGCCAGTGCCGGCGTGGACGTCCTGCGTGTCGGGGTGCTCCCCACCCCTGCTGTGGCCTACCTCACCGGTGCGCTCGGCGCGGACATCGGTGTCATGCTCTCGGCGAGCCACAACGCCATGCCTGACAACGGCATCAAGTTCTTCGCACGGGGCGGGCACAAGCTCGCCGACGAGCTGGAGGACCGCATCGAGACGGTCTGCGAGCAGCACCGCACCGGTGAGCCGTGGAGCCGTCCGACCGGCGCCGGCGTGGGCCGTGTCACCGACTACAACGAGGGCTTCGACCGTTACGTCGCCCACCTCATCGGCGTCCTCCCGAACCGGCTCGACGGGCTGAAGGTCGTCCTCGACGAGGCGCACGGCGCCGCCGCACGGGTCTCGCCCGAGGCGTTCGCCCGGGCCGGGGCCGAGGTCATCACCATCGGCGCCGAGCCCGACGGCCTGAACATCAACGACGGCTGCGGCTCCACCCACCTGGAGCTGCTGCGTGCCGCCGTCGTCGAGCACGGGGCCGACCTCGGCATCGCGCACGACGGTGACGCGGACCGCTGCCTGGCCGTGGACGCGACCGGCGCGGAGGTCGACGGCGACCAGATCCTCGCCGTGCTCGCCCTCGCCATGCGCGAGTCGGGCCACCTGCGCAAGGACACCGTCGTCGGCACGGTCATGTCGAACCTCGGCTTCAAGATGGCGATGGAGCGGGAGGGCATCCAGCTCGTCCAGACCGCCGTCGGCGACCGCTACGTCCTGGAGTCGATGAAGGCCGAGGGCTTCGCGCTGGGCGGCGAGCAGTCCGGCCACGTCATCGTCCTGGACCACGCCACGACGGGTGACGGCACGCTGACCGGGCTGATGCTCGCGGCCCGGGTCGCCGCCACCGGACGTACGCTCGCCGACCTGGCCGGTGTGATGCAGCGCCTCCCGCAGGTCCTCATCAACGTGCCGGACGTCGACAAGTCCCGCGTGGACACCTCGCCCGAGGTGGCCGCCGCGGTGTCCCAGGCCGAGCACGCCCTGGGTGACACCGGCCGCGTACTTCTGCGCAAGTCGGGCACCGAGCCGCTCGTACGGGTCATGGTCGAGGCCGCCGACCTGGAGCAGGCGCGCGCCGTGGCGGGGCAGCTGGCCGACGTGGTGAAGTCCGCGCTCGGCTGAGCCGGACAGGACAGCTCCTCGTGCGCCGAACGGCCCACCTTCTCCGCGGAGGGGGTGGGCCGTTCGGCGCACGAGCGGTGTGGCAGAGCGGTGGGGGGTGCGGGCGACCGTAGGTTCGGGCGCCGGGCGCACGCACGGTGTCCGGCGCCCACTCCGCTTCCGCGTAGAGGAACGATCATGTCCAGTGCAGTTTCCCGCCGGCGTGCGCTCACCGGGCTGGCAGCCGGGGCCGCCGCGGCCCTCGCGACCGGGACGGCGGCCGCGCATACGGCGCCCGCAGCCGGTACATCCGGCGCCTCGCGTACGACCACCGCGTTCACGCCGACCGCCGATCCCGTGGCCGCCGCCCCCGCCGATCCGACGCCCGGGGTGATGACGCTCTTCGACGACCCCGGCTTCAACTTCGCCGGGCTCCTCGCACTCGGGGCCGCGGGCATGCGGGCGAGCGACGTCGGCGAGGTCCTCACCGCCGTCAACGCCATCAACACCGCCGGACTCGACGAGCAGACGTACACCGACACCTTCCTGGCACTCGGCGACCGTCTGGTCGCACCGCCGCGCCGGAGCCGGGCGGGCAAGGACGGGGCCGCCGTACGGGACCGCCACGAGCAGACCCGCCGGTTCCGCTCGCTGCGGGCCTCCCAGTACTACGCACAGGCGCTGTTCTACGTGCTCGGAACCGACGCCCCGGGCCGCGAGGAGGACATCTACCTCGCCGGCCGCCGCGCCTGGGACACCTTCGCCGGGCTGTGCGAACCGGCCGTCATCACCGACCGGGTCGCGTACGACCGCAAGACGTCGATGCCGGTCTGGTTCTTCCGGTCCGACACGTCAAAGCGGCGTAGGCCCACCGTCATCCTCACCAACGGCAGCGACGGTCAGAACATCGACATGTGGACCTACGGCGTCGCCGCCGCGCTGGAGCGCGGCTGGAACGCCCTCGTCTACGACGGCCCCGGCCAGGGAGAGGTGCTCTTCGCGCACGGTGTGCCGTTCAACGGCACCTGGGAACGGGCGGTGACCCCGCTCGTCGACTGGCTGCTGCGCCGCCCCGACGTCGACCCCCGCCGCATCGCCCTCACCGGGATCAGCATGGGCGGCAACCTCACCGTGCGCGCCGCCGCCTTCGAACCCCGGCTCGCGGCCCTCGTCACGGAGCCGGGCGTGCTCTCCCCCTGGCTCGGCTTCCCGGCGGAGATCAGGGACATCGTGAGCGACGACAAGGAGGAGACCAACCGGATCTGGAACGAGGAGGTCGTCCCCGAGCTCACGCCGTCCCTCGCCTACTTGTTCAAGAAGCGGATCGAGCCCTTCTCGCCGGAGGCGATGCGGGAGGCCCGCGAGGGCAGGATGTTCACCGACTTCTGGACCCCGGCGCAGGTCGTCATGAGCCTTGACGTCACGCCGGTCGTACGGCGGGTCAAGGCGCCGACACTGGTGCTCGACTACGACGACGAGCAGTTCTACCCGGGGCAGCCGCGGGAGCTGTACGACGCGCTCACGACCCGTAAGGACTACACGAAGCTCACGGCCGCCACGGGCGCACAGCTGCACTGTTCGCCGATGGCGCCGCAGCAGCACAACGAGGTGGTCTTCGACTGGCTGGAGGACACGCTCGGCACGGCGTGAACCCGGAGCCGGGCTCCGGGAGTTGGCGCTCTCAGAGCCCGCGCTGTCAGAGCTTGCGCAGTGACAGACGCTGGACCTTGTGGTCCGGCCCCTTGCGTAGCACCAGACTGGCACGGCCTCGCGTCGGCGCGACGTTCTCCAGCAGGTTCGGCTTGTTGATGGTCCGCCACATGGTGCGCGCGTAGTCCAGTGCCTCGCCCTCGGAGACCTGCGTGTACTTCCGGAAGTACGAGAACGGGTCCTGGAACGCGGTCTCCCGCAGCCTGCGGAAGCGGTGGAGGTACCAGTTCTCGATGTCCTCGGCCTTCGCGTCGACGTACACGCTGAAGTCGAAGTAGTCCGCGAGCCCGACCCTGGTCCGGCCGTCCTTGCCCGGCAGCGCGGGCTGGAGCACGTTCAGCCCCTCGACGATCAGGATGTCGGGGCGGCGCACGGTCAGCCGCTCGCCCGGCACGATGTCGTAGATCAGGTGCGAGTAGATGGGGGCCGTCACCTCGTCCTTGCCGGCCTTGATGTCGGCGACGAACCGGGTCAGCGCCCGCCGGTCGTACGACTCGGGGAACCCTTTGCGCGACATCAGCCCCCGCGCCTGAAGCTCCTTCATCGGCAGCAGGAACCCGTCGGTCGTCACCAGCTCCACCCGGGGGTGCTCCGGCCACCGCGCCAGCAGCGCCTGCAGGATGCGGGCGCTGGTCGACTTCCCGACGGCGACGCTCCCGGCGACCCCTATGACGAACGGCGTACCGCGCTGCTCGCCGTGCCCGTTCCCGGCATCGCCCAGGAAGGTGTTCAGCGCGCCGCGCAGGCCGGAAGTGGCCTGGACGTAGAGGTTGAGCAGCCGGGAGAGCGGCAGATAGACGTCCCGGACCTCGTCGAGGTCGATGACATCGCCGAGCCCTCTGAGCTTCTCGACCTCCTCGGCCGTCAGGGGGAGCGGGGTCTTGTCACGCAGGGCGCTCCACTCGGCCCGGGTCAGGTCGACGTAGGGCGTCGGCGCGTGCTCGGTGCGGCGGGGGCTCCGTGCGGGCGAAGTGATCACGTACTCATTGTTGCGGGAGTTTGAACGGAGTGGGGGGTGGGGTCGGTCACGTGGGGGAGCGGCGGGACGGCGGACCGCCTGGCGTGTGGGCCTTGTACCGGTGGTGTACGTGGCGTCGGCCGAGCGTCATAAAGTAGGAGTGGTGCATACTTTGAAGGGTTCTGACTTAAGGGGTGCGCATGGCTTTCGCCGGACGTGGTCGTGAGCTGCGGGTTCTCGGTTCCTGGCTGGACAGGGTCGTCTCCGCCACAGGGGGAAGTGCCGGACAGGCACTGGTGATCAAGGGGCGGCGCCGAATCGGGAAGACCCGGCTCGTGCAGGAGTTCTGTGCCCGCTCGGGGCTGCCGTACGTGTTCTTCCAGGCGACCCGCGGCCTGCCCGCTCCTCTTTCCCGACAGGCCCTGTTCGACGCGGTTGCCGAGGGTGAAGGAATGAGGGAGCACGGGTCTGCCCTGGCGCACGCCGCTGCTCCCGACGACTGGGTCCGTACGCTCACCGCGGTGGCCGCGGCGTTGCCCGCTGGTGCGCCGGTGGTCTTCGTGCTGGACGAGGTGCCGTGGCTGGAGGAGGCGGACGGGGGGTTCGCCGCTGCCCTCAAGACCGCGTGGGACATGCATCTGTCCGCGAAGCCTGTGCTTCTGCTGCTGCTCGGCTCCGACTTGGCGATGATGGACCGGCTGACGTCGTACGACCATCCGTTCTACGGGCGGGCGGGGGACTACACCGTGGGGCCGCTGAACCCGGCCGATCTGCAGGACTCCACCGGTCTCGATGCCGCGGACGCGCTGGACGCCTATCTGGTCACCGGAGGGTTTCCCGAGCTGGTGACCGAGTGGCGGGCCGGGGAGTCGGTGGCCGGGTATCTGCACCGCCAGGTGGAGGACCCGTCGTCAGTCCTGCTGACGACGGGGGAGCGGTCCCTGGCCGCGGAGTTTCCGGCACGGTTGCAGGCGGGCCGGGTGCTTCGGGCGATCGGTTCCGGCGAGCGGACCTTCTCCGGCATCGCGGCGAGCACAGGGGGTGCGGACGGCCGGCCGTTGGCACACGGCACCCTGGCGCCGATACTGGCAGAGCTCACCGAGGCCAAGAGGATCGTGGCCGCCGAGCCGCCGTTGTCCACCCGGCCCGCTCCCAAGCTCAAGCGCTACCGGATCGCCGACACCTATCTGCGGTTCTGGCTGGCCCATCTGGAGAACGCCGTCGCGCAGGCCGAGAGGGGCCGGGGTGACGTGTCGGCGGCCCGGATCCAGAGGTCCTGGTCGTCGTGGCGGGGGCGTGCCGTCGAGCCGGTGATCAGGGAGGCGCTCGCCAGGAGGGTGCCGGAAGGGCTGTTCCCGGAGGCGACCGAGATGGGCGGCTGGTGGAACCGGCAGAACAACCCCGAGATCGACCTCATCGGCGCGGACGCGGAGCCTGTGGCCCGCCACGTCTCGTTCGTGGGATCTGTGAAATGGCGGGACGAGACTCCGTTCGGGGCCCACGACCTCGCGGAACTCGCCGCGGCGGCACGGCAGGTGCCGGGCGCGCAGGACGCGGCCCTCGTCTGCGTCAGCCGTCGCCCGGCGCCCGGGACCCGGATCGAAGGGCTGGCCGCCCAGTGGGGGCCGGAGGACGTGGTCGCCGCGTGGAGGTGAGGAAGCCGCCGGGGGGTGGCCCCGGCGCGATCCAAGACCGGTCTCACGTCAGCCATCGCTACCAACATCAACAAGATGACCCGTCCGGAGTGGGGCCGGTCACGTGGACGCCGGTCCTGGACACGGGAAGCGCACTGGATGTGGCTAACGTACAATTTTATGTACATGCCCCACAACGTCTGACGGGAGGCGCTGGATGTCCGTGACCCAGATCGACATAGACGATGACGCACTGGAACGCACCATGGCACTGTCCAAGGCCAGGACCAAGAAGGAAGCCGTCAATCTGGCGCTCCGGTACTACGCGGACCAGCAGGACCGTGCGGCGCGTATCGCTCGGCACTTCGAACGCGCGCGGCGTTGGGGAGCCGTGGAGGATGCCGAGCGCCGTCACCGCGCGGAGAAGGACGATCGGTGATCTACCTGCTCGACACCTCCGGGCTTGTCCGGTTGCTCGGTGACATCGAGTTGGAGTCGGCTTGGTACGACTCCATCTGCGCCGACTCGGTGGGCTCCTGCTATCCGCAGCGCGCGGAGTTTCTCTTCAGTGCGCGGACCGGGGGCGAGTACGACGAGATCGTCGAGATGTTCACCGACCTGTATCCCGATGTCCCGGTTCCGAAGAGCGCCGGGCGCTGGATCGGGGCGGTGCAGCAGAGAATGGCCCGGGTGGGGCAGCATCGAAGCGCCTCGGCCGTGGACCTGATCATCGCCGCCACCGCCGCCCATCATGGGCTGACCGTCCTGCATGACGATGCCGACTACCGCACGGTCGCCCGGCATGCTCCCGATCTGCGGGAGCACCGCATTCAGGACATCGGCTGAATCCCAGCGGCTCGGGCCGGGCCTTCGTCCGATGGGTCGGGGCGTCAGCCGCAAGATTCCCTCCGTCCTGATGTCACGCTGCTCTGCGGCCCTCCGCCTGTTCGGTTCGGCAGTCGCGGCAGTGGCCGGGGGTGGTGGCGCGGAAGGCTCGGTCGCAGGTGTCGCAGTTCTGGAGCGGGATGACGACGACCCTGCGGCGGGGTGGCGGGGCGAGGTCTGCGGTGCCGGGGAGCGGGGGTGGCAGGAGTGCGGTGATGCGGCTGCGGACGAACTTCGCCGGGTGCTTGACCGGGGTCGGGAGGTCGTTGGTAAGGGCGTGGCGGATGGTGTCCGGGTGGGCGTCGCGTTCGAGCCAGGCGGCGACACCGGGGGCGAGTGCCGCGATGTCGGCCTCGGAGAGGGTGAGTTGGGGCGCGTAGCGGCGGAGGTCGGCGAGGAGCGCGGTTGCTGCCCGGTGGAGTTCCTCGGTGGGTGTGTGTGGCTGGGGGAGGGGTGGGGGCTGCCGTCTCGGGGCCGTGGGTGCTGGTACGGGTGTGAGGGCGACCGGCGGTGGGGGTTTCAAGGCTGTCGGTGGGGTGACCGGTGACAGGGGCTCCGAGGCCGTCGGCAGGAGTGGTGCGGCCCTGGTGGGGGCGGGGGTGACGGTCGGGACGGCGTCGGTGTGTGGCGGCGTGGGCGGTGGCGGCGCGGCCGGCGCGGTTGGTGGCCTGTCGCGGCGAGGCTGGAGGCGGGGTCGGGGGAGCGGGGCGGCGCTCGTGGGGGCCGTGGTGCCCGGCTGGTTGTACGAGATCGTGCGCGTCACGACCCGGCCGTCGGGGAGGCGTACGCGGCTGCGGTGGAGGTAGCCGGTTGCTTCCAGTTCGTGCAGGGCGGCTGCGATGCGGGCTTCGCTCTCCGGGAAGCGGGCAGTGAGCGCCTTGATGCCGATCTTCGCTCCGGCGGGCAGCGACTGGATGTGTGCGGCGAGCCCGATCGCGAGGAGTGAGAGCGTGCGGTGCTGGGCGAGGTGGTTGCCGATGACCGTGAAGCCGGAAGCGTGGCGGACGGTGACGTGGAGGACGCCGGATGTCGGCGTGACGTCGGGGCGGTTGTTGGGGGAGTTGGGTGGGGCGCACGGGGGCGCGATAACCTGCGGGATAGCCATCGGGAAGGTCTCTGCTTCCTCGTGGTCAGGCCTCGGCCGGGATTCGTAGTCCCAGCCGGGGCCGTCTCGTGTCTGTGGTTGTCGCGGCGAGCATATGCCAGCCAACCCGTCCCAAATCCAGCCCTGTTGCGATATGTCACCCGTGCGAGTGATGCAGGTCAGGACCGGGGTGGGGTGGGTGGGGTGGGGTTATTTCCCGAGTTCCTTAAAGGCCTTTAGACGTCGCGGGTGGCCGGGTCGCGGGTCACCGGGTCGTGGGTTTCCGCGACCCGGTGGGGTCGGTCACGGCGCGAGGTCGAGCTCCGCCCAGACCGTCTTGCGGGGGGCCGGGCCCTCGATGACGCCCCAACGGTCGGCGAGCGCCTCGACGATGAGCAGTCCGCGACCGTTCTCCGCGTGCGGGGCGGCGGTGGAGGGGAGGGGGAGCGAGTCGCCCCGGGTGTCGGTCACCTCGATCGGCAGCAGTGTCCCGGCGCTGGCGGTGAGGCTCAGCCGGAAGTCCCGGCCCGGTACGCGGCCGTGCGCGGCGGCGTTGGCGGCCAGCTCGGCGACGATGTGCGCGGCCGATTCCGTGGGGAGTCCCCAGTCGCCCAGGTGAGCCGTGGCGAGGAGGCGGGCGAGTCTCGCGCCCCGGCGCGTGGGGGAGAGCAGCACGGCGAACTGCCGGGCGGGAGCGGAATGTTCGGTTCGGGTGATTTCTCGGTTCACGTCACTCAGCGTGGCCGCGCTTCTCGTACCGTGAATAGTGATGCGGTGCTTACGTACGGTGACTGTTCCGGGCTTGTCCGGTGCTGTCCTGGCTGTCCTGGGTGACGCACGGGGGACCTACGAGGTTGGGCAGGGCTGGCCTGCACGTCGGAAGTGGGGCACGGATGAGCGTGGACGAAGTCGGTACGGAGCGGGTGGACGGCGCGGCGGACGAGCCCGGTTGGGACGTCGACCCCGACGACGAGCCGGGGGTGGCGGTGGTCGCGGCCGTGGGCCGCCAGATCAAGGCGTGGCGGGAGGCGGCCGGGATGCGGGCCGGCGAGCTCGGGGCGGCGATCGGGTACGGCGAGGACCTGGTCTTCAAGGTGGAGGGCGGGCGGCGGATCCCTCGGCCGGAGTTCCTGGACAGGGTGGACGAAGTCCTGGGTGCGGGCGGCAAGATCGCTGCGATGAAGCAGGACCTGGCGCAGGTCCGGTACCCGAAGAAGGTGCGGGACCTGGCGAAGCTGGAGGCGCGGGCGGTCGAGCTGTCCTCGTACGGCAACCACAACATCCACGGTCTCCTCCAGACCGAGGCCTACATGGGTGCGCTCCTCGCTACGCGTCGGCCTGCGTACGCTCAGGAAGAGCTCCAGCGGATGGTGGACGCGCGCATGGCTCGGCGCGCGGTCTTCGAGCGTGATCCCGCTCCGGAGTTCAGCTTCGTTCAGGAGGAAGTGACCTTGCGTCGCCCGATCGGGGGTGTGCGGGTCATGCGGCAGCAGCTCGAACGCCTCCTGGAGGTGGGGAGGTTGCGCAGCGTCGAGATTCAAGTGATGCCTACGTCCTGTGGGGACCATCCTGGAACAGGCGGGCGGATCCAGGTGTTGAAGTTCGGCGACGGCTCGGCCGTGGGGCGTACGGACAACGAGTTCGCGGGCCGTCCTGTATCCGACCCGAGGCAGCTCCGAATCCTCGAACTGAGGTATGGCATCATCCGGGCTCGGGCTCTCTCGCCACGAGAGTCGCTGGCCTTCATCGAGCAAGTGCTGGGGGAGACGTGATCCGTAAGACCTTTGCCGAGGAAGCGCCCGGGCTGGCGTGGTTCAAGAGCAGCTACAGCGACAGCAGCGACGGTAACGACTGCGTCGAGGTTGCGGCCGCACCCGGGGCTGTGCACGTCCGTGACTCGAAAGACCTGTCGGTGCCGCAGCTGGCCTTCGCCCCGGGCGCGTGGGCGGGCTTCGTCTCGTACGCGGCCGGGCGCTGATCGCGTACACCCTGTGCACCCCGCCGGGCATCGACTGAATCCCGGCCGCGGTCCGTGTCCGCCCCCCTGCGGCGGGCACCGGCCCGGCCGGGACGATCAGGACGACGCGCCGGTCAGGGTTTGTCGCCCTTGGCGTCGACGACGGCCGCGACCTCGCGGGCCTCGGTGAGGGTGATGTCACCGGCGGTGAGTTTCGGGTTGATGCCCGTGGTGCCCTCCGGCAGCTTCATCTCGTGGTCCTCCGTGACCACGAAGCGCAGGCCCGCGTAGCTGTAGTCGCACGGGGAGAGGAGCAGCTCGCGGCGTTGGTGGGTGCCTTCCTCCTCCCGGGTGACGGCGATGGCCTTGCGTCCGGCCGCGTCCTTGACGAGGTGGTCCGTGATCTTCACCCCCGGGACCGTGGCCATCGCCCGGTAGATGCGGGCCAGGGCGTCCGGGGCGAGTGGGTAGGACTCGACGAGTACGCCCAGTCCGCGGAAGATCTGCGCGGCCTTGGTCTCGGGGGCATCGGTCCCCGAGGGGTAGAGCTGACGGACCTCGGCCAACAGGGCCGCGGGGTCCTCGGGCAGCTCGTCGGCGATCCGGTGGATCTCGCGGGGCGAGCGGTCGTCGTCCGTCCCGTCCTTCTCCGCGGCGGGATTGCCGTACTCGACCCGGGAATCGGGGTCGTACGTGAACTCGCCCGTCGGACCGCCCTGTGCCGCCAGCTCCTGCTTCCCCTGCACCCTCCTGACGTAGATCCACTGGTCACCGCGGGGCTCCGGCGGAGGCGTCAGGCTCTCCTGGTAGTCCGCTGCCCGGCCCAGCGTCGCGGCCGGGCCGGACAGGTCGAGATCGCCCGCCATGGTGGCGGGGCCCGTGGAGCGAGTGCCGGACGTGTCGAGCAGCTGGGTGCCGAGCAGGGCGGCCACGGTGACCGCCGCGGTCGCGCCGAGCGAGGCGAGCCACCAGCGGGTCCGCGGCCCGCGGCCGCGCCGGCTGCCCGCGATAGCGTCGGTCAGGCGCTGCCGGCCGGGGGCGAGCGCGAAGCGGTCGGGTGCGGGGGCGTCGGAGCGCATGTCGCGCAGCTGGGTCATTTCGTCCATGACGGATTCAGCTCCTGGTGGGCTGAGGCGAACGCGGGGTCGGTTCGAAGCGCCTCGCGGACCGTGCGGCGGGCGCGGTTGAGACGGGAGCGGACGGTGCCGAGCGGTATCCCGAGGGCGTCGGCCACCTCCTGGTAGCCGAGGTCCGCCCACGCGACCAGCAACAGCACGTGCCGGTCGCCGGGCGAGAGCGCGGCCAGCGCACCGGCCAGGGGCGCCTGCGCGGCGATCCGGTCGTCGGAGCGCTCGCTCCAGGACGCGGCGATGTGGTCCTCGCCGGTACGGGCGAGCGCCTTGAGGGCACGCACCTCGCTGCGCCGGTGCCTGCCGATGAGGTTGGCGGCGATGCCGTACAGCCGGGGTCGGGCGAGGCGCTGCGCGGGGTCGTAGCGGGCGCGGGTGCGGAACGCGACGAGGAACACCTCGGCGGTGATGTCGTCCGCCGCGCCCTCCCCAAGTCGGCGGGCGGTGTACCGGTGGATGTCCGCCGCGTGCCGGTCGTACAGCCCGGCGAAGAGCTCCGGGTCGTCCAGGGACCCGGCGATCACTTGGGCGTCGTCCGGCCCGGGCGAGGGTGGTGGTCGTACGGGCACAACGCCTCCAGCGGTCCGGTCGGTGAGTCTGACACCCCCTGTTGCCCGCACGGCCCGGAAAGGTTCACGGGCGGAGCGAGGAAGGCTGATGTGGGGCATTTCTGGATAACTCTGCACAGAATGCCCCTGAAAAACGTGGAATTCGTTTCCGGTGGACGCGGCGAAGATATCGTTCGCAAGAATATGAACCCCGGGCGGGGTGGCGGGCAATGGCGTCGCGTTTTTTGAACAGCGAAAGGGTCTTCCGTATCTTGAGGTGCAGTCGGTGAAAGCGATCGAGAAGAAGATGGCGAAGCAGACTCTTGCCGGCGTGGCTGTTGTGGCCGTCGGAGTGTTCGGCTGCATACAGGTTTTCACCAAAGGTGTTGACCGCCTTCCGGACAAGGTCTGTTCGGGGGCGGTCGACCGAGATATCGCTGCCGACGTCCTCCCGCATACGATGACGGCTACGGAACGCGGAGAGAGAGGGGTCGTTGATTCGCTCCCCTGGGGAACGGTCTTCTACTGCTATGTGAAGACACGTAGCCAGGACTCCATCCTTTCCGGGGAGGTCGAGGTCGGTGATGTCACTCTGGCCAATTGGCGCGATCCTCATTCCGGTGGCGACGAGGGGGCGCGTGAGGTGCGGAGGGGTGGAGTCGACGCCATGACGACCCCTGAGGGTGTGTCTGTGTACGTTCCCTGCATCCGTCCGGGGCAGGAAGGCCAGAAGCCGCTGCAGTCGTATGCGTTGATCGCTGACGCAAGGGTCGTCGGGGATGCGCGAGTGACGGGGGTCGAGCTCCAGCAGCACGTGGCCGATTTCGCGTATCAGATCCTGAGGCACACCTACGAGGTGGAGAAGTGCCAGGAGGGGCAGGAACTGCCCGTCGAACTGCCCCGTTTCGAGTGATCGGTGGGGTCGCGTGGCGTGTTGCCGTGGTGGAGCGGGCCGGCTCTACCGGCCGTCCAGCTCCAGCCTGAGCGCGCGGGCCAGATTGTCAGCCCGTCGTCAAGGGGGAGGAGCGTAGCTCCGGTCCGCCGCGTGGCCCACCCCTGCTGTCCTCCGCCCCCGTACGGCCTTATGGTGCCGATATGTGCGGAATCGTGGGTTACGTCGGGGCGCAGTCGGCGCAGGATGTCGTGGTCGCGGGGCTGAAGCGGCTGGAGTACCGGGGGTACGACTCCGCCGGGGTCGCCGTCCTCGCGGACGGGGGGCTCGCCGCGGCGCGGAAGGCGGGGAAGCTCCTGAATCTGGAGAAGGAGCTCAAGGACCGGCCGCTGCCGGCCGGGAACACCGGGATCGGGCACACCCGTTGGGCCACGCACGGCGGGCCCACCGACGCCAACGCCCACCCGCACCTCGACAACGCGGGCCGCGTCGCCGTCGTGCACAACGGGATCATCGAGAACTTCGCCGCGCTGCGCGAGGAGTTGGCGGGGCGTGGTCATGACCTGACCTCCGAGACCGACACCGAGGTCGTCGCCCATCTGCTCGCCGAGGCGTACTCGTCCAGCGGTGATCCGGCGGAGGCCATGCGGCAGGTGTGCCGGCAGCTGGAGGGTGCGTTCACCCTGGTCGCCGTGCACGCGGACGAGCCCGACGTGGTGGTCGGGGCCCGGCGGAACTCGCCGCTCGTGGTGGGGGTGGGCGACGGGGAGATGTTCCTCGCCTCCGATGTGGCCGCCTTCATCGCGCACACGCGGGACGCCGTCGAGCTGGGCCAGGACCAGGTGGTCGAGCTGCGCAGGGACGGGGCGACGGTCACCGGGTTCGATGGCCGGCCCGCCGACGTACGCGAGTACCACGTGGACTGGGACGCCTCGGCCGCCGAGAAGGGCGGCTACGCCTCCTTCATGCTCAAGGAGATCGCCGACCAGCCCAAGGCCGTCGCCGACACCCTGCTCGGCCGGATCGACGGCTCGGGCGCGCTCCACCTCGACGAGGTGCGCATCCCGCCGGGGGTGCTCCGCGAGGTGGACAAGGTCGTCGTCGTCGCCTGCGGTACCGCCTTCCACGCCGGGATGATCGCCAAGTACGCCATCGAACACTGGACCCGGCTGCCCTGCGAGACGGAGCTGGCCAGCGAGTTCCGCTACCGCGACCCGATCCTGGACCAGCGCACCCTCGTCGTCGCGATCTCGCAGTCGGGCGAGACGATGGACACGCTGATGGCCGTACGGCACGCCCGTGAGCAGGGGGCGAAGGTCCTCGCCATCTGCAACACCAACGGGTCGACCATCCCCAGGGAGTCGGACGCCGTCCTCTACACGCACGCCGGGCCCGAGGTCGCCGTCGCCTCCACCAAGGCGTTCCTGACGCAGCTCGTCGCCTGCTACCTCGTCGCGCTCTACCTCGGCCAGGTGCGCGGCACCAAGTGGGGCGACGAGATCCGCACCGTCGTACGCCAGCTCTCCGAGATCTCCAGCGCGGTCGAACGCGTGCTGGGGACCATGGAGCCGGTCCGGGAACTGGCCCGTTCGCTCGCCGGCCACGACACCGTCCTCTTCGTGGGCCGGCACGTCGGCTACCCGGTCGCCATGGAGGGCGCCCTGAAGCTCAAGGAGCTCGCCTACATGCATGCCGAGGGCTTCGCCGCCGGGGAGCTCAAGCACGGGCCGATCGCCCTGATCGACGAAGGGCTGCCGGTCGTCGTGATCGTGCCGTCCCCGCGCGGACGTTCGGTGCTGCACGACAAGATCGTCTCGAACATCCAGGAGATCAGGGCCCGTGGCGCACGTACCGTCGTCATCGCGGAGGAGGGCGACGAGGAGGTCGTCCCGTACGCCGATCACCTCATCCTGATCCCGGCTACGCCTACGCTGCTTCAGCCGCTGGTCGCCACGGTGCCGTTGCAGGTCTTCGCCTGCGAGCTGGCGACCGCCCGGGGCAACGAGGTGGACCAGCCGCGCAACCTGGCGAAGTCCGTGACAGTCGAATGAGTGAGTGAGCGCGTGATCATTGGGGTCGGGATCGATGTGGCGGAGATCGAACGCTTCGGCGCCGCGCTGGAGCGCACGCCCCAGCTGGCCGAGCGCCTCTTCCTGGAGCGGGAGTTGCTGCTGCCGGGCGGGGAACGGCGGGGGATCGCCTCGCTGGCGGCCCGGTTCGCCGCGAAGGAGGCCCTGGCCAAGGCGCTCGGCGCACCGGGCGGGCTGCTCTGGACCGACGCCGAGGTGTGCGTCGAGGACAGCGGGAGGCCGCGCCTGGAGGTCACCGGCACCGTCGCGGCGCGTGCGGCCGAGCTCGGCGTACGCAGCTGGCACGTCTCGCTCAGCCACGACGCGGGGGTGGCGTCGGCCGTGGTGATCGCGGAGGGTTGAGGTATGCGACATGCCTACAGCGTCGAGACCGTACGGACCGCCGAGAAGGCGCTCATGGCACGCCTCCCGGAGGGCGCGCTCATGCAGCGCGCCGCCGCCGGACTCGCCGTGGCCTGCGGTGACCTGCTCCGGCGCCACGGCCGGGTGTACGGGTCCCGGGTGCTGCTCCTCGTCGGCAGCGGGGACAACGGCGGCGACACGCTGTACGCGGGGGCCCGGCTGGCCCGGCGCGGAGCCGGCGTACGGGCCCTGCTGACCTCACCGGACAAGGTCCACCGGGCCGCGCTGGCCGCCCTGCTGGCGGCGGGCGGGCAGGTCCTTGACACCCCCGACGGGCTGGGCCCCGTGGACCTCGTCGTCGACGGCATCACCGGGATCGGGGGACGCGGCGGTCTGCGCCCCGAGGCGGTGGAGCTGGTCCGCGCGGTCACCGCGGGCCACGCGCCCGTGCTGGCGGTCGACCTGCCGAGCGGGGTCGAGGCGGACACCGGCCAGGTGCTCGGCCCCGCCGTACGGGCGGACGCGACGGTCACCTTCGGTACGTACAAGCCGGGGCTGCTCATCGACCCGGCCGCCGAACACGCGGGCGCGCTGCGGCTCGTCGACATCGGCCTGGCGGCGGAACTGCCCGGGCGCCCGGACCTGGAGGCCCTCCAGTACGCCGATGTGGCCGCCCTGCTGCCCGAGCCGGACGCCGAGAGCGACAAGTACCGGCGCGGGGTCGTCGGGGTCGCCGCGGGCTCGGAGCGGTACCCGGGCGCGGCCGTGCTCGCCGTCGCGGGGGCGCTGCGCGGCGGCGCGGGAGCCGTGCGGTACGCGGGCCCCGGGGCCGACGCGGTGATCGCCCGCTTCCCGGAGACCCTGGTGCACCCCGGCCCGCCGTCGAAGGCCGGGCGCGTCCAGGCGTGGGTGGTCGGCCCCGGGCTCGGCGACGGCGCACAGGCGGCCGGAGCGGTCTCCGACGTGCTGGCCGCGGACGTCCCCGTGCTCGTCGACGCGGACGGGCTGCGGCTGATGGACGCGGCGGCCGTACGCGACCGGACCGCCGCCACCGTCCTCACCCCGCACGCCGGCGAGGCCGCCGCGCTGCTCGGCGTGGACCGCGAGGAGGTCGAGGCGGGCCGGCTCGCCGCCGTACGGGAACTGGCCGCGCGCTACCGGGCCACGGTGCTGCTGAAGGGCTCGACGACCCTCGTCGCGGAGCCGGGGGACACCCCCGTGCGGGTCAATCCGACCGGCACGTCCTGGCTGGCCACGGCGGGCAGCGGCGACGTGCTCTCCGGGCTGACCGGTTCGCTGCTGGCCGCGGGCCTCGCACCGCGCGACGCCGCGTCGGTGGGCGCCTATCTGCACGGGCTCGCGGCGCGCCGTAGCTCCGACGGGGCGCCGGTCACCGCGCAGGACGTCGCGGACTCGGTACCGGCTGCCTGGCGGGACGTGCGGGCCTGATCCAGGCTGGTAGCACGGGAACGGAAGGTGGTCGGTCGTGGGCAGCGGCAGCGACATCCGCGTACGCAGGGTCTACGACCCGCCGGAGGAGGACGACGGCACCCGTGTGCTCGTCGACCGGCTCTGGCCGCGCGGGATCTCCAAGGAACACGCGGCGGTCGACCTGTGGGCCAAGGACGTGACGCCGTCGAAGGAACTCCGCACCTGGTACCACGAGGACCGCTCCGGCGCCCGGCACGCCGAGTTCGTGGACCGCTACCGGACCGAGCTCGGCGACCCCGCGCACACCGAGGCCGTCGAGCAGCTGCTCGCCCTGCTGCGCGGGGGCGGCGCGGTCACCCTCGTCACCGCCGTCAAGGACGTTCCGGCCAGCCATGTCCCGGTCCTCGTCGGCCATCTCGAGCGGGCCCTCGACCACCGGTGACCGCCTCACCGGCACAGAGGTCGGAGGTACAGGCGTACGGCTCTGAGACACTGGGCGCGATGAACGAGACAGCGACCCTGAGAGCCCGTGCCGAGATCGACCTCGCCGCGTTGCGCGCCAATGTGCGCGAACTGCGTGCGCGGGCGTCCGGGGCGCAGCTCATGGCCGTGGTGAAGTCCGACGCGTACGGGCACGGGGCGCTGCCCTGCGCCAGGGCGGCGCTGGAGGCCGGCGCGGCCTGGCTGGGAACCGCCACCCCGCAGGAGGCGCTCGCCCTGCGGGAGGCCGGGATCGGCGGCCGGGTGATGTGCTGGCTGTGGACGCCCGGCGGGCCCTGGCGCGAGGCGGTCGAGGCCGACATCGATGTCTCCGTGAGCGCCATGTGGGCGCTCGACGAGGTCACCGCGGCCGCCACGGAGGCCGGGGTCCTGGCCCGCGTCCAGCTCAAGGCCGACACCGGGCTGGGGCGCAACGGCTGCCAGCCCGCCGACTGGCCGGAACTCGTCTCCGCCGCCCGCGCCGCCGAGGAGGCGGGCATCCTGCGCGTCACCGGCCTCTGGTCGCACTTCGCCTGCGCCGACGAGCCCGGCCACCCGTCGATCGCCGCCCAGCTGAACGTCTTCCGCGACATGGTGGCCTACGCCGAGAAGGAGGGCGTCCGGCCCGAGGTGCGGCACATCGCCAACTCCCCGGCGACGCTCACGGTGCCCGAGTCCCACTTCGACCTCGTACGCACCGGCATCGCGATGTACGGCATCTCGCCCAGCCCCGAGCTGGGCACCCCCGCCGACTTCGGGCTGCGGCCCGTCATGACCCTCGCCGCCTCCGTGGCGCTGGTCAAGCAGGTGCCCCCGGGCCACGGGATCAGCTACGGGCACCACTACACGACCCCCGCCGAGACGACGCTCGCCCTGGTGCCCGTCGGTTACGCGGACGGCATCCCGCGCCATGCCTCGGGCCGGGGCCCCGTCCTCGTCGGAGGCGCCGTCCGCAGGATCGCGGGCCGGGTGGCGATGGACCAGTTCGTGGTCGACCTCGGGGGCGACATCGTCGAGGCGGGCGCCGAGGCGGTGCTGTTCGGGCCGGGCGACCGGGGCGAACCCGGCGTGGAGGACTGGGCGCAGGCCGCGGACACGATCGCGTACGAGATCGTCACACGCATCGGAACGCGCGTCCCCCGCGTCCATCTCCACGAGGACTCCGGCCGGGACTGACCCCCGGCGCCCCCCTGGATCACGGTCCGGCGGTTCCGACGGACAACGACGACGAAGGAGCACGGCACGGTGAGCGAGACCAGCGCGGAGGACGTGGTGGCGACGGCGGCCGTCGCGGCGGCCGGCTGGCGCCGGGCGGGCGTCGCCGGGGCGGCGATAGGCGTCATCGCCGCGGGCGCGGCCGCGGGCGTCGCCGTCGAGCGGCTCACCGTGGGCCGGGGCATGCGCAAGAAGGCCCGCCTCGCACTGGACGCCTCCGGACCGTACGGCTCGCTGCGCGGGCAGCCCGGCCGGGCGGTCGCGGACGACGGCACCGAGCTGTACTACGAGGTCGACGAGATCGAGCCGGACGGCGGGACCAGCCGTGCCGCCACACGTGCCGGGGCCCGGGCGGGCTCCGGGCCGCGCCGGCGCAGACTCTTCGGCAGCAAGGACCCCGCGCCCCTGACCGTCGTCTTCAGCCATGGCTACTGCCTCGGCCAGGACTCCTGGCACTTCCAGCGCGCCGCGCTGCGCGGTCTGGTCCGCACCGTCCACTGGGACCAGCGCAGCCATGGCCGCTCCGAGCGCGGCCGGGCGCAGGCCGAGGGCGTAGCGGTCGGCATCGACCAGCTCGGCCGCGACCTCAAGGCGGTCATCGACGCGGCGGCCCCCGAGGGACCGTTGGTGCTGGTCGGGCACTCCATGGGCGGCATGACGATGATGGCGCTCGCCGACCGCTACCCGGAGCTGATCCGCGACCGGGTGGCCGCGGTCGCCTTCGTGGGGACGTCGAGCGGGAAGCTCGGCGAGGTGAACTTCGGGCTGCCGGTGGCGGGCGTGAACGCGGTGCGCCGGGTGCTGCCCGGGGTGCTGAAGGCGCTCGGCTCGCAGGCGGAGCTGGTGGAGCGCGGGCGGCGGGCCACCGCCGACCTGTTCGCGGGGCTGATCAAGCGGTATTCGTTCGGGTCGCGGGACGTGGATCCGGCGGTCGCGCGCTTCGCGGAGCGGCTCATCGAGTCCACCCCGATCGATGTGGTCGCCGAGTTCTACCCGGCCTTCACCGAGCACGACAAGAGCGGGGCCCTCCCCGCCTTCCGTGACCTCCCGGTGCTGATCCTGGCCGGTGACAAGGACCTGGTGACGCCCAGTTCGCACAGCGAGGCCATCGCGGACGAGCTTCCGGACGCCGAGCTGGTCATCGTGCCGGACGCCGGCCATCTGGTGATGCTGGAGCACCCCGAGACGGTGACCGACCGCCTCGCGGACCTGCTGGTGCGGATCGGAGCGGTTCCGGCTCAGGGGCGCTGATCCTCTACCGTTGGTCGGCATGGAAGCAGCGCACAACGGCCGGGTGGGCGAATCCGCCGCACCGGGCACCGTCACCCTGGACGTCGCCGTCGAGTCCCCCGAGGAGATGAAGGAGCTGGGCCGCCGGATCGCCGGTGTGCTGGCCCCCGGCGACCTGGTGATGCTCACCGGCGAGCTCGGCGCGGGCAAGACCACCCTGACCCGCGGCCTCGGTGAGGGCCTCGGGGTACGCGGCGCCGTCACCTCGCCGACCTTCGTGATCGCCCGGGTCCATCCGCCGCTGGGCGAGGGCCCGGCCCTGGTCCACGTCGACGCGTACCGCCTGGGCGGCGGTCTCGACGAGATGGAGGACCTGGACCTCGACGTGTCGCTGCCGGAGTCGGTGATCGTCGTGGAGTGGGGCGACGGCAAGGTCGAGGAGCTCTCGGAGCACCGGCTGCGCGTGGTGATCGACCGCGCGGTCGGCGACACGGACGACGAACGCCGCACGGTGACCCTGATGGGCATCGGAACGCGCTGGGCGGGGCTGGACACGGAGCTGGCGGGGGCCTGACCTCCTGGCTTCCCCCGGGGGGCCGTGAGCCGTGTGACGGCGTCTGAGTAGGGTTGGCCGGGCCAGGGCGAACACGGGGGACGGACGCATGGAACACCTGCGGGGGGACGATCCTGTTCGGATCGGTCCGTACACGGTCCTGGGCCGGTTCGACTCCGGCAGCCGTTCGGGCACCGCCCCCGGGCCCCGGTACATCGCACGGAGTGCCGACGGCGACCGTACCGTCCTCGTCTGCCTCCCGTGCGCAGGGGTGGACCCCTCACGCTGGGCGGCCGAGGCGCGGCACGCCTGCGGTCTGTCCGTTCCGGGCCTCCTCCCGGTGGACGAGGTGGGAGGCACGCCGGCGGCCCCCTGGTACGCGGCGCCCTACGCCGCCGCGCTCCCGCTCCCCGACGCGGTCATGGCCCACGGCGGCCCGCTGCCGGAGCCGTTCGTACGGGCCATGGGCGCGGCACTGGCCTCCTCGCTGCGCGCCGCGCACGCCGGGGGCGTGGTCCACGCGGGGCTGTCCCCGGCCGCGGTGCTGGTCACCCCCGGCGGGATCCGGCTGGCCGGTTTCGGGACGGTTCGCTCCGCGGGGGCGGACGGGGAACACCGGGGGAACGCCCCGGGCCTCGACCACGGCAGCCTGCCGCCGGAGCAGATGACGGGCGGCCGGCCGCGTCCGCTCGGAGACGTCTACGGGATCGGAGCGGTGCTCTCGTACGCGAGCACCGGTCACACCGCCCCCGAGCGCGAGGAGATCCCCGAGGGGCTGCGCGCCGTGATCACCGCGTGCCTCGCCCGGGACCCGGCGCAGCGCCCGGAAGCGGCGGCGCTGGAGGCCGAGTTCACCGCGCGGGCGGGGCGCGCGGCACCCGACGCGGGTGCCGTCCCCGGGGCGGCCGGACCGCAGGCCACGGTGCTCGACGCCCCCTTCGCCGTGGCCCTCCCCCCGAGGGCCGCCGTGGCCCTCGCCCGGGTGGCGGCCGCCGTGCTCGCGGCGGAGCCGCCGGGGAACCCCGCACAGCCCCGGGGCGCCCACTCGTCGCTCGTCACCGGCACCCTGGACTGAGGGCCATGTTCTCCCCACTCACCCACGACGACCCCTCCCGATTCGGCGGTTACCGCCCGGTGGCCCGCCTCGGCGGCGGAGGCATGGGCACGGTCTACCTGGCCCGGGCGGCGGACGGCCGGACCGTGGCCCTCAAGACGATGCACGCCCGCCTGGCCGCTGACCCCGTGTTCCGCAGCCGCTTCCGTCTGGAGACCGACGCGGCCCGGATCATCGGCCCGGTCCACGGGGCCCGGGTCTTCGACGCCGATCCGTCCGCCGGTATCCCGTGGCTGGCGACCGAGTACGTGCTGGGGCCGGGTCTCGACCAGGCGGTCTCCGCGTACGGGGCCTTCCCCGAGCCCGCGGTGCGGGCCCTCGGGGCCCTGCTCTGTGCGGCGCTGACCCAGCTCCACCGCTCCGACGTCGTCCACCGCGACCTCAAGCCGTCCAACATCATGCTCACCGTCGACGGCCCCAAGGTCATCGACTTCGGCATCGCCCGTGCCGACGGGGACGACCACCTCACGCGTGCCGGAGCCGCCGCGGGCACCCCCGCCTTCATGTCCCCGGAACAGGCGACCGGCCAGGAGCACACCGCGGCCGGTGACGTGTTCGCTCTCGCCGGGCTCCTCACCTACGCGGCCACGGGCCGTGGGCCCTTCGGAGCCGGGCAGCCCGCCGACCTCCTCTACCGGGTCCGCTACTCGGAGCCGGACCTCGGCGGGATGCCCCCGGCACTGGTGCCGGTCCTGGCCCGGGCCCTCAGCAAGGTCCCGGCGGACCGGCCCTCCGCCGCCGATCTCGCGGCCTGGCTCGAACCACCCGGGGGGAGCTTCTCGGAGCACCTGCCCGGCGCCGTCCTCACCGACATCGCCCGGCGCGCCTCGGCGGTCTTCGCCGTGATGCCGCGCCGTGCGGCACCCGACGCGGAAGAGGGGCTCCCGGACACGGCCGTGCGGGCGACCGTCAGGCCGTCCCGTCGCGGGTTCCTGGCCGTGGGCGGTGCCTCACTGCTGGCTCTGGCGGGGACGGGGGCATGGGCGCGGCACGACCGGCGGAGCCCGGACGGGGCGGGCGGTTCCACCGTGCCGAAGACCCCCGCGACGGACATGCTCTGGCAGGTCCGGTCCGACTACGGATCCGGCCGGGACATGCCGTCGGCCCCGCTCATGCTGGAGGACCGGATCCTCGTGGCACTCGACAGCATCATGCCGCAGGCACTGGACCCACGCACCGGCCGCTCCCTCTGGTCCGACGAGGACGTGTACCTCTTCCACCAGACGGTCACGGACGGCAAGCGCGTGTACGCCGTCGACCAGTCGCTGGAGGACGACGCCCCCTATGCCGTCCGCGCCGTCGACCCGGCCACGGGGAAGGCCGGTGCGACGGTCGCCCGTCTCACGGACCTGCGGGGCCGCCTGTTCGAGAGCCAACTGCTCTGCGCCACGGACACGGTCCTCCACGGGGTGGGCGGGTTCGGACCCCGGTCGACCGACGGGTTCCGCAAGGACCAGTCCTGGTTCCTCTTCGCGCTCGACCTCCGGACCGGCGACAGGCTGTGGACCCGCCCGCTCCCCGCCAGGCCGGACAAGTCGGACCGCCTCCACTTCCTGTCCGGCCGGGTCGAGGGGGACCACCTGGTCCTGGTCCAGCAGGCGGAGGACGGCGGGCTGCGCCTCACCGTCCGCGAGGCCAGGACCGGCGCACCGTTGTGGGACGCGGCGCTCGGCGGGGACGGGCCGGCCATGGACCGTGCCAGGGTCGCCGTCGACGCACAGCACGTGTACCTCGCGGCGGACGGGCTCGTCGCGCGTCGCCTGGCGGACGGCGTCGTGGCCTGGCACCACGAAGGGGACCGGCCGGGGGCGGTCCACGGCCCGCCGGCGGTCAAGGACGGCGTCGTCCACGCGGTGGTGAAGGGCCGAGGCCTCGTCGCGGTCCGGGCCGCGAGCGGCAAGGCCGTATGGGCGCAGACGGGCCAGGCGGACATGGCGGCCGACGCGCCACCCACGGTGGGAACCGCGTACGTGTACAGCGATTCCGCCACCGGCCTCGCCGCCGCCGACCTCCGTACGGGTGCGGTCGCCCAGCCGTTCGAGGCGGCTCGCGGCCGGTACTTCGTCCATGAACCCTCCGGGCGGCTCATCGCCAAGGGCGAGGCCTACACCGCCGGATACCCACTCCTCTGACTGCACGGGAAGCGTCTCGGAACATGAAACCCCTGACCACCGGAGATCCGCTCAGGCTCGGCCCCTACCGCATCCTCGGGATCCTCGGCGAGGGCGGCATGGGCAAGGTGTACGTCGGTCTGGACGGCGCGGGAACCGTCGCCGCGGTGAAGATCCTGCACTTCCACCTCGCCCACGACCCCGGTCTCGCCCGGCGCTTCGTCCGCGAGGCCCAGATGGCGCAGGCGGTCAGCAGCGACGGGGTGGCCAGGGTCATCGACAGCCGGACCGAGGGCGGGCGCCCCTGGATCGCGACCGAGTTCCTGGTCGGGCCGACGCTCGACGAGGCGGTCGCCGCCCACGGTCCGCTCGACGAACCCGCCGTACGGGCCCTCGCCGTGGCTGTGGCGCGCGGACTCCGGGACATCCATGCCGCGGGGCTCGTGCACCGTGACGTGAAGCCCGGCAACATCGTGCTCACCGCCACCGGCCCGCGGATCATCGACTTCGGCATCGCGCGCCCCGAGCACGGCCTCACCCTCACCGCCACCGGAGAGGCTCCGGTGACGCCGGGGTACGGCGCCCCCGAGCAGGTGCTCGGACACCGGGTGGGTCCGGCCGCCGACGTCTTCTCCCTGGGCGCGGTGCTCGTGTACGCGGCGAGCGGCAGACGTGCGTACGAAGGCGCGCACGCCGCCGCCGTGCAGTACGAAGTCGTCCATGGCGAGCCGGGCCTGGGCGGGGTGCCGGACGCGCTCCGGCAGCTGATCGCGCCCTGCCTCGCCAAGGACCCCGCGTGGCGCCCCTCCACGGAGGCGGTGGCCACGGCCTTCGACCCGCCGCGCGGCGCGGACCGCGCCTGGCGTCACGGCCCCCTCGCGCGGGACGTCTCGGCGCGCCGCCGCAGTCTCGACGAGCTCACCACGTCGGTGGCCGTGAGCCCGGCCCGTGCCGTGCCGAGGCGCCGGCTGCTGACCGCGCTCGCCGTCGGCGGGGCTCTCGCCGCCGCGGGCGGGGGAACGGCCCTGTGGCTGAACGGCCGTGGCCGCCAGGACCCGTTCAGCATCCCGCCGGCCGTGAAGACGCCGAAGGCCCGGGTGCTGTCCGCGGAGAAGGGCGACTACGTGTACGGCGAGACGCCCGAACCGATATGGAGCCACGCCAAGGTCTTCGGCGAGGGCACCCCCGCACCCCTGCCGGTGCACGACGTCCTGGTGGTGGGCGCACCCGGCGGGGGCATCGCGGCGCGCGGTGTCGTCGACGGTGAACTCCGGTGGTCGGCACCGGACACCGAGGCCGTACGCCGGTACGTGTCGCTCTCCGGGCAACTGGTGGCCGCGGCGGACGGCAAGGGCGTCCTGCGCACCTTCGTGGCGTCGACGGGCGAACCGAAGTGGACCGCCGACGTCGACGCCGCCTGGGTCCTGGCGGCGGACGACGAAGCGGTGTACGTGATCACGGGCGACGGCCGCCTGCTGAGCGTCGGGCGGGCGGACGCCGAGGTGCGCTGGTCGGTCGAGGCCGGAGCGGACCTCGGCGCGGAGCCCGGGCCGCGCGGCGTCACGGTGGCCGGACGGCTGGTCGTGGCCGGGGCGGGCGGCGCCGTCCTCGCGGTGCGGACCGGTGACGGCCGCGCGGCGTGGCAGCTGCACGACCAGGCCGAGGGGAGGCCCGGGATCGCGGCCGCCGCGGGCACCGTCTTCGTGACCGGGAGGCATCTGCGGGCCGTGAACGCCGGCGACGGCGAGGAGCGCTGGACCGCGGAGAACCCGAAGCAGCCGGGAGTGGAGCCCTACTGGGGCCCTCCCACGGTGCACGGCACGCACGTCTACGCGGCCTACCTGGGGTACCCCCTGCGTCTGGACACCAGGGACGGGGGTCCGACCGACTGGGTCCACACGGGCCTGATCCAGTGCGCTCCGCAGAGCCCGCTCGTCGTCCAGGGCGACGGCTTCTGGTCGATCGCGGTGAACGACAAGGAGGGCGGGATCAACGTGGTCGATCTGGCCGAGGACCGCGGGCCGTGGGTGTTCCGCATCATCAAGCACACCGATCAGTACTGGCTGGCCGCCGACGGCAACCGGGTCTTCGTCCTGGACGGTGACTCGCTGAGCGCGCTGCCGGTGTTCTGAGGGCGCCCGGGACCCGCCCTTTCCGACGGTGTGTCGGTAAAATGTTGCACAGGGGAGGTCCGTCGTGGTCACATGGGACACGGAGACTGGTTAGGTCTGCCTAACCAGGTCTCTCGCCGAAGCCCGAGGAGGCATCCATGCCGGTACCCGAGCGTGAAGTGCGGCCGCAGCCGTCGCAGGCGGAGACGCCGTCGGTGTCCGCGGTGTCCATGAAGGACCTGCTGGCCTCCTGCGCCGCCGCCACGGCGGTCTCGACGCCGCCCCGCGACGAGCACGCCGACGAGGACGAAGCCGAGGGCTTGGGGCGCGACGCGGCCTGAGCCCGCGGGGCTACGGGACGACGACGACCTTCACACCGACCGTGGCGAAGGTCCACAGCGCGTTGCCGTCGGCCCGCTTCATCCGCACCCCGCCGGTCTTCATCGTGGGGTCCGGGGCCGGCATCGAGCCGTCCTGCGCGGCGCTGAAGCCCACGGACACGTCGCCGACGTTCGCGAAGCGCACCACGTGTTCGATCAGGACGCCGTCCGAGCCCTTGATGCTGCCGGAGCGCGAGCTGACCTGGTACACGCCGGGGAGCGGGCTCACGGAACTCGGCATCACGGTGAACGTCCGGAGCGCCTTCTCCGTGTCGTCGACGATCCACACCCGGCGGTCCTTCAGCGCGTACACGACGCGGGTTCCCGTGTCGGAGTCCTCGGGGACCGCGAGCGGCTGCTTCGGGGGCTTCGGCTTCTGGGTGGGAGCGGCCGTCGCGCCGGAGGTCTGCGCCGAGGGCGCGGCGACCGAGTCGGGCGCGTTCGCCGACGCCTGGTAGGCGAGGAAACAGACCGCGGCCAACGCCGCGGCGGTGAGCCCGGCCACGATTCCCGAGCTGCCCCTTGCCACCGTGAGGTCCCCTTTCACATGCCGTCCGTCGCATGTCGTACAAGCATTTACGTCGTACACGCGTATACCCGGCGACGGTACCAGCAGCGGAAGGGGGGACCGGGACGCTCCACGGGCTGCCATGACCGGGTCGGCGGAGCCGTAGGCTGTTCGTGTGCTGCTGCTCGCCATGGATACCGCAACCCCCGCCGTCACCGTAGCCCTCCACGACGGGACCTCCGTCGTCGCCGAGACCGGCCAGGTCGACGCCCGGCGGCACGGGGAGCTGCTGCTCCCCGCCGTCGACCGGGTCCTCGCCGAGGCCGGGGTGAAGCTCGGCGCCGTGACCGATGTGGCCGTCGGGGTCGGCCCCGGCCCCTACACGGGGCTGCGCGTCGGCCTCGTCACCGCCGCGACCTTCGGCTCCGTCCTCTCCGTGCCGGTGCACGGGCTGTGCACGCTCGACGCCCTCGCGTACGCCGCAGGCCTGGACGGCCTCGAAGGCCCGTTCGCCGTCGCGACGGACGCGCGCCGCAAGGAGGTCTACTGGGCGCGGTACGAGGACTTCCGCACCCGGGACGGCGACCCCGCCGTCGACCGCCCCGCAGACATCGCCGACCGGCTCGCCGGGCTGCCCGTCGCCGGTGCGGGCGCGCTGCTCTACCCCGAGGCCTTCCCCGACGCCCGCGGGCCGGAGCACGTCTCCGCCGGCGCGCTCGCCGCCCTGGCCGCCGAGCGGCTGGCCTCCGGTGCCCCGCTGCTGCCGCCGCAGCCGCTCTACCTGCGCAGGCCCGACGCCCAGGTCCCGAAGAACTACAAGGTGGTCACCCCCAAGTGACCACCGCGACCGCAGTGCTCCGCGAGATGCGCTGGTGGGACATCGAGCCGGTGCTGGAGCTGGAACACGAGCTGTTCCCCGACGACGCCTGGTCGGCCGGCATGTTCTGGTCCGAACTCGCCCGTGCGCGCGGCCCCCGGGCCACCCACCGGTACATCGTCGCCGAGGACCCCGTCGACGGCCGGATCGTCGGCTACGCGGGCCTCGCCTCGGCCGGAGACCTCGCCGACGTCCAGACGATCGCGGTCAGCCGGCGCCAGTGGGGCGGCGGCCTCGGATCGGAACTCCTGACCGACCTCCTCCGCCACGCGACCGCCTTCGAGTGCACCGCGGTGCTCCTGGAGGTCCGCGTGGACAACACTCGCGCGCAGAAGCTCTACGAACGCTTCGGCTTCGAGCCCATCGGATTCCGCCGTGGCTACTACCAGCCGGGCAACATCGACGCACTCGTCATGCGCCTGACCGTACAAGGAACAGAGACAGACTGATGGCTGACGAACCGCTCGTACTGGGCATCGAGACCTCCTGCGACGAGACCGGCGTCGGCATCGTGCGCGGCACGACGCTCCTCGCCGACGCCGTCGCCTCCAGCGTCGAGACGCACGCCCGCTTCGGCGGGGTCGTCCCGGAGATCGCCTCGCGCGCCCACCTGGAGGCGATGGTCCCCACCATCGAGCGCGCCCTGAAGGACGCCGGGATCAGCGCCCGCGACCTCGACGGCATCGCCGTGACGGCCGGCCCCGGGCTCGCGGGGGCGCTGCTCGTCGGCGTATCGGCCGCCAAGGCGTACGCGTACGCCCTGAACAAGCCGCTGTACGGGGTGAACCACCTGGCCTCGCACATCTGCGTCGACCAGCTGGAGCACGGCCCGCTGCCCGAGCCGACGATGGCGCTGCTGGTCAGCGGGGGCCACTCCTCGCTGCTGCTGGCCCCGGACATCACCAGCGACGTACGGCCGCTCGGCGCGACCATCGACGACGCGGCGGGCGAGGCATTCGACAAGATCGCCCGGGTGCTGGACCTCGGCTTCCCCGGCGGCCCGGTCATCGACCGGCTGGCACGGGAGGGCGACCCGAAGGCGATCGCCTTCCCGCGCGGACTGAGCGGCTCGCGCGATCCGGCGTACGACTTCTCCTTCTCCGGTCTCAAGACGTCCGTGGCGCGCTGGATCGAGGCGAAGCGCGCGGCCGGTGAGGACATCCCCGTACGGGATGTGGCAGCGTCCTTCCAGGAGGCCGTCGTGGACGTCCTCACCCGCAAGGCCGTCCGGGCCTGCAAGGACGAGGGCGTCGACCACCTGATGATCGGCGGCGGCGTCGCGGCCAACTCACGGCTCCGCGCACTCGCCGAGGAGCGGTGCGGCAAGGCCGGCATCCGGCTGCGGGTCCCGAGGCCGGGGCTCTGCACGGACAACGGGGCCATGGTCGCCGCGCTGGGCGCGGAGATGGTGGCGCGCAACCGCCCGGCCTCCGACCTGGACCTCTCGGCGGACTCCTCGCTGCCGGTCACGGAGACCCATGTGCCGGGTGTTCACGCGCACAGCCACGACCATGTGCACGAGATCAGCAAGGACAACCTGTACTCATGACCGTCGCCCTGATGTGGGAGGCCCGCGCCGCCGAGGGCCGGGGCGCGGAGCTGCTGGAGTGGGCCCGGGCGCGGGCGGCCGAGCTGGCCCGGGAGCCGCTGCGCAGCGAGCTGCTGCGTGCCCCGCAGGACCGGGTGCTCGTGCTGACCTGGTGGGACGCGGTCTATGGGGACGAGCTCCCGGAGCTGCCCGAGCCGAAGGCCGGGCTGATCAGCCGCCCGGTGCACCGGTGGCGCTTCGAATCCCTCGGCCCGGCGGGCGGCTGACGGGCGTACGGGCCGCGCGCGTGCCGATGAGTTCCCGGCGCGCGAGCGGTCTACCTTGCACAGCGAACGACGACGTTCCCCTGTGTGAGGAGAGAGACCATGCAGAAGATCAAGCCCTGTCTGTGGTTCGACGACCTGGCCCAGGAGGCCGCCGAGTTCTACGTGTCGGTCTTCGGCGGTGACTCCCGCATCGAGGACATCACCTACTGGAACGAGGGCTCCCCGAAGGCGGGATCGGTGCTGACCGTCGGCTTCGTGCTCGCCGGGCAGGAGTACCTCGGCCTCAACGGCGGCCCGGAGTTCACCTTCAGCGAGGCCGTCTCGCTCAGCGTGGACTGCGCGGACCAGCAGGAGGTCGACACCCTGTGGACGAAGCTCACCGAGGGCGGCGAGGAGAGCCAGTGCGGATGGCTGAAGGACAGGTACGGCCTGTCCTGGCAGATCGTCCCGCGCGCGCTGCCCGAGCTGCTCGCCGATCCCGACCGTGCCCGCGCCGACCGCGTGCTGAAGGCGATGATGGGGATGCGGAAGCTGGACGTCCAGGCCCTGCGGGACGCCTGAGGCACGCCCCCGCGCACGCCGTGCGAGGGCGGGGGATCGGGCGCACCCTGGAAGCAGGAATCCCGGGAGGTGACCGACATGATGGAGACCACGGTCGGCTGGCACATCGAGCTGGAATTCGAGGAGGACACCCACCGGACCCGCGCGGCCGCGATGGTGCGGCTGAGTGACGGGACCGAGGTACGGGCCCACGGGTACGCCAGCCGCCATCCCTCCGACGCCGAGCAGCCGAGGGTCGGCGAGGAGATCGCGGGCGCACGCGCGCTCAACGAGCTGGCCATGAAACTGCTCACCAAGGCGCACGACGAGATCGACGAGGCGTCCGGCCGCACGTCGTACCCGCTGACCTGACCGCCGGGCCCGAGCTTCTCCGGCCGCTCCACCGCCGGAGGGCGTGATCGGTAATGTCTGGGCCATGCCCAGTCGTTCACCGCTCCCGCCGCCGCCTCCGCCCGTGGAGATACGTACGTGGCCCGACCGCGACGCCCTGCTGAGGGACCGGGCGGTGATCCTCGGTGAGCTGGTGAAGATGTTCATCGGACCCGGCCGCCTCGGACTCCTCTGGATGTGGGCCGGGATCGCCGCGCTCGGCTGGTCGATGGCCGGAGCGGCGTTCCTCATGTTCGAGGACGCCTACGACCCCCTCGGTGTGATCCCGGGGGTCGTCTGCCTCGCCGTGGGCGCCGCCGTGCTGATCCCCGCGGCCGCCCTCATTGCCGTGGGCGTGGCCAGGGACCTGCGGGTGCACCGCCTCCTCGTGGCCTGGGGCGGCCTGGACCGCGACCCTGAGGGCGACATGGCCCTGCGCCGGCCGCGCGCGAGCCTGGTGTGGCTGCTGATGTCGTTCGTGCTCTGCGCGGCGGGTCTCTTCGGCTGCCTGGCCGTCCCGGCGACCGCCAGGGCGGGCGAGGAGACGTACGGCCTGGTGGCCTGGCTGATGGGGCTCGGGTTCCTCGCCTGGCTGACCGGGCTGACCGGCATCGTCAAGGCGTTCGCCCACCGCCGCTGGGTGCTGCGGGTGCTGGCCGGGGTGGAGGCCGACCCGCTGATCAGGGTCGGCGGCTGATCAGGTCCGCCTCACCGGCTGTCCGATCAGCATCGTCGGGGCCCCGGCCACCCGGGTCAGGAAGACGGTGGCCGCGTGCGGTCCCTGGAGCTTCATCTTCCGTCGCAGCTCCTCCGGTTCGACCGCGGAGCCTCGCTTCTTGACGGTCAGGACACCTACCTGACGCTCCCTCAGTAGTGCTTTCAGCTTCTTCATGTTGAAGGGCAGCTGATCGGTGATCTCGTACGCGGCCGTGGCGTCCGACTCGTACGGCCGGTCGCTCGTGACGTACGCGATGGTCTCGTCGATCAGCCTGCCCCCGCACCGCTCCACGATGTCGGCCACCAGATGGGCGCGGATGACGGCGCCGTCCGGCTCGTACAGATACCGGCCGACGGGGCCGACCGGCGGGGCGGGGAGCGGGCCCTCGGAGGCGAGGGTCGTGCGGGACGGGAGCAGCGTGGCCCGGAAGGTGCCGGGGGCGAAGCCCTCGCCGAACCAGAGCACGGCCTCCTTCACATCACCGCCGTCCGAGATCCACTCGGCCTCGGCCGCCGGTTCGATGGCCTCGTGGGGGACGCCGGGGGCGATCTTCAGCGCGGCCCTGGGGGCTTTCAGCGCGGCCCCGGTCGCCCAGGAGAGCGGCGGTGAGTAGGCCTCGGGATCGAAGATCCTGCCCCGCCCGCCGCGCCGCGCGGGGTCGACGAAGACCGCGCCGTACGGGGAGGTGTCGACCTCCGTGACATCGGCGCACCGCACCTCGACGAGGTCCTGGAGACCGAGCGCCCCGGCGTTGGCGCGGGCGACCTCGGCGGTGAGCGGGTCGCGGTCCACGGCCAGGACCGAGATGCCCGCCCTGGCCAGGGCGATCGCGTCGCCGCCGATGCCGCAGCAGAGATCGGCGAGGCTCCGCACGCCCAGCTCCGCGAACCGCTGCGCCCGGTAGCCGGCGACCGAGGTCCGGGTGGCCTGCTCCACGCCGTCGGGGGTGAAGAACATGCGGTACGCGTCCGCCGCCCCGAACTTCGCCACCGCGCGCTGACGCAGCCGCGCCTGGCCGAGCGCCGCCGACACGAGGGCGGCGGGGTGCGTGCGGCGCAGCCGGGTCGCGGTCGCCAGCTCCCGGGCGGGGTCGTGGTCGCGCAGCTCGTCCAGGAGCGCCGCGCCCTCGGGGGTGCGCAGGGCGGCGAAGGCGGCGAGCGGGTCGGCCGGGTCGGCCTGATCGGCAGGGGGAAGGGCGTTCACCGGTCCATTGTGAGCCAGCCGGGGGACCCGGCGGGCCGCCCGGAGGTGTCGCGGGAGGCAGCGGCCGGCCCGGTGGCAGGATGCGGCGCCATGCAGCTAGTACGACAAAACGAAAAATCTGTCACGAAGCGTCACAGACCTGCCTGTCTGGTCCTGGTCGCCCTGCTGATCGGCGCTGCCGCCTCCGGGTGCGGCGGCGCGGACGAAGGGGCCGCCGGTGGGCATGAGCCGGCCGCCGGGCGGCCGGGAGCCGCCGCCGCGCCGGCGGGCGCCGCCGCTGCCGAGGTGAAGGCGAAGGCCAGGGCCGAGCAGCTGAAGCGGCAGCTGGCCGCCCGCGTCGCCGTCGCGAAGAAGTGGGGCCTGGCGAAGGTCCCGCTCGCCGCCCCCGCGCCACCCGCCGAGAAGCCGCACATCACCACCCGCGAGGGCTTCGAGGTCGAGGGCGGGGAGAAGCTGCCGCCGGTCTTCACCACCGTGCCGACCAAGGAGCGGATCGTCTTCCTGACGATGGACGATGGTGCGGAGAAGGACCCCGAACTGCTGCGGATGATGGCGGAGCTGAACATCCCGTACAGCGCCTTCCTCAGCGACTACGAGGTCAGCGACGACTACGGCTACTTCAAGGACATGCAGGCCCGCGGCGTCACCCTCAACAACCACACGCTCAACCACCGCTATCTCCCGGGCCTCTCCGAGGAGGACCAGCGCCGGGAGATCTGCGGCTCGCAGGACAAGATCGAGAAGTTCCTGGGGAAGCGGCCCACGCTCTTCCGTCCGCCGTACGGCAACTACAACGGCGACACCCTGCGCATCGCCAAGTCCTGCGGCATCAAGGCCGTACCCCTGTGGGCCGCCGAGGCGTTCCCCGACCACATGGAGTGGCGCGAGTGGGACCGGGACCTGCACCCCGGCGACATCATCCTCACCCACTTCCGGGGCCGCGAGGACTGGGACGGCTCCATGGCCGACATGATCCGCAACGTCATGAAGACGGTGACGGACAAGGGGTACGCCGTAGCCAGACTGGAGGACTACGTCTGACGGGCGGTCCGGCCGAATGCACGGAACCCTTCGTGGATCTCCCGCGTTGTCCGGGCGTGCGCCGGTCCGCCGTACGGGCGTGCGCCGGTCCGCCGGCCGGGTGCGGACCGGTCCCGCGGCGCCACGCGAGGGTGGTGAATTGGCACTCCGCTTGACCGAGTGCTAATCGCGGTCATAGTCTCAGTGCTGGCACTCCCCGATGGAGAGTGCCAGCACAACCGCGCGACAGGGCAGGTCCGGCACCCGCGACGACGGATCGACCTGGTCGCCACCCCACAGACTGTTAAACCCCGTGAGATCTCCGAAGGGGGAGACCGGATCGTGTCGACCACCAGCTCCAAGGTTGCGATCAAGCCGCTCGAGGACCGCATTGTGGTCCAGCCGCTCGACGCCGAGCAGACCACGGCTTCCGGCCTGGTCATTCCGGACACCGCCAAGGAGAAGCCCCAGGAGGGCGTCGTCCTGGCCGTGGGCCCGGGCCGCTTCGAGAACGGCGAGCGCCTTCCGCTCGACGTCAAGACCGGCGATGTCGTTCTGTACAGCAAGTACGGCGGCACCGAGGTGAAGTACAACGGCGAGGAGTACCTCGTCCTCTCGGCGCGCGACGTCCTCGCGATCGTCGAGAAGTAATTCACCCACGTTTGCTTCTGTTCTGCGCCCCTGGCCCCCTGCGAAATAACTAGCCGGGTGGCGAGGGGCGCAGTTCGTTCGAGAGGGAAGTTCAGCCCATGGCGAAGATTCTGAAGTTCGACGAGGACGCCCGTCGCGCCCTTGAGCGCGGCGTCAACAAGCTTGCCGACACGGTGAAGGTGACGATCGGTCCGAAGGGCCGCAACGTCGTCATCGACAAGAAGTTCGGCGCCCCCACCATCACCAACGACGGTGTCACCATCGCGCGCGAGGTCGAGCTCGACGACCCGTACGAGAACCTCGGTGCCCAGCTGGTGAAGGAGGTGGCGACCAAGACCAACGACGTAGCGGGTGACGGCACCACCACCGCCACCGTGCTCGCCCAGGCCCTCGTCCGCGAAGGTCTGCGCAACGTCGCCGCGGGCGCGTCCCCGGCCGCCCTGAAGAAGGGCATCGACGCCGCCGTCAAGGCCGTGTCCGAGGACCTCCTCGCGACCGCCCGTCCGATCGACGACAAGGCCGACATCGCCGCCGTGGCCGCGCTCTCCGCGCAGGACCCGCAGGTCGGCGAGCTCATCGCGGACGCGATGGACAAGGTCGGCAAGGACGGTGTCATCACCGTCGAGGAGTCCAACACCTTCGGCCTGGACCTCGAGTTCACCGAGGGCATGGCCTTCGACAAGGGTTACCTGTCCCCGTACATGGTGACCGACCAGGAGCGTATGGAGGCCGTCCTCGACGACCCGTACATCCTGATCCACCAGGGCAAGATCGGCTCCATCCAGGAGCTGCTCCCGCTCCTGGAGAAGGTCATCCAGGCCGGTGGCTCCAAGCCGCTGCTGATCATCGCCGAGGACGTCGAGGGCGAGGCGCTCTCCACCCTCGTCGTCAACAAGATCCGTGGCACCTTCAACGCCGTCGCGGTGAAGGCCCCGGGCTTCGGCGACCGCCGCAAGGCCATGCTCGGCGACATCGCCACCCTCACCGGTGCAACCGTCATCGCCGAGGAGGTCGGCCTCAAGCTCGACCAGGCCGGTCTGGACGTGCTGGGCACCGCCCGCCGCGTCACCGTCTCCAAGGACGACACGACCATCGTCGACGGCGGCGGCGACTCCGCCGACGTCAAGGGCCGCGTCAACCAGATCAAGGCCGAGATCGAGTCCACGGACTCCGACTGGGACCGCGAGAAGCTCCAGGAGCGCCTCGCGAAGCTGGCCGGCGGCGTGTGCGTGATCCGCGTCGGTGCCGCCACCGAGGTCGAGCTCAAGGAGAAGAAGCACCGTCTGGAGGACGCCATCTCCGCGACCCGCGCCGCGGTCGAGGAGGGCATCGTCTCCGGTGGTGGCTCCGCTCTGGTCCACGCCGTCAAGGTCCTCGAGGGCAACCTCGGCAAGACCGGCGACGAGGCCACGGGTGTCGCGGTCGTGCGCCGCGCCGCCGTCGAGCCGCTCCGCTGGATCGCGGAGAACGCGGGCCTCGAGGGCTACGTCATCACCTCGAAGGTCTCCGAGCTCGAGAAGGGTCAGGGCTTCAACGCCGCGACCGGCGAGTACGGCGACCTGGTGAAGGCCGGCGTCATCGACCCGGTCAAGGTCACCCGCTCCGCCCTGGAGAACGCCGCGTCCATCGCGTCGCTGCTGCTCACGACCGAGACCCTGGTCGTCGAGAAGCCGGCCGAGGAAGAGGCCGAGGCCGGCCACAGCCACGGCGGTCACGGCCACTCCCACTAGTACGGCTCCGTACGCCACCGAGGCCCGGTACCCCCGTCGCGGGGGCACCGGGCCTCGGTGCTGTCAGGGGACGGCCGGCTACTGCGGGCCGTACGTCCGGCCCGCGCGGGAGGTGACTCCGCCGAGCAGGCTGCGGGGCGTCAGCTTCACCAGGCCCATCAGCGTCTTGTAGCGCGGGTCCGGGATCGACACCGTCCTGCCGCGGGCGAGGTCCGCCAGGGCCGCGGCCACCAGCTTGTCCGCGTCGAGCCACATCCAGCCCGGGATGTTGCCCGTCCCCATCCCGGCCCGCTCGTGGAACTCGGTCCGCACGAAGCCCGGGCACAGCGCCATCAGCCGCACCCCCGAACCCGCGAGGTCCTTCGCCGCGCCCTGGGTGAACTGGACGACCCAGGCCTTCGACGCCCCGTACGTCCCGCGCGGCAGGAAGGCGGCGACGGAGGCCACGTTCACCACCCCGCCGCGACCGCGCTCACGCATCGAGCCCGCGGCGGCCGACGTCAGACGCAGCACCGCCTCGCAGTGGACCTTCAGCATCGTCAGCTCGTCGGCCATGGAGACGTCCAGGTAGCGCCCCTTGTTGCCGAAGCCCGCGTTGTTGACCAGCAGGTCGACCGGGCTCACACGGTCCGTCAGCCGTGCGGCGACCGCGTCGATCCCGGCGTCCGTGGACAGGTCGGCCGTCAGCACCTCGGCCTCGATGCCGTGTCCGTCGTGCAGCTCCGTGGCCTGGGCCCGCAGCCGCTCCGTGTCACGGGCCACCAGCACCAGGTTGTGCCCGTCCGCCGCGAGCCGCCGTGCGAAGGCGGCCCCGATCCCCGCCGTCGCGCCCGTAATCAGTGCAGTCGTCATAAGCGGCACGTTAGCCGCCGCCCGCGGGGTCGCCCGACCCGCGTCCGCTTCCTGGAAGGCGGGCACGCCGCGGCTGTGCGCTCGGCCGGTGTCCGGTGTCCCTCCCTGCCGTACGCGTCAGGAGGCGGCGGCCTGCTTCGCCACGTACGCCCGGGCCGCGCGCAGGGTCTCCGTGTGCAGCGCGTCACCGGCGTCGAGCACACGGGGCAGCAGCTCCCGTTCGGTGGTCGTCGCCCGGAACTCCAGGGCCGCGGTGATCTCGTGGCCCGGGACGTGCACCACCTCGATCAGGTCGCCGGAACGGATCGTCCCCGGCTCGATCACCCGGAGGTACGCGCCCGTCGCCCCCTCACGGGTGAACCGCTTCACCCAGCCCCGCTCGCCCATGTGGCCCGCGAACGTACGGCACGGGATGCGGCCCGACGTCACCTCCAGGAGCAGCTCGTCGCCGATCCGCCAGCGCTCCCCGATCCGCGCGTTGCTCACGGTGACCCCGGAGGTCGTCAGGTTCTCGCCGAACGCGCCGTTGGGCAGGGGGCGGCCGAGCTGCTTCTCCCAGGCGTCGAGCTCCTCGCGCGCATAGGCGTACACGGCCTGGTCCGACCCGCCGTGGTGCCGGAGATCGCACACCGTGTCACCGGCCAGGCCGCTGCCGCCGCTGCCCTTGGGGCCGGGGTCGGTGACCCGCACGGGGCCGTCCGACGGCTGCTTGCCGATCCCGGTGAGCCCGTCGGGCCCGTCGGTGTGGGGAGAGGGGGTGGGGCGGCCGAGATTCACGGTGAGCACCTTCATAACCGGACAGACTAATCGGGAGTTCCTCAAAGCCGCTCATGAATATTCTGCCCCTGCTGCAAGCGTCGCTTATGGTTGAAGGGTGATCGAAGCCCGTCATCTCCGTGTCCTGCGCGCCGTGGCCACCACCGGTTCCTTCTCCGCCGCCGCGCGGGAGCTGGGCTGCACCCAGCCCGCCGTCAGCCAGCAGATGAAGGCCCTGGAGGGCTCGGCGGGCACCCCGCTGCTGATCCGTACGGGGCGTGAGATGCGGCTGACCCAGGCGGGTGAGGCACTGGTGCGCCACGCCTCCGGCATCCTCGCGGGGCTGACCGCCGCCGAGGAGGAGATCGCCGCCATCGCCGGACTGCGGGCCGGCCGGGTCCGGCTCGTGTCGTTCCCGAGCGGGAGCTCCACGCTGGTCCCCGGCGCCCTCGCCGCGCTGCGCGCCGCGCACCCCGGCACCCAGGTCTCGCTCGTGGAGGCGGAGCCGCCGCGCTCGGTGGAGATGCTGCGCGACGGGGACTGCGACATCGCGCTGGCGTTCCGTTACGGGACGGCCGGCGGCGAATGGGACGACCTGGTGGTGCGTCCGCTGCTCAGGGACCGGCTGATCGGTCTGGTTCCCGAGGGGCACCGGCTGGCGGGGGCGGACGCGGTGGACATCGGGGAGCTGGCCGACGAGCCGTGGATCGCCGGCTGCCCGCGCTGCAGGCGGCAGCTGGTGGAGGTGTGCGAGGAGTCCGGTTTCACCCCCCGGATCGACTTCGCCACGGATGACTACCCCGCGGTGATCGGTCTCGTCGGAGCGGGTCTCGGGGTCGCGGTCCTGCCCCGGCTGGCCCTCGAATCCGTACGGCCCAAGGGGTCGCGCACCGTGACGGTGGAGCCGGCCGTGGAGCGGGAGATCGTCGCCCTCACCCTGCCCGACCTCGCCAGGGTTCCGGCGGTGGCGGCGACCCTGGACCAGCTGTCCCAGGCTGCCGCGCGCTGACCTGCCCGGCCCGCCGCACCCGTGGTGCCGCCCCCGACGGCGGGCGCGCCAGGTGCGAGGAAACGTTTCTGCAATCGGCGGGTCGTGCTGGGTGTCAGGTGTGGCCGGCCTCCGGGGCCGGTCCGGAGTGCGCGGAGATCAGCCGGTTGCGGGCACGGCCCATGAGCTCCTCGCGCTCGTCCTCGGTCAGGCCGCCCCACACGCCGTAGGGCTCCCGTACGGCGAGTGCGTGAGCGGCGCACTCGGCACGCACCGGGCAGCGCATGCAGACCTCCTTCGCCGAGGTCTCACGGGCACTCCGGGCTGCTCCACGTTCTCCTTCGGGGTGGAAGAACAGCGAACTGTCGACCCCGCGGCAGGCGGCCAGCAGCTGCCAGTCCCACAGGTCCGCGTTGGGTCCGGGAAGGCGGGAGAAATCTGCCATTGCGTGTCCCCTCGAAACCTTGCTGGTTCGGAAACGGCTTCCTCGACCGTGGTGCTCGTCGATGACCGGAGTCCCGACCGTACATCTACGGTGTTAGTAGATGTAAATATGACTGATTGCGAATCTAGCCTCAGACGCCAGCAAAAGGGAAGAAAACCCGCTAAATGGGGCAGGCTGTCGAGTGAGTGATCGGTTGGCGGGTGGATGACCCCGTGTCGCTCTCCTCCGTGCGCGGCCCCTCACTTAGAGTGCCGAACCGGATGCTTTGCCCCGTAACTCTTTCGAGTGACCGTCGTTGATGGGGGAGAGGCGGTTGACGGAGAACGAGCTCGGGCAGATGTCCGAGGGGGTCAACCGCACAGGTGACGACTTGTATCAGCCTGGAGGCTCAAGGTGACGCGCATCAGCTGCGGAGGACGGTCATGACATCCGTCCTCGTCTGCGACGACTCCCCGCTTGCCCGAGAAGCGCTCCGCCGCGCGGTTGCGACCGTGCCCGGTGTCGAGCGTGTGACGACGGCGGCCAACGGCGAGGAAGTCCTCCGCCGCTGGGGGGCCGACCGTTCGGATTTGATTCTGATGGACGTACGCATGCCCGGTCTGGGGGGTGTGGAGACGGTCCGGCGGCTGCTCTCGGCGGACCCCGGGGCCAGGATCATCATGCTGACCGTCGCCGAGGACCTGGACGGCGTCGCGCTCGCGGTCGCCGCCGGTGCCCGCGGCTATCTGCACAAGGACGCCTCGCGTGCCGAGCTGCGCGCGACGGTGACCCAGGCGCTCGCCGACCCGACGTGGCGGCTCGCCCCGCGTCGGCTGCGGTCCGCCGAGATGGGGGCGGCGCCGACCCTCACCGCGCGGGAGATCCAGGTGCTCGAAGGGATGAGCCACGGCCGTTCCAACGCGGAGATCGGGCGCGAGCTCTTCCTCTCCGAGGACACGGTGAAGACGCACGCGCGACGCTTGTTCAAGAAGCTCGGGGCCTCGGACCGTGCGCACGCCGTGGCGCTCGGATTCCGCTGGGGCCTGGTCCGCTGATGCCGTGGCGCGGCCGTTAGCCGTGCGATCCCGTCCGCACGCCGGCGGACGGGGCGACGGTGGCGGCGGACCCCCCGGCCGGGCCCTCCTCACCAGCGCTATGTGACGCTTCCTGGCCGATGCCGCATCCTTGAGGTTGTGGAGTTCCTCGGGGAACATTCGGTCGAGCGGAAGGGGAGGGCGCAGGACATGACATCCGGCGCACCCGCTCAGAACGCTGGAGCACTCGCTCGCAACGTTCACAACGCTGCTCACGACGCTCACGACGCACCTGCCGACGTGCACGCCGACGTACCGTCCGACGTGCACGGGGAAGCGCGCGCCGACCGGGCCGTGGCGTCGGCAGGCGGTTCCGGCGCGCCCGTCGAGCGTGGCCGCGCCCCCGCTGATAACGCTTCGGTGCACAACTCGGGACGCGATGCCTCGGATCGGACGGCGCCGGGGCACCATGGTCCGATGCGCGAGGACGGGACGACGGTGATCGGTGCTCTGGTGCACCGTGCCGTCGACGGTGACGCGCAGGCCACCCACGACCTGCTGGCCCACGTGCACCCCCTCGCCCTGCGCTACTGCAGGTCCCGGCTGAACCGGCTGCCCGGTGATGCCCGTCACTTCGTGGAGGACCTCGCGCAGGAGGTCTGCGTGGCGGTGCTCATGGCGCTGCCGCGGTACAAGGACACCGGCAGGCCCTTCGAAGCCTTCGTCTTCGCCATCGCCGGCCACAAGGTCGCCGACCTCCAGCGCGCCGCGATGCGGCACCCGGGATCGACGGCCGTGCCCTCCGACGAGATGCCGGAGCGGCCCGACGACTCGCTCGGACCCGAGGAGCGGGCGCTGCTCAGCAGTGACGCGGCCTGGGCCAAGAAGCTCCTCGCCAACCTTCCGGAGAACCAGCGCGAGCTGCTGGTCCTCCGGGTCGCGGTCGGTCTGACCGCGGAGGAGACCGGACAGATGCTCGGAATGTCCCCGGGCGCCGTCCGCGTCGCCCAGCACCGCGCACTGAGCAGACTGCGGGCCCTCGCGGGCCAGTAGGGACCGGTCCGGCCAGGCTCCCAGGGTGTGGAGGAAGCCACATATCCGCTAGGTGATCTTGCTCGTGGAATGAGACACCCCGTTGGGCCGTTAGCATGGACATCCGCACCGATCAAGGCCATTTGGGGAAGGTGTCATGACTGCAAACGTCGACGGAGTGCCCGAGAAATTCGCGACGCTCGGGCTGACATACGACGACGTGCTGCTGCTGCCGGGCGCATCTGATGTGTTGCCCAACGCGGTCGACACCTCGTCGCTCATCTCGCGGAACGTACGCGTGAACATCCCGCTGCTCTCCGCCGCGATGGACAAGGTGACCGAGGCCCGCATGGCCATCGCCATGGCCCGGCAGGGAGGCGTCGGCGTACTGCACCGCAACCTCTCGGTCGAGGACCAGGTCAACCAGGTCGACCTGGTGAAGCGGTCCGAGTCCGGCATGGTCACCGACCCGATCACGGTGCACCCCGATGCCACGCTCGGTGAGGCCGACGCGCTGTGCGCCAAGTTCCGCATCAGCGGAGTGCCGGTCACCGACGCCGCGGGCAAGCTCCTCGGGATCGTGACCAACCGCGACATGGCCTTCGAGTCGGACCGGACGCGCCAGGTGCGCGAGGTCATGACGCCGATGCCGCTGGTCACGGGCAAGGTCGGCATCTCCGGCGTGGAGGCCATGGAGCTGCTGCGCCGCCACAAGATCGAGAAGCTGCCGCTGGTCGACGAGGCCGGCATCCTCAAGGGCCTCATCACGGTCAAGGACTTCAAGAAGGCCGAGCAGTACCCGAACGCCGCCAAGGACGCCGAAGGCCGTCTGCTGGTCGGCGCGGCCGTCGGCGCCAGCCCCGAGGCGCTGGACCGCGCCCAGGCGCTCGCGTCCGCCGGGGTCGACTTCCTGATCGTCGACACCTCGCACGGCCACAACAGCAACGCCCTCAACTGGATGGCGAAGATCAAGTCGGCCGTGGACGTGGACGTCATCGGCGGCAACGTCGCGACCCGCGACGGCGCCCAGGCCCTGATCGACGCCGGCGTGGACGGCGTCAAGGTGGGTGTCGGACCCGGTTCGATCTGTACCACCCGTGTGGTCGCCGGCATCGGCGTCCCGCAGGTCACCGCGATCTACGAGGCCGCTCTGGCGGCCCGCGCCGCGGGCGTCCCGGTCATCGGCGACGGCGGCCTGCAGTACTCCGGCGACATCGGCAAGGCCCTGGTGGCCGGCGCCGACACGGTGATGCTCGGCTCGCTGCTCGCGGGCTGCGAGGAGTCCCCGGGCGAGCTGATGTTCATCAACGGCAAGCAGTTCAAGTCGTACCGCGGCATGGGCTCGCTGGGCGCGATGCAGTCCCGTGGGCAGGGACGCTCGTACTCGAAGGACCGCTACTTCCAGGGCGAGGTGTCGTCCGACGAAAAGCTGATCGCCGAGGGCATCGAGGGCCAGGTGCCCTACCGCGGCCCGCTGGGCAACGTGCTGTACCAGCTCGTCGGCGGCCTCCGCCAGACGATGGGGTACGTGGGCGCGGCCTCCATCGGCGAGATGGAGAGCAAGGGACGCTTCGTGCGGATCACGTCCGCGGGTCTCAAGGAGAGCCACCCGCACGACATCCAGATGACGGCCGAGGCACCGAACTACAGCAAGAAGTAACGCGACAACGCAGGTGAGGGGCGGTCCGGGGTTCCCGGAACCGCCCCTCCCTCATGTGTCGGGGATACTGGACAGCGCAGACGTAGAGGGAAAGGCCACACATCGTGACTGAGATCGAGATCGGGCGCGGCAAGCGCGGCCGCAGGGCATACGCGTTCGACGACATCGCTGTCGTACCGAGCCGCCGCACCCGGGACCCGAAGGAGGTCTCGATCGCCTGGCAGATCGACGCCTACCGCTTCGAGCTGCCCTTCCTGGCGGCGCCCATGGACTCGGTGGTCTCCCCGCAGACCGCCATCCGCATCGGTGAGCTGGGCGGCCTCGGCGTCCTCAACCTCGAAGGGCTGTGGACCCGGCACGCCGACCCGCAGGCCCTGCTCGACGAGATCGCCGAGATGCCCGTCGAGACCGCCACCCCGCGGCTCCAGGAGATCTACTCCGCCCCCATCCAGGAGGAGCTGATCGGGCAGCGCATCAAGGAGGTGCGCGACTCCGGTGTCGTCACCGCCGCCGCGCTCTCGCCGCAGCGCACCGCGCAGTTCTCCAAGGCCGTCGTCGACGCGGGCGTGGACATCTTCGTCATCCGCGGTACGACGGTCTCCGCCGAGCACGTCTCCGGCGCGGCCGAGCCGCTCAACCTGAAGCAGTTCATCTACGAGCTGGACGTCCCGGTCATCGTCGGCGGCTGCGCCACGTACACCGCCGCCCTGCACCTGATGCGCACCGGCGCGGCCGGTGTCCTCGTCGGCTTCGGCGGCGGCGCGGCGCACACCACGCGCAACGTCTTCGGCATCCAGGTCCCGATGGCGACCGCGGTCGCCGATGTGGCCGGGGCCCGCCGCGACTACATGGACGAGTCCGGCGGCCGGTACGTCCACGTCATCGCGGACGGCGGCGTCGGCTGGTCCGGCGACCTGCCCAAGGCCATCGCCTGCGGCGCGGACGCCGTGATGATGGGCTCCCCGCTGGCCCGCGCCACGGACGCGCCCGGCCGCGGCCGACACTGGGGCATGGAGGCCGTCCACGAGGACGTGCCGCGCGGCAAGCTGGTCGACCTCGGCTCCGTCGGCACGACGGAAGAGGTCCTCACCGGCCCCTCGCACAACCCCGACGGCTCGATGAACATCTTCGGCGCGCTGCGCCGGGCGATGGCCACCACGGGCTACAGCGACCTCAAGGAGTTCCAGCGGGTCGAGGTGACGGTGGCGGACTCGCAGCACCGCCGCTGACGTCCCCGTACACGTGTGAGGGCTCGGACCGCAGCTGCGGTCCGAGCCCTCACGCATGTCGTCGGTCAGCCGGCGCGCTTGGCGCCACCGAAGGCGGCGATCGGGCCCAGGGCGAGGAAGAGGTACGTCATGAAGTCGGCCTCGTGCTTCCAGACGTCCAGGACATCACCGAAGTGGTCGAAGAAGACCTCGGAGAAGCCGACGCCGAGGCCGTCCGCCAGGATCATCGACATACCGACGAGCTGGCCCAGGAAGACCGCGCCCAGGGAGAAGGCGGCGCTGACGACGCCGACGAGCGGGTTGGCTCCGCCGACCTTGCTTGCCGCGAAGCCGACCAGGAAGCCGACACCGACGGCCGCGTAGCCGACCTCGCGCTCGATCGAGCCGGCTATCACGCCGTAGAGGATCGCGGCGACGATCGCGGTACCGAGGGCGGTCAGCACGCCGAGGCCGATGTTGTTGCGGGAGGCCTGCGGGGCGGGCGGGAACGGCGTGCCACCACCGAACTGGCCGGGCTGCTGGCCGGCGAACGGGTTCCCCGTGGGCGCGGCGCCGGGGTGGGCCGGGTACGGGCTGCCGGGCTGCTGCTGACCCGCGTACGGGTTCCCGTCGGTCGGCTGCCCGCCGCCGTAGGGCTGCTGGGGCGGGTTCGGCGGCTGCACGGGCTGGCTCATGGTGGATCTTCCCCCTGGAACGGATGCGCACTGCTGTGCGACGAGTGACGCCGCAGGCTAGCAGGCCCCACCGACACAGGGCACCGGGAATGCCTTGCGGGACTTGGGATCCGGCGGGTTCTAGAGTCGGTGGGCGGCACCCGCAGGGGTGGCTCCCCTTGTGTCCAGGAGGAGTTGGGCCTTCACGGCGAGGCCCTGGAGGTCGTACGTGCGGTGGTGCTGGAGCAGCACCGTCAGATCGGCCCCGGCGGCGGCCTCGTAGAGCGAGTCGGCGCGGGGGACGGGCAGGTCGCGTACCCGCCAGTCCAGGACGTGCGGGTCGTGGTAGCCGATCTGGGCGCCCATGTCCATGAGCCGGGTCGCGATCTCGCGGGCGGGCGAGGCCTCCTGGTCGGCGAGGTCCGGCTTGTACGTGACGCCGAGGAGCAGGACCCGGGCGCCCCGGACGGACTTGCCGTGCTCGTTCAGCAGGGTCGCGCAGCGCTGGATCACATAGCTCGGCATCCGGTCGTTGATCTCCTTGGCCAGCGAGACCATGCGCAACGGGTGTCCGGGCGTACGGCTGTTGTACGGGAAGTAGCCGGGGTCCACCGGGGCGCCGTGGCCGCCGACCCCGGGGCCGGGGCGGAACGGCTCGAAGCCGAACGGTTTGGTCTCGGCGCACCTGATGACGTCCCAGAGGTCGACGCCCAGGTCGTGGCAGAGCACCGCCATCTCGTTGACCAGCGCGATGTTGACGTGCCGGAAGTTGGTTTCGAGGACCTTCGTCATCTCCGCCTCGCGCGGCCCGCGGGCCCGGACGACCTTGTCGGTGAGCCGTCCGTAGAAGGCGGCGGCCGACTCGGTGCACGCGGGGGTGAGGCCGCCGATGACCTTCGGGGTGTTGCCGTACACATGGGTGCGGTTGCCGGGGTCGAGGCGGCCGGGGGAGTGGGCCAGGTGGAAGTCGCGGCCGGCGCGCAGCCCGGAGCCCTCCTCCAGCAGGGGGCGGACGACGTTCTCGGTGGTGCCGGGGGGCACGGCCGACTCCACCAGGACGGTGGTGTGCGGCCGCAGCCGGGCGGCGAGCGCGCGGGCCGCGTCGGTGACGGCGCGGAGGTCGAGGGTGCGGTCCGGTCCGAGGGGGGTGGGGGCGCAGATCGCGGCGGTGCGCACCCGGCCGAGCTCGGCCGGGTCGGCGGTGGGCCGGAAGCCGCCCGAGAGCATCCGGCGGATGGCGGAGGCGCTGAGGGATCCCTCGACCGGCGTACGGCCCGCCGAGAGTTCGGCGAAGGGGCGTGGGTCGGTGTCGTAGCCGACGGTGTGGATCCCCACGCCGACGGCTGCTTGGGCGAGGGGCAGGCCGAGGTGACCGAGTCCGATGACGGCGAGGTCTGCGGGCATGTGGGCCGTCCTTTCCCTAAGGCCAAGAGACAGAAAGTGCAACTGCTGTGGACAGTGCTATGTCAGACTAGGCGTAAATATGACCTATATGTCGCATTCTGTGACTCGTGTGGGGCGGGTGTTGTCCACAGGCGGTGGCTGAAGTCGTGGAGCGCGGACAGAATCGAGGGGTGGGCACGGGCGCCCGGCCTCCGGCCGGTCTCCGCTCCTGTGCCCTACCCGATGCACCGGGAATACCGGGAGGCAGCAGTGAGGACAGCGACACTGGGACCCGCGGAGCGCGCCGAGGCGCTGACCGCGATGGCCGAGCGCGAACTGGACGTGCTGGTCGTGGGAGCGGGCGTGGTAGGCGCCGGGACCGCGCTGGACGCGGTCACCAGAGGGCTCTCGACCGGGCTGGTCGAGGCGCGCGACTGGGCCTCCGGCACGTCGAGCAGGTCGAGCAAGCTGATCCACGGCGGGCTGCGCTATCTGGAGATGCTGGACTTCGCGCTCGTACGGGAGGCGCTGAAGGAGCGCGGGCTGCTGCTGGAGCGGCTGGCACCCCACCTGGTGAAGCCCGTCCCCTTCCTCTACCCGTTGCAGCACAAGGGCTGGGAGCGGCTGTACGCGGGCTCGGGCGTCGCTCTGTACGACGCGATGTCGGTGTCCTCCGGACACGGGCGCGGGCTGCCCGTGCACCGGCACCTCTCCCGGCGCCGCGCCCTGCGGGTCGCCCCCGCCCTGAAGAAGGACGCCCTGGTCGGAGCCCTGCAGTACTACGACGCCCAGATGGACGACGCGCGCTATGTGGCGACCCTGGTGCGCACGGCCGCGGGGTACGGCGCGCAGGTGGCCAACAGGGCGCGGGTGACCGGCTTCCTCCGCGAGGGCGAGCGGGTCGTCGGCGCGCGGGTGCAGGACGTCGAGGGCGGCGCGGAGTACGAGATCAGGGCCAAGCAGGTGGTCAACGCGACCGGGGTGTGGACGGACGACACCCAGGCGCTGATCGGTGAGCGCGGCCAGTTCCACGTCCGGGCGTCGAAGGGCATCCACCTGGTGGTGCCCAAGGACCGCATCCACTCCTCCACGGGGCTCATCCTGCGGACCGAGAAGTCGGTGCTCTTCGTGATCCCGTGGGGCCGCCACTGGATCATCGGCACGACCGACACCGACTGGGACCTGGACAAGGCCCACCCGGCCGCGTCCAGCGCCGACATCGACTATCTGCTCGAACACGTGAACTCGGTGCTGAACACCCCGCTGGGCAGGGACGACGTCGAGGGCGTCTACGCCGGACTCCGCCCCCTGCTGGCCGGCGAGTCCGACGCCACGAGCAAGCTCTCCCGCGAACACACGGTGGCCCACCCGGCGCCCGGGCTCGTCGTCGTCGCGGGCGGCAAGTACACGACGTACCGGGTGATGGCGAAGGACGCCGTCGACGAGGCGGTGCACGGGCTGGACCAGCGGGTGGCGGACTGCGTCACGGAGGACATCCCGCTGCTGGGCGCCGAGGGCTACCGCGCCCTGTGGAACGCCCGGGCCAGGATCGCCGCCCGCACCGGGCTGCACGTCGTCCGGGTGGAGCACCTGCTCAACCGCTACGGCGCGATGACCGAGGAGCTCCTGGAGCTCGTCAAGGCGGACTCCTCGCTGGGCGAGCCGCTGGCGGGCGCCGAGGACTACCTGCGCGCCGAAATCGTCTACGCCGCTTCGCACGAGGGTGCCCGGCACCTCGACGACGTCCTGACGCGGCGCACCCGCATCTCCATCGAGACCTTCGACCGGGGCACCCGCTGCGCCCGTGAGTGCGCGGACCTGATGGCACCGGTGCTGGGCTGGGACACGGACCAGGTCGAGCGGGAGGTGGAGCACTACCGCAAGCGGGTGGAGGCGGAACGGGAGTCCCAGCGGCAGCCGGACGACCTGACGGCCGACGCGGCACGGCTGGGGGCGCCGGACATCGTTCATCTCTGAGGGCTCTCCTGAGGCCCCTTCGGCCGCTGGGGCCGTGCAACTCTTCGCCGTCGGGGGCGTTGTGGAGCGCCCGGAAGAGGGCCGCCGGGGCGGCGGCCCTCGACGGCGGACCGGGGTAGGTAGGACGATGCGGTCGTGAGGTGTGGTTCGCTTGGCGGGCTCGCGGTTCCCAGGCGAGCGGAGTCAGCACCAGCGGGGTGGCGGGCAGCGCCCTGAGTATCGGCACGGCAGGGGGGTTCCTCCCTCCGGCCGCTTCACGGCCGACCCCGGACCCGGCACCATGACCGGTCCCGGGGTGAGGGACAATGAACGCTCTGCCAGGGCGGGTTGATCGCAGAGGGGACGCATGTCGGAGGCGGAGCAGGCGCGGGAGCCCCAACGGGACAAGAACGGACGTCTCCTCGCGGGGCGGTACCGGCTCGGGGAGGTGCTCGGCCGGGGCGGCATGGGCACGGTCTGGCGTGCTGCCGACGAGACGTTGGGGCGTACGGTCGCGGTCAAGGAGCTGCGTTTTCCGTCGTCCATCGACGAGGACGAGAAGCGGCGTCTCATCACGCGAACCCTGCGTGAGGCGAAGGCGATCGCGAGGATCCGCAACACCAGCGCGGTGACGGTCTACGACGTGGTCGACGAGGACGACCGGCCGTGGATCGTCATGGAGCTGATCGAGGGCAAGTCCCTCGCCGAGGTGATCCGTGAGGACGGGACGCTGACGCCGAGGCGCGCGGCGGAGGTCGGCCTCGCCATCCTCGACGTGCTGCGCTCGGCGCACCGCGAGGGCATCCTGCACCGTGACGTGAAGCCGTCCAACGTGCTGATCTCGGAGGACGGCCGGGTCGTCCTCACCGACTTCGGGATCGCCCAGGTCGAGGGTGACCCCTCCGTCACCTCGACGGGCATGCTCGTCGGCGCACCCTCCTACATCTCGCCCGAGCGGGCCCGCGGCCACAAGCCGGGGCCGCCCGCCGACCTGTGGTCGCTGGGCGGGCTGCTGTACGCGAGCGTCGAGGGCCGCCCGCCGTACGACAAGGGCTCCGCGATCGCCACGCTGACGGCCGTGATGACCGAGCCGGTCGAACCGCCGGCCCACGCGGGCATGCTGGAGGAGGTCATCTACGGCCTGCTGGTCCGGGACCCCGACGAGCGGCTCGACGACGCCGGGGCACGTGTCCTGCTCAATGCGGTGATCAACGCTCCGGACGAGCCCGTGGTACCGCCGGCCGACTCCACCCAGGTCATGGCGCTGCCCACGATCGGTGACGGCAGGAGCAACAAGAACAACAAGAGCAACAAGGGCGACTCCAGGGGCGGTGGCAAGAAGGCCGCGGCTGCTGCTGCGGCCGCTGCCGCCGTGTCCGCCCCGGCGGCCGGCGAGGGCGCCGGTTCCGGGGTCTCCGCGGGCTCCGGGAGACCGGAGACCGGCAGCCCGGCCCCCGCGGGCCAGGGCTCCGGCTCCGCTTCCTCCTCCGCGACCACCCCGGTCAGCGCGTCCGGGATCGCCGAAGGCACGCGGGACCGGCTGCGCGGCGCCCTGCGCTCCGTCCGTAACGCGAAGTCGCCGTCGGCCGCCGCCCCGGCCGCCATGGCATCGGCCTCCGGGCCCGCCGCGGGGCCGGGGCGCCCCGCCGTGCCCCGTGCGTCGATCACCGATGTCGTGCCGCGCCGCACGCTGGCGGTCATCGCCGGTGTCGTCGTGCTCGCCGTCCTCGGCACGGTCCTGGCGCTCACCCTCGGCGACGACGACACCGGCAACGAGAGCGGCGGGTCCAAGGGCGACACCACCGCTTCGGCCGGTACGACGGCCGACGGCGACGCCGAGCCCGCCACCGGCGGAGGCGCGGGCAAGGACGACGACAGCGCGAAGGACGGCGGTAAGGACGGCCAGGGAGAGGGCGAGGGAGAGGCGACCGGCGAGGCGTCGCCCTCGGCGGAGACCGAACCGACCCCGGACCCGGACGCGCTTCCCGCCGGATTCACGACGGTCACCAACAAGCAGTTCCACTTCTCCATGGCGATGCCCGGGAACTTCAAGTTCGACAAGATAGCGGGACAGAACTCCGGCGCCATCTACAACGCCGACGGAGGCTTCCCCCGCGTCCAGATCGACTACAACGCCTCCCCGAAGGACGACGCGGCAGCCGCCTGGGCCGGGGCCGTCGCGGCCACCAGGAGCCTCAGCGACGGCTACAAGCACATCGGGATAAAGAAGGTCGAGTTCAACGGCTACCCGACCGTCGCCGACTGGGAGTTCACCCGCAACCAGCAGGGCATCCGGGTGCGGGTCCTCAACCGCGGCTTCAAGGTCGACGCCACCCACGGCTACTCGATCATGATCAGCTGCAAGGCGGACGCGTGGGACGACGAGGAGTGCCGGACGCTGCGTGAAACGGCGTTCGCCACGTTCAAGCCCACCGACTGACCTGTGCCGACGGCCGGCGGCCCGCCTCTCCGGGCGGCCGACCGGGCGGCCGGGTTGCCGTGACACGGCCGCGCGGCCGGGACTTGCCACGTATTGTGAGAGGCCGAGGACCGTACGCAGCCGGAATGGTGGGTCAATTGCACAGCAAGTGACCGCCATTGACGGATTCATGCGGTCTCGGTGACCGGGGGACAGCGCGCTCTGGGGAGGCGTCGTGGACGACTATGCGGGTCGGGTGCTTGCCGACCGCTACCGCCTTCCGCTGCCCCCGTCCGACGCCTTCGAGCTGGTCGAGACGCGGGCCTTCGACACGTACAGCGGACAGGAAGTCCTGGTGCGGCAGGTGCCGTTGCCGGAGGTCGTGGACGCGGAGGTGCTCGACGCCGACGGCCTGCCCTCGGCCAGGCGCGCCACCGGGCGTACGGTGCGGCGGCCCACGGACCCCGCGGTCCGGCGGGCGATCGAGGCCGCGCAGGCGGCGGCCCAGGTCCCCGACCATCCGCGCCTCGACCAGGTCTTCGACGTGTTCGCCGAGGCGGGATCGCTCTGGATAGTGAGTGAGCTGGTCGCCGCCCGGCCGCTCGCCGCGCTCCTCGCGGAGCGGCCCCTCAACCCCTACCGGGCCGCCGAGATCGGCTCCGACGTGCTCACGGCCCTGCGGGTGCTGCACGCGCACGGCTGGACGCACCGCAACATCACGGTCCGCACGGTGCTGGTCTGCGACGACGGCCGCGTCGTGCTGACGGGGCTCGCCGCGGGCGCCGCCGAGGAGGCGCTCTGCGGATACGTCCCGGCGCCGCACCCGGACCCGGACGAGGAGAACGCCTACGGGCCCCCGGCGGTCGAATCGGGCCCCACCGGCCCGTACGAACCCCCGGCCGCCGAACCGGACCCGTACGAAACCGAAGCCGTGGAGCCCGGGCGGTACAAGACCCCGGCCGTGGAGCCCGGGCCGTACGAGACCCCGGCCGTCGGGTCCGGTCCGTACGCGCCCCCGGCGTCGTTCCGGCCGGACGCCGCCGCCCTGCCCGGCCCCGAGGGGCTGTCCGCGCCGGAGGCCCTGCCCGCTCCCAGGGCGTCCACCGACGGCGTCCCGGCCCCCGGCCCCCGTGCCGAGATCGAGGTGGCGCCGTCCCCCTCCCTGCCCGTGGCCGAGCCCGGCGCGGGGAGCGCGGCCCAGCTGCGCGCCGCCCGTGCCGGGGCCATCGCCGCCTACCGCGCGGGGGCCCGCGCCGCGGCCCGCGCGGGCGAGGAGCGCAAGCGCGCGGAGCACGACCGCGACGACGCCCCCGAGGCGGAGCGGCGCGAGGACCCGGCCGCGCCTCCGGCCGCCTCTCCCGCCCCCGGACGGCCCGAGCTGCCCGGCGGCTGGGGCAGGGCGGCCGACGACACGTATCCGCCGTACACCTACACGTACGACGACGATGACGACGACGGCGAGGACGACGACGAGGGACCCGGTCCCACGCCCCCCGGCCGGCGTGTCCACCTCGCCGGCACCTGGGACGACGGCCCGGGCGCCGGCCGCCCCGTACCCGCGGGCGGTTCGGGCGGGGCGGGCGGCTCCGGCGAGGACGCGCTGCGCGCCGACTCCCGGCGCCTCGGCAGCGGCCCCGTGGAGCGGCGGGACCGGCTGCCGCAGCCGGTGGCAGCCCGTACGCCCGCCGGAGGGTGGGACGAGGTCGTCGCCGGGCGGGGTGAGACCCCCGCCTACCGCGGCCCGGCCACCCCCCTCGCCGCCGAACGCGCCCGGCAGGCCCGTATCGCCGTGGTCGGCGCCGTCACCGAGCGGTGGGCGCCCGAGCAGGCGGGCCCGGTCCACGACAACTGGCAGCTCGCCCCGCCCATCGGCCCGTCCACGGACCTGTGGGCGCTCGGTGCGCTGCTCTACCGCGCCGTGCAGGGCCACGCGCCGTACCCGGAGGAGAACGCCGCCGAGCTCGTCCAGATGGTCTGCGGCGAGCCGCCGGCCTTCGCGGAGGAGTGCGGCCCGCTGCGGCCCGTCGTCGAGTCGCTGCTGCGTCAGGACCCCACGGAGCGGCCGGACTTCGAGGAGCTGCGCGGCTGGCTGCGCTCCCTCGTGCGCTCGGCGCCTGAGCCCGAGGCCGGCTCCGACATCGTCACGCTGCCGCCCGCCGACGCCGCCCGCCTTCCGGTCGTACGCCGACGGGGCGAGCTGGTGCGCCGCCGCCGGGGCCGTGGCGGTGCCGCGCACGGCCGGCACCGCCAGGGAAAGCCGCAGCGCCGCGAGCAGCAGCAGACGTACGAGCGTGAGCAGACGTACGAGCGTGAGCAGGCGTACGAGAAGCCGCCGCGCACGCCCCGCGAGCCCAAGGGGCCCAAGGTCCTGCGCCAGCCGAAGCCCGGTGGCCGCGCGCCGCGCCGGCTGGGACGGCTGCTGCTGGTCCTGATCCTGCTGCTGATGGCCGCCGCCGTCGCCTACGCCATGCTGTTCATGCCCGAGTCGGGGACGGGGACGGGTGCGGCGCCCTCCAGCTCCGCACCGGCCGACCCGGGCCCCGGCAACAGCCCGTCCGGCGGGCCGTCGGCATCGGCTTCGTCGGGTTCCTCGGGATCCTCCGGCTCCTCAGGATCGGAGAAGCCGCAGACCAGCCGTTCCGCCGTCGCCCTCGCGTCGGGATACAAGCTGCGCAAGGACGCCGAGGGCTTCGAGATCGGCGTACCGGAGAACTGGCAGCGCAGTCCGGCCGGCTCCGACCGTCAGGTCCGTTACGGCAGCGACGGGTTCACCGTGCTCGTGGTGCCCGGACGGGACACCGTCAAGGCCAACGGGAGCGACCCGCTGGACTACCAGCGGACGGCGGAACCCGAGCTGAAGCCGTTCCGGGAGTCCAGCTGGGCCACCTCGACGGGCCTGCGCCGGGTCGACGTCGGCCGACAGGCCATGGCTGAGGGGCAGTTCACCTGGCAGGAGAGCAACGGCCGCCAGGTGTACGTCCGTAACCTGGTCATGATCGTGGACGGCAGGTACCACATCGTGCAGGTCATCGGCCCGGAGAACGAGCGGGACAAGATCTCCGAGATCTACGCGCAGGCCATCTCCTCGTACCGCGTGGGTTCCTGACAGCGCAACAGCGAAACGCGACAAGCATCACAGTGCGGTCTCGTGAGCGATGCGAGGTTACGTGGCACCGCCTCCCCTCCGTACCCTGGCGTACCGAGGAACGGGGCGAGGACACACGTGGAACACGCGCAGGGCACGAACGCGGGGATCGTACTGGCCGGGCGGTACCGACTGGGTGACGTCCTGGGCAGAGGCGGTATGGGCAAGGTGTGGCGCGCCCAGGACGAGGTGCTCCACCGGACCGTCGCTGTCAAGGAGTTGACCGCCGGGCTGTACGTCGCCGAGGCGGACCGCGCCGTCCTGCACGCCCGCACGCAGAAGGAGGCGCGCGCGGCGGCCCGGATCACGCACCCGGGTGTCGTCACCGTCCACGACGTCATCGAGTACGACAACCGCCCCTGGATCGTCATGCAATACGTCGACGGGCCCTCGCTCGCCGACGCGACGAAGGAGTCGGGGGAGGTCGAGCCGCGCGAGGCGGCCAGGATCGGCCTCCATGTGCTGGGCGCCCTGCGGGCCGCCCACGCCGCGGGTGTCCTGCACCGGGACGTGAAGCCGGCCAACGTCCTGCTCGCCCGGGACGGCCAGGTCCTGCTCACCGACTTCGGGATCGCCGCGATCGAGGGCGACTCCACCATCACCAGGACGGGTGAACTGGTGGGCTCCATCGACTATCTGGCACCCGAGCGGGTACGCGGCGGCGACCCGGGCCCCGCCTCCGACCTCTGGTCGCTGGGCGCCACGCTCTACACGGCCGTCGAGGGGAGCTCGCCCTTCCGCCGCACGTCCCCCATCTCCACCATGCAGGCCGTCGTCACGGAGGAGCCGCCCCCGCCGCTGCACGGCGGCGCGCTGGCACCCGTGATCATCGCCCTGCTGCGCAAGGACCCCGCGGACCGGCCGACGGCCGAGGAGACGGAGCGCATGCTGCTGGACGCGATGGAGGGGCGCAGGCCCCGTGCCGCGCAGGCGCACGTCCCGACGCAGCGGGTCTCCGAGGACGACCTGCGCGCCTTCTCCGCTCCGGACGGTTCCACCGCCCAGCTCGCCCAGCCCCTGCCGCCGCCCGCCGAGCCGCCGTACACCTCGGGGCAGGCCACCCGGAGCGGTGGCCGGGGGCGGTGGCGCACCGTCCTGCTCGTCGTGGCGGTGGCCGCGCTGATCGGCGGGGCGGCGGGCCTGGTCGCGATGAAGACGGCGGACAACGGCCGGGGCACCACCGGAGGCGGGGTGGAACAGGCCGCCGACCCGGCGCCCGCCCCCTCCGGCTCCGCCGCCGATGCCGACGACGACGCCGACAAGGCCGAGGACAAGGCCGAGGACAAGGCCAAGGACAAGGCCGAGGCCGAGGCGGCCGACCAGGCCTCGAAGGACGTCCCCGACGGCTGGAAGCGGGTCGACGACCCCGAGGGCTTCAGCATCGTCGTGCCGGACGGCTGGGAGCGGCAGTTGAACGAGGGCCAGATCGACTACACCCCGGACAACGGCGCGCACCGCATCCGGATCAGCCTCGATCCGCAGCCCGACTTCACCAACTCGTACGCGCACATGCAGAGCATCGAGAAGGACCTGGCCAAGCGGCTGCCGGGGTACGAACGGCTGGCGCTGGAGGAGAAGATCTTCCGCGACCGCCCCGGCTCCGTCTGGGAGTTCACCTGGGTCGAGTCCAAGAGCTTCCCCGGCCCGCGCCACGGCATCGACCAGATGTACTTCGCCGAGGCGGGCGGGCCGGAGTACGCGTTCTACATGACGGGGCCCGAGGAGGACTGGGCCGAGACCCGGGAGCTCTTCGACACGATGCTGCGCGGCTGGGAGCCGCCCGAGCAGACGGACTGAGGCGCCTCACCCGCCCCGGGTGCCCCGTGCGGGTCACCCCGGGGCAGCCGAACGGCTGAAGATTCACCATTCCTGACGCCCAGCCGCGTGAAGGACGACGGATCGCCCCTGATCAGCGGTTATTCCGCCAGTGATCACTGGCTGTATAGCCCGGAGTGGTCCGGCTCTCTGGTGGGCTCTGTGAAAACCTGTTACCCACGGGTACCCAAAGTGGGCGGGTGGACATACTCTCGCCCTCATGACGGACTCGCAGGCCTCCACGACCACCTCCGCCGCCTCCGGCGCCCGCGTCGGCACCAATCCGGTGGCCGCCGCCCCGGCCGGCGCGCGCACCGCCGCCGACGTGGTCACACCCGAGGTGATCGCCCAGCTGACCCGTGACGTCATCGGCTCCGGCCGCACGGCCAACCACAGCCCCTTCACCGGGGAGAAGCTGGCCGACCTGCCCGAGTCCACCCCCGAGGACGTCGCCACCGCCTTCGACCGCGCCCGCGCCGCCCAGCCCGCCTGGGCCGCGACGCCGGTCCGGGCCAGGGCCGCCGTGCTGCTCCGCTTCCACGACCTGGTCCTGCAGCGCCAGTCCGAGGTACTCGACCTCATCCAGCTGGAGACGGGCAAGGCCCGGCTGCACGCCCACGAGGAGGTGCAGGCCGTCACCGTCGCCGCCCGGCACTACGGGCGCAAGGCCGCCTCGTACCTCAAGCCCAGGCGGCACACCGGCGTCGTCCCGACCCTCACCAAGGTCACCGAGCTGCGCCAGCCGCGCGGCGTCATCGGTCAGATCGCCCCCTGGAACTACCCGCTCGAACTCTCCGTCGGCGACGCCCTGCCCGCCTTCGTCTCCGGCAACGCCGTCGTGATGAAGCCCGACACGGAGACCGCGCTGACCGCCCTGTGGGCCCGTGACCTCCTGATCGAGGCCGGACTGCCCGCCGAGGTGTTCCAGGTCGTCCTGGGCGAGGGTCCCGTCGTCGGCCCCGAGGTCGTCAGCCGCGCCGACTACGTCTCCTTCACCGGCTCCACCCGCACCGGCCGCGAGGTCGCCCAGGGCGCCGCCGCCCGGCTCGTCGGCGTGTCCCTCGAACTCGGCGGGAAGAACGCCATGCTGGTCCTGGAGGACGCCGACGTGGAGAAGGCCGCCGCGGGCGCCGTCCGCGCCTGCTTCTCCTCCGCGGGGCAGCTCTGCATCTCCATCGAGCGGCTGTACGTCCATGAGTCGGTCGCCGACGACTTCGTGGAGCGCTTCGCCGCCCGCACGAAGGCCATGCGGCTCGGCAACTCCCTCGCGTACGGCGCCGACATGGGCTCCCTCGTCGGTGAGCGGCAGCTGGAGACCGTCAGCCGACACGTCGCCGAAGCCGTCGAGAAGGGCGCCACGCTCGTCGCGGGAGGCGTCGCCCGGCCCGACATCGGCCCGCTGTTCTACGAGCCGACGATCCTCGACGGCGTCGAGGCGCCCATGGCCGTCTGCGGCGAGGAGACCTTCGGCCCCGTCGTCTCCATCTACCGCTTCGGCGACGACGACGAGGCCGTGGCCCTCGCCAACGCCACCCCGTACGGTCTCAACTCCAGTGTCTGGACGAAGAACGCCGGGCGCGGCCACCGCGTCGCCGCGCGGCTGCGGACCGGCACGGTCAACATCAACGAGGGGTACGCACCCGCGTACGGCAGCGTCCAGTCACCCATGGGCGGCATGAAGGACTCCGGTCTCGGCCGGCGGCACGGCTCCGAGGGCATCCTGAAGTACACCGAGGCCCAGACGGTCGCCCAGCAGCGGCTCATCCCCCTGGCTCCGTCCTTCGGCATGGACGACGAGAAGTACGCCGCCTTCATGAGCCGCAGCCTCAAGGCGATGAAGGCCTTCCGGCTGCGCTGACCCCCTCAGCACCCCTTACCTGCCCTTTTCGTACCGAGGAGAGCCATGTCCCAGGACAGCCCTGCCCAGAATCAGGCCGCCCTGTCCGCTCAGGCGGACGACGACACGTACGACGACGCGTACGACTACGACGTCCTCGTCGTCGGTTCGGGCTTCGGCGGCGCGGTCTCGGCCCTGCGGCTGAGTGAGAAGGGGTACCGGGTCGGCGTCCTGGAGGCGGGCCGGCGCTTCACGCGCGCCACGCTCCCGAAGAACTCCTGGGACATCAAGAACTACCTGTGGGCCCCCGCGCTCGGCCTGTTCGGCATTCAGCGCGTGCATCTGCTGGGCAAGGTGATGGTGCTGGCCGGCGCGGGTGTCGGCGGCGGCTCCCTCAACTACGCCAACACCCTGTACGTGCCGCCCGCGCCGTTCTTCGAGGACCGGCAGTGGGCGGGCATCACCGACTGGAAGGCCGAGCTGGCGCCGTACTACGACCAGGCGAAGCGGATGCTCGGGGTGCGGCTCAACCCGAGCATGACCCCCGCGGACGTCCACCTGAAGGCCGTGGCCGAGACGATGGGCGTCGGCGACAGCTTCCACCTCGCCCCGGTCGGGGTCTTCTTCGGCGACGGCCAGGACGCCGACGGCACGGCGCACGCGAAGCCCGGCGGGGAGACGCCCGACCCCTACTTCGGCGGCGCGGGCCCCGCTCGCAAGGCCTGCTCCCAGTGTGGCGAGTGCATGACGGGCTGCCGTCACGGCGCCAAGAACACGCTCAACGAGAACTACCTGTACCTCGCGGAGAAGGCCGGTGCCGTCATCCACCCGATGACGTCCGTCGTCGGCGTCACGGACGGCCCGGACGGTGGCTACCGCGTGTCGACCGTGCCCACGAACCGGCGCCGCAAGGCGGCACCGTCCGTGCTGCGGGCCCGGAAGGTGGTCATCGCGGCGGGCACGTACGGCACCCAGACCCTGCTGCACACGATGAAGGACGAGGGGCTGCTGCCCCGGCTGTCGTCCCGGCTCGGCGAACTGACCCGCACCAACTCCGAGGGCCTCGTGGGGGCGCAGACCAGCGACCGCCGCTACCGCAAGAAGCACGGCACCGCCAAGGCCGACTTCACCCGGGGCGTCGCCATCACCTCGTCGATCCACCCGGACGAGAACACCCACATCGAGCCGGTGCGCTACGGCAAGGGCTCCAACGCGATGGGCGCGCTCACCATCCTCCAGGTGCCCTACAGCACCCACCGGGTGCTGAGCTGGTTCGGCCAGGTGGCCAGGCACCCGCTGCTCCTGGTGCGCTCGCTGTCCAACCGGCGCTGGTCGGAGCGGACCATCATCGGTCTCGTCATGCAGTCGCTGGACAACTCGCTGACCGCGTACCGCAAGCCAGGCGGCGTCGGCAAGGGCCTGCTCACCGCCCGGCAGGGCCACGGCACGCCCAACCCGACCCAGATCGCCGAGGCCACCCAGGGCGCGACCCTGCTCGCCCAGGAGATCAACGGCTTCGCCGGATCGAACATCGGGGAGCTGATGGGCACCCCGCTCACCGCGCACTTCCTGGGCGGCTGCCCGATCGGAGCGAGCCCGGAGGAAGGCGTCATCGACCCCTACCACCGGCTGTACGGGCACCCCGGCATCTCCGTGGTCGACGGCTCCGCGGTCTCCGCCAACCTGGGGGTCAACCCGTCGCTGACCATCACGGCGCAGGCGGAGCGCGCGATGTCCTTCTGGCCCAACAAGGGCGAGGCGGACCCGCGCCCGGCGCAGGAATCGGCGTACGAGCGGCTCGCCGCGGTCGAACCGAAGGCGCCCGCCGTGCCGAAGGAGGCGTTCGGCGCGCTGAAGCTGCCGTTCCTGGGGATGCCCGCGGTGCCGCCGAAGAAGGCCGCCAGGAAGATGTGAACGCGGGAACCCGGGAACGCGGGAACGCCAAGGGGCTGCACCCCCCTCCGAGTGCAGCCCCTCCACGTACCTGCAGGTGATGCGCCTTACGCGGCGGCGTCACCGTTCTTGCGGCGGCGCACGATGAACATCGCGCCGGCACCCAGCGCCACGGCCGCGCCGCCCGCGAGGGCGATCACCGGAGTGGTGGAGGAAGAACCGGTCTCGGCGAGGCTGCCGGTGACCTTGGTGGTGCCGCCGGCCGGCTTCGTGGCGGGGGCGGGGATCTTGCCGCCCTCCTGGGGCTTCTTGCCGTCGTCACCACCGGCGTCGACGATCTGGAACTTGTAGGCGACGTCCGTGAAGCACGGCTCGGCCTCGAAGTCCTCGCCGAAGACGAGCCCGCCACCGAGGCTGAAGCCGGCACCCACCGGGGCGCTCGCCTTCACCTTGATGCGCAGGTCGAGGTCGACCTCGTAGCCGGGCTTGATCTCGTCGGTCTCACCGACGTAGCCGGACGAGACGCCGAAGTCGTTCAGGTCGGCCCAGGTGCCGTCGGCCTCGTCGAAGGCCTGGAGCTGGACCTGGTCGGAGGTGAAGAGCTGCTCGCCGGCCTTGTCGGCGGCGGCGCCCGCGAAGAACGCCACGTTCTTCACGGTCTTCTTCGAGTCGTTGTAGACGTTGAAGGTGAACCGGTCCCAGCCGCTGCCCCGGACGATCTTGCCGGAGAGACCCTTGATGGAGAGTTCGAGCGGACGCGGCGTGCACTCGTCGAGCGGCTCGTCCCCCTCCTCCTCGTCCTCGGTCTCCGAAGCGGTGGGCGTCGGCGTCGCGGACGGCGACTGCGACTCGGTGGCGGTCGCGGTCGGGGAGGCCGTGCCGGGCTCGGTCTCCTCGGACGACTCGGTGGCCGACGGCGTCTCGGACGGCGTGGCGGACTCGGTGTCCTCCGGGGACGCCGTTTCGGTGGGCGTCTCGCTCACCGTCTCGGTCGGCGTGGCCGAGGGGCTCTCGGTCGTCGTGGTCCCGGGGTCCGCGAACGCGGCCGGCGCCGAGAGCAGGACGACCGGGCCTATGACAGCGGTGGCGGCAGCGAGTGCCAGGGTGCGGCGAAGCTTCATCTTGGGCCTCAGCGGGTCCGTGGTACCGCGCGTGTAGCGGTACGTCTGAAAGGGATGAACGGGCCTGCCGTTGTGGGGCACGGAACGAGCCGGTGTGTTCGCCATGCATGACCTGTGAAGTGGGTTAACGGTTGTCCCTGGTTTCACAGAATCTTTATGTGGCGCTCGACACACCCCGGCACCGTGCTCAATCCGTGATCTTGGCCGGAGCAACTCTTCGTACCGCTGCGTGGTCGAACCCGTACCGCGTCACGGAAGTCACAGCAGTCACACAGCTACGCCGATCCCCGAGGTTCGCGATGACCCGCCTTTCCCCGAGAACAGTGCTGCTCCCCCCGGGAACGGCGTTGCGCCGTGCGGCAGGCGGTCTCGCCGCCGCCGGGCTGCTCGCCGCCGGTTCGCTCGCCGTCGGCGCCCCGGCGCAGGCGGACACCCCCGTCCTCACCCTCGGCGGCCCCGCCGAGACCGCCGTGCACCCGTATCCGGAGAACGGGAGCCCGCGGAAGTCCTCGTTCGGGCTCCCTTCACCCCCTTCACGGCGAAGGTGACCGTCGGCGGCCCCGACCTGGTCATGAAGCGGCTCCCCTTCGAGCAGCAGCTCGAGCCGGGCGACGTACAGCCCGCGCCGATCACCTTCACCAACAAGGGCACCACGGCCGCGAACGGTGTCCTGCTGACCCTGATGTACTCGCGCGGACTGGACATCCCCGAGCGCTACGCCAACTGCGAGTACAACGGCGAGGCCGGGGAAGAGCCGTTCGACGGCTTCGTCTGGGCCACCGCCCTGTGCTCGGTCCCGGGCTCCTACGAACCGGGTGCCACCTACACGCTGGGTGAGCCCCTGTCCGTCAAGGCCACCGGGCGCGCGTTCCACGACACCTTCGTCTACCGCATCCACGAGGACGGCGCGGCGCAGCGCTCCGCACAGCGTGCGGGCGCGCCCTTCACCCGGGGCACGGGCCCCGCACTGTCCCTGAGGAAGGTCACGTCCTCCGCCCGCGGCGCGGACCTGGACCCGCGGGACAACCAGCAGGAGGCCGACTTCCGTACGGAGAACACCGCGAACTTCGTGGCGGTCGGCGGCACGGCACACGGCGCCGTGGGGGAGACCGTCACGGCGGACATCGGCTTCCGGAACGACGGGCCCGCCTGGATCGGAAACCTCCGGTCCGGTGAGCCCGTCGCCACCTTCGACTTCACGGTCCCCGAGGGCGCCGTGGTCACCGGCAAGCCGGCCTCCTGCCGGGGCGTGACGGCGGCCGGCACCTACCGCGAGGACCAGAACGGCGCGCCCCGCTACGTCTGCGACACGTCGATGACCGTGCGCGACGGGGCGGAGACCGCGCTGCCGTTCGACCTGAGGATCACCGAGCAGGTCCCGAACGCCGAGGGCACCGTCCGGATCCGCAACACCCGGCTGAGCGACCCCGCGCTGCCCTTCGACCCGAAGCCGGCCGACAACACCGCGCGGCTGGTGCTCAACGGCTCCGGCTCCGCCGACACGGGCGGCGCGACCGACGGCACGACCGGAACGGGCGGCTCCACCGAGGGCTCAACCAGCGGTGACACGGGTGCGGCCACCGGGGGCCAGGAGGCCGGGCAGACGTCCGGCACCTCGGGTACGTCTTCCGGCGCCGGTTCGAGCGGGAGTACGGACGGCACGTCCGGCTCCGCCTCGACGGACACCGGGGGCTTCCTCGCCTCCACGGGCTCGGTCGCGCTCATGGCCACCGCCGCCGCGGTGACAGCCCTGGCCGCCGGTGGTGTGCTGTACGCGACGACGCGGCGCCGCGCCGAGCGGGTCTGAGGCCGCCGCGCTCAAGAGGGTCCATTCGGCGGCCGGTCCCGGGCGTCCCCGGAACCGGCCGCACATGGGTGACCGGGCTGCTGTCCCCTGCCGCCCGGTCACACGCGCCGGGTCGTGGTCCCACGGCGTACCAGAGGTACGCCACACGTCCCGGCGGAGCCACGCGTGGATTCCTACCGCTGCCGCCCCTGGCTGGCACGGACACCCGGACCAACGAAGCCGCCGGGGGCACGGTCACGCGCCGTACGGGTGAGACCGTGCCCGAACGCGGGTACGGCCGTACAGCCTTCCCGTACGTCACACCCGGCCGCTCGCCGTACGTCACACCCGGCCGCTTGCCGGACGTCACACCCGGCCGCGGCACAGCTCCAGCAGCGTCATGGCGAGCGCCGTGCCCGGCTTGCCGAGGGCATCGCTGTAGTGGCTGAGGACGTCCATCTCGCGGGAGAGGTTCACCCGGCGGCCGCCGGACGTGATCCTCGCCTCCTGGATCACCGCCGAGACGGCCATCCGTTCCTGGACGAGGCCGATGATCCGGTCGTCCAGCGCGTCGATGCGCGTCCGGGCGCCCCCGATCAGGGACGCGGCCTCGTCGGTGTGCGCGCCGGTCCGCTCGGCGGCCGTCTTCGTGGGGGCGGAAGCGGGTGCGGTGCTGGTCATCTGTGACTCCTGGTGGGCTGTGGCCCCCGGAGCGACGGGTCCGGAACGCCAGAACGCCCCGGGCCTGTCGGCCCGGGGCGCCTGGAACGTTGCTTGTCAGTTGCTCAAGCAGCACGACCATGGCAGCCGGCGGGCCGGGTGCCATAGGTAAAGACGAAGATCGTGTGCTGACGCATGGGAGCAAGTATGGACCCGTCCGGGGGCGGGGTCCACGCCGGGCCCGGATCGTGAGACGGGAGCCCGGCGGGGCGATGTCCCACGGCCGGTAGAATTGGGAGGACCGACCCCCTCTCCACCGCCGGAAGGCCGCCCCGTGCCAGCAGCACCCCCCGCCGCCCCCGACACCACGACCGACGTCGTCCTGGTTGTCGACTTCGGCGCCCAGTACGCCCAGCTCATCGCCCGACGCGTCCGTGAGGCCCGGGTCTACAGCGAGATCGTCCCGTCCACGATGCCGGTGGCCGAGATGCTGGCCAAGAACCCCCGGGCGATCATCCTCTCCGGCGGTCCCTCGTCGGTGTACGCGGAGGGCGCGCCCAGCCTGGACCGTTCGCTGTTCGAGGCCGGGGTCCCGGTCTTCGGCATGTGCTACGGCTTCCAGCTGATGGCCACCACCCTCGGCGGCACGGTCGACGACAACGGCGCACGTGAGTACGGGCGCACCCCCCTCGCCGTCTCCAAGGCCGGCTCCACCCTCTTCGAGGGCACGCCCACCGAGCAGCCGGTCTGGATGTCGCACGGCGACGCCTGCTCCGCCGCCCCCGAGGGCTTCACCGTGACCGCGTCCACGGACGTCGTCCCCGTCGCCGCCTTCGAGAACGACGAGAAGAAGCTCTACGGCGTCCAGTACCACCCGGAGGTCATGCACTCGACCTACGGCCAGCAGGTCCTGGAGCACTTCCTCTACCGCGGCGCGGGCATCGAGCCGACCTGGACGACCACCAACGTCGTCGAGGAGCAGATCGCCCTGATCCGCGAGCAGGTCGGCGACAAGCGCGCCATCTGCGGCCTCTCCGGCGGCGTGGACTCCGCGGTCGCCGCGGCCCTCGTGCAGAAGGCCATCGGCTCCCAGCTCACCTGCGTGTACGTCGACCACGGTCTGATGCGCAAGGGCGAGACCGAGCAGGTCGAGAAGGACTTCGTCGCCGCGACCGGCGCGAAGCTGAAGGTCGTCGACGCGGAGAAGCGCTTCCTCGACGCCCTGGCCGGTGTGTCCGACCCGGAGCAGAAGCGGAAGATCATCGGACGCGAGTTCATCCGCGTCTTCGAGCAGGCCCAGCTGGAGATCCTCCAGGAGGACGGCCCCGAGGTCGCCTTCCTCGTCCAGGGCACCCTCTACCCGGATGTCGTCGAGTCCGGCGGCGGCACCGGCACCGCCAACATCAAGTCCCACCACAACGTGGGCGGGCTCCCCGACGACATCGAGTTCCAGCTCGTCGAGCCGCTGCGCCAGCTGTTCAAGGACGAGGTCCGGATGGTCGGCCAGGAGCTCGGCCTGCCGGAGGAGATCGTCCAGCGCCAGCCGTTCCCCGGCCCCGGCCTCGGCATCCGTATCGTCGGCGACGTCACCAAGGAGCGGCTCGACCTGCTGCGCGAGGCCGACGCCATCGCCCGCGAGGAGCTGACCGCGGCCGGCCTGGACCGCGACATCTGGCAGTGCCCCGTGGTCCTGCTCGCGGACGTCCGCAGCGTCGGCGTCCAGGGCGACGGCCGGACGTACGGCCACCCGATCGTGCTGCGCCCGGTCTCCTCCGAGGACGCCATGACGGCCGACTGGTCGCGCCTGCCGTACGAGACGCTGGCGAAGATCTCCACCCGCATCACCAACGAGGTGGCCGACGTCAACCGCGTGGTGCTCGACGTGACGAGCAAGCCGCCGGGGACCATCGAGTGGGAGTAGCCCTCCCCGCAGGGTCAGTGCCGATGCCGTCGCTCATTCGTTTGGGCGGCGGCATCGGCGTATCCGGGTGGGCGGGACGCAGCTCCACGGCGAGCGCGCTAATCCGGTGGCAGGACTCCGCCGCCCGTGGAATGGTGCGGCCCCATGTCCGCCGAAGAAGTCCGCGCCCTCATGTCCGCCCCCGGCAACGAGCACCTCACTTGGAACACCCCGCTCTCCGAGGAACACGCCGCCCAGCTGATCGCCGCCTGCGCCCCCGCACCCGGCGCCCGGATCGCCGACTTCGGCAGCGGCTGGGGTGAGCTGCTGATGCGTCTGGTCGAAGCGGCACCCGGTTCCAGCGGGGACGGCATCGAGACCGACCCGGAAGCCGTGGCACGGGGGCGGCGCCTGGCGGACGAGCGGGGGCTCATCGACCGGGTGCGCTTCCACGAGGTGCCGGCCGCGGAGTACCAGGGCGAGGGCTACGACCTGGCCGTCTCCATCGGCTCCTCGCACGCCTGGCCGGGCGGTACCCCGGAGGCGCTCAAGGCCCTGCGGGCAGCCGTACGCCCCGGTGGCCGGGTGCTGTTCGGCGACGGGTTCTGGGAGCGCGAGCCCTCGCCCGCCGCGCTGGAGGGCCTCGGCGCGGAGCCGGACGACTTCGGCCCGCTCCTGGGCCTGGTCCGGCAGGCGGAGGCGGCCGGGCTCAGGCCGCTCCAGGTGACCGTCGCCGACCAGCGCGAGTGGGACCTCTTCGAGTCCGCCGCCAATATCGGGCGCGGCGAGCGCTGGGCGCTGGCCAACGCCGGGCACCCGTTGCACGCCGAAGTGACCGAGGCCGTCGACGCCCGCCGTACCGGCTACTACGGGGGATACCGCGGGACTCTGGGCCTCGCCTACCTCGTACTCGGCACCTGAAAATCGCACATTTCCACGACACGCGCCCACGGCCCGCCCCGATGCGGGACGAGCCCGCTCCGTACGGCACAATTCGCAGAAATCACAGGTGAGTTGGTTCTACCGGGGCAGGAAAGGGCGGCGTTCTCCGTGGCGTTGGACGAGGCGAGGGCGAAGAGTACGCACGGCGGTGGCTGTACGTGCGGCGACTGCCCGCACGGAGCACGCGAAGGTCACCGGCGGGCCGTGGCGGCCTTCCTCGCCAAGCGGGACGAACTCGCCGCCGGCCAGGGCCTGCCCGGCGGTGTCGCCCAGTCCGTGTCCGCGTCCCGGCAGTGGGTGTCGGACGAGCTGACCGAGTCCGCCCGCACCGTCGCCGACCGCAGCCGTGAGGCCGGTGACGCGTGGCTCCACACACTCTGGCAGCGCACCCTGGCCGTGGTCTGGGGCGGCGTCGCCCTGCTGGTCATCGGCGAGGCGGCCACCGCCATCGGGGCCGGCTGGTCGACCGCCCGCACCGCCGGCCTGCTCGCCGCACTCGTCACCGCGGGCCTGCTGACGGCGGCCGCCCGCGTCCACCGGGCCCGCGGCGGCCTCCTCGCCCCGCTGATCGGCGAGGACAACCGGCTGTCCACGTCCCGTACGGTCGCCGCCTCCTGGGTGCTGCTCGCCGTCTTCGCCGTCCTCGTCCTCGCGCTGCAACTGGCCGGGGCCTCCGCCCACGCCGACCGCGACACCCTGATCGAGGGCCTGGACCTGGTCCGCTCGGCCGGCGTACTGACCGTGCTCGCGCTGGTCTGCGCCGTCGCCGTCGTCGTACGCCGGGTGGTGACCGTACGCGTCCTGGGGCAGCGGCTGCAGAAGCTGCGCGCCGACCGGCCCAGGGCCGCCGATCTGCTGACGGACGACTCCGGGCGCGGCAGCTTCACCGATGTGCAGTACGTGCTGGTCAGCACCGTCGCCGTGCTCTTCGCCGCGGTCCGCCTGGCCCGCCGACCCGAGCAGCTGCCGGACCTGCCGTGGGGCCTGGCGGTCCTGGTGGCCGTCTCGGCGGCGACGTACTTCGCGGGGAAGTACGCGGAGGGCGGCCGCCCGGTCATCCTGTCGGTCGTCCGGGCCAGGGAGGCCGGGGACCTGGACGCCCCCATCCGTACCGGTGACGACATCGAGATCCGCGGCGCCGGATTCGTGCCCCCGGGCGCCGGAAGCCCCGACCGACTGGCACGGGTGGTCGTCAGGATCGGCCGGGTGCACGTCCACGTACCCCTGATCCCGGTCACCGGAGGCTTCGCCAACCCGGCGGACACGGTGCTCACGGTGCCCGTGCCCGTCGAGGTCGAACCCGGCGCGGTGGAGGTACAGGTCGTCACGGCCGCGGGGGTGGAGACCAATTCCTGCCTCATCGACGTTACGGACTGAACCGCACACCTGGTGAGCGGCGCCCCACCGGCGTACGTATGGTCTGTTGAAGGGCCAACGGAAGGCGGGGCAGTGATGCACGGGTACAGGGGCGGTTCCTACGGGCTGGACGAGCCGAGAAGTCTCCGGGACCGGGCACGGGAGTACGCGCTCCTCCCCCTGCGGATCTTCCTCGGCGTCACCTTCGTCTACGCGGGGCTCGACAAGCTGACCGACAGCGCGTTCCTGTCCGCGAGCGGAACCGGCTCGATCGGCGAGATGATGAACGCCGTACGCGACAGCGCGGCGATCCCGGGCCTGGTCGACCTGGCCCTGAAGAGCCCCGAAGGCTTCGGCTACGCCATCGCGATCGGCGAACTCCTGGTCGGCCTGGGCACCCTGGCCGGCCTCTGGGCCCGGCTCGCGGCGCTCGGCGGGGCCCTGATCTCGCTGAGCCTGTGGCTGACGGTGAGCTGGCAGAGCACGCCGTACTACTACGGCAACGACCTGGTCTACCTCATGGCCTGGCTGCCGCTGCTGCTGGCGGGGGCGCCTTACTGGTCCCTGGACGCCCTGAGGGGGCGGCGGCACCGCAGGGGGCTCTGACGGCCGGCGGCCCACGTCGGGCATATCGCATAAGGGTCGGCACTTCGATGTGAGTATTTTGAACCCATGTCCCTCCAGTGCGTTCACCCCGCACGCAAGTTGTTAGCGTGATTGCAGCGTCGGCGTCCACACAGGTCTGCCGACGTACGGGGAAGGGGCAAGCGCCATGGCATGGGATGAATGGGAACAGCTCAAGAGTGACGCCGCGGAAAGGAGCTCCGCGCGCATGCAGCTCAACCAGGTTCCCGCGGAGGGCGGGGGCGGCGGCGCGTCCAGCGGCGACCTCGTCGTGCACGACGACCAGCTGGGGAAGCTGGGTAACACGGCGTACGAACTTCGCCAGCAGTTCGGCACGGCCGGCGACTTCGCCCGCCCCAGTACGTTCACCGCGTCGATCGACCTCTTCAACGACGGTCTAGACATGGGTTCCGCGCTGACCGAGCTGCACGACGCGTGGAACAGCCAGACCGGCACCTTGAAGGAGGCGTGCGCGCACATCTCGAACCACTTCGACTTCACGCGCGCACAGCACTCCAAGGACGAGGTCCACATCCAGACGAGTATTTCGGTGTCGAAGATCGACGATTACATCAAGTAGCTCATCGGAACCGATCGCCGACCGACAACTACGGGGCTGGGCAGCGTTATGGGAGCAGAAACGATGACGGCGCAGGAACTCACCAACCTGCGTCTGGGCACGCTGGACACCGCGGTGTCCGACTGGGAGACCATGCACGGCAAGCTGGACACCCTGGCCACCGGGTGCGGCGGCGGGCGACGGCGACATCCACACGCCGACCGACGATGAACTCGCGGTGGCGGAGCGCCGGGTGAAGCGGGTGCTCTGGGAGGCGAGCGAGACCGACCGCATCGCCGCACGGGCCCTGCGGGCACTCGCGAAGAACAAGCACGACTTCACCGGTGACGGCCCCGGCGGGCTCAAGGAGGCCGACGACCGCCAGGGCAAGGCGGACGCCGACTACTGGGCGAAGAAGGCCCAGGAGTCCAACCCCGGGGAGTGGAGCGACGAGGACATCGCGCGCTTCAACGAGACGCTCAAGGACCAGCGGGACAACCCCGGCTTCAGCGAACGCTTCGCGACGACCCTCGGCGGCGAGGGAACACTCCAGTTCTGGCGGGACATGGCGGCCCCGCCCGGCGGCGCGGTCGAGGGCGACCGGGCCAAGACCCTCGCCGAGGTCCAGGACAACCTGAGCATGACGCTGGCCACGGCCACCCAGAGCGAGAGCCCCGCCATGGACACCTGGAAGCGGGACGTGATCGCGGCCGGCGACAAGCCGTTCCCGATCCAGGGCCTGCCGATGGGCCCCAACGGCTACCAGGTCATGAGCAGCCTGATGGGCAAGGGCAAGTTCGACGACGAGTTCCTGAACGACTACGGCGACAGCCTGGTGAAGTACGAGCGCGAGTACCCCGGGGACCCGGATGTCGCCTGGCGCGACACGGCCAACCTCAACTACCCGCCCACGGACGAGCCCAACGACCCGTTCGCCGGCTTCATGGAGGGCCTGGGGCACAACCCCGAGGCGTCGCTGGAGTTCTTCAACGACTCGACGACGGCGGACGGCAAGGAGATGGACAACTGGGACTACCTGGTGGCCAAGGGCGACGACGCCCGCGAATGGCCGCTGGGCGAGGACGACAAGGCGCTCGGACACGACGCCCTGGGGCACGCCCTCGAATCGGCCACCATCGGTGTGCCGTACGACTCCGACGCGACACCGCCGAAGCACTCGGCCGGCAGCGCGGAGCTGGTCAACCGGATCGTCTCGGAGTACGGGGAGAATCACGACCGGCTCAAGGGGTCTCCGCTGAGCGACAGTCTGGGGAACGTTACAGCCGAGTACATGCGTGACGTCCAGGACGGTTTCAATAGCAAGCGGGATTTCTCGACCCATGGCAGCAACGCCAATCTGAGTTACCCCGACTTGGAAAAAGGACGACTGAAGGATTTCCTCGCCGGAGTGGGGACGGACCCCGATGCCTACGGGGCGATCATCAACGCTCAGCAGGCGGTCACCACCGAGCTCATCAACGAGGGCTACCACAAAAAGGCGACGTACGAAGATTTCTCAGCAGAGCTTGAGAACCGCGTCAGCCCGGGTGGCCAGATCGCGGGAATCATGGCGGAGTCCCGCACCCAAGCTGTCTACGACGACAAGATCGCCGCCGACGCGGAATTCAACGAAAGTCTGGCCACCACGGACAAGTGGGCGGACCGGGCCATCGACATGGGTCTGTCCAGGTTCCCTGTTGCCGGAGATGCCGCCGGAATGATCATCGGAGACATCAAGGAAGCGGTCGTGGACCACTACACCCGCGACTCCAGCGACGAGGCTGGACAGGATCGCAGCGACTTTTTGGAGAGCCAGCAAGGCGCGTCGGCCGACGCCATGTACGACGCTACGTACCAGGCGGCCCACGAAGCAGGAGTTGACCCCGAGAACGCCAGGAGCCAGGCCAATACGGCTGCTCGCCAAGTCCAGGAGGGCTACGCCGTGGGCCGCCAACGGGCAGGGAGCTGAGAAGGACCATGCACAACGACGGGACGGTAACGCCGTCGAGCAGCAACAAGCGGAAGAAGATCGTGTTCGCCTCCCTGGGCGTTCTCGTGATTGCCGGAGGTGGCGCTGCCCTGTTCCTGCCGGATCAGGAGCCGGCGCTCTCCGTGCCGGATCGGGTGTGTCAGGGGTCGGTGCCCACGACACATGTGAAGTCCCTCTTGCCGGAGAAGGGCGAGGCCTTCGAGGAGGGCGCCATCGGCTTCATGGCCGGCCTGCCGAGGGGGCTGGGGAAGTGTGACCTGTCCGGCGGGGGGAATACCGTCGAGATCAGATACAGCAGGATCCAGGACCCTGAATACGACCGGGACTGGGTGCGGAGGGGGGCGGCGAAGCCTGGCAATACTCCGATCTCGCTCGGACCGGCCGGAGGGTACATCGAGAGCCACAACGGGGTGGAGCTGTTCGTCGACTGTCCGTTCGCGAAGGGGCGTAAGGATCTCCTGGAGATCTCGGTCGGGCTCGTGGGCGTCCCCGAGGTCAAGGACAGCGCCAGGACAGCAGAGCTCTCCGCCCTGACGGCAGATGTCGCCCGCGGCGTCGCCCGCGACGTGGTCGGCTGCGAAGGTGCCGCCGATCTGCCCGACACCGCACCGAAGATCGGCTGAGCCCGGATGGACCGCAAGCGCATCGTCGTACCCGTGGGCGTCTGTGCCGCTGCCCTGGTGGGGCTCGGCTCCTGGGTGGTGTGGCAGTCGGAGGGCCCGGCGGTCGTGGTCCCGGACCGTGTCTGTGCCGGCGCGCTGCCCGGCGGACCGGTGCGAGATCTGCTGCCTGAGCGGGGCGAAGCCTACGAAGAGGAGTACCTGTGGGGCTCCTACTCGGCCACTTCCGTGTCGTTGACCTGGAAGTGCTTCCTGAGCGGCGGTGGGCGGACGGTCGAGTTCGCCAAATTCGTCATCCTGCGCGAAGAGGACTACAACGCCCAGGACATCGCCCGGGACGCCACCGAACCGGGTTACTCCCCTCTCTCCTGGGGGGCGGAGAAGGGTTTCATCAAGGGCAACCGAGTCTCCCTCTTCGTCGGCTGCAAGGACAGCGAAGGCGGCCCTGTCCTGCTGGAGGCGGACACCGGTGTCGGTGGGGACGATGACGAGCTGAAAGACCCGGCCGTGCAGCAAGAGGTCGTGTCCTTGGCAGCGGACTTCGCGCGCTTCATGGCCGCCCGCGTGGACTACTGCAAGGCGGTCGAGCTCCCGGACAGTGCACCGGTCATCGGCTGACCTCTTCCGGTCCAGGCCGCCGATGTGCCGAACTCCCTACGGTTCGGGCCGCAGGGGCCGACCAGGATCTGAACGCGCCGCGCTTCACGGCGCGTCGGGTAGGCCCTCGCTCGAAAGTAAGCGAGTTCGGCGCTTTCGGTGTTCTCGCGAGCGGCTGAAGGCCCGGCATCCGTCACAGCGCCTGGGTGGACCCCCCGCGCGACGCCTCCGCCGACGTCTCCCGCCCCGCCCGCCGTCGCCGTAGCCGGTAGCTCACCCACGTCACCGTGGCCGCAAGCCAGAGGCCGCCGAGGAACACGGGGGCGAAGAACGTCCAGGGGGCGTTCCACGCCCCTGCCGCGTCCGCCGCGTAGCCGGCCGCCAGGGTCAGCATGACGAGGCCTGCCACCGCGCGGCCCGGGCGGAATTCATGACGCAGCACGGATGACCTCCAGTTGTCCGATGCCGACTCCCATGCCCAGCTCGACCGTGCCGGCGGGCTTGCTGTTCTCGGCGGGTTCGAGGGTCTGCCGGGTGTGCCGGTCGGGGGCGATGTCCACGTCCTTGCGCAGGTCGGACGGGAACTGGACGTCGCCGAGGCCCGCCTCCGCGTCCACCTTCACCGTCACCCCTGCCGGTACGACGACGACGGCGCGGCCCGCCCCGACCTCGATACGGGTGCGCAGGGTCTCGCCCTTCGGGACGGTGACCCGGGAGAGGTCGAGCTTCGCGACCCCGGTGCCCAGCTTGTACTGCGGCTGGACCGTGGCCACCGAGGCCGGGCGCCATTCCTTGCGGACCCAGTCGGTGCCGATGTCGTCCGGGACGACGGTGGCTCCCGCCAGCAGTCCTGCCGTGATCATGGCCAGCAGGATCGTGCCGAAGCCGGTCCTGCCGAGGACGGAGGCGACCAGCAGGCCGAGGCCGAACACCCCGAGTGCGGCGGCGAGCCCGATCTGCAGGCTGGTGCCCAGCGGATGGGTCTCCCAGCTCAGGCCCGTGCCCAGGCCGCCCGCGACCAGGGCGAGCAGGAAGACGAGGCCGCCGATCGGCCGCGGGCCCCGGGTGCCCGGCGTGCGGTGGGGCGGGCGGTACGGAGCGTCCGGTGTCGGGCTGCTCCGGTCGATCTCCGCCGCCTCGGAGGCCGCGCTCGCCGGACCCCACAGATAGCCCGTCCCCGCCGGGCCGGTCGTGCCGTCCTTGACGATCGGGTCCCGCCACCAGGACGGGCCGCCGGGCGTCGGCGGTGCCTTCACCTCGGGCGGCGCCCCGTGCCCGACGGTGTGCGGCGCACCTCTCGGGGCGTGCGGCGCGCTGCCCGGTGCGTCCTCCGGCGGGGCCGTCCTGCGGTGCTGGGTCCAGACCGAGAAGCCGATCACCGTCAGCGACAGCATCGCGGCGAAGGCCAGCATCCCGCCGTTGTGCAGCATCGACAGCAGCAGCCCGCACCCCACCAGGGCCAGCAGCAGCGCGACCAGCGAGGCACCCTCGACCCGGCCGGACAGCAGCCGGCGCGCCTCGTTCTCCTCCTCGCCCTCCACGGGGAGCAGCAGCCACGCGAAGCCGTAGAAGATGAGCCCGATGCCGCCCGTCACCGCGAGGACGCCGAGCACGATCCGGAAGATCACCGGGTCCACGTCGCAGTACCGGCCGAGCCCGCCGCACACCCCGGCCACCACTTTCTGCCGTGGACTGCGCTGCAGCCGCGGTGCCGGCTCGGGGGGTGGCGTGACGCCGGGGGAGGCGTCCTGGGGAACGGTCATGGGTCCATGGTGACGGCCCGTACGCCCCCGTGGGGCCCGTGACGACCCTGGCCGATCCCTGATATTGCGTCCCGGAGGCCCTCGGGGACCGGCTCGGGCCCGCCCCGGTGCACGTCCCGGGCACCCCGCCGGGGCGCGGCTCCTCAGGGTCGAGTCCGGGCAGACCCTGATGCCACGGCCCGCCGGAACGTGTGACGATCGGTGCATGCCAGCAGCCACGAGCCGAGCCCCGAGCTCCCACGCCCCGGACCCGGAGGAGCCGGCGCCGCGCAAGCTCTACCGCAGCGCCGACGGGCGGATGCTCGGCGGTGTCGCGCGCGGGCTCGCCGGGCACCTGGGACTGCCCGTGGCCTGGGTCCGGTTCGTCTTCCTCGGGCTGTTCTTCGCGGACGGCCTGGGCGCTCTGCTGTACGCCGTGTTCTGGATCGTCGTGCCCCTCGGGGTGGGCGGGGTCGGCGGGGCGGCCGGAGGGGTGGAGAGGTCCCTCTTCGAGACCGCCCCGGACGGCCGGCGCAGGCTCCGCAAACCCGACCGGGGCCAGGTGTTCGCCCTGGTCGCGCTGGTCATCGGGGCCGTGAGCTTCGTCAGCAACGTCGACATGGGCAGTGAGGCGGACCGTTACGTCTGGCCGGCGCTGCTGATAGGCGCGGGCTCGGTCCTGGTGTGGCGCCAGGCCGACAACGCGCGTCGCGCCCGCTGGATCGAGGTCGGCCGCCGCCGCCGTGTGCTGCACCTGGCCCGGGGGCTGGCCGGCGTAGCGCTCGTCGGCCTCGGCCTCGCCGCCTTCGTGGTGGTGCGGGGCTCGGCCGCCCAGCTCGGCACCGCGCTGACCGCCGCCATCGCCGTGCTCGCCGGCATCGCGCTGCTCGCGGGCCCCTATCTCGTACGGATGACACAGGACCTCTCCGAGGAACGCCTGATGCGCATCCGGGCGCAGGAGCGTGCCGAGGTCGCCGCGCATGTCCATGACTCCGTCCTGCACACGCTCACGCTGATCCAGCGCAACGCGGACGACGGCGGCGAGGTCCGCAGGCTCGCCCGCGCCCAGGAACGCGAGCTGCGCAACTGGCTGTACAACCCGGAGGGCACCGGCAAGGAGGAGGCCGAGGAGCCGACGACCCTCGCCGAGGCCGTCAAGCGGGCCGCCGCCGAGGTCGAGGACAAGCACGGCGTCCCGCTGGAGGTCGTCGTCGTCGGCGACTGCCCGCTCGACGAGAAGCTGGCGGCGCAGATGCAGGCCGCGCGCGAGGCGATGGTCAACGCCGCCAAGTACGGTGGCGAGGGCGGCGCCGTCCAGGTCTTCGCGGAGGTCGAGGGCCGCACGGTCTTCGTCTCCGTACGGGACCGGGGGCCGGGATTCGACCTGGACGCCGTACCGGGCGACAGGATGGGCGTACGAGAATCAATCATCGGCCGGATGCAGCGCAACGGCGGCACCGCGCGGCTGCGTTCGGTGCCCGGCGGGGGCACGGAAGTCGAGCTGGAGATGGAGAGGTCGGGCGAATGACCGAGAACACCGAAGCGACCGGGGGCCCGGAGCGCCGGGTACGGGTCGTGCTCGTCGACGACCACCGGATGTTCCGCACCGGGGTCCAGGCCGAGATCGGCCGCACCGAGGAGACCGGGGTCGAGGTCGTCGGCGAGGCGGCCGACGTCGACCAGGCGGTCACCGTGATCACCGCGACCCGCCCCGAGGTCGTCCTCCTCGACGTGCACCTCCCCGGAGGCGGCGGTGTCGAGGTGCTGCGGCGGTGCGCCCCGATGATGGGCGCGGTCGAGAACCCGGTGCGCTTCCTGGCGCTGTCGGTCTCGGACGCCGCCGAGGACGTCATCGGTGTGATCCGTGGCGGCGCCCGCGGCTACGTCACCAAGACCATCACCGGTACCGACCTCGTCGACTCCGTCTTCCGGGTCCAGGAGGGCGACGCGGTGTTCTCGCCGCGGCTGGCCGGGTTCGTCCTCGACGCCTTCGCCTCGACGGACGCCCCGCCGGTCGACGAGGACCTGGACCGGCTGACGCAGCGCGAGCGCGAGGTGCTGCGGCTGATCGCCCGGGGATACGCGTACAAGGAGATCGCCAAGCAGCTGTTCATCTCGGTGAAGACCGTCGAGTCCCATGTCTCGGCCGTGCTGCGCAAGCTCCAGCTCTCCAACCGTCACGAGCTGACCCGGTGGGCCACGGCGCGACGGCTGGTCTGAGCCCTGCCCCGGCTCAGGCTGGATCGAGCGAGATGTTGAGCTTCTCGCCGGTCCTGCGGTAGCCGATGCCGGCGTAGATCCGCTCGACGTCGGGGCCGCCCGGTTCCAGCCATACGGCGTCGAAGCCGCGCTCGAAGGCGGTGCGGGTCAGCCAGGCGGAGAGTGCCGCGCCGACGCCCCGGCGGCGGAATGCGTCGGCGACTGCCAGACCGGCCAGTTCGCCGATCCCGTCGACCGGGACGGAGCAGCCGCCCGCACCGGCGGGCCGGCCGTCCACGGTGGCGAGGGCGGAGACGCCGCCGCCCGCCGTCGCCCCGCGCAGCCAGGCGATCTCGCCTTCGTCGGGCCCGCCCTCCCCGCCGAACCCGGTGTGCTGGACGGCGGCGGCGGAGGTGAACTCCGCCTCGATGACGGGCTCGATGATGCGGAGGCCGTCCACCGGCTTGGGGTCCCGGAGGGCGTCGGCGGTGCAGGCCATGACGGGAGCGCGGTTCTCCTCCGTGAAACCGGCCGCCAGCAGGGCCGGTTCGACGGCGGGAGCCCAGGCGGGCAGGAACTCCAGCCGGGGCAGCCGGTCGTGCGCGCGGAACGCCGTGACCAGGTCGGCGACGTCCTGTGCGGTGGGTTCGGCGCCCTGGTCGGGGATGGCGTAGTTGGCGAACTTCAGCTCCCAGGCCGGATTGTGGCGCACCGTGAACGGGCCGACCCGGTAGTGGTCCGGGGAGCGGAGGGTCAGCGTGCGCGCGTAGTTCTGGATGGCGGTGTCCATGGGCCCGGGAGCTTATGCGACGCGGGTCGCTCCCGCGAAAGGCATTTCGCTGATCGGCGCGATGCGGACCGGGGCGCCGGGGCGCGGGGCGTGGATCATCTGGCCGCTGCCGATGTAGAGCCCGACGTGGGTGACCCCGGAGTAGAAGAACACCAGGTCCCCCGGGGCGAGTTCGGACCGGGATACGCGGCGGCCCGCGTCGATCTGGGTGTACGTCGTACGAGGCAGGGAGACCCCTGCCGCGCGCCAGGCCGCCTGGGTGAGACCGGAGCAGTCGAAGGACGCCGGCCCGGTGGCGCCCCAGACGTACGGCTTGCCGAGCGCCCCGTACGCGAAGTCGACGGCCTGCGCGGCGCGGGCGTTGGGGGCGGCCACGGAACCGCGCGGGACGCCCCGGTCGGCGCGTACGGCGCTGCCGCCGTGCGCGGCGTCGGCCGAGCGCTCGTAGCCGGCGCGCTGCTCGGCGGTGAGGGTGGCCAGGAGCTTCCTGGCGTCGGCGAGCTTGGTGCGGACCGCGTCCTTGTGCTTCTTCAGCTCGGCCCGACGCGAGGCGAGGACCGTGAGCTCGTCCTCGGCCCGGGCGCGGAGCTGGGCGATGTCGCTGATCTGCCGGCGCACGCCGTTGACCGCGCCGGCCTGGCGGTCGCCCGCCCGGTCCTCGTAGGAGGCCCGCTCCAGGTACTCGTCGGGGTCGGAGGAGAGGGCGAGCCGGACGGCGGGGTCGACGCCCGCGCTGCGGTACTGGGCGGTGGCGTACGAGCCGAGGGTGTCGCGCGCGGCGTTGAGGCGCTCGGTCCTGCGGGCCGCCTCGTCGCGCAGGGCGTCGACGGCCTTCTCGGAGGCGGTCGCCTCCTCCTTCGCGCCGTTGTACTTCTCGGTGGCCACCTCGGCGTCGTGGTAGAGCCGGTCGACCTTGGCCTCGACCTGGGCCGGGGTGAGCTGGGGGTCGGCCTGGGCGGCGCCGTCGAGGGCGGTCGCGGTCGCCGCCCCGGCGAGGGCGAGGGTGGCTGCGGTGCGGGCAGCAGGTCCGGTGAACAGACGCTGCTTGGGCTTGCGGTGAGCGGCTTTCCGATCGGCGGCCACGGGGGTGGTGCGTCCTTCCGTTCGACTGCCCGTCGGTGGGTGCCGCGGGCCCGCCGGGGTCCGGCGGCGGGCCACCACAGGGGGGAGTGGCCCGCCGCCGGATTCCTGGCGGGGCGACCGGGGAGCCGCCCGGTACGGGGGCGGTGGTACAGAGCCGGTCACCTGGGAGGGACGCTAAACCCGGCGCACAGGGAAGAGGTGTAATGACAGGTATTGCCCTCATGTGCTGTTTCGCTTCCACCGGATGACCGGAAAAATCAACCGGAGTCAGGCAATTCGCGCAGAGACCGGATGAGTTCATCAGGAAGTCGTACCTGGCCGAAGAGTGGTGATATGGCCGCGGCTAGGCTGCGCCCATGGACGTACTCATCAATGTCTTCGTGGCCCTGCACATCATCGGTATCGCCTCCCTGCTGGGCGGCTTCCTGACCCAGATGAAGGCCATGGGGGCGGGCACGGCCCGGTTCGTCCCGGCGATGCTGCACGGCGCGCTCACCATGCTTGTCACGGGGGTCGCCCTCGTCGGACTCAACCAGGCCGACGACCAGAGCGTGAACAACATCAAGATCGGCGTGAAGCTGCTGGTCCTGATCGTGATCCTGGCGCTCGTCTATGTGAAGCGGGACGACGAGAAGGTGGGCAAGGGCGCGTTCGCCGCCGTCGGCGGGCTGACGGTCGCCAACATCTTCATCGCCACGCTCTGGACCTGAGCGGGACGGGGGCGGGACGGGCGCGACGGAAGCGCGACGGACGAAAGACTTTGGGGGCGGGGCGCCTCAGCCGAGTTCGAGGGGCCCCGCAGCCGAGTTCGGGACTCTCAGTCGAGTTCGGGACTCTCAGTCGAGTTCGGGACCCTCAGTCGAGGCAGAACTCGTTGCCCTCGATGTCCTGCATCACGAGGCACGACTCGTCGAACCCATCAGCACGCAGCAGTTGCACGCGTACCGCGCCGAGCGGGATCAGGCGGGCGCACTCGGCCTCCAGCGCGGCCTCGCGCTCCTCACCCACGAGCCCGGTGCCGACCCGCACGTCGAGGTGCACCCGGTTCTTGACGACCTTGCCCTCGGGAACGCGCTGGAAGTACATGCGCGGGCCCACGCCTGTGGGATCCATGCAGACGAACCCCGCACCCTGACGCTCGGGCGGCAGCGAACGGCCGTAGTCGTCCCACGTGGCGAACCCCTCGGGGGGCGACGGCACGACGTACCCCAGCACTTCGCACCAGAAGCGGGCGACCCGCTCGGGTTCCGCGCAGTCGAAGGTGATCTGGACCTGCCTGACCGAACTCATCGGGCCACCGTAGCGATCGTCGCCGTACGGGTCGAGGCGTTATCGGCCTGCCCCGGGGGACAGGCCGACGGAGAGCCGCCGGTGCGCGCGCGTCACGCCGGGCGCACGCTGCCGTAGATCGGCATGTAGTAGATCGACTCCTCGCGGACGTTGGCGCCCGGCTTCGGTGCGTGGATCATCATGCCGTCGCCCTTGTAGATGCCGACGTGGCTGATGTCGTCGTAGAAGAACACCAGGTCACCCGGTTGCAGATCCGCCGTTGCCACCCGGGTGCCGACCTCGACCTGGTCCCAGGTGGTACGCGGCAGATCGACGCCCGCCGCCTTCCATGCGGCCTGGGTGAGCCCCGAGCAGTCGTACGAGGACGGGCCCGTCGCCCCCCAGACGTACGGCTTGCCGATCTGGGCGCGGGCGAAGGCCAGGACCTTCTCGGCCTTCGAGGCGTAGCCGCTGTCGGAGCCCGTGCCCGAGCCAGTGCCGGTTCCCGTGCCCGAGCCGGCGTCCTCCTTCGCGGCCTCCTCCTCGGCGGCCTGCTCGGCCTTCTCCTTGGCGGCCTGCTGCCGGGCCAGCTCCTCGGCCTTGCGCTTGGCCTCGGCCTCCTTCTTGCGCTCCAGCTCCGCGAGCCGCGCCTTCTCCTCGGCGGTCAGCTTGGACAGCAGCGAGCGGGCCTCGGTCAGCTTCGTCTGCACCTGCTGCTTGCTGGTGCGCAGCGTGGCCTGCGACTCGGTGAGCGTCTCCAGGCTCTTGGTCGCCTCGGCGCGCTTCTCCGCCGCCTCCTTCTGCTGCGTACGGAAGTCGGCGACCGCCTTCTGCTGCTGGCTGGTCATCCGGGCCATCAGCTGGTCCTGGTCGAAGTACGACTGCGGGTCGTCCGCCAGGAAGAACGTCGCCGTCGGGGCGATCGAGCCGGTGCGGTACTGCGCGGCGGCGTAGCTGCCCAGCTCCCGGCGCGTCTCGTTGAGCTTGTCCGCCCGCTTCGCCGCCGCCTCCAGCAGCGCGTCGACCTTGGAGCGCTGCTCGGCCGACGCACCCTTCGCCTTGTTGTACTGCTGCGTCGCGGTGCCGGCCTGCCGGTACAGGGCGTCGACCTTCTTCTGCACTTCCTCGATGCTGGGCTTGGGCTCGGCGGGGGCGGCCGTCGCGCTCTGCGTGGAGAGCAGGGTGACGGAGGCGAGCGCCGCGGTCGTGAGACCGACGGCAGGTGTCGTGGTGCGCACTCGTGTGCGCGGCTTGCGATGCGACGCCAAGGCCGGCATCTCCTTCCGTGGACCGCCTACCGGGTTAGGTGGGGGTACCCCCAGGCCGTTCAGGCACTGGGGGAGGGTTCGGGCGGAACGGAAGGCTGCCCTACGGTCCGGTGGAGACGGACCGATTCACCCCGGTGCTGCGTGTGGGTCCCCGGTTCCGGACACCCGTCGGGGGCGTACGGATTCGGCGGGGGTGCCCGTGCGGCGCGGTTCGCCTCAAGGGGGTACGGGGCACCCGTCGGAGCACGCTAACCAACCCGTGGTGTCCCTGTGAAGGTTGATGTTCGATATGCCCGATACATTTTCGTGACCTTTTCGGGGCGCCGGTCCACGAGGCGGTCATCACCCCTGGAATCTCACGTTCCGTGGGTGAGCGGTCTCGTTACGCGTACGGTCCCGGGCCCTTGTCGCGGATGCGGCCCGGGCTGTCGGTGCGGCCGCCTAGACTCGTGAGGCGATGAGCAGCCTCTTTGACGACAGTTTCCTGACCGGCCTCCAGCAAGCGGAGGACGGCCCCCCGCCGCCCCCTGAGGAGCACGCGCCCGAGGCGGTGCCGGAGGGCCTCTTCGAGGACGTCTTCGACGCGCCTCCGCCGCCGCGTGACGCCCATTACCGCGACGGCGCCCCGCGCCCCGTCATCGACTCCGCCGCGCTGCTCGACGGGCTGAACACCGAGCAGCGCGCCGCCGTCGTGCACGCCGGGTCCCCGCTGCTCATCGTCGCCGGGGCCGGCTCGGGCAAGACCCGGGTGCTCACCCACCGGATCGCCCATCTGCTGGCCGAGCGGGGGGTGCACCCGGGGCAGATCCTCGCGATCACCTTCACCAACAAGGCCGCCGGCGAGATGAAGGAGCGCGTCGAGGACCTCGTCGGCCCGCGCGCCAACGCCATGTGGGTCATGACGTTCCACAGCGCCTGCGTGCGGATCCTGCGCCGCGAGTCGAAGCGCCTCGGCTTCACCTCGTCGTTCTCGATCTACGACGCCGCCGACTCCAAGCGGCTGATGGCGCTGGTCTGCCGCGACCTGGACCTCGACCCGAAGCGCTACCCGCCGAAGTCGTTCACGGCGAAGGTCTCGAACCTGAAGAACGAGCTGATCGACGAGGAGACCTTCGCCGGTCAGGCCGCGGACGGTTTCGAGAAGACGCTGGCGCAGGCCTACGCGCTCTACCAGGCGCGGCTGCGTGAGGCCAACGCGCTGGACTTCGACGACATCATCATGACGGCGGTGCACCTGCTCCAGGCGTTCCCCGACGTCGCCGAGCACTACCGCCGGCGCTTCCGGCACGTCCTCGTCGACGAGTACCAGGACACCAACCACGCCCAGTACACCCTGGTGCGCGAGCTGGTGGGCCCGGCGGGCGAGGCCGACGCCCCGGGTGAGCTGTGCGTCGTCGGTGACGCGGACCAGTCGATCTACGCCTTCCGCGGTGCGACCATCCGTAACATCCTCCAGTTCGAGGAGGACTATCCGGACGCGACCACGATCATGCTGGAGCAGAACTACCGCTCCACCCAGACGATCCTCTCGGCGGCCAACGCCGTCATCGAGCGCAACGAGAGCCGCCGCCCCAAGAACCTCTGGACCAACGCGGGCGCCGGCACCCGGATCGCGGGATACGTCGCGGACACCGAGCACGACGAGGCGCAGTTCGTCGCCGACGAGATCGACCGGCTGACGGACGCCGGGGACGCGAAGGCGGGCGACGTCGCCGTCTTCTACCGTACGAACGCGCAGTCCCGTGTCTTCGAAGAGATCTTCATCCGCGTCGGGCTGCCCTACAAGGTCGTCGGCGGAGTGCGCTTCTACGAGCGCAAGGAGGTCAGGGACGTCCTGGCCTACCTCCGGGTGCTGTCCAACCCCGAGGACACCGTTCCGCTGCGCCGCATCCTCAACGTGCCCAAGCGGGGCATCGGCGACCGGGCCGAGGCGATGATCGACGCCCTCTCGATGCGCGAGAAGATCTCCTTCCCGCAGGCGCTGCGCCGTGTCGACGAGGCGTACGGGATGGCGGCCCGCTCGGCGAACGCCGTGAAGCGGTTCAACACGCTCATGGAGGAGCTCCGCACGATCGTGGAGTCCGGAGCGGGACCGGCGGTCGTGGTGGAGGCCGTCATGGAGCGGACCGGTTACCTCGCCGAGCTGCAGGCGTCCACCGACCCGCAGGACGAGACCCGTATCGAGAACCTCCAGGAGCTCGCCTCCGTCGCTCTCGAATTCGAGCAGGAGCGGGCGGAGGAGGAGGGCGCCGGCACGCTCGCCGAGTTCCTGGAGAAGGTCGCGCTCGTCGCCGACGCCGACCAGATCCCCGACGAGGACGAGGACGGCTCCGGTGTCGTCACGCTGATGACGCTGCACACCGCCAAGGGCCTCGAATTCCCGGTGGTGTTCCTGACCGGCATGGAGGACGGCGTCTTCCCGCACATGCGCGCGCTGGGACAGGTGAAGGAGCTGGAGGAGGAGCGCCGGCTCGCCTATGTCGGCATCACACGCGCCCGTGAGCGCCTGTATCTGACCAGGGCGGCGATGCGGAGTGCCTGGGGGCAGCCCTCGTACAACCCGCCGTCGCGGTTCCTGGAGGAGATCCCGGACCAGCACCTGGAGTGGAAGCGCAAGGGGCCGATGGCCGCCGCGGCGGGTCCGACGTCGGGCATCACGTCGTCGCTGTCCTCGTCGCGCTCGAAGTCCGGGCCGTCGGGGTTCGCGACCCGGCGCACCTCGGAGAAGCCGGTGGTCACGCTGGTGGCCGGGGACCGGGTCACGCACGACCAGTTCGGCCTGGGCACGGTGACGGCGGTCGAGGGCTTCGGGGACCAGGCCAAGGCGACGGTCGATTTCGGCGACGAGCGCCCCAAGAAGCTGCTGCTGCGTTACGCGCCGGTCGAGAAGCTCTGACCCGGGCCGGCCGTCACACGGAGCCCCGTGTGACGGCCGGACTCAGTTCGGGTTGATGCCGTGGCTGCGGAGCCAGGGCATCGGGTCGATCGCCGAGCCGCCGCCGGGCCGTACCTCGAAGTGCAGGTGCGGGCCGGTGGAGTTGCCGGAGCTCCCGGAGAAGGCGATGACGTCGCCGGCCTTGACCGAGCCGGAGCGGATCTTGGTGGTGCTGAGGTGGCAGTACCACGTCTCGGTGCCGTCGGCCGCGGTGACGATGGCCATGTTCCCGTAGGCGCTGTTCCACTGGGTGCGGACGGTGCCGTCGGTCGCCGCCATGACGGGTGTGCCGAAGGAGACGGGGAAGTCGATGCCCGTGTGGACGGACATCCAGTTCACACCGGCCTGGCCGTAGGTGGCGCTGAGGCCGTGCTGCTTCACGGGCAGCATGAACTTCGGACGCGCGGCCTCGATGCGTGCGGCCTCCGCCGCGCGCTTCTTCTTGTCGGCGGCCTGGCGCTCCTTCAGGTCGATGCGCTCCTGGGTGCGGCTGGCGCGGTCGGCGAAGTTCTCGGCGTCGGCGTTGAGGTTGGCGAGCTGGGTGTCCAGCTTGTTGTTGGCCACGGCCGGCTTGACCGTGTCGGCGGCCGCCATGGACGTGGTCTCGTCCTTCGTCTCCTCGCCCCCGCCGACACCGCTCACCGAAGCGGCGGCGATGCCCGCGACGCTCATGACGCAGGCGGAGGGGACGGCGACGGTGAGGAGCGCGGAACGCTTCGCGGGGGTGCGGCGCCGGCCCCGGCCACCGCCGCGCGGGGCGGAGGAGCGGCCGACGGGGTGTACGGACTCCGGCGCGGATGCGGCGGCCATGTCGACGACGTCCGCCGGCGGCTCGGGTTCGCCGTCGGCCTCGGGGGCCTCGGCGTACGGGTCCGTCCGTGTGGTCCCGTCCTCGGCGGCACCGGCGTGGTCGTGGGTGCCGGGGGAGTCGTGAAGCTCGGGGGAGTCGTGAAGCTCGGGGGAGCCGTGGAGGTCGTGGGTGCCGGCGCCGTCGTGGGAGGCGAACTCGGCGGTCTCGTACGGCTCGAAGGGCGCCGGCTGGTGTTCGTACGAGGGATACGACGTCTGTTCGGGTGCGTACGCCGCGCTCTCGGGCGTGGCGCCGGTGTTCCAGGCGGTGGCGTCGTAGGTGCCGGTGTCGGCGGCCGCGTAGCTCTCGTACCCCGCGGTCTCGAAGGCGGGGGCGGTGTAGGTGCCGGTCGCGTAGGCCGTGGTGTCGAACGTGGTGGTGGGGAAGGCGCCGGTGTCGCCCGTCGCCCACTGGCCCGCCTGGCCCGCCTGGCCGGTGTGGCTGGTGTGGTCCCAGCCGGTGGTGTCCCACTGGCCCGTCGCGTCGGGGGCCTGGGGGGCGGTCTGCGCCGGGATCCCGGCCTCGGGCATCCAGGTGGCGGTCGTGTCGTAGCCCTGGGACGCCTGCGGGTGGGTCTGGGCGGCATAGGCGTCGTACGGGGCCTGCTGATGCGCTCCGGTGTCCCACTGGCCGCTGTCGTAACCGCTGTTGTAGCCACTGCCGTACCCGGGCACGTCGTACGCGGGGGCTTCGTACGCAGGGGCGTAACCGCCGCCGTACGTCGTTTCGTGGCTGGTGTCGTGCTGACCCGGCAGGGTCCCGAAGAGCGGGTCGGTGTCGAAGCTGCCGGTGGACTGGCTGTCGTATCCGGCATACCCGGCGTGGGGGTGCTGGTCGTTCACCAACTTCTCTCTCGCCTCGGCAGCAGGACCTGTTCCGGGGTCCGGTGGGGGGATCCCAGGGTGAGCAGTGGCCGCGACTGTACCCGGCGGTAGGTGAGGACGACAATCTTCGGCTGCTTTCCGGCTTTCAGGAAAGGGGCAATCGGCCGCCTTTCGGTGGACCGAGGAGACAGGCTTGGTTCTATGTTCGAAATTCGTTCTATTCGAAGGGGGGTGTGCGGTGTTTCCGGGGCGGGAGTGGTGACGATTCACCAGCGGTCCCAGTGCAGGACCTGCTCGCGCGGGATGCGCCGGGCGGGGCGGAAGTCGGTGCCGACGGTGTACGCGACCGGGATGAAGGCGGCCTGCATGACCTCCGCGTACGGAATGCCGAGCGCCTCCGCGAACTCCCGCTCCAGCGGCAGGTTCCCGGTCGTCCACACGGTGCCGAGGCCACGCTCGCGGGCGGCCAGCATGAAGCTCCAGGCAGCGGGCAGGATCGACCCCCACGTGCCGGCCTGGTGGGTGACGGAGAGGCCTTCGGTGCGCCCCTCTACGCAGGGGATGACATAGGCGGGCACCTCGTGCAGATGCTGGTAGAGGTGTCCGACGCCCGTGTACACCCGGTCCATCACGCCCGGTGCGACCTCGGCCCGGCGCATGTCCCGGGCGGGCAGCGGCTGGTGGGCATCGGGGACGCCCAGGCTCGCCCGCCACAGATCGGCGAGCACGGCCCGGCGGGCCGGGTCGGTGACGATGACGAAGTGCCAGCGCTGCCGGTTGCGGCCGGTGGGCGCCTGGACGGCGAGGTCGACGCACTCCTCCAGGAGTGCGCGCGGTACCGGCCGGGTGAGGTCGAGACGGTGGCGGACGGCCCGGGTGGTGGAGAGCAGGGTGTCGGAAGCGAGACCGAGGTTCATGCGTTGAGCCTCGTACGGCCCGGGCGGGGGCGGGAAGCCCGGGCTTCCACTGAGTGGAAGCCCGACGAAGAGACGACGAAGAGACAGGGGCGGGGAGTTGGGCGAGGGCGTGGCGGGACGGAGTGTGGCGGGACGGCTCTTCTCGGTGCTGGACGCCTTCGAGGGCGGCGGCCCGGAGGCGCTGCGGCTCACCGACATCGCGGCCCGCACGGGGCTCCCGGCCCCGACGGCGTTGCGCCTGGTGCGGGAGTTGGTGGCGTGGGGCGGGCTGGAGCGGGGCGCGGACGGCAGATACCGGCTGGGGCTCCGGCTGCGGATGCTCGGCGCGGCGGCGCCCTGCCCGCGCGGGCTCCTCGACGCGGCGCTCCCGGCACTGCGGGCGCTGGGTGCCCGGACCGGCGGTCACGCGGATCTGGCGGTGCTCTCCGCCCCGGCGGCCGACGGGGTGCTGTGCCTGGTGAGCGGGGAGCGGCAGCCGCCGCACGCGACGGCGTACGGGAAGGTGCTGATCGCTGTCCCGCCGACGGAGCTGCCCCGGCACACCCGGCACACGGTGGTCTCCCCGGGCATCCTCGCCGGCCAGCTAGCCCGGATCCGGGAGGCCGGGCTGGCGGTCTGCGCCGAGGAGTTCCGGCTGGGCGAGGTGTCGGTGGCCGCTCCGGTGCGGGGCCCGGTCGGAACGGTCGCCGCGCTGGGCGTCACCGTCCCCACCGGCGTACCCCTGGACCGGGTGGTGGCTGCGGTTCGGGCGGCGGCCACGGGGGTACGGCCTCCTGAGCCGTCGCCGTCGCCATGAGGGAGATCAGGCGACGGAGGCGGCCCCTGGAGCGCCGAGGGCCGCGGCGTCGGACTCCAGTGCCTGGCGGATCGCTGACGCGACCGCTGGGTGCACCGGCAGGGCGAGATGGCCGATTCCCGTGACACGCACATTGACCGCGTCGAGGTCGGGGTGGTCGACGCAGGCCGTCTCGACGGGGAGCATCACCCTGTCCAGCTCGCTCCAGAAGCTGACGAACCGGGTCCGGCAGCCCGGAGCGGGGCGACGCAGCTCCGCGATCAGGTCCGAGCCGCTGCGCATCTGGCGGACGATGGGGTGTGCGCCTGCCAGCGGGGCGGCGGCGGTGCCACCGTGCGGCGTGCCGAGGGTGACGAGGGTGCGTACCCTGCGGTCCCCGCCGAGCCGCTGCACGTAGTACCGCGCGATCAGACCGCCGAGGCTGTGGCCGACGATGTCGATCTCGCGGTGCCCGGTGCGGGCGCAGATCTCCTCCACATGGCGGTCGAGCAGCTCGGCGGCGGTGCGGATGTCGCAGGTCAGGGGCGAGTAGTTGAGCGATTCCAGGTGGTGCCAGCCGTGCCGGGACAGGGAGCGGCGGAGCAGGACGAACACGGAGCGGTTGTCGATGAAGCCGTGGAGGAGCACGACGGGCGGCCGGTCACCGGTCGCCGTGGGCAGCGTGGTCGCCTCCGCGGTGGCCGAGGTGTCCGCCACGGCTGCCGGTCCTGGTGCATCCGGCCTTCCTGCTGTTCCTGCTGTGTCCGCTGTGCCTGCGTCTGCTGTGTCCGCCGTGTCCGCCGAACGGGTGAACCGGTCGGTGGAGGCGCCAGGTCGGGTTCCGGTTCCGGTGTCCGGGGTGGGTGCGGGGCGCCGGCGCTCCGGGGTGAGGCCGGACGGGTAGATGAGTACGTGCCCGGCGAGGATCACCAGCTCCAGTGCGGTGGCTCTGACCAGCGTCGACGACAGCCAGGCGGGGCGCAGACACGGCCTGCGCAACAGTAGGGGTAGGAAGGACAGGACCTTCATGGCCGACCTCCTGCACTGGCATGCGGGGGAGGCGGCTCCCTGCCCCGTACGCCCTCACGGGGATCGCCGCGGAGGCTACCGGCGGCCCTGATGCGCCGGGGCCGTACCACCGTGCCGTGCGGCTGACGGCACGGTGGTACGGCGACCTCGTTGCGGCTCCCCTGGCGCGCTCCCCGCGCGGCCGATGGACCGCCCGATGCTGGGAACGACGCCGGCGAACATGTCCCATGTGTGATTTCCCCCTCCCGGTCCACCGCGAAACGACGCCGTGCGGGATGCTGTGGATAACGTTCGTTCACATCACCGGCCCTCCGGGTACGGGAAACGCATGTGGAGGCATTGATGGGTGTGACCGGTCCGATCCGAGTGGTGGTGGCCAAGCCGGGCCTCGACGGCCATGACCGCGGGGCCAAGGTGATCGCGCGGGCGCTGCGGGACGCGGGCATGGAGGTCATCTACACGGGGCTCCACCAGACCCCCGAGCAGATCGTCGACACGGCGATCCAGGAGGACGCAGACGCCATCGGCCTGTCGATCCTCTCGGGTGCCCACAACACGCTCTTCGCCAAGGTCATCGAACTGTTGAAGGAGCGCGACGCGGAGGACATCAAGGTGTTCGGCGGCGGCATCATCCCCGAGGCGGACATCGCTCCGCTGAAGGAACAGGGTGTCGCGGAGATCTTCACCCCGGGTGCGACGACCGCCTCGATCGTCGAATGGGTGAACGCGCACGTCCGTCAGCCCGCGGAGGCCTGAGCGCCTGCCCTGATTCCGCCTTGCCGGCCCTGTTTCCGTCCCTCCCGCCTTTCTCCGCGGTCAATCCGTGCCGTCCTGGGCCAGCTCCGCGTCCATGGCGGCGCGCAGACGCAGGGTGGAGACCAGGCGCTGGAACGCCTCCGACCAGTAGCCGCCCGCACCCGGTGACGCGCCCTCCGGCTCGTCCGGCGTGGTGGTGAGCACCGCGAGCCGGTCAGCCTCGGCAGGGTTCAGGCAGCGCTCGGCGAGGCCCATCACCCCGCTGAAGCTCCAGGGGTAGCTCCCCGCGTCCCGGGCGATGTCCAGCGCGTCGACCACCGCCCGGCCCAGCGGCCCGTCCCAGGGCACGGAGCAGACACCGAGCAGCTGGAACGCTTCGGACAGGCCGTGCGCGGCTATGAAACCGGCGACCCAGAGCGCCCGCTCGGGGGGTGGCAGGGTGGCGAGGAGCTTCGACCGCTCCGCCAGCGACGCCGTCCCGGGGCCGTTCGCCAAGGGGGTCGACGGGGCCCCGAGCAGCGCCCGCGCCCAGTAGGGGTCCCGCTGCCGCACGGCGGCCCGGCACCAGGCGGCGTGCAGCTCACCGGCCCAGCCGTCGGCGACCGGCAGTGACACGAGCTGCTCGGCCGTCCGGCCGCCGAACCTCTCCCGCCACACGCCGAGCGGGGCCGCCTCCACCAACTGGCCGAGCCACCAGGAGCGTTCACCGCGCCCCGAGGGCGGTACGGGCGCCACGCCGTCGCGCTGCATCGCCGCGTCGCACTCGTGCGGTGCCTCCACGGCGACGGACATGGCGCCCCCCGTACGGTCGGGGTTCACGCAGGAGGTGGCACGGGCCGCCATCCGGCGGGCGAGCGCCGAACCGGGCAGGGCGGACAGAAGCTCGGCGGCCGTGGAGCGTACGTTGCGGCTGCGGTCCGCCAGGGCCTCCTCCAGGAACGCCTCGTCGCCGCCGGAGAGGCCGGACCGCAGGGAATCGAGGAACATCAGCCGGTCCTCGGCACGCTCCGTGGCCCAGGTGGTGGCGAGCAGGGCCAGGGCCGCGCCGGGATCCCGCTCGCGTACGGCCCCGAGCAGCGCGACCCGTTCGGCGAAGAGGCCCTCCTCCCAGAGCCGGCGCACCGTCTCCGGATCCTCGGTGCCCGGCCGCCGCGCGCCGCGTGACGAAGCGCGCAGCGCGAATTTCCACTCCGGATTCAGTCCGGCCAGCCAGAGTCCGCGCGGCCCCGCGAACGCGAGGACGTGCGGGCGCAGATCCGTACGCGCCCGTGCCGCGTCCAGCAGTGCGGGCAGCAGCTCCGCCGGTGCCCGGTAACCGTGCGCTCCGGCGGAGGCCAGCCACTGGGGGATGAGCTCGGTGAGATCGGGTGCCGCTCCCCGGCGCCCGCCGGTGGGTGGCGCCGAGCGGTCGGCGAGCAGCTGGGCGAGCCGCCGACGGGCGGCGGCAGGCAGCGCCGGCCGGGGATCGGCGGGCGCGGGCTCGGGAAGGGTGGCCCCGCCGGCGGGCCGCAGAGCCGCCCTGCGCCGCACGGTGTGTATCGCCGCCGTGTCCAGCAGCGCCGCGGGACCGACCGGGGCGCCGCCCGCGGCCCGGAGCGGGCGCCGGTCGGTGCCGAGCAGCGCCGAGGTGACGAGGTCTTCCCACGAGGCGTTCACGGGCACGCCTGTCGTCGTGGCGGTGGTGGACATCGGGCGGGTCCCTTCGGGTGGTCCTGGAATCGACGGGTGGGGCACGGGGCGTGCGGCGGATCGGGAGAACAGACCGCCAGGAGAACAGGCCGCTCGGAGAGCAGGCCGCCGGGAGAGCGCGGGCGTCAGGCGGGCACAGACGGGCGCAGGCGTCAGGTGAGCGCCACGGCCGCGCTCGGCGCCTCGTCGCCGGAGGCCCCGGCGCACCAGGCGGCGAGCGGGTCGAAGCCCCGGTGCCCGCACTCGCCGAACACGGTCAGCGGGCCGCCGCCGGAGAGTGCCACGAGCTTCCACAGACCCGGCCGGGACAGCGCCGGGGGTGCCACCGGCAGGGCGGAACCGTCCACCGCGCCGACCAACTGCCAGCCGTCCCCGGACGGCGCGGGTATGACATCGCGCAGCATCGCGGGCCAGGCGTCGAGCCAGGGGTCCTCCCGCAGTGCGTGCCCGTAGGCGGCGAGGGCGTCGGCCGTCGTGCCGCCGGGGGGTGGTGCCGTCGTGACGACAGGCTCGCCGAACTGCTGCCCCAGCTCTCCCCTCAGCCCACCGCCGCCCGGATACGGTGTCACTTCGGCGTCGATCACCGTGCCCACCGGCAGCGACCGGGCGGGGGCACGCCCCGGCGCGCCGTATGACAGCAGCAGCGAGACGCGCTCCGAACCCCTGCCGTACAGCCAGGTGCGGCGGGTGACGATCCGGCCGTCCGGTATGTCGTACTGCGCGAGGACCAGCCAGTGGTCGCGGACGGCCGGCCCTTCGGCCGACGCGGTCAGTCCCACTCTCGCGCGCACGGTCGCCGCCAGCGGGCCCGGCAGCCGGTCGAGTCCGAGCCAGGCCGAGTCCAGCAGGCGCAGGAGCGCGCACTCCTCGAGCAGCCGCGCCGGCCAGCCGGGCCCGGAGGCCGGAACCGAACCCAACTCCCGCACCCGTCCCGCGAGTCCCGGCGCCTGAGCGTCGACCATGCGGGCCGCTGTCTCCTCCCACAGCCCGTGACCCGGGCGGTCCGCCGCCGCGAGTCCGCCGCGCAGCAGATCGGTGAGCCGCTGGTCCAGCTCCTGCGCACCGCCCGTGATGCGCGCGGCCCTGCGGCCCGCACGACGGGCCGCCGCCCGGTCCGCCTCGGACGACGCCTCGTCAGGAGCCCGGTCCGGCACCCGCTCCACCGCATGGCGCGCCGCCGGTCCGGCGGGGCGCCAGGGTTCTCCCCCGTGAGATAGCACCATGGAACCGACGGTAGGGCGCCCCACTGACAATCGGCTCCGACCTGCGATTCCACCTGCCCCGAGGCGGGGTTGACCGCCTCGACCCGACCGGCCCCGGCTGTGCGCCGGGACCGATTGTCAGTGCCATGGTGCACCGTGGAAACCGCATCGGATCGACCGATCCGGAGGGGGATCCATGACCGTGTCCGTACTGACCGACGCAGCCGGCGGCGACGTCCTGAGGTCGCATGCCGAGCATGCCTTCGCCGACGAGCTCAAGGCGCTCGCCGCCGCCGACGACCGCCCCAGGCCCGCCCGTTGGAAGCTCTCGCCGTGGGCCGTCTCCACCTATCTGCTCGGCGGGACACTCCCGGACGGCACACTGATCACGCCGAAGTACGTGGGCCCGCGCCGCCTCGTCGAGGTCGCCGTCACCACGCTCGCCACCGACCGGGCGCTGCTGCTCCTCGGCGTTCCGGGGACCGCCAAGACCTGGGTGTCCGAGCATCTCGCCGCGGCCGTCAGCGGGGACTCGACCCTGCTCGTCCAGGGCACCGCGGGCACCCCCGAGGAAGCCGTCCGCTACGGGTGGAACTACGCGCAGCTGCTGGCCCACGGACCCAGCCGTGAGGCGTTGGTGCCGAGCCCCGTCATGCGGGCCATGTCCGAGGGCATGACCGCGCGCGTCGAGGAGCTCACCCGTATCCCCGCCGATGTGCAGGACGCGCTGATCACGATCCTGTCCGAGAAGACGCTCCCCGTCCCCGAGCTGGGGCAAGAGGTCCAGGCGGTGCGGGGGTTCAACCTCGTCGCCACGGCCAACGACCGCGACCGCGGGGTCAACGAGCTCTCCAGCGCCCTGCGCCGCAGGTTCAACACCGTCGTGCTGCCGCTGCCCGCGACGCCCGAGGCCGAGGTGGACATCGTGTCCCGGCGGGTGGCCCAGATCGGGCGCTCGCTCGACCTGCCCCCGGCACCGGACGGCATGGCCGAGATCCGGCGCGTCGTCACGGTCTTTCGTGAACTGCGCGACGGCATCACCACGGACGGCCGCACCAAGCTCAAGTCACCGTCCGGGACGCTGTCCACGGCCGAGGCCATCTCCGTCGTCACCGGAGGCCTCGCGCTCGCCGCCCACTTCGGCGACGGCGTCCTGCGCCCAGGGGACGTGGCGGCCGGCATCATCGGGGCCGTCGTCCGCGACCCCGTCGCCGACCATGTCGCCTGGCAGGAGTACGTCGAGACCGTCGTCCGGGAGCGCGACGGATGGAAGGACTTCTACCGCGCCTGCCGTGAGGCCGCCGAATGACACCCCGCGGCAAGGGGACCGCCGCTGGACCCGCGGGGCCGCTGCTGCTGGGGGTGCGGCACCACGGCCCTGGCTCCGCCCGCGCGGTCCTGGCCGCCCTGGAAGCCGTACGGCCGAGCGCCGTGCTCGTCGAAGGGCCGCCCGAGGGCGACGCGTTGCTGCCGCTCGCCGCGCACGCCCGGATGCGCCCGCCGGTCGCGCTCCTCGCGCACGCCGTGGACGACCCGGGGCGTGCCGCGTTCTGGCCGCTGGCCGACTTCTCGCCCGAGTGGGTGGCGATCCGCTGGGCATCGGCGCACGGGATCCCCGTGCGCTTCGTGGACCTGCCCGCCGCGCACTCCCTGGCGCTGACGGAGCATCGGGAGGAGAGCGGGAAGGACGGCCCCGAGGACGGCCGGGGCATCGATCCGATCGGGATCCTCGCAGGGGCCGCGGGCTACGACGACCCCGAGCGCTGGTGGGAGGACGTCGTCGAGCACCGGGCGGCAGGCGGCGGCCCGGCCGATCCGTGTGCCCCCTTCGCCGCGCTCGCCGAGGCGATGACCGCACTGCGCGAGGCGTACGGGGACGGCGGGCACCCGCAGGACGCCGTCCGGGAAGCCGCCATGCGGCTCCAGCTGCGGGCCGCCCGCAAGGAGTTCGGTGACGGCATCGCCGTGGTCTGCGGTGCGTGGCACGTGCCCGCGCTCGGCGCGAGGACGACCGTCGCCGCCGACCGTGCGCTCCTCAAGGGGATGCCCAAGGTCAGAACGGAGCTGACCTGGGTGCCCTGGACGCACCGCAGGCTCGCCCGGCACAGCGGATACGGCGCGGGGATCGAGTCGCCCGGCTGGTACGGCCACCTCTTCGGCGCCCCCGACCGGCCCGTGGAGCGCTGGATGACCAAGGTGGCCGGACTGCTGCGCGTGGCGGACCGGCCCGTGTCCTCCGCGGATGTCATCGAGGCCGTCCGGCTCGCCGGGACCCTGGCCGCCCTGCGCGGCCGCCCGGCCGTCGGCCTGGCCGAAGCCACCGACGCGGTCAGGGCAGTCATGTGCGAGGGATCCGATGTGCCGCTCGCCCTCGTCCGGGACAGGCTCGTCGTCGGCGAGACCCTCGGCGAGGTCCCCGACACCGCGCCCGCCGTCCCCCTCCAGCGCGACCTGGACCGGCAGCAGCGCACGCTGAGGCTCAGGCCCGAGGCGGAGCGACGGGAGCTGGAGCTCGATCTGCGCAAGGACACGGACGCGGCCCGCAGCAGACTGCTGCACCGGCTGCGGCTCCTCGGAGTGCACTGGGGCGAGCCCGCCGTGGGCCGGGGCAGCACCGGGACGTTCCGGGAGAGCTGGCGGCTGCGCTGGGAGCCCGAGCTGTTCGTCCGTACCGCCGAGGCAGGGGTGTGGGGCACGACCGTCCTCGGAGCCGCGACCGCCAGGGCCGAGTCGGACGCCGTGTCCTCGTCGTCGCTCGCCGGGGTCACCACGCTCGCCGAGCAATGTCTCCTCGCCGGCCTGCCCGAGGCGCTGCCCGTCGTGATGAGGGCGCTCTCGGACCGGGCCGCCCTGGACACGGACGTGGGCCACCTCGCCGACGCACTGCCCGCCCTGGCCCGCTCCCTGCGGTACGGGGACGTGCGGTCCACCGACACCGCAGCGCTGGGAGAGGTGGCCGTCGGCCTTGCCGAGCGCGTCTGCGTGGGCCTGCCGCCCGCCTGCACCGGCCTCGACGCGGACGCGGCGGCGGAGGCCCATCGCCGGGTGGACGCGGTGCACACCGCGATCGGGCTGCTCTCCGGCGCCGTACGGGCGGACGGGCTGCCCGAGCGGTGGGCCGGTGTCCTGCACAAGCTGGCCGCCCGGGACACGGCCGCCGGTGTGATCCGGGGCCGCGCCACACGACTGCTCCTGGACGACGGACGGCTGGCGGACAGCGAGGCCGCCCGCCTGATGGGACTGGCCCTCTCGCCCGGCACCGCACCACCCGACGCGGCCGCCTGGATCGAGGGCTTCGTCGGCGGAGCCGCGGGCGGCGGCCTGCTGCTGGTGCACGACGAGCGTCTCCTCGGGCTCGTCGACGCCTGGCTGACGGGCATACCGGCCGACATGTTCACCGGCGTGCTGCCCCTGCTGCGCCGCACCTTCTCGGCCTACGAGCCGGGTGTACGGCGGACGCTGGGCGAGCTGGTGCGCCGCGGACCGGATCCCGGCAGGGCGCGCGACGAGGGCGTACCCGCCGCTCCGGGCTTCGGTGAAGGGCTGGACGAGGAGCGGGCGGACGCGGTGCTCCCGGTGCTCCGGCTGCTCCTCGGCCCGGACGCCCCGGGCCGGCGGGCGGCGACCGGATGACGGCGGGCCCCACGACCATGAGGACAGCCCTACGGCCATGAGGGCGGGCCCCACGGACACGCAGGAGAAGAAGGAGGAGAGAACCATGGACCCGACTCCGGCCGAGGACGAGCGGCTGCGGCGCTGGCGCATGGTGCTCGGCGAGGACGGCGCCGAGGGCACGGCGCGCGCGCTCACCGGCCGCGACGCCGCGATGGACGGAGCGCTGACCGCGCTGTACGAAGCGGGGAAGAAGCCCGGCGGCCGGGGCGGAACCGAGCGCTCCGCGGGGCTCGGCGCGTCCGCCCCGTCGGTGGCCCGCTGGCTCGGCGACATCCGTACGTACTTCCCGGCCCCCGTCGTCCAGGTCATGCAGCGCGACGCGATCGACCGGCTCGGGCTCTCCGCGCTGCTGCTGGAGCCGGAGATGCTGGAGGCCGTGGAACCCGATGTCCACCTGGTCGGCACCCTGCTCTCGCTGGGCAAGGCCATGCCGGAGACGACGAGGGAGACGGCCCGGGCCGTCGTGCGCAAGGTCGTCGAGGACCTGGAGCGCCGGCTGGCCACCCGTACCAGGGCCACGCTCACGGGGGCCCTGGACCGTTCGGCACGGGCGGCCCGGCCGCGCCACCGGGACATCGACTGGGACCGCACGATCCGGGCCAATCTGAAGAATTACGTGTCGCTCCCCGGCCGGGAGGGCCGGGAGGGCGGCTCGATCCGCGAAGGGGCCGGCACGGTGATACCCGAGCGCCTCGTCGGGTACGGGCGCACGGACCGGTCCGTGAAGAAGGACGTCATCCTCTGTGTCGACCAGTCCGGGTCGATGGCCGCCTCCGTGGTCCACGCCGCGGTCTTCGGCGCGGTGCTCGCCTCGATGAGGACCCTGGCGACGCGGCTCGTCGTGTTCGACACGGCCGTCGTCGATCTCACCGACCAGCTCGACGACCCGGTGGACGTCCTGTTCGGCACACAGCTCGGCGGCGGCACGGACATCAACCGCGCACTCGCCTACTGCCAGTCGAAGATCACCCGTCCGGCGGACACCGTGGTCGTCCTCATCAGCGATCTCCACGAGGGAGGGATCCGCGACGAGATGGTCCGGCGGGCCGCGGCGATGAAGGCGTCCGGCGTGCAGTTCGTGACGCTGCTCGCCCTGTCCGACGAGGGCACCCCCTCCTACGACCGCGAACACGCCGCCGCGCTTGCGGCGCTCGGTGCCCCGGCCTTCGCCTGCACTCCTGATCTCTTCCCGGAGGTCATGGCGGCGGCGATCGGGAAACGGCCCCTGCCGATACCGGACACCGGCCGGTGAGGCGGACGGCCCGGGTCCGTACCCCGGACCGGCACCGTCCGCACCCCGGACCGGACACCGCCCGACCCCGGGCCACGGGCGGTCCTGGCGGCTCCGCGGAGGTGCCGATTTGTCCCTCGTAACCCGGCCACCAGCGGGGTCTGTGACCGTTATCACCGCTCCGGTGTGATGTGCAATTTAGGGTCCGGTGCGGCGCGGGGGATAACCTGCCGGATGGACATGCCGCGTACCCGGTCACCGTGTGCGCCTCCCTAGTGACTGCGCAGTCACGTTGCCCTCGCGGCACGCCCACGCAGAAAACGAACCGCGAGACCACTAAAAGGGACGGACGCGCGTGGACCTGTTCGAGTACCAGGCGAGGGACCTCTTCGCCAAGCACGGTGTACCGGTGCTGGCCGGTGAAGTGATCGACACGCCTGAGGCAGCCCGCGAGGCGACCGAGCGGCTGGGCGGCAAGTCCGTCGTCAAGGCGCAGGTGAAGGTCGGCGGCCGAGGCAAGGCCGGCGGCGTGAAGCTGGCGGCAGACCCGGACGAAGCGGTCGCTCGCGCGACCGACATCCTCGGGATGGACATCAAGGGCCACACGGTCCACAAGGTGATGATCGCCGAGCTGTCCCCGGAGATCGAGGCGGAGTACTACGTCTCGTACCTCCTCGACCGCACCAACCGCACCTTCCTGGCCATGGCCTCGGTGCAGGGCGGCATGGACATCGAGGAGGTCGCGGAGAAGACCCCCGAGGCCCTCGCGAAGGTCCCGGTCAACGCCGTCGACGGCGTGGACATCGTGAAGGCCCGCGAGATCGTGGCCCTGGCGAAGTTCCCGGCCGAGGTGGCCGAGGGTGTCGCCGAGGCCCTGGTGACCCTGTGGGACACCTTCGTCGCCGAGGACGCGCTCCTCGTCGAGGTCAACCCGCTGGTGAAGACCAAGGACGGCCGCATCCTGGCCCTGGACGGCAAGGTGTCTCTCGACGAGAACGCCGACTTCCGTCAGCCCGGCCACGAGGCGCTCGAGGACAAGGCCGCGGCCAACCCCCTCGAGGCCGCCGCCAAGGCCAAGAACCTCAACTACGTCAAGCTCGAGGGCGAGGTCGGCATCATCGGTAACGGTGCCGGTCTGGTCATGTCGACCCTGGACGTCGTCGCGTACGCCGGTGAGAAGCACGGCAACGTGAAGCCCGCCAACTTCCTCGACATCGGTGGCGGCGCCTCCGCAGAGGTCATGGCGAACGGCCTGGAGATCATCCTCGGCGACGCGGACGTCAAGTCCGTCTTCGTCAACGTCTTCGGTGGCATCACCGCCTGCGACGAGGTCGCCAACGGCATCGTCCAGGCCCTGGAGCTGCTCAAGTCCAAGGGCGAGGACGTCACCAAGCCGCTGGTCGTGCGCCTCGACGGCAACAACGCGGAGCTGGGTCGCAAGATCCTCTCCGACGCCAACCACCCGCTCGTTCAGCGTGTGGACACCATGGACGGCGCGGCCGACAAGGCCGCCGAGCTCGCCGCGGCTGCGCTGTGACGTTGCGCGTCTCCGACACGACAAGGGACTAAGGGACTCCAACACCATGGCTATCTTCCTCACCAAGGACAGCAAGGTCATCGTCCAGGGGATGACCGGCGCCACGGGCATGAAGCACACCAAGCTCATGCTGGCCGACGGCACCAACATCGTCGGTGGCGTGAACCCGCGCAAGGCGGGCACCTCCGTGGACTTCGACGGCACCGAGGTACCCGTATTCGGGTCCGTCGCCGAGGCGATCGAGAAGACCGGCGCCGACGTGTCCGTCCTCTTCGTGCCGCCGGCGTTCGCGAAGGCCGCCGTCGTCGAGGCGATCGACGCCGAGATCCCGCTGGCCGTCGTGATCACCGAGGGCATCGCGGTCCACGACTCGGCCGCCTTCTGGGCGTACGCCGGCTCGAAGGGCAACAAGACCCGGATCATCGGTCCGAACTGCCCCGGCCTGATCACCCCCGGCCAGTCCAATGCCGGCATCATCCCGGGCGACATCACCAAGCCCGGCCGCATCGGTCTCGTGTCGAAGTCCGGCACGCTGACCTACCAGATGATGTACGAGCTCCGTGACATCGGCTTCTCCTCGGCCGTCGGCATCGGTGGCGACCCGGTCATCGGCACGACGCACATCGACGCGCTCGCCGCGTTCGAGGCCGACCCCGACACGGACCTCATCGTGATGATCGGCGAGATCGGTGGCGACGCCGAGGAGCGTGCCGCCGACTACATCGCGAAGAACGTCACGAAGCCGGTCGTCGGCTACGTCGCGGGCTTCACCGCCCCGGAGGGCAAGACCATGGGCCACGCGGGCGCCATCGTCTCCGGCTCCTCCGGTACGGCCGCGGCCAAGAAGGAGGCCCTCGAGGCCGCCGGCGTGAAGGTCGGCAAGACGCCGACCGAGACCGCCAAGCTGGCGCGCGAGATCCTCGGCGGCTGACGCTTCACCGCTTCACCGCGGTAACGGCGCGGGCCCGCACCTCCTCCATGAGGGGTGCGGGCCCGCGCCGTTTGCGTTCTGGGAACCCGCCGGGGCGGTCGTGCCGGGGAGCCCGGTCAAGGGATGTGCGGGATCAGCCGTTCCGGGCCGTGGGTGAGCTCGCTCCGCAGGGACTTCTGCAGCTTCAGGTCCTGCGGCGTCAGCTTCTCGGGTCCACCGAGCGGAGGGACACCGCCGACGCGTTCGGCGGGGGCCAGCGGCTGCTCGTACCGGGTGGGGGCCGTGTGCAGGGTGAAGGCGGTCGTGCTGATGAGCAGCACCCCGAAGCAGAGCGCCGCCCGGGTCCAGAGTTCCGCGACGCGCTCGCCGCGCGCGCGGACGGCGGGGGCCGACGGCGGTTCGGGCACCTGTTCCGCGAGGGCGAGTGCGGCCAGCCGCTCCTGGAGCACCACGGATCTGCCACCGGTATCCACGGCCTGCGCCGGCTCGGGCAGCCGCTCGGCGACGGCGGCCCGGGCGTTCAGCAGTCTGCTCGCCGCGGCGGGAGTGCTCGCCTCCGTCTCCGCGGCGGTCTCCGGCAGCCCCAGTCCCACGGCGTCGTGGAGCAGCAGGGTGCGCCGGTACGAGGGCGGCAGGGCGAGCAGCGCGTCGAGCAGTGCACGCCGCGCCGGGTCCCCGGGCGGGGCGTCGGCCCGGCGGTGGGCGCGGCGCAGCCGGTGCCAGGGCGACATCGCGTACTCGTACGAGGCCGCCCGCACCCAGCCCGCCGGGTCGCCGTCCCTGGCCACCTCGGGCCAGCGCTGCCAGGCGGTCCGGAAGGCGTGTTCGACGGCCTCCCGGGAGAGCCTCCGGCGGCCGGTCAGCAGATACATCTGACGGGTCAGACCGGGTGCGGTGCGGCCGTACAGCGCGTCGTACGCCTCCTCGGCGGTGAGGCGCTCCAGGTGCTCCCGAGGCTGCGGGGCCGGTTCGGCGATGCTCCGCGTCATGTCCGGCCTCCGTCCCCGGTGACACTGCACTGGGTGAAAAAGTACATAAACGTATATTGGGCGACACAGCGGCTATTCGCCCGTTACACGGAATAAGCGCGTGTCGTTGGCAGCATGGCCGCGTGACCCAAGTGACCGAACGCAGCCCGATGTTGCCGGCCGAGCGGAGCAGGTCCGCCGCGCTGGCCTCCGCCTTCGTGCGCGGGGTGCTGGCGGCGGGGCTCGGGCTCGGCTCGCTGGCCGTCCTGGTCATGGTGCTGTGGATCAGCTCCCCGTACCCCGACAGCGGGCCCGGCGGGGCCCTCCATGTGGCGACCGGACTCTGGCTGCTCGCCCACGGCGCCGAACTCGTCAGGGCCGACACGGTGGGAGGCCACCCCGCGCCCGTGGCGGTGGTCCCGCTGCTGCTCGTCGTGGTGCCGGTGTGGCTGGTGCACCGGGCCGCCCGGGACTCGGCGGAGACCGAAGGGAAGGACACGGCAGGACACTCGGCGGTCGGGGCGTTCTGCGCGGTGAGCGCCGGCTATCTGCTGGTGGTGTTCGCCGCGGCGGCCTACGCGCGCGACGGAGGGCTGCCGGCCGACCGCGCCTCGATCGCCTTCCCCGTCACCTTCGTGGTGGCCGGTGCGGCGGCCGCGGGGGTGTGGGCGGCCCGTGGGCGACCGCTGACCCCGCTGCTGGTCTGGGCGCCGCTGAGTCTGCAGGAGGCTGCCGCCCGCTCCAGCTTCCGGTCCGGGGCCTCGGTGGCCGTGCGATCGGCCGCCGCGGGTGTGCTCATGCTGCTCGGCGGCGGGGCGCTGCTGGTGGCGGTGGCACTGATGTGGCACACCGGTGCGGCGCGGGAGTCGTTCGTGGGGCTGGCGGGCGACTGGGCGGGCCGGAGTTCCGTGCTCCTGCTGGCGACCGCGCTCGTACCGAACGCGGCGATGTGGGGCGCCGCGTACGGGCTCGGACCTGGGTTCGCCCTCGGTACGGCGTCCCTGGCCACCCCGCTCGCCTTCACCGGGCCGCCCGCCATGCCGGATTTCCCGCTGCTTGCCGCGGTGCCGTCCCACGGACCGGGGACGGCGGCGAACTGGGCGGCCGTCGCGGTGCCGGCCGTGGCAGCCCTGGCCGTCGCCAGGTTCGTCGCCCGGGGGGCGACCCCGGTGCGCGGGGCGCGTGAGGAGGCCTGGGGGCAGACCCGTACCGCGCTGGTGACCGGGCTGGCGGCCGTCGGCTGCGGGGCCGGGGCCGCGGTGCTGGCTGCGGCGTCGGGCGGCCCGCTGGGCACCGGGGCGCTCGCGGAGTTCGGCCCCGTGTGGTGGCTGGTGGGCCCGGCCGCTCTCGCGTGGACGGCTGTGCTCGGCGTACCGGCGGCGCTGCTGTTCCGGGCGTGGCGGCTGCGGGAGGAACGGTGGGGATGGCGGTGGGAGGCGGCGAAGGGGGAGCAGGCGAAGGCGGAGCAGGCGAAGGCGGAACCGGGCGGGGAGCCGGGGCAGACGACGGAGAAGGGACCCGAGGGAGCGGACCCGGACGCGGAGCCGTACGACTTCCTGTCGGCCGGACCGTGGCACGAGGACGGGGCGAGGGAGGCGCGCTGGGCCGCGCTCAAGAAGAGCTCGGGCGGACTGATGGCGGACTTCCCGGCGGACACGGACGCGGCGCCGGGGCCCGCGCCGGTACCCGTGCCCGCGCCGGTACCGGCAACCGTCGCGCCGGTCACTCCCGCGCCGGTCACTCCCGCGCCGGTCACTCCCGCGCCGGTCACTCCCGTACCGGCCACTCCTGTGACTCCTCCTGTGCCGGCATCGCCACCGGCGCCCGCAGCTGCTCCGGTGCCGCCCCCCGCCCCCGCCGCACCCCCCGGCCCCGAGCCCACCCCCGAGCCCGATACGCCGAACGGCCGGGTTCCGGATGCCGAGGGGCATGCGGAACCCGGCCGTGAAACTACTCCGTAGCGAGCGTTCCGGTGCGCGGGAGCGCGGGGGCTATTCCTTCACGCCGAAGAAGGGCTCCAGCGGGTCGGGCAGCTTGTCGTTGCAGGCCAGGGCGCCGGTCTTGGTGAGCGCGTCGTTCACGCAGGTGTAGTAGTCGCGATAGACCAGCTGGACCGTGTAGCCGGTGGCCACGATCGCCAGGGCCAGCAGCGCCGTCACCAGCCCGCTGACGGCCGCCGTCGTCTGCTGCCGGGTGCTGCCCTGCGCGACGCCGGGGGCGGTTCGGGGCGCGGCGCCCGGCTCGGGCGTGGTGGCCCGGTCCGGGCCGTTCACGGCGGATGCCGTGGCCTGCCCCGCACCGGCCGCCTCGGTCTTGCGCGGCCCACCGCGGAGGGCGCTGATCGCCCAGTACACGGCGAGGGCGCCGAGGAGCATCGCGATCTCGGGGAAGTCGAAGAGGGCGAAGAAGAACGCCCACATGCCGCCCAGCACCGCGTACCGTGCGCGCCGCTGGGCGGGGTCGGTCGGGTCCCAGCGCAGCCCGCCGGGGTTGCCCTCGGGGCCGCCGCCCTGGCCGCTCGGCCCGCCGCTGCCGCCGGGACGGCCGCCGAAGCCGCCGTTCTGACGGCCCGGCTGCTGGTCGCTCCACTGACTGCCCCAGACCGGGCGGTCGTCGGAGTTCCCCTCGCCGCTGTCACCGTTCCCGCCGTTGCCGTGGTTTCCCGGCGCATGCGAGGGGTGGCGGGGCTGCCAGGGCTGGTCGGGCCGGTCCTCGGGCGGTGCCGCGAACGGATTGTCGTCGGACGACCCCGAAGAGGACGGCCCCGACGAGGAGTCCGGCGATGAGGACTGGCGTTCCCGCATCAGCGTGGAGGCCCGCTCGGGCAGCGGGTGGCCAAGGGCGGTGCGGAGGCGGTCCGGCATGTGGTGAACGTCTTCCCCATCTCGTCATTTCCGCCCGGGGGCGGTTCCCTGTCCCCTGACGCTACCTCCCGGCTACGCCCCCGTCCCGTGGGGGCCGCCGGGTGTGCCGGTATCGTTGCTGACGGTCGGACCGTTCGTAGAGTTCCCCGTATCGCGGGACGAGCTTCTTTCGTACGACCATACAAACGCACCTCCTGTACATCGCGTACCAGCTGCACCACGCGAGAAAGGGCCCCCACGTGGCCTCCCCGCCCCCCTCCGCCGCTCCGGCCCGTGTGGTCGTGCTCGTCTCCGGCTCAGGCTCGAACCTCCAGGCGCTCCTCGATGCGATCGGTGACGATCCCGAGGGCTACGGCGCCCGGATCGTCGCGGTCGGCGCGGACCGCTACGGCACCCTCGGCATCGAGCGTGCCGAGCGGGCCGGACTTCCCACCTTCGTGTGCAAGCTCGGCGAGTACGCGAGCCGTGACGAGTGGGACGCGGCCCTGACGGAAGCCGTGGCGGAACACCGCCCGGACCTCGTGGTGTCCGCGGGGTTCATGAAGATCGTGGGCAAGGCGTTCCTGGCCGGTTTCGGCGGCCGCATCGTCAACACCCACCCCGCCCTGCTCCCCAGCTTTCCCGGTGCTCACGGAGTCCGTGACGCCCTCGCGCACGGCGTGAAGGTCACCGGGTGCACCGTCCACTTCGTCGACGACGGCGTCGACACCGGTCCGATCATCGCGCAGGGCGTGGTCGAGGTGACCGAAGAGGAAACGGTGGAGGGCGAAGCCGCCCTCCACGAACGCATCAAGGAAGTCGAGCGCAAGCTGCTCGTCGAGGCCGTGGGGCGGCTCGCCCGTGACGGCTATCGCATTGAGGGACGAAAGGTTCATCTCGGTCATGTCGGTGAATAAGCCCATCCGCCGCGCCCTGGTCAGTGTCTACGACAAGACGGGGCTCGAAGACCTCGCCCGCGGTCTGCACGAGGCAGGTGTCGAGCTGGTCTCCACCGGCTCCACCGCCGGGAAGATCGCAGCCGCCGGTGTGCCGGTCACCAAGGTCGAGGAGCTCACCGGCTTCCCCGAGTGTCTCGACGGCCGCGTCAAGACCCTGCACCCCCGTGTGCACGCCGGCATCCTCGCCGACCTGCGCCTGGACGCCCACCGCGAGCAGCTCGCCGAGCTCGGTGTGGAGCCGTTCGACCTGGTGGTCGTCAACCTCTACCCGTTCAAGGCGACCGTCGCCTCCGGCGCGTCCGACGACGAGTGCGTGGAGCAGATCGACATCGGCGGCCCCTCGATGGTCCGTGCCGCCGCCAAGAACCACCCGTCCGTGGCGGTCGTGACCAGCCCCGAGCGGTACGCCGACGTCCTCGCCGCGGTCAAGGAGGGCGGCTTCGACCTGACCGCCCGCAAGCGGCTCGCCGCCGAGGCGTTCCAGCACACCGCCGCGTACGACGTGGCCGTGGCCGCCTGGTTCGCCGACGGCTACGCGGCCGCCGACGACTCCGGCTTCCCGGACTTCACCGGTGCGACGTACGCGCGCAAGAACGTCCTGCGCTACGGCGAGAACCCGCACCAGCCCGCCGCGCTCTACACCTCCGGCGAGGGCGGTCTCGCCGAGGCCGAGCAGCTGCACGGCAAGGAGATGTCCTACAACAACTACACGGACACCGACGCCGCCCGCCGCGCCGCCTACGACCACGACGAGCCGTGCGTCGCGATCATCAAGCACGCCAACCCGTGCGGCATCGCGATCGCCGACGACGTCGCCACGGCGCACCGCAACGCGCACGCCTGCGACCCGCTCTCCGCGTTCGGCGGTGTGATCGCGGTCAACCGGCCGGTGACCGTCGAGATGGCCGAGCAGGTCGCGGAGATTTTCACCGAGGTCATCGTCGCCCCGGCGTACGAGGACGGCGCGGTCGAGGTTCTGGCCCGCAAGAAGAACATCCGCGTGCTGCGCGCCCCCGAGGCCCCGTCCGCCGAGGTCGAGGTCAAGCCGATCGACGGCGGCGCGCTGCTCCAGGTCACCGACCGGCTCCAGGCCGAGGGCGACGACCCGGCCAACTGGACGCTCGCCACGGGCGAGGCGCTCTCCGCCGAGGAGCTGCGCGAGCTGGCCTTCGCCTGGAAGGCGTGCCGCGCCGTCAAGTCCAACGCGATCCTCCTCGCCAAGGACGGCGCCTCGGTCGGCGTCGGCATGGGCCAGGTCAACCGCGTCGACTCCGCGAAGCTCGCCGTCGAGCGCGCGGGCGAGGAGCGGGCACGGGGCGCGTACGCCGCGTCCGACGCCTTCTTCCCCTTCCCCGACGGGCTGGAGATCCTCACCGCCGCCGGAATCAAGGCCGTCGCCCAGCCGGGCGGCTCGGTCCGTGACGAGCTCGTCGTCGAGGCCGCGCAGAAGGCGGGCGTGACCATGTACTTCACCGGCACGCGCCACTTCTTCCACTGACGCACCGCAGGACCTGCCGCAGGCCGCACCCCTTCCGGGTGCGGCCTGCGGCGCGTCCCGGCGTACGGAGATCAGTCGTCCCTCTGTTCTAATGAATGGCCTTGTCGGGCCGTGGCATGACCGGCGCGACCGGCAGTGACCAGTGAGGGATTCCGTTGCGGGGGCACCGTGCTTGACCTGAACCAGAGCGAGACCGACGTGTCCGGGGAGCAGGCCGAGGGGCCGGCCGAGGCCACGCCGCACCCGGCGCCGCTGCGCCCGTACCTGATCGCCGCCGTGATCCTGTGCGCGCTCTACTTCCTCTACGGGTACCTGCGGTACAGCCACTTCCAGTCGCCCTCCTGGGACCTCGGCATCTTCGAGCAGGAGGTGCGCGCGTACGCCGGTTTCGACGCGCCCGTCGTCGACATCAAGGGCCCGGGCTATCTGATACTCGGCGACCACTTCAGCCCCGTCGTGGCGCTCCTCGTCCCGCTCTACTGGATCTGGCCGTCCGCCGTCGCCCTGCTGTTCGCCCAGGCGGCCCTGTTCGCCGGCTCGGCGGTCGTCGTCGGGCGTACGGTCCAGCAGATCCTGGGCGGACGCGCGGGCCTCTGCGCCACCGTCGCGTACGGGCTGTCCTGGGGGCTCCAGGAAGCGGCGAAGGCCGACTTCCACGAGATAGCCTTCGCCGTCCCGCTGCTCGCCCTGGTCTGCCGGGCGCTGCTCATGGAGCGCTACAGGGCAGTCGTCCTGTGGTCGCTGCCACTGGTCCTGGTCAAGGAGGACCTCGGGGTCACCGTCGCCGTCGTCGGCCTGCTCCTGGCCCTGTACGGGCGGCGGCTCCAGGGCTTCCTGCTGGCGGCGTTCGGTGTGTTCGCGTTCGCGCTGACCGTGCTGGTGCTCATACCTGCGGCCAGCAGCGCGGGAACGTACGACTACTGGAAGAAGATCGAGGAGAACGGCGGGCAGGAGGTCTCCCTGCTCGACTCCGTCCTCGGTGTGTTCGACTCCTCCGTCAAGCTGGAGATGCTGGTCTTCCTGGTCGGGATCACCGCCTTCATGGCGCTGCGCTCACCCCTGGTCCTGCTCGTCCTGCCCACGCTCGGCTGGCGCCTCCTCTCCCAGGACTCCAACCACTGGGGCATGGTCTGGCACTACAGCGCGATCCTGATGCCGGTGGTCTTCCTGGCCATGGCCGACGGCATCCGGCGGAGCCGGCGCTCGAAGCGCCCCTGGCTCGTCTCCTATGCGAACGTCGCCGCTCCCATGGCCGCGGCGGTCGCCATCGCCCTCACCCAGCACCTTCCGCTCCGTGAGCTGCTGCGCCCGGAGACGTACCGCGCCGACGCGCGCACCCACGCCGCCGAAGCGGCGGTGGACGCCATTCCCGTGGGCGCGCGGGTGGAGACGGACATCACGCTGATGGCCCACCTGACCTCGGACCGCACGGTCTACTGGGTCGGCGGGGCCCCCGGGACCGCGCCCGACGTCGTCGCGATCAACCTGGACTTCGGCTGGTCGCAGCCGATCGACGACCCGGTGAAATACGCCCAGCAGCTGCACCCGGAGGCGCGCTACCGGGTCACCCGCGAGGCGGGCTCCTTCGTCGTCATGGAGCGGACCACGCCGGCGCCCGAGAACGGCTGAAGGCCGCACACCCCCCGTGGTCGAGCGGGTGCTGCGGCCTTCATGCGGATTCCGCGTACGGCTCAGTAGCGCGGGCGCTGGAACCAGGCGGCGCCGTCCTGCTTGGCGCAGAAGACGATGATCATGATGCCCAGGGCGATGCTGATGAGGGCGAAGACATTCGTGGTGAGCAGGCTGATGAGGCTGAAGAGCGTCACGACCGAGCCGTAGACGATCGCCGAGATGCGGACGCCGTTCCTGCCGGAGGTGAACTTGGCGGCGGTCAGGATCGCCCAGAGCGCGAAGCCGAGGACCAGGACGCCGAGGATCACGAAGACGCCCATGCTCAGGTCGGCCACGTCCTCGCTGCTGGTGCCGGACGAGCTGTAGGCGTCGGTCTCCGTCAGCTTGTCGCTCAGCCAGGCGCCGCCGGCGACCATGAGGATCGCGCCGATCACCTGGAAACCGCCGAGGACGTAGAGCATGATGCGGGCGGCCTTCACGCCGCCCGGCATCTCGGCCGGCGCGCCCGGGAAGCCGTAACCGCCCTGGACCGGCGGTGCCTGCGGGTAGCCGTAGCCCTGCTGGGGAACACCCTGGGGGGCCTGCTGCGGGTAGCCGTAGCCCGGCTGACCCTGGGGCGGCTGCCCACCCTGCTGCTGGCCGTAGGGGTTGTTGGGGTCGCCGAAGCTCATGGCGAATTTCCTCCGTTGCGGATCTGTGGGGACGACGCGGCCCTGATGCGGAGGAAATCTGCGCAATCCGAACGGTTGGTCCCCCCGACCCTGCCCGCGGTGATGCGGGCCTTATCGTCGTCGTGACATCCACTATGTGTCCAGCTGATTGCCGAATGTGTTGTGCAAGTGCAACCTCACGTCCACGTGGCAAGCCAGAATTGGTACGCGGGCGGGGTCATCCGCGAGGATGGGTGTCATGACTGCCCAGATTCTCGATGGCAAGGCCACCGCAGCTGCGATCAAGTCCGATCTGACCGTCCGCGTGGCGGCCCTCAAGGCACAGGGCATCACACCCGGCCTGGGAACCCTGCTCGTCGGAGACGACCCGGGCAGCCGCTGGTACGTCAACGGCAAGCACCGTGACTGTGCCCAGGTCGGCATGGGCTCCATCCAGCGCGAACTCCCCGACACCGCCACCCAGGAGGAGATCGAGGAGGTCGTACGGGAGCTCAACGCCAACCCCGAGTGCACGGGTTACATCGTGCAGCTTCCCCTCCCCAAGGGGATCGACACCAACCGCATCCTGGAGCTGATGGACCCGGCGAAGGACGCGGACGGGCTGCACCCCATGAGCTTGGGCAAACTGGTCCTGAACGAGACCGGCCCGCTGCCCTGCACCCCGCAGGGCGTCGTCACCCTGCTGCGCCGCCACGGCGTGGAGATCAACGGCGCCCATGTGGTCGTCGTCGGCCGGGGCGTCACCATCGGCCGCCCCCTCCCGCTGCTGCTGACCCGCAAGTCCGAGAACGCCACCGTCACCCAGTGCCACACCGGTACCCGTGACCTCTCGGCGCACCTCAGGCAGGCCGACATCATCGTCGCGGCCGCCGGTGTGCCCCACCTGATCAAGCCCGAGGACGTGAAGCCGGGCGCGGCCGTGCTGGACGTCGGTGTCAGCCGGGACGAGAACGGCAAGATCGTCGGCGACGTCCACCCCGGTGTGGCCGAGGTGGCCGCCTGGGTCGCCCCGAACCCGGGCGGCGTCGGTCCCATGACCCGGGCCCAGCTGCTCGTCAACGTGGTCGAGGCGGCCGAGCGCGCCGCCGCCGAGGCCTCCGCCGTTTCCGCCGGCTGACCCGGACCGGAGGAACGTCATGGGCGCTGGTACGAGTCCGGCGGGCGGTACGCACGCGGACGGGCCGGCCGAGGAGAAAGACACGTCCGAGGAGGCCCGGATGTCCGAGAAGGCCGAGGTGTCCGGCGGGACGGCGGCGCCCGAGGAGACGCCGGCGCCCGCCGACGCCGAGACGGACGGGACCCCGGTGGCGGACGGGACCGGAGAGACAGGCGGGACCGCCGAGACGGACGGGACCGGGGAGGCAGGCGGGACCGGGGAGAGCAGCGGTTCGACCTGGGCGCCCTCACGCCGCTTCTCGCTGACCCGTGACACCGCGCGTCCCGAGGGCGGCGGCCGGGCGGCACCCGGGGACGCCCCCGCGCCGGCCCGGCAGTGGCCGCTGCTCACGGTGCTCTGCGCCGCGGGGCTCGGGCTGCTGATCGTGGGGACCGACCCGTTCGCCGAGGCGTTCAGGGTCGGCGCCATGCTGATGGGTGTCGCGCTGCTGGCCGGAGCGGTGCTGCGCTGGGTGGTGCCCTCCGTCGGCATGCTCGCCGTACGGTCCCGGTTCACCGACATGGTGACGTACGGCCTGATGGGCACGCTGATCGTGCTGCTCGCGCTGATGGCGCAGCCCGGGCCCTGGCTGGACGTCCCGTTCCTGCCGGACGTGGTCCACTTCACGATCCGCTGAAGTGGTGTCCGTCCCCTCCCCCGAGAAGGGACGGACACCGGACAGGGGAACCGGTGCAAGAAGCACCGGAATGCGGTGACTTGAGCGGCCTTGCCCTGTCCTGGGTCAAGCGTCATGGACATGAGGTACCGGGTTCAAGGGATGCCTGGTGCCTGTGGCACGGAGGTGACCATTCCGGCATCGTGTGATCGTCACGCAACGGCGGGAGGCCCGGCTCGGTACGCGCTACGGCGCACAACGGAGCCTGTGCTCATACCGAATGCCCCCGTGCGCCCCTTTGTCCGGAACTGGCATCCTGGATCTGTGCATCCTTCTGGGTAGTCCGGAGCGAGGGACCGACGCTCCGGCGACAGAGGGAAAGGCTCGGCGCCGGGGTCGGGGGCGCGCCGGGGAACGTCCGGGGGAATCGACTGGGGGGAAGCAATGCCTCGTTGGAAGGCACTACCGGAAGAACTCGATCCGCAGGTGCGGGAGTTCGCGGGTCAGCTGCGCAGGCTGGTGGACCGCAGCGGGCTCAGCCTGGCGGCGGTCGCCGACCGCACGGGCTACAGCAAGACGTCCTGGGAGCGTTATCTCAACGGCAGACTGCTCGCGCCCAAGGGGGCGATCGTCGCGCTCGCCGAGGTGACGGGCACTCAGCTCCACCATCTGACGACGATGTGGGAGCTGGCCGAGCGGGCCTGGAGCCGCTCGGAGATGCGCCACGACATGACGATGGAGGCCATCAGGATCTCCCAGGCGCGCGCGGCGCTCGGCGAGGCGGGTGTGGCCGCGGCCCCCGTGTCGAGCAGGCGTGCGAGCCGCGTGGCCGGCGGCGGTACGGGAGTCTCCACCGCGGCGGGGCCCGGAGGGCCCGGGGACGACGGACGGGACACCGCCCGCCCGCCGTCCGTGCCCGTCCAGCGCTCCGCGGCTCCGCGGATTCCGCAGCAGCCGCAGCCGGGTTCCGCCCCGGGCTCCGGCGGAGACGGACACGGACACGGTGCGGGCGGCAGCCCCGGAGCCCGGCAGCAGGGTGGCCGTCGCAGGCTGACGCTGTTCCTGATGGGCGCCGTGGGCGCGCTCCTGCTGATAGCCGGGGCCGTGCTGCTCACCGATCTGGGCGGGGACGACGAGGCCGACGCGGCGCCCGCAACACCGTCCGCCGCGCCCGCCACCAGTGCGTCCCAGCTGCCCGCCGGGGTCGAGTGCAGCGGCGCCGACTGCACCGGCCAGGACCCGGAAGCCATGGGCTGCGGCGGCCAGTTCGCGGACACGGTGGCCAGGGAGACGGTCGGCGGAGGCCTGGTCGAGGTCCGCTACAGCGAGACCTGCGGGGCCGCGTGGGCCCGTATCACCCAGGCGTCCCCGGGGGACACCGTGAAGATCACCGGCGGTTCCGCGGAACAGGACGGCACGGTGGACGCGGACGCCGACGCGTACACCCCGATGGTCGCCGTGAAGAAGGCCTCCGACGCCAAGGCCTGCGCGACCCTCGCCTCCGGGACGACCGGCTGCACCACACCTGAGTGACGCACGGGGCCGCTGCGCTGTGTGACCGACTGTGCGCGGTCCCACAGGGGGGTGGGCGGTCCGGGCGGCGAGGGTCGGATAGCCTGACGGCTGGATATCTCTTCACGTCAAGATTCAGAGATATCCAGCACCAGGGGCAGGGACCCCCACCGCCAGCTGTCTAACGGAGATCGCCATGACCCGCACTCCCGTGAATGTCACCGTGACCGGCGCAGCCGGCCAGATCGGCTACGCGCTGCTCTTCCGCATCGCGTCCGGCCACCTGCTCGGCCCGGATGTGCCGGTCAACCTGCGACTCCTCGAGATCCCGCAGGGCCTGAAGGCCGCCGAGGGCACCGCCATGGAGCTCGACGACTGCGCCTTCCCGCTGCTGCGCGGCATCGAGATCACGGATGACGCCAACGTCGGCTTCGCCGGCGCGAACGTCGCTCTCCTCGTCGGCGCCCGCCCGCGCACCAAGGGCATGGAGCGCGGCGACCTGCTGTCCGCCAACGGCGGCATCTTCAAGCCGCAGGGCAAGGCCATCAACGACAACGCCGCGGACGACATCAAGGTCCTCGTCGTCGGCAACCCGGCCAACACCAACGCCCTCATCGCCCAGGCCGCCGCCCCGGACGTACCGGCGGAGCGCTTCACCGCGATGACCCGCCTGGACCACAACCGCGCGATCTCGCAGCTGGCCGCCAGGACCGGTGCCGCCGTCTCCGACATCAAGCGGCTGACGATCTGGGGCAACCACTCGGCGACCCAGTACCCGGACATCTTCCACGCGGAGATCGCCGGCAAGAACGCCGCCGAGGTCGTCAACGACGAGGCCTGGCTGGCCGACACCTTCATCCCGACCGTCGCCAAGCGCGGCGCCGCGATCATCGAGGCCCGTGGCGCGTCCTCGGCCGCCTCGGCCGCCAACGCCGCCATCGACCACGTGCACACCTGGGTCAACGGCACCGCCGAGGGCGACTGGACCTCGATGGGTATCCCGTCGGACGGCTCCTACGGCGTCCCGGAGGGCATCATCTCCTCCTTCCCGGTCACCACGAAGGACGGGAAGTACGAGATCGTCCAGGGCCTGGACATCAACGAGTTCTCCCGTGCGCGCATCGACGCGTCGGTGCAGGAGCTCACCGAGGAGCGCGACGCGGTCCGCGAGCTCGGCCTGATCTGACCGGGGTCCGGCCACCGGCCGGTACCGGAGCGGTACGAGGGCGCCCCCGGCAGCAGCTGCTGCCGGGGGCGCCCTCGTCCGTGTGCTCAGCGGCCGAGCAGCCGTTCCGCGAGGTCCCGTACGGCGTCCGCCGCCCTGCGCTGGAGCTGCGGGCCGAAGGTGATCCGGGTCGCGCCCAGCTCACCGAGCCGGCGGACGGCGGCGGGGCCGTCGGGGGCGCCGACCGCGTTGAGCGGGACCGGCAGCGCGGCGGCCAGGGCGGGAAGAGTGTCCGCCGGGGCCATGATCGGGTAGACGCAGTCGGCACCGGCCCCGGCGTAGAGCAGGGCGCGGGCCGTCGTGTCCGCGGCCACGTCCCCGGCGGCCGGGTCCCCGTGGATGTACGTGTCGACGCGGGCGTTGACGAAGAGGTGCCCGCCCGCTGCGGCGCGCACCTCGGCGAGCCGGTCGGCCTGTTGCCGCGGGTCGACGAGGACGCCGTCGACCGAGTCCTCCAGGTTGCAGCCGACCACCCCGGCCTCCAGGAGGCGTTCGACGAGTTCGGCCGGGGCCAGGCCGTAGCCGGCCTCGATGTCCGCCGACACGGGAACGGACACCGCCCTGGCGATCCGGGCCACCGCCGCGAACATCTCCCCGGCGGGCGTGTGCCCGTCGGCGTGACCGAGGGAGGCGGCGACCCCGGCGCTGGGGGTGGCCAGGGCCGGGAAGCCGGCCTCCTCGAACACACGGGCGCTCGCGGCGTCCCAGGGGCCGGGCAGGACCAGCGGGTCCCCCGGAGGCCGGCCGTGGTGCAGGGCGCGGAAGGCGGACGCGGGCTCGTTCATCGGGGCTCCCGTGGGAAGAGGCGTGGGGGCGGCGGGGCGGGGGCTTCCTCACCCCGCCGCCCGGGCACGGCGGTCAGTGCTTGATGTCGCCGGGCGTGTAGTGCCCCGGGGTCAGCCGGGCGGTCACACCGAACCGGTTCCAGGCGTTGATCACCGTGATCGTGGCGATCAGCTGGGCGAGCTCGGCCTCCTCGAAGTGCTTCGCGGCCCGTGCGTAGACCTCGTCCGGCACGAAGCCGTCCGTCAGGACCGTCACCGCCTCGGTGAGCTGGATCGCCGCCAGCTCCTTCTCCGTATAGAAGTGCTGCGACTCCTCCCAGGCGCCGAGCTGGATGATCCGCTCGACGGACTCGCCCGCCGCGAGGGCGTCCTTCGAGTGCATGTCCAGGCAGAACGCGCAGTGGTTGAGCTGCGAGGCGCGGATCTTCACCAGTTCGAGCAGGGTCGGGTCCAGTCCCTTACGGGCTGCGGCGTCCAGCCGGACCATGGCCTTGTAGACGTCGGGGGCGAGCTGGGCCCACTGCAGACGGGCGGGGTGCTCGGGGGCGTTCCCGTTGGGCGTGCGGTCGTGTGTGTGCGTGGTCATGGATACGACGCTAACCATCGGATGGCACACCGGTATGGTCCATTTCCATGACAGATTCCTGGGCCGCTTTCGGCGCCGACCTGCACATCGAACCGGTCGGCGCGGGCCTGCGCAGCGGGCTGATGGACGCGCTGCGGGAGGCCGTGCGCACCGGGCGGCTGACGCCCGGCACCCGGCTGCCGTCCTCCCGGACGCTCGCCGTGGACCTCGGGATCGCCCGTAACACCGTGGCCGACGCCTATGCCGAGCTCGTGGCCGAGGGCTGGCTCACCGCACGGCAGGGGTCGGGGACCAGGGTCGCGCAGCGGGCCAGTGCGCCGGGTCCGGCCGCCCGGGACGCCAGGGCCCGGCCGGTGCGCAGGCGTCCTGCCCACAACCTGATGCCGGGGTCGCCCGACCTCTCCTCCTTCCCGCGCGCCGAATGGCTGAGGGCCGCCAGGCGCGCCCTCACCGCCGCTCCCGACGCGGCCTTCGGGTACGACGATCCGCGGGGCCGCGTCGAGCTGCGGAGCGCGCTGGCGGACTACCTGGCACGGGCGCGCGGGGTGTACGCGGACCCGGAACGCATCGTGATCTGCTCCGGGTTCGTCCACGGGCTCACGCTGATGGGGAAGGTGCTGCGGCGCCACAAGGTGCGCGGGGTCGCCGTCGAGTCGTACGGGCTGGACATCCACTGGAACCTGCTGGCCGACGCGGGTCTGCGCACCCCGTGCCTCCCGGTGGACGCGCTCGGGGCCGGGACCGGCGCGCTGGGAGGGGCACCTGGCGTGGGTGCGGTGCTGCTGACCCCCGCCCACCAGTTCCCCACGGGTGTCCCGCTCCACCCCGACCGGCGGGCCGCGGCGGTCGACTGGGCGCGGTCCTCGGGCGGCCTGATCCTGGAGGACGACTACGACGGCGAGTTCCGCTACGACCGCCAGCCGGTCGGCGCGCTCCAGGGGCTCGACCCGGAACGGGTCGTCTACCTGGGCACGGCCAGCAAGTCGCTGGCGCCCGGGCTGCGGCTGGCCTGGATGGTGCTGCCGGAGAACCTGGTGGAGGAGGTCTGCGAGGCGAAGGGCGGCTTCGACTGGATGTCCGGGGTGCCGGACCAGCTGACGCTCGCGGAGTTCATCGCCTCAGGGGCGTACGACCGGCATGTACGGGCGATGCGGCTGCGCTACCGGCGCCGCCGCGACCAGCTCGTCGAGGCGCTCGCCGACCGGGCGCCGGACTTCCGGGTGAGCGGTATCGCGGCGGGGCTGCACGCCGTGCTCGAACTCCCCGAGGGGACCGAGCAGTCGGTCGTCCAGGCCGCCACCTGGCAGGGGCTCGCGCTGGAGCGGCTCTCGCGCTTCCGGCACCAGGACGCGGAGCCGGGCCGCGACGGGCTGGTCATCGGCTACGGCACTCCGTCGGAGAGCGGCTGGGCCGGCGCGCTGGACGCCCTCTGCCGGGTGCTCCCGTAGACGGGGCGCCGGAGCACGCGGGGGGAGTGCACCGGCACCGGGTTCCAGTCGGGGGAGCCGTGCATCTAATCTGACTGGCAGTTGACGGTTGGCGGGCGACGGGTGGGTGGACACCGGCCCGTGGGTACGACGGGGGAGAACAGCACATGGACAGGCGCAAGCTGAGGTCGAGCACCGTCGTGCTCGGCGGCATGGGAGTACTCGCGGCGACACTCACCGCGTGCGGCTCGGAACCGGACGAGCGATGCGTCGACCCGGTCACCCAGGAGATCCTGCCGGACTACGAGTGCGAGGACAGCAGCGGGTCCGGTAGGTACTACTACGGCGGCAGCAGCCACAACAGCCGGGTCTCCGGCGGCAGTTACAACAAGTCCGCGGTCGAGAGCGGCGGATTCGGCTCCTCCCACTCCAGCGGCGGCTGAGACCCCTCATGGAACGCCGCACCACGGAGCCGCGCCCCGGCTGGCAGCAGACCGTCGAGGAGCAGGGGCTGATCTACCCCCTGACCCGCTACCCGGACGGCTCCCTGCGCCCCTACTGGGACGAGAGTGCCTACTACGTCTTCTCGCTGCCCGAGGTCGAGGCGCTGGAGGAGGTCGTGGAGGAGCTCCACACGATGTGCCTGGCCGCCGCCGCGCACATCGTCGCGCACGACCGCTTCGCGGACCTCGGCATCACCGACCCCAGGACGGCGCGCCTGATCGCCGAGTCCTGGCGGCGCCGTGCCGAGCTGCCTTCCCTGTACGGCAGGTTCGACCTGCGGTACGACGGGACCGGCCCGGCCAAGATGCTGGAGTACAACGCCGACACCCCCACCTCGCTGGTGGAGGCCGCCAGCCCCCAGTGGTTCTGGATGGAGGAACGCTTCCCCGGCGCCGACCAGTGGAACTCCCTGCACGAGCGGCTCGTCGACGCATGGCGGCGGCAGGCCCCGCTGCTGCCGCCGGGGCCCCTGCACTTCGCCCACTCCGACGGCGACGAGCTGGGCGAGGACCTGATGACGGTGGCCTATCTGCGGGAGACCGCGGCGCAGGCCGGGATCGACACCGAGGCGCTCTCCGTCGAACGGATCGGCTGGGACCGGCTGTCCGGCCGCTTCGTCGACGAGCGGCTCCGCTTCATCCGCAGCTGCTTCAAGCTCTATCCGTGGGAGTGGCTGACGACCGACCGCTTCGGCCCGCACGTGCTGGACACCCTCGACAACGGCGGGGGCACCGGCACCACCTGCTGGATCGAACCCGCCTGGAAGATGCTCCTCTCCAACAAGGCGCTGCTGGCCGTCCTCTGGGAGCTGTACCCGGACCACCCCAACCTCCTCCCCGCCTACCTCGACGGCCCCCGCGGACTGGCCGGTCCGGGCGGAGCGGGCTACGTCGCCAAGCCGCTGCTCGGCCGTGAGGGAGCCGGGGTCACCGTCCACGAACCGGGCAGCGCCCCGGTGCTCCGCGACGAGGCCTGCTGCTACCAGGAGCTGGCACCACTGCCCGACTTCGACGGCAACCGGGTGGTGCTCGGCGCCTGGGTGGTCGAGGACGAGTCCGCCGGGCTCGGCATCCGTGAATCGGCGGGGCTGATCACGGACGAGTACGCCCGCTTCCTGCCCCACGTCATCCTCTGAGCCGACGACCGACGGCCCTCGCCGGGTCAGCCGGCCAGTACGCCGCGGAGCTGGTCCAGGCCCCAGTCCAGGTCCTCCTTGCTGATCACCAGCGGCGGGGCGATCCGGATGGTGGAGCCATGGGTGTCCTTGACCAGCACCCCGCGGTCCATCAGCTTCTCCGAGATCTCCCGGCCCGTACCGAGAGCCGGCGCGATGTCGACCCCCGCCCACAGCCCCCGGCCCCGCACGGCCTGCACCGCGCCGCCCCCGGCCAGCAGCCCCAGCTCGTGGTGCAGGTGGTCGCCCAGCTCCGCGGCGCGCTGCTGGAACTCGCCGGTGCGCAGCATCGCGATCACCTCCAGGGCGACCGCGCAGGCCAGCGGATTCCCGCCGAACGTGGAACCGTGCTCGCCCGGCCGGTAGACACCGAGGACCGCGGCGGAGGACACGACGGCCGAGACGGGCACCACACCGCCGCCCAGCGCCTTGCCCAGCACATACATGTCGGGCACGACACCCTCGTGCTCACAGGCGAACGTCCGGCCCGTACGGCCCAGGCCCGACTGGATCTCGTCCGCGATGAACAGCACGTTCCGCTCGCGGGTCATCTCCCGCACCCCGGCGAGATAGCCCGGCGGGGGGACCAGCACCCCGGCCTCGCCCTGGATCGGCTCGATCAGCACCGCGACGGTGTTCTCCGTCATCGCCTCGGCGAGCGCCGTCAGATCCCCGTACGGCACGATCTCGAAGCCCGGTGTGTACGGCCCGAAGTCGGCCCGTGCCTCGTGGTCCGTGGAGAAGCTGATGATCGTGGTCGTCCTGCCGTGGAAGTTGTCGGCCGCGACGATGATCTTCGCCATCCCGTCCGGGACGCCCTTGACGCGGTAGCCCCACTTACGGGCCGTCTTCACCGCCGTCTCCACGGCCTCCGCCCCGGTGTTCATGGGGAGGACCATCTCCATGCCGCAGAGCTCGGCGAGCCGCGTACAGAACTCCGCGAACCGGTCGTGGTGGAAGGCGCGCGAGGTCAGGGTCACGCGTTCGAGCTGAGCCCTGGCCGCGTCGATCAGCCGCCTGTTTCCGTGGCCGAAGTTGAGCGCCGAGTAACCGGCGAGCATGTCGAGGTAACGGCGCCCCTCGACATCGGTCATCCAGGCACCGTCCGCCGAGGCGACGACGACGGGCAACGGGTGGTAGTTGTGCGCGCTGTGCGCCTCGGCGGAGGCGATGGCGGTGTCCGTGGTCGACACGGGATCTCCGTTCGTCGTGCGGCGTGGGCGGGGGTGGTACCCACTGTCTATCGTCGGTCGGATCCGGGGAACGGAAACCTTTCCCGCGCGGCGCGCCCCGCCCCGCGTCCTCACATCTTTCCTACACCGGTTGCCGGAGATCGGTTCCGCACCTGAGACAATGAGTTCATGGCCTCTGATCGACCCCGCGTGCTCTCCGGAATCCAGCCCACCGCAGGCTCGTTCCACCTCGGCAACTACCTCGGTGCGGTCCGCCAGTGGGTGGCGCTGCAGGAGTCCTACGACGCCTTCTACATGGTGGTGGACCTGCACGCGATCACCGTGCCGCAGGACCCGAAGGAGCTCCGGGCCAACACCCGGCTCGCCGTGGCGCAGGTGCTCGCCGCCGGAGTCGATCCGGAGCGCTGCACGCTCTTCGTGCAGAGTCATGTGCCCGAACACGCCCAGCTCGGCTGGATCATGAACTGCCTCACCGGATTCGGCGAGGCCTCCCGCATGACGCAGTTCAAGGACAAGTCCACGAAGCAGGGCGCCGACCGGGCGACCGTGGGCCTCTTCACCTACCCGGTCCTCCAGGTCGCCGACATCCTGCTCTACCAGGCCGACCAGGTCCCGGTCGGCGAGGACCAGCGCCAGCACATCGAGCTGACCCGGGACCTCGCCGAGCGGTTCAACGGCCGCTTCGGCGAGACGTTCACGATCCCGGCGCCGTACATCCTCAAGGAGACGGCGAAGATCTTCGACCTGCAGGACCCGTCGGTCAAGATGAGCAAGTCGGCGTCCACGCCGAAGGGCCTGATCAACCTCCTCGACGACCCGAAGGTCACCGCCAAGAAGGTCAGGAGCGCGGTGACGGACACGGACACCGTGATCCGCTACGACACGGAGAAGAAGCCGGGGATCAGCAACCTCCTGGGCATCTACTCCACCCTCACCGGCACCGCCGTCACCGATCTTGAACAGAAGTACGAGGGCAAGGGGTACGGCGCGCTCAAGACCGACCTCGCCGAGGTCATGGTGGAGTTCGTCACCCCGTTCCGGGCCCGGACCCAGGAGTACCTGGACGACCCGGAGACCCTGGACGCCCTGCTGGCCAAGGGAGCCGAGAAGGCCAGGGCCGTGGCTGCCGAGACGCTGGCGCAGACCTACGACCGGATGGGCCTTCTGCCTGCGAAGCACTGAGTCCAAGGACCCTGGCGGGACCACGGCCGGAGGGGCCACACTGGCGTCGGCACGACCGAAGAACAACCTTCGAAGATTGAGGAGAACGATGTGGGGACCGTAACGCTTGGCGTTTCGATCGCGGTCCCGGAGCCTTACGGCAGCCTGCTCCAGGAGCGGCGCGCGAGCTTCGGGGACCCTGCCGCGTACGGCATCCCCACCCACGTCACCCTTCTTCCGCCGACCGAGGCCGAGGCGGCCGACCTGCCCGCGATCGAGACGCACCTCTCGCAGATCGCCACGGCCGGCCGCCCCTTCCCGATGCGGCTGTCGGGCACGGGCACCTTCCGCCCGCTCTCTCCGGTCGTCTACGTCCAGGTCGTCGAGGGCGCCTCGGCCTGCTCCTGGCTCCAGAAGCGGGTCCGGGAGGCTTCCGGCCCCCTGGTGCGCGAGCTCCAGTTCCCGTACCACCCGCATGTGACCGTCGCGCACGGCATCGCGGAAGAGGCCATGGACCGGGCGTACGAGGAGCTCTCCTCGTACGAGGCGGCCTGGACCTGCGGTTCCTTCGCGCTGTACGAACAGGGCGCGGACGGCGTCTGGCGCAAGATCAACGAGTTCCCGTTCGGCGGCGGCGGCAGCGCGCCCGCCGTACCGGCCCAGGGCGGCAGCTCCATGGACCAGCCGTCCCTGCGCCCCTGAGCCCGCCCCGCCCCTGGTCCGGCGCGGCGTCCTACCGCACCGGCAGCAGCCGGAACAGCGGACGCGGCATGTGCCGCAGGGCCGACATCACCACCCGCAGCGCCCCGGGCACCCACACCGTCTCCGAGCGCCGTCGCAGCCCCGTCACGATCGCGTCCGCGACCGCCCCGGGGGTCGTGGCGAGCGGCGCCTCCTCACGCCCCGCCGTCATCCGTGACCGTACGAAGCCGGGACGTACGACCATCACATGCACGCCCGTGCCGTGCAGTGCGTCGCCGAGCCCCTGCGCGAAGGCGTCCAGGCCCGCCTTGCTGGAGCCGTAGATGAAGTCGGCGCGCCGGGCGCGTTCACCGGCCACCGAGGAGAGCACCACCAGAGACCCATGGCCCTGCGCCTGGAGCGCGCCGGCGCACACCAGGCCGGCGGAGACCGCTCCCGTGTAGTTGGTCTGGGCCACCCGGACCGCCGAGAGCGGCTCCTCCTCGTCACGCGCCTGGTCGCCCAGGACCCCGAAGGCCAGCAGGACCATGTCGATGTCCCCCTCGGTGAAGAGCTTCCCGAGCACCTCCTCGTGGGAGGCGGAGTCGAGCGCGTCGAAGGCGACGGTACGGACGTCGGCGCCCAGCTCGCGCAGCTCGGCGGCGGCCCGGTCCAGGGCGGGGGAGGGCCGCCCGGCCAGCCGGACGGTCCGGGTGCGGCGGGCGATCAGGCGCCGCGCGGTGGCCAGGCCGATCTCCGAGGTGCCGCCGAGGACGAGCAGGGACTGCGGGGCACCGAAGGCGTCCTTCACGGGAAAACTCCTAGCGGGGTGACGAGGCGGTGGCGGACGAGCTCCCCGCGCGGGGCGAGGGCGCGGACATGTTCGTGACCGTATCGCCAGGGAAAACCCTTTTGAGGGATTTGTTACAGCACTCACCGAAATGGGTGATTGGCGGTCCAGGCGGTGCCGGAGCCCGGTTTTCTGCGCCCGGAAGGGTACGCGTAGGTCATGGACTGGCTGAAGAAACTTCCCGTCGTCGGGCCGCTCGTCGCCCGGCTGATGGAGACGCACGCCTGGCGCTCCTTCGAGACCCTGCAACGGGTCCACTGGGCCAGGCTCGCCGCGGCGATCACCTTCCTCAGCTTCCTCGCGCTCTTCCCGCTGATCGCCCTCGGTGCCGCCGTCGGCGCCGCGCTGCTCTCCCCTCAGCAGCTCGACAAGATCGAGGACAAGCTCGCCCAGCAGGTGCCCGGCATCTCGGACCAGCTCGGCATCGACAACCTGGTGGCCCACGCGGGCACGGTGGGGGTCGTCGCCGGTGTGCTGCTGCTCTTCACTGGTATCGGCTGGGTCGGCTCGATGCGGGACTGTCTGCGCGCGGTGTGGGAGAAGGACGACGTGGACGAGGGGAACCCCGTCGTCCGCAAGCTCAAGGACGCCGGTCTGCTGATCGGCCTCGGCGGAGCCGCGCTGGTGACCCTCGCGGTGTCCACCGTCGCGTCCACGGCCATCGGCTGGACGGTCGACCGCCTGGGCATCCCCGAGAACGGCGCGGGCGGCGTGCTGCTCCAGGTGGCCGCCGTGGCCGTGGCGGTCTTCGCCGACTTCCTGATCCTGGTCTACATGCTGACCCTGCTGCCCGGGGTGGAGCCGCCGCGCCGCCGGCTGATCGTGGCCGGGCTGGTCGGCGCGGTCGGCTTCGAGCTCCTCAAACTGCTGCTCGGCAGCTATATGAGGGACGTGGCGTCGAAGAGCATGTACGGCGCCTTCGGCGTGCCGATCGCCCTCCTCCTGTGGATCAACTTCAGCGCGAAGCTGCTGCTGGTCTGCGCCGCCTGGACGGCGACGCCGAGCAAGGACGAGGGCGAGGGCGAGGGCGGGAGCACCGAGGCGGAGGACGGGACGGACGTCAGCGGCGCGGAAGGCGACGCACCAGGTCCGGCAGCGGCCAGCGCCGGTTGACCAGGAAGACCCCGGCCGCGAGGACGACCAGCACACCGCCGACGACCGACAGCGCGGTCCAGACCCCGCTGGTGCCGGCCGGACCGGCGGTGGCCGCCGCGGCCGCGTGCTCCTTCTTCGCGTCCTTGGCCGCGCCCGCCGCGGGTTCCGAGCCCTTCGCGGCCACGGCGGACCTCGGCGGGACCAGCTCACCGACCGGGGTCACCTTGCCGTCGGCGGCGAAACCCCAGTCGAGCAGGCCGGCGGCCTCCTTGTAGACGGCGTGGCTCTCCTCGGACGACGGGTTCATGACCGTCACCAGCAGCACCTTCCCGTCGCGTTCCGCGATCCCCGTGAAGGTGTTGCCCGCGTGCGTGGTGTAGCCGTTCTTGACGCCCGCGATGCCCTTGTACGGCTCCACCCCGATGTCACCGGTGATCAGCCGGTTGGTGTTCTGGATCTCGAAGGTCTCCCGCTTCTTGCCCTTCTTCTGCTCGCCGGGGAACTCCGCCGTCGCCGTCGCCGCGTACTCGCGGAAGTCCGCCTTCTGCATCCCGCTCCGGGCGAACAGGGTCAGGTCGTACGCGCTGGAGACCTGGCGCGGGGCGTCGTAGCCGTCGGGCGAGACGACCGTCGTGTCCAGGGCCTGGAGCTCCTCGGCGTGCCGCTGCATCGCGGCGACCGTCGCGGGCACGCCGCCGTACATCTCGGACAGCACGTGCACCGCGTCGTTGCCCGAGCGCAGGAACACGCCGAGCCACAGGTCGTGGACCGTGTAGGAGTGGTCCTCCTTGACGCCCACGAGGCTGCTTCCCTCGCCGACGCCGGCGAGTTCGTCCTCGGTCACCAGATGGGTCAGGGTCTTCGGCTGGAGCGCGGGCAGGACCGTGTCGGCGAAGAGCATCTTCAGGGTGGAGGCGGGCGGCAGCCGCCAGTGCGGATTGTGCGACGCGAGCACCTCGCCGCTCTCCGCGTCGGCGACGATCCACGACCGTCCGGTGAGGTCCTTCGGCAGGACCGGGGCGCCTGGGCCCAGGGTGACCTGGGTGCCCACCTCGCCCAGCCGTTCGCCGCCCACGGTCGACATCTGACCGGTCGGCTTCGGCTGATTGTCGTCGGTCTTGTCCTTGTCGGCCGCCCCTGCGGGGCTGACGACAGATACGGACAGCAACGCGGCAGAGAGGACCGTCATGACGATCTTTTTCAGAGCAGGCACGGTCGGAAACGTACATGGCGTTGCTGAGGATGGGGACCCGGATGGCCTGACCCGCCGTGCATACCGCCGGGACAGCCCACCCCGGGCGATCGGCCGGGAGCGCGGCGGCGATACTGAACCCATGAAGCTCAGCCGCCCCGTTTCCTGGTTCCTGCTCGTCTTCGGAGCGTGGAGCTGGGTCATCTGGGTCACCTTCGTCAAGAACCTGTGGAAGGACGGCAGCGGGCTCGCGTTCGACGACGCGGGCGACCCGACCGCCTACTTCTGGGTCCATCTCCTGCTCGCCATCACCTCGTTTCTTCTGGGGACGGCTGTGGGGGGCATCGGGTTCCGTGGTGTCAGGGCTTTGCGTCGCGAAGGCAGATGACGGCCGGGGCGTGGGCGGCCGTCCGGACAGGATCGTTTCAGCGGGGGAGCGTACGTGGTCGTGGTCTTCGTACTGGTGGCGGTCGCGGTTCTCGCGCTGCTCGCCGGAGTACACCGGTATGTGTGGCGCCGGCTGATCGGTGACACGACGGAGAAGGGCGGCCTCGCGCGCCGCGCGGGCACCGTCGCCGCCTTCGTGCTGCCGCTGCTCACCGTCGGGGCCTTCGTCTCCAGCCGCTCGGGGGTGCCCTTCCCGGTGCAGCAGGTGCTCGCCTGGCCCGGCTACCTCTGGCTGGCCGCCCTCCTCTACCTGACGCTGGCTCTGCTGGTGGGAGAGGCCGTCAGACCCCTCCTGCGCCGGCTGCTCGCCCGCAGGGCCGCTGCGTCCGGCGCCACCACCGCGCAGGAAGCCGAGGAAGCAGCGCAGGAAGCCGCGCCGGTGGCCCAGGTCGCCGCCGCTGCGGCCGAACCCGCCGCGACGGGCGGCGGCAGCACCCGTACGGACCTCGCGCCCGCCGCCGAGACCCCCGCCCCGCCCGTCGCCGACCCCTCGCGGCGGCTGTTCGTCGCCCGTGCCGTCGGCGGGGCGGCGGCCCTCGCCGGCCTCGGTACCGTCGGCTACGGCACCTACGGGGTGCTGCGCGGCCCCCGCACCAAGCGGATCACCGTCCCGCTCGCCGGACTGCCGCGCTCCGCGCACGGCTTCCGGATCGCCGTGGTCAGCGACATCCACCTCGGCCCCATCCTGGGCCGCGCCCACACCCGGCGCGTCGTCGACGCGATCAACGCCACCGGCCCCGACCTGGTCGCCGTCGTCGGAGACCTCGTCGACGGATCGGTCGCCGATCTCGGCCCCGCCGCGGAGCCGCTCGCCGGTCTTGAGGCCCGCCACGGCAGCTACTTCGTCACCGGCAACCACGAGTACTTCTCCGGCGCCGCCGAATGGGTCGACCACGTACGCGAACTGGGACTGCACCCGCTGGAGAACGCCCGCGTCGAGATCGCCGGTTTCGACCTCGCCGGGGTCAACGACGTGGCGGGTGAGAGCGAGGGCCAGGGCCCCGACTTCGCCCGCGCGCTCGGCGACCGGGACCGCAGCCGCGCCTCCGTCCTCCTCGCGCACCAGCCCGTCGTCATCGACGAGGCCGTCGAGTACGGCGTCGGTCTCCAGCTCTCCGGCCACACCCACGGGGGCCAGCTCTGGCCCGGGAACCTGGTGGCGGAGCTCGCCAACCCGACCGTGGCCGGATACGAACGCTACGGGGACACCCAGTTGTACGTCTCGCGTGGTGCGGGCGCCTGGGGGCCGCCCGTACGTGTCGGTGCCCCCTCCGACATCACCGTGGTGGAGCTCGCTTCCCCGCAGGCCTGAACCTGAAACCTGTGAACGCCTGACCTGGCCTTCCATATGTGAATATCGTGTGATTGGGTGAGGGTGAACATGCGGCGGTGATGTGCTTCTCTGTGCACGCGAGCCGGGGTGGGTTGGTAAGGGAGCACGGCACATGCGGTTCATCCGTCTACGGATTCTCGCAATTCTGGCGGTATTGGTCATCGCAGGCGTCGGCGCCTGGCAGCTGCTTCCCTCGGACGAGGAGAACGAGACCCCGATCACGGTCGGTACGTCCGACGAGGTCACCTCGCTCGACCCGGCCGGTGCCTACGACGCCGGTTCCTGGGCGATCTACAGCAACCTCTACCAGTCCCTGATGACGTTCAGGTCCGGGGCCGTCGTACCGGAGCCGGACGCGGCCGAGAGCTGCGGCTTCATCGGCCAGAAGCTCCAGACGTACCAGTGCACGCTCCGCGACGACCTGACCTTCTCCAACGGGCGCAAGATCACCGCGGCGGACGTCAAGTACTCCTTCGACCGGATGCTGAAGATCAAGGCGGACGCGGGCCCCTCGGTGCTGTTCCCCAGCCTCGACACCATCGTGTCCGAGGGCCGCACGATCACCTTCAACCTCTCGGCCCGGGACGCGACGTTCCCGCAGAAGCTGGCCACGGGCGCCGGGTCCATCGTCGACCCCACCCAGTACCCGAAGGACAAGCTCCGCACGGGCGACCAGGTCGACGGCTCCGGCCCGTACGTCCTGAAGTCGTACGAGCCCGGTGTCAGCGCCGCGCTGGTGTCCAACCCGGCGTACAAGGGCGCGCTGAAGGAGACGGGCGCCCCCGTCGACATCCGCTACTTCGAGGGGTCCGAGGCGCTCCAGGCGGCCTGGGACGCCGGGGACGTCGACGTCACGCACCGTCAGCTCCCCTCCGAGCAGCTCGCCGAGCTGGACCCGGGCGCCACCGACGAGCGCGTCACCGAGGCGGACAGCGCCGAGATCCGCAACCTCGTCTTCAACGTCCGGGACGGCTCGGCCCTCGCGGACAAGAAGGTCCGCCAGGCCGTCGCCTGGCTCATCGACCGCGGCCCGCTGGTCACCAAGGTCTACCGGAACACCGTCGAGCCGCTCTACTCGCTGATCCCGCAGGGCTACATCGGGCACAGCACGCCCTTCTTCGACTCCTACCCGCAGTCGGACCCGAAGCGTGCCAGGGCGCTGATGGAGGAGGCCGGGGTGGAGCTCCCGCTGCACATCACCTTCGCGCACCGCGACGACGACGCCAACAAGGAGGAGTCCACCGAGCTGGTCCGCCAGCTGGAGAAGGACGGACTCTTCGAGGTCACGGAGAAGGCCGTGGAGTGGCAGGCCTTCCAGAAGGGCTACGCCGCCGGTGAGTACGACGCGTACACCGTGGGCTGGCTTCCCGACTACCCGGACCCCGACACCTTCAGCCAGCCGCTGGTCGGCCGCGACAACTCCCTCCACAACGGCTACACCAGCAAGAAGATGGACGCGCTGATCGCCTCCACGCAGCAGTACAGCGACCGCGGCCGGACCTCGGCCGACTTCAAGGAGCTGCAGCAGCTGGTCGGCGAGGACGTGCCGCTGGTCCCGCTCTGGCAGAAGAAGGACTACGTCGTCAGCAAGCAGTCCGTGTCCGGCTCCCAGTACCTCTCCGACGGCACCGGGATCTGGCGGCTCTGGGAACTCAGCTGGATCTGACGTCCCGCGCACCGCGTGACGCCCCGGGCAGGAACTCCACCAGCACGTCGTGGACCTGCCGCACGAGCGGCCGCAGCACCCGGAAGCGGGAGAGCGCGATCGCCCGTGCGGCGATCGGCGCGGTGCGCTCGACGAGCCGGCGGCTGCGTTCCGTGCCCTCGGACCGGTCGTAGACCCAGAACAGCACCAGGCCCATCTGCATCAGCCACATCAACTGCGGCAGCAGTGCGGCCAGTTCCGGATCCGCCTTGACCGAGGAGCCCGACAGGCAGCGCTCGTGCACCGCGATGACCGCGTCGCGGGCCGCGGCCGAATCCTCGGAGAAGGGCGAGAGCGGGCTGTCCGGGTCCGCGGCGTTCTTGAAGAACTGCGCGGCGAAGCGGTGGTACGGACCGGCCACGTCCAGCCAGCCCAGCAGCACGCCCCGGATGCGTACGGCGAGATCCTCGTCCCCGGCCAGGACGGGCTGGACCGCCGCCTCGTGCTCGGCGGCGATCCGGTCGTAGAAGCCCTGGACCAGGTGTTCCTTGGACGAGAAGTAGTAGTACGCGTTCCCGACGGAGACGCCCGCCTCCTGGGCGATCGCCCGCATCGTCGTACGGTCGTAGCCGCGTTCCTCGAAGAGCCGGAGCGCCGTCTCCAGGATGAGGGTGCGGGTCTGCTCGCTCTTCGGCGCCTTGGACTTCCCGGCCGCCCCGTCGCTCCCGGCCGGCTTCGGACCGTCCGCGTCCCCAACGTTCTTCTCTTGCTTCACCACGGGCCCAAGGCTAACCGGGCGAGGGGGAGCGGCCGGACCGGGCTCAGGCGCTCATGGACCGCGCGGTGTTGACCTGGGACATGACCCACTGGAAGGTCTCGGGCCCGGTCGCCGGGATCATCGTCTGGTGGTGCCGCCCGCCGCTGGTGACGGTGATCTGCACGAAGCCGGTCGTGCGCTTCTCCTTCATCAGGAGGAACAGCAGGCCGACGAGGCAGAACAGCGCGAAGACGATCGCCAGCACGATGCCCACGGTCGGGATCTTCTCCTCCGTGCGCGACATGTCGGTCGCCGTCCACACCGCGCCCTTGAGCGGCAGCGTGCCGGAGGGGGTCACGATGGAGTCGTTCATCACCGTGATGTCACCGAGCGAGAGCACCGGCGCCCCGCCGCCGCCCTGCTGCACCGGCAGGTTGAAGCCGGGCTCGGTCGGCTGGCCGGGGCCCGGATAGCCGTACCCCGGGCCGGGCTGCGCCGCCGAGTCGGGCAGCGGCTGCGGATAGCCGTACGCCGGAGCGGCGCCCGGCGCCGGATAGCCGTAACCCTGGCCGTCCGGCATCGTAGGCGGATTGCCCGGCGGCTGGGGCGGGCCCCACTTGTATGAGTCGTCCGCGTACGGATTCGGATCGCTCATGACGTTCCCCGTTCTCCATCAAGCCATCTGCTCCCGAGCTGTGCTGCGCCGGGAGAGGTGAGCCGGTCAACGGCTCCGCATGACCGTACCGCCCCGTACCCCCGGACGCACCAAGAGGCCCCGCTTCCCGCACGGTCGGTGCGGGAAACGGGGCCTCCGGATGCAACGCGTGGGTCAGAAGCGGCGGGTGATGAGTGCGCGCTTCACTTCCTGGATCGCCTTGGTGACCTCGATGCCACGCGGGCAGGCGTCCGTGCAGTTGAACGTCGTGCGGCAACGCCACACACCGTCACGGTCGTTGAGGATCTCCAGGCGCTGCTCCCCGGCCTCGTCGCGCGAGTCGAAGATGAAGCGGTGCGCGTTGACGATCGCCGCCGGACCGAAGTACTGGCCGTCGTTCCAGAACACCGGGCACGAGGACGTGCACGCGGCGCACAGGATGCACTTGGTGGTGTCGTCGAAGCGCTCGCGGTCCTCGGGGGACTGCAGACGCTCGCGGGTCGGCTCGTTCCCCTTGGTGACGAGGAAGGGCATGACATCGCGGTAGGCCTGGAAGAACGGGTCCATGTCGACCACGAGGTCCTTGAGGACCGTGAGGCCCTTGATGGCCTCGACCGTGATCGGCTTCTCCGGGTTGATGTCCTTGATCAGCGTCTTGCAGGCGAGCCTGTTCTTGCCGTTGATCCGCATCGCGTCGGAGCCGCAGATGCCGTGCGCGCAGGAACGACGGAACGTCAGGGTGCCGTCCTGCTCCCACTTGATCTTGTGAAGGGCGTCGAGCACACGCTCCTTCGGGTCGATCGAGATCTGGAAGTCCTGCCACTGGACCTCGTCGGAGACCTCGGGGTTGAAGCGGCGGATCCGGAACGTGGCCGTGATGTACGGGGTGTCGGCGAAGCCCGCCTCGGCCTTGTCGGTCTTGTCCAGGGTCGGGGTAGCCATCAGTACTTACGCTCCATCGGCTGGTAGCGGGTCGTGACGACCGGCTTGTAGTCGAGCCGGATCGACTCGGTGCCGTCGTCCGCGACCTCGCGGTACGCCATGGTGTGGCGCATGAAGTTGACGTCGTCGCGGTTCGGGTAGTCCTCGCGGTAGTGACCGCCGCGGGACTCCTTGCGGGCCAGCGCGGAGGTCGCCATGACCTCGGCCAGGTCGAGCAGGTTGCCCAGCTCGATGGCCTCCAGCAGGTCGGTGTTGAACCGCTTGCCCTTGTCCTGGATGGACACGTTGAGGTAGCGCGCCCGCAGCTCGGCGATCTTGTCGACCGCCGTCTTGATGGTCTGCTCGGTGCGGAACACCATCACGTTGGCGTCCATGCACTCCTGCAGCTCCGTGCGGAGCGCGTGGACCCGCTCGGTGCCCGTGGAGTTGCGCAGCCGCTCGACCTGGTCCTCGACCAGCTGCGCCGGGTTCTCGGGGAGTTCGACGAAGTCGTTCTTCGCGGAGTACTCGGCGGCGGCGATGCCCGAGCGGCGTCCGAAGACGTTGATGTCGAGCAGCGAGTTGGTGCCCAGACGGTTGGCTCCGTGCACGGAGACACAGGCGACCTCGCCGGCGGCGTACAGGCCCGGGACGACGGTGGTGTTGTCGGCCAGCACCTCGCCCTCGACGTTGGTCGGGATGCCGCCCATGGCGTAGTGCGCGGTCGGCTGGATCGGGATCGGGTCCGTGTAGGGCTCGATACCGAGGTACGTACGCGCGAACTCGGTGATGTCCGGGAGCTTCGCGTCCAGCTGCTCCGGCGGGAGGTGCGTGAGGTCGAGGTAGACGTGGTCGCCCTCGGGACCGCAGCCGCGGCCCTCACGGATCTCCGTGTAGATGGAGCGGGACACGACGTCACGGGACGCGAGGTCCTTCATGACCGGCGCGTACTTCTCCATGAAGCGCTCGCCGTCCTTGTTGCGGAGGATGCCGCCCTCACCACGGGCGCCCTCCGTCAGCAGGATGCCCATGCGCCAGATGCCCGTCGGGTGGAACTGGAAGAACTCCATGTCCTCCAGCGGCAGACCCCGGCGGTAGCAGGCGGCCTGGCCGTCACCGGTCAGGGTGTGCGCGTTCGACGTCACCTTGAAGAACTTGCCGGTGCCGCCCGAGGCGTAGATGACCGACTTCGCCTGGAAGACGTGGATCTCGCCGGTGGCCAGCTCGTAGGCGACGACGCCGGCGGACTTCTTGACGCCGTCCTCCTCGACGACCAGCTGGTCCAGGACGTAGAACTCGTTGAAGAATTCCACGCCCTCCTTGACGCAGTTCTGGTAAAGCGTCTGGAGGATCATGTGGCCGGTGCGGTCGCCCGAGTAGCAGGCGCGGCGGACCGGGGCCTCACCGTGGTTGCGGGAGTGACCGCCGAACCGGCGCTGGTCGATCTTGCCCTCGGGCGTACGGCCGAACGGCAGGCCCATCTTCTCCAGGTCGAGGACGGCGTCGATGGCCTCCTTCGCGAGGATCTCGGCGGCGTCCTGGTCGACCAGGTAGTCGCCGCCCTTGATCGTGTCGAAGGTGTGCCACTCCCAGTTGTCCTCCTCCACGTTGGCCAGCGCGGCGGCCATGCCGCCCTGCGCGGCGCCCGTGTGGGAGCGGGTGGGGTAGAGCTTCGTCAGCACGGCGGTGCGGCTGCGCTTGGTCGACTCGATGGCCGCGCGCATGCCGGCGCCGCCGGCGCCGACGATGACGGTGTCGTACTTGTGGATCTGCATGGTTTCCCTCTGGTCCCTCTGTCCCGGCGCCTAGCGGATGTTCGGGTCGAAGGTGAAGATCACCAGCGTGCCCAGCAGGACGGTGAACACCGTGGCGGTGTACAGGAGCATCTTCAGCCAGAAGCGGGTGTTGTCCCGTTCGGCGTAGTCGTTGATGACCGTACGGAGGCCGTTGGCGCCGTGCAGCATGGCGAGCCACAGCATCGCCAGGTCCCAGATCTGCCAGAACGGCGAGGCCCAGCGGCCCGCGACGAAGGCGAAGCCGATCTTGGACACGCCGCCGTCGAGCACCAGCTGGATCAGCAGGTGGCCGATGACGAGGACGACCAGCACGATGCCCGACAGGCGCATGAAGAGCCAGGCGTACATCTCGAAGTTCGTGCGCGAGCCCTTGGGGGTCTTGCCCGTGCGCTTGCGCGGGGGCTCGATCACCGGGGCCGGGTTGTCGACGTCGAAGAGGCTTGCGCCCTCGACGTCCCCGATCGCGGGAGTAGGTGTCTCGGTGGACATCGGCCTCAGCTCCCGAAGACTTCACGTACGGCGTGACCGAGGACGGGGTACAGGGCCCCGACCATCAGCACGATCCAGATACCCAGGACGGTCCAGAGCATCTGCTTCTGATAGCGCGCGCCCTTGGACCAGAAGTCCACGGCGACGATGCGGAGGCCGTTCAGCGCGTGGAAGAGGATCGCGGCCACCAGGCCGTACTCGAGCAGCGCGACGAGCGGGGTCTTGTAGGTGGCCACGACGTCGTCGTACGCCTCGGGGGAGACACGCACGAGAGCGGTGTCCAGGACGTGTACGAACAGGAAGAAGAAAATGAGGACACCGGTGACTCGATGAGCCACCCAGGACCACATGCCTTCCCGGCCGCGGTACAGCGTTCCAGCCGGCACGGAAGAACCCTCCGGGAGCGGGGATTGGGGTCGGCCGGCTTGACTGTCGGTCTGACCCGGCCGGGTACGGTCCACCGGCCCTGGCCATCGTAGCGACGCTTTGTCGGTTCCATGGCGGCGGGGCCTCTGGTGTGATCAAAGCGGCAGGCAAACAGGCACGGACGGGCTACCGGGGGTCATATGCCACCGGGGGGAACGGGTCGGGCGTCAGGCCCGCCTCCGCCACCAGCTCGATGATGCGGCCCCGGGCGAGTCGTCGCATCTCCTCCGCGGTCAGGGAGCGCTCCTCGTCGGGTTCGTGCGCCAGCCGGGTGCGGATGGCGGCCAGCACCTGGTCGACGTGCTGGGAGGGGTGCAGTCCGTCCAGGCAGATCACGAAGGCGTGGCCGAAGCGGCTCTCGTACGCGGCGTGCGCGGCGCGCAGCGCCAGATGGGCGGCCCGGGGCGCGTCATGGTGCAGGCAGGGGGCGCTCTCCGAGGCGAGCGCCTCGGAGAGGTCGGCGGGCGCGAGGTCGTACCCCGCCTCGTCGGAGGCCGCGAGCAGGGTGTCCAGGTCCGGGTAGGGGCGGTGGGCCGCCATCCGCATCGCCCAGCGGCTGCTGCCGCAGCACTCCAGCAGGGCGGCTTCGGCCGACTCCGGGGGCCAGGCGTTGAAACGGCCCAGCCCGCTCGAGTGGGCACCGGGGCGCGGGCTCACCGACACTGGTTCCGGAACGGGGGCCTCCACCGGGGCCTCCCGGAGGGCCGGGGCGGTGCCCCGGTTCTGGACGGGAACGGCCGTCCACCCGGCCTGCTGCGGTGGTTTCGGCAGGCCGGCGTGGGACTCGCTGGACCTGGACAGCGGGACTCCTCGGACGAATGACATCTGTGACCCTGGAGACGGGCCGGAGAGCGGCGAGGTTGCGCGGTGAGGGAGTGAGGACTGTTTCCTGTGTGCTGTCACGCTAACGAGGCCGGGCGACGTGCAGCCGACGGATGCGAGAAATTCACCCGGACGGGAGAGTTTCGGAACGTTTGATGGACGAATCAGTGGGGGAAATGCCCGGCTTTCTCATCTTCTTTGACCTTCTTCAATCTGTTTCTCCCCCCGATCCGGAGGTTTCTGACCGATGTCGCCCTCACGCGCACCCCTGGTGGCCGGCGCCGCCGTCGCGGTGGCAGCCGCAGTCACCCTCACCGTCGTCGTCTGGCCCGAGGACTCCGGCCCCGGCGCGGGCAACGGAGCGTCGGCCTCGTCCCGCACATCGGCCTCACCGTCACCCACTCGGAGCTACCCGCTCTCCACGACGCCGCGGACCGTGCCCGCGGTCCGGGAGCACACCGCCGCGCGCGGGCCGGGCTGGAAGCCGGCCAAGGACAGTGCGGTCGTCGCGGCCGACCCCGAGCTCGCCGACGAGGCGAAGCTGCTCGCCGAGGAGCTGAAGATCGGCTACCGGGGCGAGAAGTCCGCCCGGTCCGGTGACGTCGAGCTGGCGCTCGCGGCATCGGGCAAGGGCGACCCGGAGTCGTACACCCTGAAGACCGAGGACAACCGGGTCACGATCAGCGGTCCCGGCCAGGCGGGCGTCTTCTACGGGACGCGCACGCTCAAGCAGTCGCTGAACGCCGACGACAACGTGCCCGAGGGCGTGGTGCGCGACACGCCCGACCGGCCGCAGCGCGGGCTCAACCTCGACATCGCCCGCAAGCACTACACCGCGGACTGGATCGAGGACCGGCTGCGCCAGATGGCCGACCTCAAGCTCAACCAGCTCGGCCTCCACTTCTCCGACGACCAGGCCTTCAGGATCGAGTCGGACACGCACCCCGAGGTGGTCTCCGAGGAGCACCTCACCAAGGCGGAGGTCCGCCGGATCGTGAAGCTCGCGCAGAGCCTCCACATCACGATCGTCGCGGAGATCGATTCGCCCGGACACCTGGGCGCGGTCCTGAAGGCCCACCCCGACCTGCAGCTGCGCAACACGCAGGGCGTCGCGCGGGAGGGCGCCATCGACATCTCGAAGGCCGAGTCGGCGAAGATCGTCGACGACCTGCTCAAGGAGTACGCGGAGCTCTTCCCCGGCAACTGGTTCCACGTCGGCGCGGACGAGTACCAGGCGCTGACCGTGAGCGATCCGGCGGCCTCCTACCCGCAGCTGGCCGCGGCCGCCCGTAAGAAGTACGGCGCCGGCGCCACCGTCCAGGACCTGACGGAGGGCTGGCTGAACGACCGCGCCGCGGTCATCACCGGGGTGAAGAAGATCCCCAAGGCGTGGAACGACGGCTTCTTCAGCGGCGGCTCGGTCACCGGCGACAAGGGCATCGAGGTGGAGTACTGGACGGGCAAGGAGATCGGCGCCCGGCCGCCCCAGGACTACCTCGCCGAGGGCCGCAAGGTGGTCAACCTCAACGACGAGTTCCTCTACTACGTGCTCGGTCAGCCCAACGACTTCACGTACCCGACGGGCGAGCGGATCTACGAGCAGTGGACCCCCTTCGTCCTGCGCGGGACCGAGCCGGTGGCCAAGCGTTATTCGAAGCAGATCCTGGGCGCCCGGTTCGCGGTCTGGGGCGACTTCCCCAACGCGCAGACGCAGGCGCAGGTGGCCGAGGGGATCCGGATGCCGCTCAACGCGCTCTCCCAGAAGGTGTGGGACCCGCGGGAGCCGAAGCTGACCTGGGCGCAGTTCCAGAAGCTCGCCGACGAGACCAGCTGATCCGTACCCGCGTAGGCTCCGGGTTCTCCGTGCCGCGTGCCCCGGGGAGGGGCGCGCGGCACATCTGTCCGAGAACTGAGCCCTGGGGGGTCCCTTCATGCTGTGCACCAAGTGCGGACTGAGACCGATCGAGTCCACCGTGGGACGCTGCGCCCGCTGTGCGGCCCTGTATCCCTCACCACCGGACGGACTGATGGCCGCGGCTCCGGCCCCGCCCGCGGAAGGGTTCCACCTGCTGCGCTCGCCCGTCGGGCTCGCCAGGGCCGCCGTCGCCCTGCTCGGCGCCGTCATCGCGACCGATGTGCTGGCGCTGATCGCGGGGCTGAAGCTCCGCGGTGAGTACGCGGGCATCGGCGACACGGCGGTGTACGACGCGGGGTCGGCCGGCCGTGCCGAGTCCCTCTACGGGGCGGCCGGCACCCTCCAGGGCTTCGCGCTGCTGGCCACCGCGGTCGTCTTCGTCATCTGGTTCCGCCGGGTGCGGCTCAACGCCGAGGTGTTCGACGCGGGTCTGCAGCCCATGCGGCCGGGCTGGGCGATCGGCGCGTGGTTCGTCCCCGTCGCCAACCTCTGGCTGCCGCGCCGGATCGCCGCCGGCATCTGGACGGCCAGCGCGCAGACCCACCCGGACGGCAGCTGGCGCACGGTGTCGAAGGCGCCGCTCAATCTCTGGTGGACGCTGTGGATCGTCTCGACGCTCTTCGCCTGGGTGGCTTCCAAGAACTACGAACAGGCCGAGCTGTCCCCCGGCCTCGCGGACTCGGTGACCCTGATCATGGCCGCCGACGCCCTCGACATCGCCGCCGCGGCCCTGGCCATCGTCTTCGTACGGAAGCTGACGCGGATGCAGGGCGAGCGTGCGGCGCTCGTCATGAAGCCGTTCCCCGCTCCCGGACCGGCGGGCCCGGCTTCCGTATGAGTTGACCCGTTTTCGCGCTTCCCCGTGGTCCCGGGCGGGAAGAATGGCAGCCCGGACCGCGGGGGGAGCAGGACGTGGGTTTCTGGGGTTGCTATCTGGTGGGCCGCAGCGGTGAGCCGCTCATCGGCCATCCCGCCTTACGGGAAGCACGCGGGCTGCTGACACTGCGGGAGTACCGGGCCGACGGCTGGCAGGTCTGGTCCCACCCCACCGAGCCCTCGCTCGGCAGCATGACCGCGCTCGCCGAGGCCGCGCGGGCCCCGGTCCTCCTCGGGTTCGTCATGGACGGCGCCTGCGTGGCGGTCGAGGCCGCGGCGCCGTACAGCGGTTCCTGGTACGCCTGCCTCGGCAGGGCGCCGATGGCCGCGCTTCTCGGCCGGGACGACGCGACGGTCGAGGACCTCTTCCTGCCACCCGAGGACGCCGCGGCGCGGGCCGTCGGTTGGGCGGCCGAATCCGGCCGCGGCGTCCTCGAAGGGCCCCTGCTCGAACTGCTGAGGATCGAGCGGCCCGAGTGGTCCGCTGAGGAGCTTTTCTTCGCTTTCCTGGACCGTCTGGGCATCGAGAGCCTGTCCGACTGAGTCCCGCTGTGGTCTCCTGTGTCGCAAGAGTGACGCTTTTCAGCCATCTGGCGCTGTAGGCGGTAACGGGAAGCGGTGTGCTCCCCGAGGACCGGGGGACCGGTGAACCGATGGGGGAGGCGTCGATGAGTCTGCTGGAGCTGATCGCTCGTGCCGACGAGCGAGGGCTGGCGGCGAGCGGCGTCGCCTGCCTGGACCGCTGTCTTCCGCCTTCGGAGGACGGGAGCGACCCGGAGCCGCTGCGTCCGCTCTGGGCGGGCTGCGAGAGCGGCGCGGAATGGGCCGCCCGGCTCGACGCCGTACACGCGGCGCTGGAGGGTGCCGCGGCGAGGGACGCCACGGCGGACCGGGTCCGTACGCTGCTCGCCGCCGCACCCGAGGATTTCGCCGCCGGGCCGCTGCGCGCCTGGGCGGACGCCTGCTCGCTCCTCGCCCTGGACATCCACCGGGAGTCGGACTTCCCGGCGGACGACGGGACGCGGACGTCCGAGGACTTCCGGGCAGGCCGGGCCACGGGCGGCGGTCCGCTCGTCATGGGAGAACTCCGCCGCCAGGCCGAGATCCTGGAGAGCCTCACCGGGACCTCCGGGACCTCCGGGACCTCCGGGACGGAGAGCGGTCCGACCGGCCTGCGCCGGGCCCTGGACATGTCGACCGAGGGCCGGCGGGTACTGCGCGCGGTGAGGTCCCGCCGCGCCCGTGGCCGGACGCGTCCCGGTGATGTGTCCCTGAAGTGACGTCAGGGGAGGCGGGGGACGGCGGCGAAGCCGCCCTCGCATCCCCGGACGCACTGCTGCCTGCCGTGCCGTGCCGCACCGACGACCGGTCGTGGCGGAAAAAGGCCACGGCATAAATCCGCCGTTGCGCAGCATCCCTGTGCTGCCGGTCGCTCTGTCACTGTGGCGCCACCGCAGCACCAACAGTTTCCGGAATACGGCCTTTCGGGGCCACCCGTTCCGGTCTCACCTGGGGAGAGCAATGCGTCCGATATCGCGTACGGCATGGGGGGCGGCAACCGCCGCGGTCCTCGCCGTCACGGTGATCGCGCCGTCCGTGGCAGCGCCACAGGGCGACACGACCGCGAAGAGACCGCTGACCGGTAGCGCGGCCGCTGCCGCCGGGGGGAGCAAACCGGTCACCGTCACACTGGTCACCGGTGACAAGGTGCTGGTGGGCACCGACCGTTCGGGCGCCGCGTCGGCCACCGCCCTGGCCCGCGAGGACGGCACCGTCCCCCTCGTGCAGACCCGTCGCTCGGGCGACGACCTCTACGTCTACCCGGAGACCGCCGCGAAGGCGCTCGCCGACGGCATCGTCGACGAGGAGCTCTTCAACGTCACCGGCCTGATCCGCCAGGGGTACGACGACGCGCACGCGGACTCCGTACCGCTGATCGCCACCTACTCCGAGGACACCGCCCGCAGCGCCCCCGCCACCCCGCGCGGTGCCGTGCGCGGCCTCGCCCTCCCGGTCATCGACGGAGTGGCGCTGAAGGCGGACAAGGAGAAGGCCGCCGGATTCTGGTCCGATGTCACCGGCACCCGGTCCCGCTCCACCGCCGGGCTGAAGAAGCTCTGGCTGGACCGCAAGGTCGAGGCCAGCCTCGACCGGTCCACCAAGCAGATCGGCGCCGACCTCGCCTGGGCCGCCGGCTACGACGGCAAGGGCACCGAGGTCGCCGTCCTGGACACCGGTGCCGACGCGGAACACCCGGACCTCAAGGGCCGGATCACCGCGTCAAAGAACTTCACCGACTCCGACACCACCGACGACCGCCAGGGCCACGGCACGCACACCCTCTCCACCGTGGGCGGCACCGGCGCCGCCAGCGGAGGCAAGAAGAAGGGTGTCGCCCCCGGCGCCGGCCTGCTCGTCGGCAAGGTGCTCAACGACCGGGGCTCCGGCGACTCCTCCTGGATCATCGCGGGCATGCAGTGGGCCGTCGACCAGAAGGCCGACGTCGTCTCGATGAGCCTGGGCAGCTCGGCGCCCACCGACTGCACCGACCCGATGAGCCTGGCAGCCGAAGAGCTCGCCAAGAGCAAGGACACCCTGTTCGTCGTCGCGGCCGGCAACTCGGGCCCCAGCCTGAACACCGTCTCCTCGCCGGGCTGCGCCCCCGGCGTGCTCACCGTCGGAGCCGTCGACCGCGACGACTCCACCGCACAGTTCTCCAGCCGCGGCCCCGCGATCGGCGCGCACACCCTCAAGCCTGAGATCGCCGCCCCCGGCGTCGACATCTCGGCCGCCGCGGCCGGTGGCCGCGGCGTCTACGCGTACCGGTCGATGTCCGGTACGTCGATGGCCACCCCGCATGTCGCGGGCGCCGCCGCCATCGTCAAGGAGCGCCACCCCGACTGGACCGCGCAGCAGGTCAAGGCGGCCCTCGTGTCGTCCGCGAAGAGCGATGTCCCCGGCGACGTACGCGAGACCGGCGGCGGCCGGCTCGACGTCAAGGCCGCGATCGACACCACCGTCACCGGCGCGCCCGCCGTCCAGGGCGGCACGTACAACTGGCCGCAGGACAAGACCGACCGCACCACCGTGCGGATCCCGTACACCAACGCGGGCACCGAGCCGGTCAAGCTGTCGCTGAAGCTGGGGAGCGTCACCGGGAACGACGGTTCGGCCGTCGGTTCGCCGGTCGCCGCACTCGGGGCGAAGAACGTCACCGTGCCCGCCGGAGCGACCGTCGAGGTCCCGCTGAAGCTCGACCCGACCGCGAAGCTGCAGAAGAGCCAGTACGGCGATGTCACCGGCCGCGTCCTGGCCACCGCCACCGGCGGCGTCAAGGTCTCCACCCCGTTCTCGCTGTACGTGGGCGCCGAGACCGTCAGCCTGCGCGTCAAGCTGATCGACGCCGACGGCAAGCCCGCCGCGGGCTCCTCGTCGCTGGACGTCATCGGCACCGACACCGCCACCGGCGAGCGCCGCTTCAACGACGGTTCGACGGACCAGGTGTACCAGGTCCGCCCGGGCGCCTACTTCGTCTCCAGCTTCATCACCACGGCCGACCCCGAGGACGCCACCGGGCGCCTCGCCGGCTCCGTCGGGTATCTCGCCAGGCCGCAGCTGGACGTCACCAAGGACACCACCCTGGTGCTCGACGCCCGTAAGGCCCACCGGATCAAGGTGAGGACCCAGGACCGGGCCAGCGAGACCCGTGGCGCCACCCTCGCCTTCGGCCGCAGCTGGGACGACCGCTGGGTGCACTCCGGGTCCATCTCCGGCGGCAGCATGATCAAGGACTTCCGCGCCGACATCCGGGGCAAGGCCACCGACGGCGACTTCGAGTTCGACAGCCTCTGGCGCGCCTACGCCCCGCAGATCGAGAAGCTCGCGGTCGTCGGCGGCGCCACCCTGCACCCCGTCCCCGCGTCCACCGGCTCCGTCAACCTCGACGGCACCGGCCGGGCCCCGCTCGTCGACGCCGGCGCCGGCACCCCCGAGGAGCTGAAGGCCGCCGGAGTCTCCGGCGGGATCGCCCTGGTCGCCGTCGCGGACAGCGGTTCCGTCATCACCCAGGTGCGTGACGCGCAGGCCGCCGGAGCGGTGGCGATCATCGTGCACCGCCCCTCCGCGGGTCCCTGGCAGCCGTCCATCGGGTTCGGCTCGTCGCCCCTGCCCGCGCTCGGCATCCAGGCCGACGAGGCGAAGGCCCTGTCCGACGCGCTGGCCGCCGGGCCGGTGAAGCTGAGCTGGAAGGCCACCGCCGTCAGCCCGTTCGTCTACAACCTGGCCTTCTCCGAGACGGGCGACGTCACCTCGGACCGCACATACCAGGTCAAGGACAAGTCGCTCGGCGCGGTCGACTCCACCTATGAGTCCATGGGTGTCCAGGCCGACTTCGTGGACACGCTGTTCCTCTCCCGCCCGTACGGCGCGAGCTTCGGGGTCGGCGGGTTCGACAGCGTCGCCGCACCGGGCAAGCGCACCGAGTACTACACGGCGGGTGACAGCGGCTGGCAGCAGGCGCTCTCCTCCAGCTTCCCGTGGGGCGAGTTCATGATGGACAAGTACCGCACCTACAAGGCCGGTTCGAAGCGCACCTCGGAGTGGTACCGGGGCCTCCTCGTCCCGTCCGCGCCCCGCGACGACGCGGGCGCCGAGCAGCTTGCCGCCGAACGCCAGGACAATCTGATCGGCGTCGCCCCGGGATTCTGGAGCGACACCGAGCACAGCGGCCTCCAGGGCTCCTTCGGCGACACGGGCAACATGCGGCTCACCAGCGGCGGCGAGGTGATCGGTACGTCCAGCTCGACGTCCGGGGTGTTCACCGTGCCGGCCGAGGACGCCGCGTACGAGCTGACCATGACGACCATGAAGTCGGGCAGCCCGGCCAAGGTGTGGAAGCGGTCCACCCGGACCGCCACCACCTGGAAGTTCCGCTCGCACCGCGACGAGAGCGCCTACTCGCAGGGCATCCCGCTGCTCTTCCCGGGCTACGACCTCCCGTCGGACGGCATGAAGACGCTGGCGGCGAAGGACGGCGGGAAGATCGGGCTGAGCGTCACGGGCCACGCCGGCTACACGCCCGGCAAGGTGACCGCGGCCGAGGTCTCGTTCTCGTACGACGGCGGTGAGACCTGGACCGAGGCCACCACCGCGCAGAAGGGCGGCCGCTGGACCGCGACCGTGAACCACGCGGGTGCCTCCGGCCGGCCGGTGACCCTGCGGACGGAACTCACCGACGCCAACGGCAACTCCGTCGTCCAGACCGTGACCGACGCCTACGCCGTGCGCTGACGCCGATCATCCGACCGGTCCGCCGGGCGTCCTACCCGTGGGGGGTGGGCCGCCCGGCGGACCTTTGTCATGACGGCGCGAGCGGCGTCCGGCACAGCCTCAGGCCGGAGCGAGGAACAAGGGGACGACGACCGGGGCCGCCACCCCCCACAGGAGAGGCCCCGGCCGTCTTCCACAGGGCCGCAGAGCGACCCCGTACTCATCTCAGCGCCAACGGTGCGTTTTCTGTCACACCGCGCTGTGTCAGGAGACAGTTGCAGGTTGTACAAGTCATGGACGGGGCACCGTCCGACCACGTAGCGTGCTGAGTCGCGCAGCGTGGCGCAGTAGTGGTGACCAGCTACGATTCGGATCAGCAGGGCGGGTTGAGGGAGTGCTGGGGGACGACGCGGAGCTGACCGCCGCGGTGCTCGCGGCACAGGACGGGGACGAGGACGCCTTCCGGACTGTGTACCGCGCCGTGCACCCGCGGCTGCTGGGCTACATACGGACACTGGTCGGTGAACCGGACGCCGAGGACGTGGCGTCGGAGTCCTGGCTGCAGATAGCCCGTGACCTCGACCGGTTCAGCGGGGACGCCGACCGGTTCCGCGGCTGGGCGGCCCGGATAGCGCGCAACCGCTCGCTCGACCACATACGGATGCGGGGCAGGCGCCCCGCGATCGGCGGTGACGAGAGCGAACTTGCCGGAGAGCCCGCCGAGTCCGACACGGCGGGCGAGGCGCTGGAGTCACTGGCCACCGGGCGCACCATGTCCCTCATCGCCCAGCTGCCCCAGGACCAGGCCGAGGCGGTCGTACTCCGTGTGGTGATCGGTCTCGACGCGAAGAGCGCGGCCCGGACCCTGGGCAAGCGCCCGGGTGCGGTGCGCACCGCCGCCCACCGCGGACTGAAGCGGCTGGCGGAGCTGGTCGGGGCCGACCCCGGCCCGGAGGACGAGATTCCGGCGGCGGGCGCGGAGCTCGGTGCCGTGCCCGCACAACGCCCCGGCCGTCAGGGCGCGGTGGCGCCCGCCGGTGTGACGCATTCGCGTCCGTGGACGCAGAAGGACATGTGATGGCCGACGAGCAGCACGAGTGGCTCGACGCGGACGCGGCGGAGATGTTGCTCCGTGGCGAACCCGTCGAGTCCGTCGACGATCACGCGAGGACAGAGGTCCGCCGGCTGGAGGCCGCGCTGGGCGCGCTGCGGGCCCCGAGCCCCTCCGGTGACGAACTGCCCGGTGAAGCCGCCGTACTGGCCGCCTTCCGTGAGGCGGCCCGGGGCGGGAAGCGGGCCGGAGCCGCGAGCCCCGCCGGCCAGGCGCGGCAGCAGGACGCCCTGCACACCGTGCGCATCGGCGCGACACGCACGGCCACGCCCCGGCGCCCCCGCTGGACCCGTCCGCTGCGCTACGGCCTCGCCGTCTCGCTCGCCGGGTGCGCGCTCGGCGGGGTGGCGGTCGCCGGGGGTACGGGCATGCTTCCGGCACCGTTCGGCAACAGCGGTTCGCCGTCCCCGGCCGCCTCCGTCTCGGCGGCGGCGACGCCGGAGGAACTGGGTGCCGAGCTGCCCGACGCCGGTGAGCCCCCCTCGCCGCTGCCCTCCGCCTCGCCCGGCGCGCCCAGCTCCCCGGCGGCCCCGGAGGTGCCGGACGGCGGGACGGCCGGGGACGAGGGGCCGACCGGGCCGGACGGCGGCGGCTCCAAGGGCCGCGAGGACGCCGGCCCGGACGGTGGCACCGGCTCCACCCAGGACGAGACGGACGGACGCGAGGTGCCCGGCGGAGCGGCGTCCCGGGCCGAGGTGCTCAAGAAGTCGATCAAGGCGTGCCGCGGCTACCGCGACGACACCCTGAGCCAGGAGGAGAAGTCACGGCTCCTCGAACTGGCCGACGGGGAACGCAACCTGGACCGCTTCTGCGACCGCCTCCTGGGCACGGACGGCCGTGACGGCGGGAGCGACGAGGACACCCAGGGCGACGGAGGCGACGACGGGAACGACGGCGGGGACGGTTCGGGCTCCCTCCCCTCGATCACCTTCCGCAGCCCGTCCGCGGAGAGCACGCGGGACAACGCCTCACAGGACGACGGTGACCCGTCGCCGACGGCGGGCTCCTCGTCCGGGCTCTCTGCTGTAACGCGCTGACCTGCGCGAACGTGCCAGCTGTAACGTTCTTGGGCCGCCCGGCGCAGTAGTGAGTGCCGACTGGTCATCGGCCGCGCAACGAGCCGGGGTTCCCCCCGTACCTTCGGCTCAGCGCATCCGGCGCGGGCGGGACACGTTCCCCCGGTCCCGCCCGCGCCCCCAATTCGGTTGAAGGCTCTACCAGTAAATGACGACCTTGTCGCCGTTCCGCACCTGGTCGAAGAGCGACGCGATCTTCCCCTCGTCCCGTACGTTCACACAGCCGTGCGAGGCGCCGCTGTAGCCGCGTGCCGCGAAGTCGGACGAGTAGTGCACCGCCTGGCCGCCGCTGAAGAACATGGCGTACGGCATGGGGGAGTCGTAGAGCGTCGACACGTGGTGGCGGGACTTCCAGTACACCGAGAAGGTGCCCTCGCGGGTCGGTGTGTACTGCGAGCCGAACCGCACGTCCATCGACGAGACGACCCGGCCGTCGATCATCCAGGACAGTGTGCGGCTGTTCTTGCTGATGCACAGGACCCGGCCCGTGAGGCAACGGGCGTCGGGCTTCGCGGCTGCCGGCGTGGCGGCCGGGGGGTCGAGCTCCTTCGCCGTCGGCTTCCGCGTCATCGCGAGCAGCCGTTCCCAGGTCACCGTGTCGGTGCGCCCCGTGCGGGCCAGGCCGCGCTTGCCCTGGAAGGACTGCACGGACGCGACGGTCGTGGTGCCGTAGTACCCGGTGGGGCTGCGGTCGAAGTGGCCGATCTGGCGCAGCCGGGCCTGGAGCTCCCGTACGCGCTTGCTCCGGTCGCCGACGGACATCAGGGTGCGGGGCTCCGGCGAGGGCCGCACGCTCGGGGTCCGTGAGGGAGTGGCCGAGGGGCTCGCGGTGCCGCCGCCCGGTTTGGCGTCGTCGGCGGGGGGTGAGGACGCGGGGTGCGAGCTCGCCGTCGCCGGGGGAGCGGTGTTCTCCGCGGCGCCCACCTTCTCGACCTTGCAGCCCGCCGTCAGTGTGGCCAGCGCGAGTACACCGACGGCTGCCGCGGCCGCCGTGCGCACGCCCCGCGCGTATCTGTTCGTCCGTGTGCGTCTCATCCTCGGCCCCCTGGCTCGTCCGTCGCCGCCCGGTCGCGCGTGACCCGTCACGTGACCCGTCGTGCGACCGTCACGCGGCCCGTCCCGCGCGGCGCGGATATCTCATGAGACGGATTCCCGTCCTGCCCGGTTGCCGAATCGTGCGCATGATGGTCGAACGAAGTGGCTTGAACGGGAGGCACAGCAGATGACGCGTGAGTCCGAGTCGGGACTGCCCATCGAGCCGGTCTACGGGCCGGACGATCTCGACGGCTGGCGGGCCGAGGAGAAGCTGGGCGAGCCGGGCGCCTTCCCCTTCACGCGGGGTGTCTACCCCTCGATGTACACGGGCCGCCCGTGGACGATGCGGCAGTACGCGGGATTCGGCACCGCCACCGAGTCGAACGCCCGCTACAAGCAGCTGATCGCCAACGGCACGGCCGGCCTCTCCGTCGCCTTCGACCTGCCGACCCAGATGGGGCACGACTCGGACGCGCCGATCGCCTCCGGTGAGGTCGGCAAGGTCGGCGTCGCGATCGACTCGATCGACGACATGCGCGTCCTGTTCGACGGGATCCCGCTGGGCGAGGTCTCCACCTCGATGACCATCAACGCCCCCGCCGCGCTCCTCCTGCTGCTCTACCAACTGGTCGCCGAGGAGCAGGGCGTCCCGGCGGACCGGCTGACGGGCACCATCCAGAACGACGTGCTCAAGGAGTACATCGCCCGGGGCACGTACATCTTCCCGCCGAAGCCCTCGCTGCGGCTGATCGCCGACATCTTCAAGTACTGCCGGGCCGAGATCCCCAGGTGGAACACCATCTCCATCTCCGGCTACCACATGGCGGAGGCGGGTGCCTCGCCCGCGCAGGAGATCGCGTTCACCCTCGCGGACGGCATCGAGTACGTCCGTACCGCCGTGGCGGCCGGCATGGACGTGGACGACTTCGCGCCCCGGCTCTCCTTCTTCTTCGTCGCCCGTACGACGATCCTGGAGGAGGTCGCCAAGTTCCGGGCCGCGCGCCGGATCTGGGCGAAGGTGATGCGGGAGGAGTTCGGTGCGAAGAACCCCAAGTCCCTGATGCTGCGCTTCCACACCCAGACCGCCGGGGTGCAGCTCACCGCCCAGCAGCCCGAGGTCAATCTGGTCCGGGTCGCCGTGCAGGGCCTGGGCGCGGTGCTGGGCGGCACGCAGTCGCTGCACACCAACTCCTTCGACGAGGCCATCGCCCTGCCGACGGACAAGTCGGCCCGCCTCGCGCTCCGCACCCAGCAGGTCCTGGCGTACGAGACGGACGTGACGGCCACCGTCGACCCCTTCGCGGGCAGTTACGTCGTCGAGAGGATGACCGACGACGTCGAGGGCGCGGCCCTGGAGCTGATGCGCAAGGTCGAGGACATGGGCGGCGCGGTCGACGCCATCGAACGCGGCTTCCAGAAGGGCGAGATCGAGCGCAGCGCGTACCGCATCGCGCAGGAGACGGACAGCGGCGAGCGTGTTGTCGTCGGCGTCAACCGCTTCCGCCTCGACGAGGAGGAGCCGTACGAGCCCCTCCGCGTCGACCCGGCGATCGAGGCCCAGCAGGCCGCCCGCCTGGCGAAGCTCCGCGCCGAACGCGACCAGGGAGCGGTGGATGCGGCCCTGGCGGAGCTGAAGAAGGCGGCGGAGAGCGACGCGGGCACGGCCAACGTGCTCTACCCGATGAAGGACGCGCTCCGGGCGCGGGCGACGGTGGGCGAGGTCTGCGACGCGCTGCGGGAGGTCTGGGGCGCGTACGTCCCGACGGACGCGTTCTGAGGCCACCCGCGCGGGTGATCTCCCGTCGATCACCGGCGCCCGTGGATAGGCTCATGAACAGTGGTCTCCGAAAGGAGGATGCCGTGGCTGTGATACAGCACGAGGAGCTGGTGACGATGCAGTCGGAGCTGACGATCGGCGAGGCGGCCGAGCAGGCCGCGCGCTCGCTGCCTGGGCATCGCGTGGAGATTCTCCAGGGGAGGCTCACTGTGACACCACCGGCCGACGTATCTCATGCGCTGGCGCTGTCCTGGCTCAGCGAGGAGTTCGGTGCGAGAGCGCGCGGGGTCGGGCTGAGACTGGTCCAGGCGGTCGGGATCTGGCTGCCCACCGGTCCGGACGACTACGTGATCCCCGATCTGTCGGTCGTGGAGGCCGACATCCGCGACGCGCATGTCATGAAGAACTGCTACGCCCCGCACGTCTTCCGCATGGTCCTGGAAGTCACCTCCACCAACTGGGCGGACGATCTCGGCCCCAAGGTCGAGGGTTACGCCCAGGCGGGCATCCCGGTCTACGTCGTGGCCGACCGCAAGCACGACCAGGTGCTCGTCTGCACCGATCCGCGCGGCGGCGAGTACCGGAACCGGACGCCGCACAAGCGGGGGATGACCTTCACCGTGCCGGACGTGGTCGGGGTGGAGATGGAGCTCTCCGTGGACCGGCTGCTGGACGGCGACGAGGACTGATCCGCCGGATCGCGGACCACCTGGACGGAGTGTCGTACCCGCGTGCGACACTCCGTTCATGCTAGGTGTCACCGATCTCCCGACCTATCTCGCCGGCCTGGTGCTGATCATTCTGCTTCCGGGTCCGAACTCGCTGTACGTGCTCTCCGTCGCCGCCCGGCGCGGGGTGCGCACCGGTTATGTGGCCGCTGCCGGGGTGTGGACCGGGGACACGGTCCTGATGACGCTGTCCGCGCTGGGCGCCGCGTCGCTGTTGCAGACGACGCCGCTGCTGTTCGCCGTCGTCAAGTACGCGGGCGCGGGCTATCTGACCTGGCTGGCGATCGGGATGATGCGGGCGGCCGTGTCGATGTGGCGTGAGCGGCACCAGCGGGTGGCCGAGCTGTCGGAGGAGGGCGGGACGTCCGGGGCGGGGTCGGAACACCCCTACCGGCGCGCGCTCGTGGTCAGCCTCTTCAATCCGAAGGCCATCCTGTTCCTGATCTCCTTCTTCGTGCAGTTCGTCGACCCCGGGTACGCCTACCCGGCGCTCTCCTTCCTGCTGCTGGGCACGCTGCTGCAGATCGGCAGCTTCCTCTACCTCTCGACGCTCATATTCGGCGGCACCCGCCTGGCCACCGCCTTCCGCCGCCGCAAGCGGCTCTCGGCGGGGGCCACTTCGGCGGCGGGTGTGCTGTTCCTCGGATTCGCGGCGAAGCTGTCGCTCAGCTGAGGCCGAGGCCCAGGGGGCGCGCGTACTCCGCGAGCCCCGTGGTGTCCTCGCCCGCCCAGCCGATGTAGCCGTCGGGCCGGACCAGGAACAGGCCCTTGCCGTAGGCCTCGCTCTCCTCCGTGCGGAAGGTCTTCAGCAGTGCGCCGTCGTGCGTGGGCAGCGCGGCGTCCGTGCCGACCGCGAGCAGGGTGAAGTGCGGCCCCCGGAAGACGTCGAAGAGCCGCCTGCCCTCGCCCGCGGGGCCGTCCGGGGCGCGGTCGCCGGCCTCCAGGAGGCCCGCCCGGCCGGATGCCAGCGGGCCTTCGCGGTAGCCGAGCCCCAACTGCTGCGCGGCGGTGCCGCGTTCCTGTTCGCCCCGGTGGATGCGGGTCGAGAGGCCCAGCATCTCGGCGGCGACCGGGCGACGCTCCTGCTCATACGTCTCCAGCAGGGCGGCGGGCGCTCCGTGCAGCAGCACCTGGCCGAGCTTCCAGCCCAGGTTGTAGGCGTCCTGGACGCTCGTGTTCAGCCCCTGGCCGCCGGCCGGGGAGTGGATGTGCGCGGCGTCGCCCGCGAGGAGGACCCGGCCGTCGCGGAACCGGTCGGCCAGCGCGGCGCGCGGCCGGAAGTCGGACGACCAGCGCACCTCGGTGACGTCGTCCGCCCTCAGGTGGGTGCGGGCGGCGACGAGCGCCCGTACGCCCTCCGGTGTGGTGTCGGGCGCCCCGTCCTTGAACTGGGCGACCAGCTGGAAGTCCGGGGTGCCGGGCAGCGGGCACAGCGTGAGCAGGCCCGCCTCGCCCAGGAAGATGTGCCAGTCGTCCCGGCCGAGAGCCGTCTCCGCGAGTCGTACGTCGGCCACCAGCGTGGGTGAGGGGTCGACGGTCTCGCCCTCCATCGTGATCCCGAGCGCCCGCCGGACCGTGGAGCGTCCGCCGTCCGCCGCCACCAGGTAGGAGGCGCGCACCTCGCCGGTCGTGAGCCGCGCGGTGACCCCGTCCGCGTCCTGCGACAGGCCCGTGAGGGCGGTCGAGAAGAGGACGTCGCCGCCCAGCTCGCGCAGACGGGCGAGCAGGATCTCCTGGGTCCGCCACTGCGGCATCATCCAGGGCTCCCCGTACGGCTCGGCCTCGGTGGGCGCCGCGCGGCGGAACATGTCGTACGCGCCCTGGCGCTCGCCGTCCTTCCAGGTCATCCCCACCGGAGCGGTGCCGCCGTGCTCGCGCACCGCGTCGCCCACCCCGAGGTCGTCGAACACCTCCCGGGTGCGCGGCTGGATCCCCTTGCCGCGCGAGCCGGGGAAGAGCGAGGGGGACTGCTCGACGACGAGCGCGCGCACTCCGCGACGGGCCAGGTCGCAGGCCAGGGCGAGAGCGCAGGGACCCGCGCCGGCCACCAGGACCTGAGTTTCCTTAACAGTGTTAAGTTCCATGATTGGGAGTGTGTGCTTAACGCTGTTAAATTGTCAAGGTGGGTACGACGAAGATCGACCGGGCGCGCGTCGCGGACACCGCGCTGGAACTGCTGAACGAGGTGGGCCTCGACGGGCTGACCCTGCGCGCCATCGCCAGGGAGCTGGACGTGAAGGCGCCCGCGCTCTACTGGCACTTCAAGGACAAGCAGGCGCTGCTCGACGAGATGGCCACGGTGATGTACCGCCGGATGCTGGCGGAGGAGCTGCCCGGACCCACGCCTGAGACCTGGCAGCAGCAGATGGTCGCGTACCAGAGCGTGCTGCGCCGCGCACTGCTGCGCTACCGCGACGGCGCCAAGGTCTACACCGGCGCCCGGTTCACCGGCACCGACTACGCCGACGGCCTGGAGACCCACCTCCGCACGATGGTCGACGCGGGGTTCGAGCTCCGGCAGGCCGTCCGCGCCGGCACCACGGCCAACGCGTACACGCTGGGATTCGTCACCGAGGAGCAGGGCGTCCAGCCCATGCCGGACGAACGCCGGGAGGGCTACGACCTCGACGAGCGGGCCGGGCGTCTGGAGCGCTACCCGCTCGCGGCGGCGGCCGGCGCCGAGATCTTCACCAACTACGACGAACGCTTCGAGGACGGCCTGTGGATCGTCGTCGCGGGCATCGAGGCGCGCTACGGCGTGACCTGAGGCCTTCCGGGCCCGGCACGGGTCACCCCGGCGACGCCCAGAGTTCACCGTTCGTCGGGCCGGGCGACACCCTTCCCTCTCTCCGCGTCACTAGCGTGTGCGGACCATGATCGAAGGCGAGGGTCCGCGTGCCGAAACTGTCCGTTGTCGTTCCGTTCCACAATGTCGGCGCCTACGCCGGCACGACGCTGGGCAGTCTTGCCCGTAACGCGGGCCCCGACATCGAGTTCCTGCTGGTCGACGACTGCTCCACGGACGACACACCGGCGGTCGTCGACCGCTGGGCCGACAGACTCCCGCAGGCCGAGGTCATCCGGCACGAGAAGAACGTGGGCATCGCCGCGGCCCGCAACAGCGGCATCGACGCGGCCCGCGGGGACTTCATCACCTTCCTCGACGGCGACGACTGGTACGCCCCCGGCCACCTGGGCCGGCTGCTGCACGCCGCCACCGAGCTGGACTGCGACTTCGCCCGCACCGACCACGTCCAGGCCACCGGGACCAGCAGGGTCGTGCGCCGGGCGCCCGCCCGGCTCCGCGACACCGTGCTGGACCCGCGCGAAGGCATCGCGGCACCCGAGTGGGAGACGATGGTCGACTACCCCTTCGTCTGGGCGGGCGTCTACCACCGCCGGCTCTTCGAGGACGGCGGCCACCGCTTCACCACCCGGCTGCGCACCGCCGAGGACCGCCTGTGGATCTGGCAGCTGCACCTGCGGGCCCGCACCTGTGCGGCGCTGAACCTGTACGGCGTCTTCTACCGGCGCGGTGTCACCACGTCCCTGACGCAGATCAAGGACTCCCGCCAGCTGGACTTCTTCCCCGCCTACGACACGCTGCTCGACGAGATCCGCGAGGACCCGGACGCGCAGCTCTTCCTCCCCAAGGCGGTCCGCACCTACTGCGCGATGATCGCCTTCCACAACGAGAAGGCGGACGCCTACGAACCCGCGACGTTCCGGCGCCTGCGCCAGGAGTCGGCGGCCGCGCTGCACCGCATGCCGCAGCAGGTCCTCGACCACACCTTGACGATGATGGACACCAGGCGCAGCACCCTGCTCAACCGCCTGCGTGACAAGCAGAAGGCCGCCTGACCCATGCCCACGCGCACCCAGATCTTCCAGGTGTCGACCCTGTACGGGGCGGCCACGCTCGCGGCGGCGCTGGACGCCGGCCGGTTCGGACCCGGGCAGGACAGCCACCGCGTCCTGCTCGTCTCCAACAACGCGGCGATCCCCGAGACCGCACTCCGGCTGGAGGAGATGCGCGGCTACGGCGACATCGCCGCCCGCTTCGACTCCGTCGTCGACTGGAACGACGCCATCAGCCCGCACCATCCGAGCGGCTGGGGCCCGCGCGCCGAGGAGACCGAGCTCTGGCAGCGGGCCTTCCGGCTCGCCTGGGGCATCGACCCGGAAGGCCCCGTGGACCTCGCCGTCGAGTCCATCCAGGTCAACCCGGCCCGCGCACTGGCCGCGATCTTCTCCGAGAGCGCCGTGCACGTCTACGCGGACGGCCTGATGAGCTACGGCCCGACCCGCAACAAGGTGCCGCGGTCCCTCGCCTGCCGTATCCAGCGGGTGCTCCACCTGGACCTCGTACCGGGACTGCGCCCGCTGCTCCTCGCCGAATCGGGCGTCGAGCCCGAACTCGTCCCGGACGACGCCTTCCGCAAGGTGCTCGGCGAGATCGCCGGGGCGGCGGACGGCGACCGCGGGCTCGCTGCGGCCGAGGCCGAGGCGCCGACGGCCGTGCTCCTGGGCCAGTACCTCGCGGCGCTGAACATCCTCACGGCCGAGGAGGAGGAGGACCTGCACCTGCGCATGCTGCGCGGCGCGGCGCGGGCCGGCCACACCTCCGTCCTCTTCAAGCCCCACCCCACCGCACCGGCCCGCTACTCCAGGGCCCTGGACGACGCGGCCACCGAACTGGGCGTACGGCTGACCACGCTGGACGGCCCGCTGCTCGCCGAGACTCTCTACGAGCGGTGCGCGCCCACGCTCGTCGTCGGCTGCTTCTCGACCGCGATGTTCACCGCCGCCGCGTACTACGGCATCCCGGTGGCCAGGGTCGGCACCCGCCTCGTCCTGGACCGCATCACCCCGTACGAGAACAGCAACCGCGTCCCGCTGACGATCGTCGACCACCTCGTGCCCGACCTGGACGAGCACGACGGGCAGGACGGCGAACCCGTGCCCGGACTCCCCTCCACCGCACCGGAGACCCTCGCGCCGCTGGTCCGGACGGTCGGCTACTGCATGCAGTCCGGGCTCCACCCCACCCTGCGCGCCGAGGCGGAGGCCTGGCTGCGGGACCACCTCGACAGCACCACCCAGCACTACTTCAAACGGCGCCGCCTGCAGAAGCTCACCCTGCCCGGCGGCGGCCCGCGAGGAGCGGCGATCCGGCTGCGCCGCACCGTACGTCGCACCCGCAGCAGCCTGGGCCTCTGACCCCGGGACCGGGGCAGCACCCGGGCCGGCCACTGATGACAGAACGGCGGAACGAGCATGGGCCAGACCTTCACGGGGCTGCTCACGGCAGTGCGGGCGAGAACCGGGCAGGGCGGTGCGGCGCGGCAGGAGCCCACGGCCGCCCTGCGCCTCTGCGGCGACCACCTCGCGGGCCTCGCCGCGAGCGGACCCCTCGGCGACGCCCGGCAGGCCCGGCTCGTCGCCGCCATCGGCGGCCTTACCACGGCCACCGGCACGGACGGCCTGTTCGACGCCCTGCTCCGCACCGGGCAACGGGCCCTGGAGGCCGGCGGGGAGGCGGAGACACACCTCGCCCTGGGCCTCGCCGTCGAGGCCACCGGGATGCGCCCCAGGTCCAAGGGCGCCTGGCGACTGCGCGGAGGCGCGCTGGACGCGCTGGGCCGCCGGGACGAGGCGGTGCAGGCGTACGAACGGCACCTGGCACTCCAGCAGAACCCGGCGGCGGCCGCTGACATCGTGCGCCGGATCGCCGTCCTGAACGAACTCCGCGGCTGCCTGGACGAGGCCGCCGGGCTGCTCCCCGGCGAGGACGGCGCCCGGCTGCGGGCGCTGCACGACGCCCCCGCCGGACAGGCCCGTACCGCCTTCGCCGAGGTCGTACGGCGAAGGACCGCCGAGGGCGGCGGCACGGCAGACCCGGCCGTCCGCCGCATCGTCGCGCTGTACGCCGCCCACCGCCGGCTCCTCGACCGGGACAGGATGGCCGACCCCCTGCTCGGCGGCGCGGAACCCGTCGGGGTCACCGAACTGCGCCGTCTGGTCACCGGCCGCTCGGTCTGTCTGGTCGCCGGAGCCGCCCGGATCACCGACGAGGAACGCGACCCAGGGAGCCCGCTCGGCAAGCTGATCGACGGATACGACCTGGTGGTGCGCTGCGACGCCCTCCCGGCGACCGCCCCGCGCACCGACCTGCACGCGGTCACGCTGGGCGGGGACGCTCCCTGGACGGGACCCGTCTGGCACCGGAAGGCCGGCACCCGGTTGGTCTTCGGCGACCCGCTGCCGCAGTGGCGCAGGTCGCTGCGCGCGCGTCTCGTCGCCGGCGCGCAGGACCACATCGGTGACGCCTCGCTGCGGCATCCACTGGACGATCCGGCGCTGCTCGGCGAGGACGGCTGGGGACCGGGGACCAGCACCGCCTTCACCCTGCTCAGGCTCCTGGACTTCCTGGACGCGGCCGGCCGCCTGGACCTCATCGGCTTCGGACTGCCGGGGCAGCTGCTGCCGCGCGAGCGCGCATGGGTCACGGGCCGCGCGACACACGAGGACGAGACCGAGATGAGGACCGCGCTCCGATGAACACCTCCGCCGCCGCCCCCGCCCCCGACGACCGGCGCGCCGTCACCGGCAAGCGGCGGATCGCCTTCGCCGCCTACGCCGACGAGGACCGGATGCCCGGCCTCCTGGTGCTGCTGCGCAGCCTCGCGCTGGCGGACCCGGCCGTCTGCGAGGACTTCCTCCTCCTGCACCCCGGGCTCCCCGACTCCGCGTTCGACGCCGCCCGCCGGCTGCACCCGCGGCTCGTCCCGCGTACGGTCGAGAGCCGCCTCGACGTCTTCCGGGCCACCGGCTACGACACGGTCGTCGCGCTCGCCCCCGGGATGGTCGTCCTCGGCTCGCTCCAGCCGCTGCTGGCCCTCCGCACCGGGGTGGCCGCCGTGCCGAGGCCCGGCCCCGACGGCGTACGGCCCGTGCGGGACGGCGGGCTGCTGGTGATCCAGCACCAGGACGTGACCGAGGCCGTACGGGACGCCCTGGCCGCGGGTGAGGACGCGGTGGACCGCGCACTGGACGAGGCGGGCGTACTCGAACCGCTCGGCTCCCGTTACGACGTGCCGGCCGGCCCGCTCCACGACGACACCCCCGTACCCGGGAGCACCGTCGTCCTGCGCTTCGCCGAGTACGCCGCCCCCGGCACCCCGGCGCGCGAGGCGCGTGCACGCTACGAACTGGACGACGAGGAGTTCCGCGCCGCCTACTGCGCCCTGCCCGGCCCCAAACACCCCGAACTGCTCCTGCACTGCGCCCTGCCGTTCCCCGAAGGGGGGCGTGCGCCGGTGGACCTGGTCCGCCAGGTCGCGGAGGTGCACCGGCAGCAGGGGCGCTACGACGAGGCCGTCGCCCTGCTGACCGCCGCCGTGGCGGACCGGCCCGACCTGCCGCGCTGCCACGAGACGCTGGGCATCAGCCTGATGGCCCTGTCCCGCCACGAGGAGGCCGAGACCCATCTCCTCCTGGCCACCGTGTCACCGGACTTCGCGGCCCGCGCCTACGGCCAGCTCGCCCGGCTCGCCTGGCTGCGGGGCCGGACCGCGGACGCGCACGCGTACGCCCGCGAAGGGATCGACGCCGACCCCACCGACGGCAACTGCCACGCCTGGTACGCCCGTACGCGCCCTGCTGCGGCCCGCGCCACCGGCACCCCGGGCGAACAGCTCGCCCATGTCGCCCTGTTCGCCGACGGGAAGGAGAACGCGGGCGACAAGGTGCTCCCCGAAGCCGTACGCAGGTGCTTCGGCCCCGACACCGGCCCCGCCCGCTGGCACGAACGGCACGTCCACCGGCTGGTCGACGAACCCGCCCTGGAGGAGCTGAACTCCCGGCGCGGCATCGTCGTCGGCGGGGGCGGGCTCTTCCTCCCGGACACCGCGCCCAACAGCAACAGCGGCTGGCAGTGGAACATCCCCGACGACGTCCTGGCCCGGATCACGGCCCCGCTCGCCGTGTTCGCGGTCGGCTACAACGTCTTCGACGGCCAGCGCTACCGCCGGGAGCGCTTCGCGGCGAGCCTCACCGCCCTGGTCGGGAAGTCGGCCTTCTTCGGACTGCGTAACCAGGGTTCGGTGGAGCGGGTCAGGGAACTCCTGCCGGAGGAGCTGCGGGACCGGGTGCGCTACCAGCCCTGCCCCACGACCGTGGCCCGCCACCTCGACCCCCGCCCGGACGACCTCCCGGGCGGCCCGGACGGCGGCCCGGACGGCGGCCCGGACCGGGACGACACCGTGCTGATCAACTGCGCCTACGACCGTGCGGGGCTGCGCTTCGGCCACGACTACGGCCACTTCCTGGCCGAGACGGCCGCCGCCGTACGCGCCATCGGCGAGCGCGCCGAGGTCCGTTACGCGGCCCATATGCCGGCCGACGAGAAGTTCGTCCACGATCTGCGCCGGGAACACGGCACAGCCCTCCCGGTGGAGCCCCTGTACCTCTTCTCCAACGACCGCATCCGTGAGCTCTACCGGCGCACGCGCCTGGTGATCGGCATGCGCGGGCACGCGGGAATGATCCCCTTCGGCTGCGGCACGCCCGTCATCAGCCTGGTCTCGCACCCCAAACTCGCCTACTTCCTCGCCGACATCGACCGCCCCGACTGGGGCCTGTCCGTCCACGACAGGTCGCTCGGTGCCCGTCTCGCCGAGCGGGCGGCTGCCGTGCTGGACGACCACCGGGCAGCCGTGGCCGACGTGCACGGCCGGCAGGAGCACCTGTGGTCGGTCACCCGCGCCAACCTCGCCGAACTCCGGGACGTCTTCGGGCTGCCGGACCCCTTCGCCGGACGCCCCGGCCCGCACGTTCCCGCCCTGCACGTTCCCGGCCCCCGGGCCGCCGAGCCGGCACGGGGCCTTCACCTGCCCGACACCCGGACGAAGTGACTGTTCACCTGACCGGAGTTCACCCGGGGCCCGCCCGTTCATAGCCTTCGATGACCATGCCTTCCTCTGTCTCCCCGGCCGGCCCGCCCGCCCCAGCGCAGTCCCCGGAGCCCGCCCCCGAACCCCGCCCGCACCGCGAACACCGGTACGACATCGATCTGATCCGGCTGCTCTGCTCCGTCGGCGTGATCCTCTGCCACACGGGCTCCGCCTTCGTGAACACGGCGGGTCGCGAGGCCGCGAACGGGCCAGGCACCTACTGGGCGGGTCTCGCCGCCGACTCGGCGGGCCGCTTCGCCGTACCGCTGTTCTTCGCGATCGCCGGCTGGGTCGTCCTCGTCGGCGCCCCGGTCCGGGACGGCCGGCAGCTGTGGCGGCGGATCGTCCGCATCGTGGTGCCGCTCGCCGTGTGGACGGTGCTCTACGTGGCATGGGGCCGGCTGCGCGGCACCAACGACGCGCCCGCCGGAGAGCTGACCCTCGACGCGCTGTTCGCCTCGGTGCGCCCGGCCTACCACCTCTGGTACCTGTACGCCTACATCCCCGTGATCATGCTCCTGGCCTTCGCGGCCCTGGTGAAGTCGGGCAAGCGCCCCTGGGGCCTGGGCATCGCGCTCCTCGTCCTGGGCGCCGCGCCGGGCGTGTTCGGCGACCTGGCCGAGGTGACGGGCCTGGAACTGCCGCGCTTCGGATGGGGCTTCGGCCCGTACCAGCTGATCTACGCCGTCCTCGGCGCTCTGCTCCTCGCGCTGCCCGCGGGCACCTTCGGCAGGCGGACCCTGTGGTGGCTGCTCCCGGCGGGCGCGTCCCTGGCCGCGATCGTCGCGTACCAGCACGAGGTGCACTACGCCATTCCGTACGCGAGCATCCTGGTGGCCCTCTTCAGCGGCGGCGTGCTGCTCTCCCTGCACCGGCTGCGCGTCCCGGACCGCCTGCGTCCGGCGCTGACCCGGCTGGCGGGCGCGTCGTTCGGGGCGTACATGATCCACGTGCTGGTGCTGGGCGTCCTCACCGACGTACTGGTCGACGCCGACCTCACGCTGCCCGTGGCGGCGGCCCTGGCCCTCGCCGTCACCGCCGCCACGACGGCCCTGTCCTTCGGTGCCGCGCTGCTGTGGACCCGCCTCGGGCTGACGCGGCTGCTGGGCTGAGCCCCGGCGCTCAGCGCCGCTTCAACGCCCGCGCGCGCCGTGCGAGCCGGCGCAGTGCGGCGTTCCGGCGTACGAAGGCGAGACGGGCGGGGACGACGCCGGGGAGGGCCAGGGAGCCGAGGCGGCGGCGCTTGAAGTATCGCCAGGTCCGGGCGTTCAGACGGGTGGAGAGATAGCGCTCGGCGGCCGGGCGGAGATCCGGGCGGACGCGTGGCTGCATGGCGAAGGCGACCGCGGGCAGCAGACCGCCGAGGGCGCCGGCCACCGAGGCCTCGGTCAGTACCGGCCGGTCCGCCACGGCGGCGGGGTCGGCCAGGTCGGGCAGCAGGGCGTCGACGACGGTGACCGGGATCCTCGCCGGGTGCTCGTACGGGGTGAGGCGCTCCAGGAGGGTGCCGGTCCCGGCCCTGGCGACCGGCAGACCGTAGTACAGGGCGGCGGTGAGCAGGGCCGTCGAGAAGGTGCCGACGACGAGCGCGGGGCGCAGCCGTTCATGGAGGACCTCGGCCAGGACCGGGGCGCCGGGGTCCTGCACGGTCAGCTCGACCCCGAGGCGCGCGGCTTCCGCCCGCAGGTCCCGGGTGGCGGGCGCGGGGCCGCCCGGGTGGGGCTGGAGCACGAGGTGGGTGTGGCCGAGGGCGGCCGTGCCTCGGACCATCCGCAGGTGCAGCTCCGCCTCCTCGGCGGCGGGGAGCGCCCCGGGCCCGGAGAGCAGCAGCAGTGCGGCTCCCTGCGGGGCCTCCGACTCCGGTGCCTCCGAGGCCAGTTCACCGTAGACCTTCAGCAGGGCCGGAGCGGGCAGCGGGCGGGCCACGGCGTCGGACTCGCCCAGCAGGAGCGGTGCCAGGCCGGGGAGCAGGTCCGGGTGGAGCAGCTGCCGGACGCGGGTGCCGATCAGCGGCGGGACCTTTCCCCCGGTCGGGCCGTAGCCGGTCAGCCCGTCCGCGTACACGGTCACCGGTCCGCCGGTGAAGATCTGGGCGACGGCCTGGGCGGGGGCGGTGTGCGGGGACTCCAGGGCCAGCTCGACCTCCTCGTCCCCGAGGCCCCAGGCGCGCCGCAGGTGCCGTTCCCACAGGGGTACGTCGTCGGCGCGGGGGGTCCAGGCGCTCGGGTGCAGCGGGAAGACGGCGTCGTTCCACGAGAGCACCTCGTCGAAGCGGGTGCGCAGCCGTGCGAACCCCGGCATCGCCTCGACGGGGACCGCGGCCTCGGGGATCGCGGTGGTGTCACAGAGCAGCAGGACGCGGCGGCCGGAGTCCTCGAAGCACCCCGAGTCGAGCGCCGCGGCGAGCACGGCCGTGCCGTGGAGGCCGGAGGCGACGAAGATCTGGACGGTCACGCGGCAGTCGCTCCCTCGGTGGTGGCGGGCCGGCGGCGCAGCCTGCGCAGCACGGTCGCCCGTTCGGTGTCCATGGAGTCCAGGACGTCGTCGAGCACGCGCCGGGGCATGCCTCTGAGCGCCGCCGCACCGAGTGATTTCAGGGTGCGGGCCACGGCCGGTTCGAATTTCTCGACGGAACCGATGTGATGGGAAATGACGGCGCAATAGGTCCGTACCGCTTTCGGCATCAGGATGGCCGCGTCACGGTCCGCGGCGGTATCCGCGATCACCTGGTCGTAGGCCCGGATGAAATCCAGCTGGCGTTCGTCGCCGATCTGGGTGAGGGAGGACGCGACCCCCCGCCGGTAGAAATGGCTCAGCGTTCCCAGGACCGCGAAGGATTCCGCCTCCCGGTGCAGCCGCCAGATCCACGGCCGGTCCTCGGCGGTGCGCAGTCCGTCCGTGAAATGCAGCAGCCCCCGGTCCAGCAGGCCGCGGTGGTAGAGCCCCGCCCAGGCGAACGCGTAGTCCACCGACGTCGTCCGGTCGGCGGGCAGGATCGCGCCCCGGGGGTCGCTCACCACCCCGCGCGGGCCGTGCGGCACGCGGCGCACCGTGCGCGCCGTGCCGGTGACCTGGACGTGGTCCGTGCGTACGAACGCGCAGCCCAGGGCCTCCGTACGGGCGAGCAGAGCGGCGTAGTGGCCGGGTGCGAGCCAGTCGTCACCGTCCAGGAAGGCGATGTACTCGCCGCGGGCCGCGTCCAGACCTGTGTTGCGGGCGGTGGCCAGACCGGCGTTGCGCTCGTGTCTGCGGACCACCACCCCCTCGATGTCGTCCTGGGCCCGGCGCAGGAGCTCCGCCGTCCCGTCGGTCGAGCAGTCGTCGACGAGGATGAACTCGAAGTCCTCGCGGGTATTGGCCCGCAGGCTTCTGAGCGTGTCGGGGGCGTATGCCTGGACGTTGTAGAACGGCACGATGACGGAGAGCTTAACCACCCGCATCACGCTAGGGGCGGCCCCGGCATTTGCCCTGACCCCCGCCCGTACGGAAAGTGAACGGCACACGGCGGAAAAGTGAACCCGCCCGCATTCGTGGCCGATTCACCCGTCCGGGGAGCGGAATCCCCAAGCGTCGACCGGCTGTTAACCATCTGTTGCCACCGCGTTGGGCCGCGGATCGAAATGGCTTCCTAACTTTTACGACGTGCCCCCTCGTACCGATGACGCGGCCTCTCCGGCCGCCACCCCAGCAGCCGGCCGTGCGGCGCTCCGCATAGCCGTGCTCGCCGACTCCGATACCCGGTGGAAATGGGGCGCGCTCACCGCGCGCCGCCTCTCCGGTTCCACGGAGGCAGACACGGCGGAGCGCCCCGTCGAGATCAGTGGACTGCTGCTGCGCGGCCGGGCCACCCCGACCCCCCGCCAGCTCGCCGAGGTCGGCGAGGTCGGGATCGACACCCGCCGGGTGCGCGAGGTGACCGCGGTCGAGTTCCTGCACACGGTGCGGGACGAGGCGTACGACGTCGTCGTCCTCGCCCTCGTCGGCGGCGCCGTCCAGGCGGTGCTGCACGGCCTGGCCGCACTGGACCTGCCCCGAAGGCCCGTCGTCGTCACCGGTTATGTCGGGGTCGTCTACGAGAAGCTCGCCGACGGGCTCCTGCTGCGCCACGGCGCGGACATCGTCCTCGCCAACTCCCGCCACGACGGGGAGCGTTTCCGCGCGGTCTACGAAGGGGTCGGCGCCGACGCCTCGGCCGTCACCGAGGCCGCCCTGCCGTTCCTCGGCGGCGAGCCCCACCGGCCCCAGGAGGGCCGCGACACCGTCGTGTTCGCCGCCCAGCCCTCCGTGCCGGCGTCCCGCGCCGACCGCATGTACCTGCTGCGCCGGCTCGTCGAGCACGCCCGGCTGCACCCGGGCCGCGAGGTGCTGCTGAAGCTGCGCTCCAAGCCGGGCGAGCACACCACGCACATCGAGGAGCTGCCCTACCAGCGGCTCGCGGAGCGGATCCCCGGCGGCCTGCCGCCCAACTTCAGTCTCGTGTACGGACACATGGGCGAGGTCCTGGACCGCACGGACCTGCTGGTCACGGTGTCCTCGACCGCCGCGCTGGAGTCCCTGCACCGGCGGATCCCGACCGCGGTCCTCTCCGACCTCGGCGTACGCGAGGCCCTCGGCAACCACCACTTCATCGGCTCGGGGCTCATCACGTCCTGGGACCACCTCGACGGCGGCTTCCGCCCCGAGCCCGACGCGACGTGGCTCGCGGGCCAGGGAGTCGCCGCCGACGGGACGTACGGGGCGGCCTACGACACCGCCCGCGCCCGGGTCGCCGCGCTGCTCGCCGCCGGGCCGCTTCCCCGCCTCGCCCCCTACTACACGCCCGCCACCGCGCCCGGATATCTCCCCGGCATCCTCGCCCGCCACCACCTGGGCCCCGACGGCCACCCGCTTCCGGGCGCCGTCGCACCCAGGGAGCCGGGCCGGGTCCGGGGCGCGGTCCGCGACACCGTACGCAACGCGGCGCGCGGCGCCTACCGCCACGGCGTCCAGCGGGTCGCCCCCGTGATCCGGCGGATGGGCGAGCTGTGACCACCACGTCAGGAGCAACCATGACCCCGCCCCCCACCGTGCTCGCCGTGATCCCCGCCCGCGGCGGATCCAAGGGCGTGCCCGCGAAGAACCTCGCCCGGGTCGGCGGCGTACCGCTCGTCGCCCGCGCCGTCCGCGCCTGCCTCGCCTCGCCCGAGGTCACGGACGTCGTCGTCACCACAGACGACCCGGCCATCGCCGCCGCGGCCAGGTCCGCGGCGGAGGCGCTGGGGGAGGGCCCCCGGCTGCACTGTGTGCAGCGTCCCGCCGCCATAGCCGGTGACACGGCCACCAGCGAGGACGCGGTCCTGCACGCCCTGCACACCTACGAGACGACGGCGGCCGGCCGGAAGACGGACGTGGTGCTGCTGGTGCAGTGCACGAGCCCCTTCATCACCCGCGAGGACATCGACGGCGTCGCCACCGCGGTCTCCCGCGGCGGCGCCGACACCGCCGTCACCGTCGCCCCCTTCCACGGCTTCGTGTGGCGCGACGGCAGCGCGGTCGAGGACGACACCTACGGCGTCAACCACGACAAGGCCGTACGCCCCCGCCGCCAGGACCGGCCCCGGGACTACCTGGAGACCGGCGCCGCGTACGCCATGCACGTCGAGGGCTTCCGGACCCACCGCCACCGCTTCTTCGGCCACACCGCGCTCGTGCCCACCGACCCCGCCCGGGTCCTGGAGGTCGACGACCCGCACGACCTGGCCCGCGCCCGCGCCCTCGCGCCGCTGCTGGACCCCTCGCCGTACCCCACCCGGGCGGACATCGACGCCGTCGTCCTCGACTTCGACGGCACGCAGACCGACGACCGCGTCCTCATCGACTCCGACGGCCGCGAGATCGTCTCCGTGCACCGCGGCGACGGCCTCGGCATCGCCGCCCTGCGCCGGGCCGGCGTACCGCTGCTGATCCTTTCCACGGAACAGAACCCGGTCGTCGCCGCCCGCGCCCGCAAGCTCCAGGTCCCGGTCCTGCACGGCATCGACCGCAAGGACCTGGCACTCAAGCAGTGGTGCGAGGAGCAGTCCATCGCTCCCGACCGCGTGCTCTACGTCGGCAACGACGTCAACGACCTGGCGTGCTTCGGCCTGGCGGGCTGGCCCGTCGCCGTGGCGAGCGCCCACGACTCGGTGCGCGCCGCCGCGCGCGCCGTGACCACCAACCCCGGCGGCTCCGGCGCCATCCGCGAGATCGCGGCCTGGCTCCTGGGCCCCACCCTCACCCTCTCCACCTCCACCGAAACGACCCACACCCCCACCACGTAAGGAAGCACCACCATGAGCAGCACCTCCCGCCTGCGCACGTTCGGCACCCGCACCGCCGGCCCCGGCCACCCCGTCTACGTCACCGGCGAGATCGGCATCAACCACAACGGCGACCTCGACAACGCCCTCGCGCTGATCGACGCGGCCGCCGAAGCCGGCTGTGACGCGGTCAAGTTCCAGAAGCGCACCCCGGAGATCTGCACCCCGCGCGACCAGTGGGACATCGAGCGCGACACCCCCTGGGGCCGGATGACGTACATCGACTACCGCCACCGCGTCGAGTTCGGCGAGGCCGAGTACACCGCCATCTCCGAGCACTGCGCCAAGCGCGGCATCGACTGGTTCGCCTCCCCGTGGGACACCGAGGCCGTCGCCTTCCTGGAGAAGTTCGACGTCCCCGCGCACAAGGTCGCCTCCGCCTCCCTCACGGACGACGAGCTGCTCCGCGCGCTGCGCGCCACCGGCCGCACCGTCATCCTCTCCACCGGGATGTCCACGCCGAAGCAGATCCGGCACGCGGTCGAGGTCCTCGGCAGCGACAACATCCTGCTCTGCCACGCCACCTCGACGTACCCGGCGAAGGCCGAGGAGCTCAACCTGCGGGTCATCAACACCCTGCAGCAGGAGTACCCGAACGTCCCGATCGGCTACAGCGGCCACGAGACCGGCCTCCAGACGACCCTCGCCGCCGTCGCGCTGGGCGCCGCGTTCGTCGAGCGCCACATCACCCTCGACCGCGCCATGTGGGGCTCCGACCAGGCGGCCTCCGTCGAGCCGCAGGGCCTCACGCGCCTTGTCCGCGACATCCGCACCATCGAGGCGTCGCTCGGCGACGGGGTCAAGAAGGTGTACGAGTCGGAGCTCGGCCCGATGAAGAAGCTCCGCCGGGTCGCGGGCGTCGTCGCCGAGTCCGAGTCCACGTCCGCGAACGCGCCGGCCGCCGAGCCGGTCGCGGTCTGACGGGCCGACCGGTGAACCTCGCCTTCGTCGAGAGCCCGGTCCAGCTCCTGAACGTCCTGGAGTGGACCCACACCCGGGGAGGACCCGACACCACCGTCGTCGTCCTCCCCCCGGTCGACCCGATGTCGCGCGGACAGCTGCGCAGGATGGCGGAGCTGGCCCGCGACGAGGGCATCACCGTCCGCTGGCAGGAGGCGCGCGGGGAGACCGGCGCGCCTCTGAAGGCCCTGCGGGCGCTGACCGGCCTGATCCGCAAGGCCGACCGCATCGTCATCGGGGACCCCTTCTCCCGGTACGTGCAACTGCTCCTGACCCTGGTCCGCGCCCGTCGGCTCACGGTCGTCGACGACGGCACGGCCACCATGGAGTTCGTCGCCCAACTGGCGCGCGGCGAACGCCTGGTGCGCTGGCACCGCCGGGGGAGCGGCGGCCCGCGCGAGCTGCTCCTGGCCCCGGTCACCACCGCGGCCCGCCGCAGCTTCACCCCGTCGGCGTCCCGCACGGTCGAGGTGTTCACCGCGATGCCGGTGGAGGCCCCGGCCGGCATCGAGGTCACGGCGAACACCTTCGCCTGGACCCGGGAGCGCTTCGGGCCGCCGCTCATCACCAAGGGCGCCGACCTGGTCGGCACCTCCCTGGTGGAGACGGGCGTGGTCGACCCCGTCCCGTACGCGGAGGCGGTCTCCTCGCTGGCCCGTACCCACGGTGCGACCCGCTACTTCGCCCACCGCCGTGAGTCCGCGGACAAGCTCCACGCCCTGGAAGCCGCCACCGGCCTGGAGATCGTCCGGCCCGACCTGCCGCTGGAACTCATCGCCCGCAGAGGCCCCATCGGCCACACGGTCCTGAGCTTCCCGTCCACCGTGGTCCACACCCTCCCGCTGGCCCTGGCGGGCACGGGCGTCAAGGTCGCGGTGTGCGACATAGAGCCGGAATGGCTGCGCGACACGGCGTCCCCGCGCGCCCAGGGCTTCCTGAGCGGGGTCACGGAGACGGCCAAGGACGTTCAACGGCTTGCACCTTGGCGGGTCACGGCGGCCACGGAGGGGTGAGACCCGAGGGGTGCGGCGCGTCCACAGCGGGTCGGCCCCCACCCGCGCCGGCACGCGGCCGGTGCGGGCGCTCACGGTCCTCGCCCCTGTTGCCGCTCACCCTGGTGGCCCTCGTGTTCGGCGGCGGTGGCGGCGGTGGTGACTACCCGCGCGGTCCCCGCCGCATCAAGTGGCGTTCCGGCGGACAGGTCCCACTGGAGTTCAAGTCGTCCGGGAATACGGTCCATCTGCACGCACCGCACCTGGACTGGCGTGTCGGAGCCGCCCTCGCCGCCCTCGTCCCCTCCTTCGACGGCTGGATCGGCGCCCCCTGGGACAGCAGGAAGGACTGACGGGCCGGGGCGGCGTCGCCTCTACCGGGCGGCGTTCCGCCAGATGGTCAGGTCTCCGTGGAGGAAGGCGATCTCCGGCAGGGCGGTGGACTTCGTCTGGAACACCCGGTCATGGGGTCTCCCCCGATGACCGGGCCCGGGGGAGGCCGGGAGGAAGGGCCGCTGCCCCTACGTCAGCTGCTGCTGCCCGGAGTCCGCGGGGGAGTCGGGTATGGCGCGCAGAGGCTGCAGCAGAGGGCGTTTCGCGGTGCGGCCGTCGCCGGAGGACCGGCCGCGCAGACGGCGCCCGAGCCAGGGGCCGAGGAACGCGGCGGCCCAGCGCACTTCGGCACCCGCGGCCTGCCACCGCGAAGGAAGCGGCTGTTCCGGCAGGGGACGGGTCCAGGCGTCGTCGCTTCCGGGCAGCTGGATGGCCTGGGCGACGGCGGCGGCGATCCGCTCGTGGCCGAGGGGGCTGGTGTGGAGCCGGTCCGTACTCCACAGACGTGGATCTGCGGCGGCGGCGTGCAGGTCGATCTCGGCGACCGCGACCCCATGACGGGCGGCCGCGGCGCGGATGCGGTCATTGAGTTCGAACACCCGGCCCCGGACCGGCCGGGCAAGGGGCGCGATCTTCCCCACGTCGGGGAATGTCATCGTCGCCACCCGGGCCCCGGCGGCCGTGAGCTCGGCGAACATCTCCTCCAGGTGCCCGGCCACCTCCGCGGCGTCGAACCGGGGCCGGAGCACGTCGTTGACCCCGGCGACGACGGTGGCCAGATCGGGCCGCAGGGCCAGGGCGGGCCCCAGCTGCTCGGCGTGGACCTGGCCCGCGACACGGCCGCGCACGGCCAGGTTCGCGTACTGGAGACCGGGGTCGACCGCTGCGAGCTGCTCGGCGAGCCGGTCGGCCCAGCCGCGCAGTCCGACGGTGTCGTCCCCGTCGCCGACACCCTCGGTCTGACTGTCGCCCAGGGCGACATAGCGCACGTATTCACCGCTCGGCACGGGTGGACTGCCTTTCCTTGAGGACGGATGCGATCCGCAGGCACCAGTCCCGGTGCTCCTGCTCGAAGGACAGCCCGCGCAGGCACGTCAGATACGGTCCGATCCGCTCGCCGTGGCGGAGGAACTCCTCCTCCGCCACATCACCGCGGAGCTGCCGCAGGAGAGTGCCGAGAAGCTCGATCTTGCCCTCGGCCGCTGACGCCCGCTCCTCCAGCTGGGCGATCACGGACGCCGTGCCGACGCGGTCGGCGGCCTGCACCTTGACGAGCAGATCGTCGCGGATGAACGAGGGCTTCGACGCGGCTGCGGCGAAGTCCTCCAGCTCGGCGCGACCGGCATCGGTGACCTGGAACAGGCGTTTGTTGGGCCGGGTCTCCTGGACCACCTGCCGGCCAGCGATCAGCCCGTCCTTCTCCAGCTTGGTCAGCTCGGCGTACAGCTGCTGCGGCAGGGCGTGCCAGAAGTTCGCGACGCCGATGTCGAACGCCTTCGCCAACTGGTACCCGCTGTACTCACCGTCCAGCAGCGCCGCCAGCACCGCATGTCGCAGGGCCATGGAGGCACCCCCTTCCCTCTCCCGGTCGCATCATACTCAAGAATATGACTAATCAAATCCTTGAGTACGTGTACAAGGGGAAGGGGTGCGCGGGCCCCCTCCCGTCAGCGACGGACCGCGCCCCTCCCGGCCGGGTCGATACGGACCCGCTCCGTGACCGGTGCGGCCTCCAGGTCGTCCAGCTGCGCGACGATCGTGCTGCGCAGGTCGTCGAAGTCCTCGAAGCTGTGGTCGTTGAACAGGGTGTAGCCCGTCCACATCAGGTTGGCGCACACCCGCGCCGGCACCCGGCCCGTACGGGCACCCATGCCGACCAGGGCCACCGACCGGATGCTCCCCGGCGCCTCACTGTTCTGCCGGTGGATCGCCTGGAACGCGGCGGCGCAGGCCAGGGCCACATTCAGGGTCTCGCTCACGTTCTGCGAGGACCCCTCCATCGTCGGCGTCGATATGAGGAACTTCGGGTTGACCGCCCCGGACGGCACGCACACCGCGCTCCCGACCGGAAGGCTCCCGCCGAACCCGTCGCGGATCGCCCGCTGGACGCGCAGCTGGATCCCGGCGCCGAGGTGCCGCTTGATCGCCGCGTCGGTGCCACCGTCCATACGCCCCCGGGAGTTGGTCGGACCGACCCAGGCGTCCACCTTCTCGTCGAGGATCGATCCCTTGCGGATCTCGACCTCAGGGGTGTCGGCGAACGCGGCCCGCCACGCCTCCACGACGTCGGTGCTGAGGTCGGTCAGGACCACCCGGACAGGCGGCGGCTGCATGCGGTTCGCGGTCATCGTCCACTCCGATCGAGAGGTGGTTCCTCCACTGCTCAGGACGCTACAGCGCACCACTGACAACGCCTCAGGACGCGGCAGCAGTTGGGTGGCCCCGTTGTCAGTGGCGGGGGATACAACTCGTCATGTGCGGGTCCACGGTGCATACGGCGCCGGCCCCGGCCCCGAGCACACCTCTGCCCTCAGCACGGACCGACACCGCGGAGCGCCTCCACCATGAGCGATGCCACCACCCCGGCCCAGCCCGACCCGAACGACCCGCTGGCCCTCGCCGAACTCTTCGAGGGCGGCGGCGAACCATGGCTCCCGCTGCTGAAGCCGGTCATCGAAGCGCGGTCGGACGCGGCCGAGTTCATCGGACCGGCCCGGGGCCCGGGAGTCGTTCCCGTGCGCGAGCTGACCTTCCAGGCGCTCAAGCCGCACCCGCCGCACAAGTGGAAGGTCGTCGTCTTCGGCCAGAACCCCTACCCGCGGCCGGAGAGCGCCACCGGCATCGCGATGTTCGACAACACCTTCCACGACTGGAAGGACAGCCAGTTCGGCCGCGTCGTCAGCATCCGCTGCATCATCAAGGCAGCGGCGATGTGGAAGTACGGCATACCGAAGAAGACCCCGATCGCCGACGTACGCGCGCTCCTGAAGAAGCAGGACACCGTCCAGCCGCCGGAGTGGTTCCAGGCGATGCTCACGCAGGGCGTGCTGCTGCTGAACGCGGCACTCACCGCCAGCAGTGACGGGGCGATGGCCACCGACCAGCACACCAGGTTCTGGCGCCCGGCGGTCGAGCGGATCGTCGAGGAGATCCTCAAGGCCAAGCAGAACGCCGAGGAGGAGGACCGCTACGTCGTCTTCGCCTGGTGGGGCGCGCACGCGCGCAGCCTGAAGAACGTCGTCCTGCGGCTCCAGAAGAAGTACCCGGACGTCGAGGTACGGCACATCGACCACCCCAACCCCGCAGCGCAGGGCGACATCTTCTGCGAGGGCGAGCACTTCGGGACGGTCAACGCCGCCCTCACCTCGCTCGGCGCCGACGAGATCGACTGGCTGCCCAGCAAGGGATGGAACACGCCCGAGGAAGGGACCGGCGGGGCCGACGACGGGGTCGCCGACCGGATGGGCGCGTTCATCGCGTCGACCATGGAGCTCCATCAGCTCTATCTGGACCGGCTCGCGGGCGTCAAGGATGAGGGCCTCGTCCTGCCCGCGATCACCGGGGTCTTCGACACCCCGCTCCTGGAGTTCCAGGAGGCCGTGGGGCCGGTCGTCTCCCTGCTGGCCGGCATCGACCGGCACGTGGAGCGGTCGTACGAGTTCGGGAAGAGGCGTGCGGACGAGGTGGCGGGCGAGCTGTCGGCCGACGCCGTCGCCGCCCTCCACCTCTACACCTGCGAGTCCGCGTTCTACCGGGAGATCAACGCGGTCCTGCGCTCCCCGGACCGGACGAAGGTCGTCCCGTACCTCCCCTATCTGCGGCTGCTGTTCTCGGCCGTCTCCCGACTCCCCGCCCGCACCGCGCCGTTGTGGCGCGGGGTGTCGCTGGACCTGCGCGCGCAGTACCCGATGGGCCGGACGGTGACCTGGTGGGGCGTGTCCTCGTGCACGTCCGAGGTCGGCGTCGCGCGGTCGTTCCTCGGCAGCCGGGGCAAGCGGACGCTCTTCGAAGTGACCCCCGCCCGGGCGGTGGGCATCCGCCGCTTCTCCGCCTTCACGGGCGAGGAGGAATTCATCCTGTCGCCCGGTACGCAGCTGAAGGTGACGGCCGTCAAGGCCGAACGCGGCGGCCTGTGCACGGTGAAGCTGACCGAACTGGAGGAGCAGACGCTGGTGTCCTGAGCATGCGCAGGCCGTGCCGGACGATCCACACCCCGATCCCGAAAGCCCCGGCCCCGAGCCCCGCGCCCGAAGCTCGACCCCCGACCCCCGACCCCCGACCCTCGAGACCCGGGCTCCGGGACTCGGCCGTCGAGCGTCGGGACGGGCGGTTCACTCGTTCGGAGGTATGTGGGCGGGTGCGGGCCCGACGCTTGAGCTTCGGGATCCAGGGGTCGGGGTTCGAGGGCCGGGACCCGAGACGTGTAGTCAACCGGTAGGGAAAAGAAGGGTGGGAAAGAACCTCCCCACCCTCCCGGACCTGTCACGGCCAGCAAGTATGACTAATCGTGACCAGCTTGCGGCGCAGCGTCGCGAGTGCTTACGGTGCCCACAACTGAACGACCCCGACGTGGTGTTGGACGCACCGTGCCGGGGTCTCACCCCAAGATCGAAGAGGCCCGATCTCGTGGCTACCCAGCACATTAGCTCCGCCCTCCACGCCCCCGCACCCTCCTCCCGCCCGTACGCGAAGGCCAACCCGGGCTACGGCAAGCGCTCCACACCCGGCCAACGCCCGCCCCGACGGGACGATTTCGCCCTGCTGCCGGAGCGTGAGCGCTACGTCGCCGGATATGTCGACCACCTACCCGACGGGGCGGCCATGGACATCAAGTCCCTGGCCAAGTCCCTCCCGCTGTACGGACAGATGGCCGTCGGCAGTGCGCTGAGGGCCTTGGCGGTGGCCGGACACCTGCGCCATGTGCGGTGCCCCGCGGACGCCGGTGGCGGCCAGATCCGCTGGATCACCCGCACCTACTGGTCCCGTACGGCCCGCGACAACGAGTGGTGGACCGCATTCCTCAGCGGCGCACCAGCAGCCCTGGCCACCCCGGCAGCCCCGGCCGTTCCGCAGCAGCGGACCCAGGAGCCCGAGCCGGCACCCGCACCGGAAGTGCCCCAGGCACCCCCGCAGGCACCCCCACAGGCAGCCCCGCAGCCGGCCCCGGACGGCGCCCCCTCGCCCGCCTACCTCGCCCTCGCCCAGCTCGGCCGGGCCGATGCCCGCCTCGCTCTCTCCGCCGCCGACTGCACCGCGCTGGAGGAGGCTGCCGCTGCCTGGCTCGCGCGGGGCGTGACCGCCGACTACCTGACCCAGGCGCTCACGGCAGGGCTCCCGGAGGCCGTCGACTCGCCGGTCGGATTCCTCAGGCGCCGGCTCCGCGACAAGCTCCCGCCCCTGCTGCCCGCCACGCCCGCCCCGGACGTGCGCGCGCCCGAGCGCCGTCCCATGGTCGAGTGCGCGGAGTGCCGCGCCCCCGGCCGTCCCGAGGCACTCCCCGACGGCCTCTGCGGCTCCTGCCGCGCTGCCGGACCGGCAGGATCAGGAACCGACACCCCGGCCACCCCCGAGCCGCCCGCCGAACGCGATGTCGCGGCCTACGTGGGCACCCTCCGCGACCTGCTCAGGCTGCCATGAGAGCCGGGACACGCGGAAGCTGCGGTGAGCGAAGGAGCATACCCACCTCAACCCCGCGTCACACGCCGCAACGCCACCTTTTGTTCCGCTGAGCGGCTGAACTTTTGTTGATCTGTGGCCAGTTGCGGGTACCAGGGGCCTACCCTTGACTGGGTGAACCAGTTGAAGTCCCGTGCGCCCCACGCCGAGGCCGTCCTGCCCGGCACCCTGCCCGACGACCTGCGTGCCGAGCTCATCGCCTTCCGCCGTGATCTGCACATGCACCCCGAGCTCGGCAACCAGGAGTTCCGTACCACCGCGGCCATCAAGGCCAGGCTGGAGAAGGCGGGGCTGGAGCCACAGGTGCTGCCCGGCGGCACGGGACTCGTCTGTGACGTGGGGGAGTGGGACGGCGTGACGCCGATGCTGGCGCTGCGCGGCGACATCGACGCCCTGCCGATCCCGGACACCAAGGAGGGCGTCTCCTACCGGTCCACCGTGCCCGACCGGGCGCACGCCTGCGGGCACGACGTCCATACGAGCTGCGTCCTGGGTGCGGGGCTCGTGCTGAGCGATCTGGACCGGCAGGGGCTGCTGCCCCGCCCGGTGCGGCTGCTGTTCCAGCCCGCCGAGGAGGTGCTGCCCGGCGGCGCCGCCGACGCGGTGGCGGCCGGGGTGCTGGAAGGCGTGGGGCGGATCATCGGGGTGCACTGCGACCCCAAGGTCGACGTGGGCAAGGTCGGGCTCCGGATCGGGCCGATCACCTCGGCCTGCGACCGCCTGGAGGTCTCGCTCGACGGCCCCGGCGGGCACACCGCCCGGCCGCACCTCACCACCGACCTGGTCACCGCCGCTGCCCGGATCGCCACCGACGTACCCGCGCTGCTCGCCCGCCGCGTCGACGCGCGCGCCGGCCTCGCGGTCACCTGGGGCCGGCTCCAGACCGGCCACGCCCCCAACGTCATCCCGCAGCACGCCGAACTGTCGGGGACGGTGCGCTGCCTCGATCTGGACAGCTGGCGTCAGGCGCCCGACCTGGTGCAGGAGGCGATCGACGAGGTGGCCGGAATGTACCGGGCCAAGACGGTCATCGACTACGTCCGTGGTGTGCCGCCCGTGGTGAACGAGGCCGAGACGATCGGCCTGCTCGACGCCGCGATGACCATCCGGCGCGGATCGTATGCGATCGAGGACACCGAGCAGAGCCTGGGCGGCGAGGACTTCTCCTGGTACCTGGAGAAGATCCCCGGCGCCATGGCCAGGCTCGGTGTCCGGGCGCCCGGTGACACCCGTGGACTTGACCTGCACCGGGGCAACTTCGACGTGGACGAGGAAGCGATCACGGTCGGCGTGGAACTGTTCACCGCGGCCGCCCTGCTGGACGCCTGACGGCACCGGGGACCGGAGGCCACCGACACCGAAGTGGCCAGGTGTTCCCGGCTGGTAACGGCTCGTAACCGGACAGGACACCTCCTGTTCGCGACGATCCGATAACGGCTTCCGTAGGGGTCCTTATCTGACATCTACGCGCGTTACGATCGCCGCGAAACCAGCGCCGGAAGAGGCGCTTCGGTCAGGTTTGAAGGAGCCTTCCCTTGCGCCGCGTATCCAAGATCGCTGCTGCGTGTACCGTCTCCGCGGCTCTCGCCTTCACCGCTACCGCCTGTGGTGAATCGTCCACCGAGAGCACCGGTTCCGACAAGGACCAGATGAAGATCGGCATGGCCTACGACGTCGGCGGCCGTGGCGACAACTCGTTCAACGACTCCGCCGCCCGTGGTCTGGACAAGGCCAAGAAGGAGTTCGGCGCCGAGGCGAAGGAGCTCACCGCCAAGAGCGGCGAGACCCCGGCCGACCGTGAGCAGCGCCTCGCGTCGCTCGCCGAGGGCGGCTACAACCCGGTGATCGGCGTCGGTTTCGCCTACCAGGCCGCGCTCGAGAAGGTGGCCAAGGCCCACCCCGAGACCACGTTCGGTCTGATCGACTCGGTCTCCGAGTCGAAGAACGTGGCCTCCATCGTCTTCACCGAGGAGCAGGGCTCCTACCTCGCCGGTGTCGCGGCGGCGCTGAAGTCCAAGGACGGCCAGGTCGGCTTCATCGGCGGTGTCGACCTTCCGCTGATCAAGAAGTTCGCGGCCGGCTTCCAGCAGGGCGTCACGGACACGAACCCGAAGGCCAAGGTCCAGATCCAGTACCTGACCACCGGCTCGGACCTGTCCGGTTTCGGCAGCCCGGACAAGGGTGAGGCCGCTGCCAAGGGCATGCTGGACAAGGGCGCCGACGTGATCTTCGCCGCCGCGGGCGGTTCCGGCGCCGGTGCGATCGAGGCCGTGGCCGGCAAGAAGGGCGCCTGGTCCATCGGCGTCGACTCCGACCAGGCCAAGGACCCGGCCCTGTCGAAGTACGCCGACACGATCATGACCTCGGTCGTGAAGAACGTCGACAGCGGCGTCTACGACCTGGTGAAGTCCGTCAAGGACGGCAAGCCGCTCAGTGGTACGCAGACCTACGCCCTGGCCGAGGACGGCGTCAGCCTGACCACCACGGGTGACCACCTCAAGGACATCCAGGCCAAGATCGACGAGGCCAAGAAGAAGATCGCCGACGGCTCGATCAAGGTCAAGACCACGACCTGACCGGCCCGCCGAAGTCGGGGTCCGCAGGGGCGGTTTCCGCCGCTCCCTGCGGACCCCGATTCACGTGTACCGCCGGGCCGGCCCCTCGGTACGGGTCGGTATCGTGCCCTTGGTCCGCCACCTGTCGCCGGGTGGCCAACGATTCGGTGGCGCTACGCGCGTAGTGCCCGCCGAGCGCGGTATTTTTCGCCACCGGTCCCCGCGCTGTGTCCGTACATCGCCCGCCCTCCGCTCCTGCCAAGGAGAGTGCGCCATCAAAGCGTCCAGCAGTCCTCATGCCGTAGAGCTCCGCGGCATCACCAAACGATTCCCCGGCGTCGTGGCCAACCACGACATCGACATCACGGTGAGCCGTGGCACCGTCCATGCCCTCGTCGGCGAGAACGGCGCCGGCAAGTCCACCCTGATGAAGATCCTTTACGGGATGCAGAAGCCGGACGAGGGCACCATCTCGGTGGATGGTGAACAGGTCTCGTTCAGCAGCCCGGGCGACGCCATCGACCGCGGTATCGGCATGGTGCACCAGCACTTCATGCTCGCCGACTACCTCACGGTGCTGGAGAACGTCGTCCTCGGCTCCGAGAAGCTGCACGGCATCGGGGACAGGGCGCGGAAGAAGATCAGGGAGATCTCCGACGCGTACGGCCTGGGCATCCGCCCCGACGCCGTCGTCGAGGACCTCGGGGTCGCCGACCGCCAGCGGGTGGAGATCCTCAAGGTCCTCTACCGCGGCGCCCGCACCCTGATCCTCGACGAGCCGACCGCGGTCCTCGTGCCGCAGGAGGTCGACGCCCTCTTCGACAACCTGCGTGAGCTCAAGGCGGAGGGCCTCACCGTCATCTTCATCTCCCACAAGCTGGGCGAGGTGCTGTCGGTCGCGGACGAGATCACCGTGATCCGGCGGGGCACGACCGTGGGCACCGCCGACCCCGCCAACACCACCAGCAAGCAGCTGGCGGAGCTGATGGTGGGCAGCGAACTCCCTTCGCCCGAGACCCGGGAGTCCACCGTCACGGACACACCGATGCTGGCCGTGGAGGAGCTGCGGCTGACGGCCACGGACCCCGACGGCGTGGTGCGAGCCGTGCTCGACGGCATCACCTTCACGATCCACAAGGGCGAAGTGCTCGGCATCGCGGGCGTCGAGGGCAACGGCCAGTCCGAACTCGTCGACGCCATCATGGGCATGCGCACCCTCGACAAGGGCTCGCTCACGCTCGACGGCGCGGACATCTCCCGTGCGGCCACGCGCAAGCGCCGCGAGGACGGCATGGCCGTGATCCCCGAGGACCGGCACCGGCACGGTCTTCTCCTGGACGCGCCGCTCTGGGAGAACCGCATGCTGGGTCACGTCACCGAGCGGCCCAACAGCAAGGGCGCCTTCCTCGACCTCAAGGCCGCGCGCGCCGACACGGAGCGGATCGTGCGCGAGTACGACGTCCGCACCCCCGGCATCGAGGTCACCGCCGCCTCGCTCTCCGGCGGCAACCAGCAGAAGCTGATCGTCGGCCGCGAGATGAGCCACAACCCCAAGCTGCTGATCGCCGCGCACCCCACCCGGGGCGTGGACGTCGGCGCACAGGCGCAGATCTGGGACCAGATCCGCGAAGCACGCCACGAGGGCCTCGCGGTCCTGCTGATCTCCGCCGACCTCGACGAGCTCATCGGGCTCTCCGACACGCTGCGCGTCATGTACCGAGGCAAGCTCGTGGCCGACGCCGACCCGGCGACCGTCACCCCCGAGGAGCTCGGCTCCGCGATGACCGGCGCGGCCGCCGGCCACCTGGAGGCGCCGGGTGCCACGGGTGCCACGGCCGCCGGTGACACCGTGGCCGACGGCTCCGAGACCGACCCCCGGGACGGGGGAGAGGACCGATGAAGAAGTTCGACAAGGAGCGGCTGCTCCTGGGGATCGCCGCCCCGCTGCTCGCCATCGTGGTCGCCTTCCTGGTGACCGCCCTGGTGCTCGCCGCCACCGGCAAGGAACCGTTCAGCGCCTTCGGCATCATGTTCGACTACGGACTGAAGTCGGACAGCCAGGTCTACATCCTCAACAAGGGGACGACCTACTACCTCGCGGGTCTCGCGGTCGCCGTCGGCTTCCGCATGAACCTCTTCAACATCGGAGTCGACGGCCAGTACCGCCTCGCCGCGTTCTTCGCCGCCGCACTCGGCGGGGCCCTGACGTTGCCGGGCGCCCTCCAGATCCCGCTGATCATCCTCACCGCGATGATCGTCGGAGCGATGTGGGCCGGTATCGCCGGCCTCCTCAAGGTCACCCGCGGAGTCAGCGAGGTCGTCTCGACGATCATGCTGAACTCCATCGCGACGGCCATCATCGGCTACCTCCTGCAGCAGGGCCGGCTGGGCCACCTCGACAAGGCGGGCACGAAGGTGTCCACCACCCCGATCCCGGAGTCCTCGCACTTCTTCGAGTTCCCGACCACGCCGACGCCCGTCTGGGGCTTCATCGTGATCGCGGTCGTCGCGGGTGTCGCCTACTGGTTCGCGCTCTCCCGCACCCGGTTCGGCTTCGATCTCCGTACGGTCGGACAGTCCGGCTCGGCGGCCGAGGCCAGCGGTGTCGACGTCAAGAAGATGGTCGTCACGTCCATGCTGATCTCCGGCGGTATGGCCGGCCTGATCGGTATGCCGACGCTGCTCAACGACAGCTACGAGTACAGCGGCGACTTCCCGGTCGGCATCGGCTTCACCGGAATCGCCATCGCGCTCCTCGGCCGTAACCACCCCATCGGCATCGCGCTCGGCGCGCTGCTCTGGGGCTTCCTGGAACGCGGTACGGGCAAGCTCGAATTCGAGGGCTACGACAAGGAGATCGTCGGCGTCATCCAGGGCGTCATCGTCCTCTGCGTCGTCATCGCCTACGAAGTCGTCCGCCGGTACGGCCTCAAGCGCCAGCAGAGCAAGGTCGGCGCGGAACTCGCCGCCAAGGCCGCACGTAACTCCGACCAGCAGGAGGTGTCGGCGTGAGCGCCACGGCGACTTCCACCCCGCCGCCCGCGGCCCCCAGGGTCTCCGGCGGCAAGGGCGGCCGCACCCGCTTCAGTTTTCCCGTCGTACTGCTGATCATCGCGGGTGCCCTGCTCGCGCTGTCCGCCGTACGGACCATCACCGGGGCCCAGGACGTCACTTCGGCCGGCCAGATCAGTGCCGCCCTCGCGATGGCCGTGCCGATCGGGCTCGCCGGTCTCGGCGGGCTCTGGTCCGAGCGGGCCGGCGTGGTCAACATCGGCCTCGAAGGCATGATGATCCTCGGCACCTTCTTCGGTGCCTGGGCCGGCTGGCAGACCGACCCGTGGATCGGCGTCCTCGCCGGAGTCGTGGGCGGCATGCTCGGCGGTCTGCTGCACGCCTTCGCGACCGTCACGTTCGGCGTCGACCACATCATCTCCGGTATCGCCATCAACATCCTGGCCCTCGGCTTCACGACCTACCTGGCCAAGCTGTGGTTCAACACCGGTGACGCGGCCGAGAAGGGCGGCAGCCCCAAGCAGTCGCCGCCCGCCGACAGCATCACGCAGGTCACGGTGCCCGGTCTCTCGGACTGGCTGCACTCGCTGGAGAAGCACCACTGGTTCTTCGTCTCCGACTTCGCGGGCATTCTCGGCGGACTCGTCACCAACGTCTCGCTGCTGACCCTGGTGGCCGTGGCGCTGTTCGCGGGCACGTTCTTCGTCCTGTGGAAGACCTCGTTCGGCCTGCGGCTGCGCTCCTGCGGCGAGAACCCCGTGGCCGCCGAGTCCCTCGGCGTAAACGTCTACCTCTACAAGTACGTCGCCGTGATCGTCTCCGGAGGCCTGGCCGGCCTCGGCGGCGCCTTCCTCTCCCTGGTCACCTCGCACATCTACAACGAGGGCCAGACCGGAGGCCGCGGATACATCGGCCTCGCCGCGATGATCTTCGGCAACTGGCGGCCCGGCGGACTCGCCATGGGCGCGGGCCTGTTCGGCTTCGCCGACGCCCTCCAGCTGCGCAACGGCGGTGAGTCCGTCCACGCGCTGCTCCTCCTGCTCGTGGTGATGCTCGCCGGCCTCGCGGCCTGGAAGCTCTACCGCAAGCGCTTCGTGCCCGGTGTCATCAGCGCGGTCATCGCCGCCGCGGTGCTGGTCTGGTACCTCGCCACCGACACCGTGCCCACCGAGTTCGTCAGCGCCACCCCGTACGTCGTCACCCTGCTCGTGCTCTCGCTCTCCGCGCAGCGCCTGCGGATGCCGAAGGCGGACGGCATGCGCTACCGGAAGGGGCAGGGGAAGTGACGGACAGCGCGGCCCCCGTCGACTGGGACGCGCTGCGCGAGGCCGCCCGGGACGCCATGTCCCGGGCGTACGCCCCGTATTCGGGCTACCCGGTCGGGGTGGCGGCCCTCGTCGACGACGGCCGCATGATCACCGGATGCAACGTCGAGAACGCCTCGTACGGCATCAGCCTCTGCGCCGAGTGCGGGCTGGTCTCGCATCTCGCCGCCACGGGCGGCGGCCGGCTGACCCACTTCACCTGCGTGGACGGCACGGGCGCCGTGCTCGTGCCGTGCGGCCGGTGCCGGCAGCTGCTGCACGAGTTCGGGGGGCCCGGCCTCGTCCTGGAGACCCCGGACGGCTTCCGTACGCTCGACGAGATGCTGCCGCAGGCCTTCGGGCCGCAGCACCTGGGGTAGTACCCCGCCGCCGCGTTCCCCCGCCGGGCCCGACCGGCCCGCCCGGGGAACGCGGCGGCGGAACGTTCCCTCTCTATGCGCGTAGAGTCAACAGGACTCTCTCGCCCACCCATCCGGCCGGAAGGACTCCCATCCCATGGACGCCATCTCCGTCATCCGCACCAAGCGGGACCGAGGCGAGCTCAGCCCCGAGCAGATCGACTGGGTCATCGACGCGTACACCCGCGGCGAGGTCGCCGACGAGCAGATGTCCGCACTGGCCATGGCGATCCTGCTCAACGGCATGAACCGCACCGAGATCGCCCGCTGGACCGCCGCGATGATCGCCTCCGGCGAGCGGATGGACTTCGGCGCGCTCTCCCGCCCCACCACCGACAAGCACTCCACCGGAGGCGTCGGCGACAAGATCACCCTGCCGCTCGCCCCGCTGGTCGCCGCCTGCGGCGCCGCCGTGCCGCAGCTCAGCGGCCGGGGCCTCGGCCACACCGGCGGCACCCTCGACAAGCTGGAGTCCATCCCCGGCTGGCGCGCCCACCTCTCCAACGCCGAGATGCTGGACGTCCTGGACACCACCGGCGCGGTGATCTGCGCGGCCGGCGACGGGCTCGCCCCCGCCGACAAGAAGCTGTACGCGCTGCGCGACGTCACCGGCACCGTCGAGGCGATCCCGCTGATCGCCAGCTCGATCATGTCCAAGAAGATCGCCGAGGGCACCGGGGCGCTCGTCCTGGACGTCAAGGTCGGCTCCGGCGCCTTCATGAAGACGATCGAGGACGCCCGCGAACTGGCCTCCACCATGGTCGCGTTGGGCACCGACAGCGGTGTACGGACGGTGGCGCTGCTCACCGACATGGCGATCCCGCTCGGCCTGACCGCGGGCAACGCCCTGGAGGTGCGCGAGTCCGTCGAGGTCCTCGCCGGGGGCGGCCCGCAGGACGTCATCGACCTGACCCTGGCACTCGCCCGCGAGATGCTCGACGCCGCCGGGCTCAAGGACGCCGACCCGGAGAAGGCCCTGGCCGACGGCTCCGCCATGGACGTGTGGCGCCGCATGATCTCCGCCCAGGGCGGCGACCCGGACGCCGCGCTCCCCGTCGCCCGCGAGCAGCACGTGATCAGCGCCCCGTCCTCGGGCGTGCTGACCCGGCTGGACGCGTACGACATCGGCGTCGCCGCCTGGCGCCTCGGCGCGGGCCGCGCGCGCAAGGAGGACCCGGTGCAGGCCGGTGCGGGCGTCGAACTGCACGCCAAGCCGGGCGACACGGTGACCGAGGGCCAGCCGCTGCTGACCCTGCACACGGACACCCCCGAGAAGTTCGAGTACGCCCTGAAGGCCCTGCCCGGCTCGTACGACATCGCCCCGGCGGGCACGCCCTTCACCGCCACGCCGGTGGTGCGGGAACGTATCGCCTGACCTGCGGCTTTCCCTTTCGGGTGAACGGGACCGGTGGACCACCACCGGTCCCGTTCGGCATGCTGGACTCGGTGACGCACCGATAAGAGGAGACCGCCATGAGCGCACTCACTGTCGATCCCGGGCCGGGCCATGGCCAGGACTGGGACGACCTCGTCCGGATCTGGGAGGAGACGGACGCACCCGAGGGCTGCAAGGTGGAGATCATCGAGGGGATCGTCACCGTGTCGCCACCGCCGTCCAAGGACCACAACACCACTGCGGAGCTGCTTCAGCGCAAGCTGTACTCCGTCATCCCGGAGGACTGGGGGATCTACCAGACCCTCGGCGTCTCCGTGCCAGGGCGGGCGGGCGTCTACATCCCTGATCTCGTCGTTGTGCCGCGCGCGGTGGCCACCGGGCCGGGGAACCGCGTGCCCGCCGAAGAGGCCCTGCTCGTCGTCGAGATCACCTCGCAGGCCAACGCCAACCACGACCGCGTGAAGAAGGCCGATGGATACGCGAAAGCCGGCGTCGAGCTCTTCCTGCTGCTGGATCCCTGGCACTCGGGCCGCCCGACGGCCACGCTCTACGGTGATCCCGCCCACGGCACCTACCGGGTTCTCGAAGCGGTCGAATACGGCGGCAAACTCACCCTCCCCGAGCCGTTCAAGCTGGAAGTGGACACCGGGATCTTCCCCGTCAGCTGAGACCCGCCCCGCCCCGGCCGATGAGTTTCGGGGGTTCCGTCGGTCTCCCTGGTGTGGATGCCGTGACCCCGTACGCCCTCGTCCTCACCGGCCGGATCACCCGCGCCGATGTGCCGGGCCTCTGCGCCCGGCTGGAGGCGCTGCTCGCCCGCGCTCCCGGGGCCGCCGGGGTGGACTGCGACGTGGGCGGTGTCGTGCGCCCCGATCTCGCCCTGGTCGAGGCGATAGCCCGGCTGGGGCTCGTCGCGCGCAGGGGCGGCGCGGAGCTGCGGCTGCGCAACGTCCCGGCCGAACTCGGGGCGCTGCTCGACCTGGTGGGGCTGGCCGAGGTCGTCGGAAACCTCAGGCCCGCCCCGGAATGAACGGCGCTCAGCGGGCCGTGGCGCGGTCACGCACCACGAAGGTGGAGCAGTAGACCTGCCTTGCCCAGCCACAGCGTCGCCGCCCAGCCACCCGCCACCAACAGGGCCCAGCCGATCACCACCGGACCTCTCACCGTCACGCGTCGGCATCCAGATGGCCGGGGAGCCCGAACAGCGGGAACCAGCGCGGGGTGTCCAGGAAGCAGTGCATCCCCGTGATGGCACCGTCCGAGATGTCGATGACCTGCACCGCCCACGGCACGAAGCCCGGCCCGTCCGGATCCGGCTTGTAGTGCGCGAAGGCCGGCGTCCCGTTGGCCCGGGTCGCCACCAGCCGGGAGCCCGCGCAGCTCGCACCGATGCTGAGCATGAAGCCGGTGATGTCGTCGTGCCCCTGGAGCCAGAGGTCGAACGGCGGCATGGTCATCACGGCGTCCTCATGGAGCAGCGCCGTCAGCGCCGCCATGTCGTACCCCTCGAACGCCGCCACATAGCGGTCCAGCAGCTTGCGCTGCTCGTCGTCCAGCGGATTCGAGGTGTCCGGCGCCGCGCTCTCCGTGTCGGAGAGCGTCGCCCGGGCACGCTGCAGGGCGCTGTTGACCGAGGCGACCGTGGTGTCGAGCAGCTCGGCGACCTCGCTCGCCCTCCACGCCAGGACCTCGCGGAGGATCAGCACCGCCCGCTGCTTGGGCGGCAGATGCTGGAGCGCGGCGACGAACGCGAGGCGCACCGACTCACGGGCCACGGCCGCCTCCGCCGGGTCGGCCACCGAGGGCAGGATGCGCCCGTCCGGCATGGGCTCCAGCCAGGTGTTCTCCGGGAGCGGGTTCAGCGCGGCCTGGGCCAGCGGCGTCGGGCCGGTCAGATCCACCGGCCTGGCCCGCTTCCTGCCCGCGTTCAGCATGTCCAGGCAGACGTTCGTCGCGATGCGGTACAGCCAGGAGCGCAGCGAGGAACGGCCCTCGAACTTGTCGAAGTTGCGCCAGGCACGCACCAGCGTGTCCTGGACCGCGTCCTCCGCCTCGAAGGCCGAGCCGAGCATCCGGTAGCAGTAACCGGTCAGCTCGACCCGGTGTCCCTCCAGACGGCTGTCGATGTCAGCCGTCGCTGTCTGATCACTCATCGCTCCACCCCTGTTGCGCTGTGACACCGCTCACTCAGCACTGTGGAAGCTACCGCAGGGCACTGACAACCGGGGCGGTAAGCATGGAAACCGCTGCTCAGGTGCCGGGCTTGCGTCCGTAGACGTAGACGTCGTCGCCGTTCTTCAACAGGTTCCAGTATGACTTCGCGTCCCCCGGGCGCATGTTGACGCAGCCCGCCGACCCCGGGTTGTTGTACATGGACTTGGTGACCGAGTGGAACGCCTGACCGCCGTCGAAGAACTGGGCGTACGGCATGCGGACGTCGTAGAGCGTCGACCAGTGGTCGATGTTGCGCCAGTAGATCTTCTTCGCGCCGGTCCGCGTCTCCGCGCCGTTACGGCCCGTGCGCACCGGCACCGGGCCGAACTTCAGCTTGGACCCGTCCTGGATCCAGCTCAGCTGCCTGGTCAGGTCGACGCACGCGATGCGCCCCTTGTTCGTGGGGCACTTCTTCGCCTTGTTCGGGGTCTTACCCGCGGCCTTCTGCGCGTTGATCGTCTTCATCGTGCGCCAGGTGACCGGGCCCGCGTACCCGATGGCCGGGGTGATCCCCTTCCCCACCTGGAACGAGCGGATGGCCTTGCAGTCGGCCACCGACTGCTTACCGTCGGCCGTCCGCCCCAGCCACTTCTCCACCTGCTTCTGGTACGGCCCCTTCGCCGCCGTGCAGGACGCCGCCTGGGCGGCCGTCCCGGTGCCCAGGACGATGGCCGGTGCGGCCACCAGACCTGCGACGGACAGCACGGCCCCGCGCCGCACCCCTGCGCCGCGTATCTTCCCCATGATTCCCATGTACGCCTGCTCCCCTTCGCGTCGTCCGCGGTGTGTGACTCCGCTTGTTGGACGTGCGTCGGGGAGCAGCGGTTGTGCGGGGGCAGGTCTCAGTTCGGCACGGCTGCCGGGGACGCGGCGCGGAGCCGCTCCGTCCGGGCCGCCCGCGACCCGAACAGGGTGATCGACAGGACGCCGAGGACCGCCAGGACCCCCAGCACGACCGTGCCGGCCCAGCCTCCCGCGTGGAAGGCGACGGCGCCGAGCGTGCCGCCCGCGCTGGAGCCCAGGTAGTACGCGGACTGGTAGAGCGCCGAGGCCTGGGCGCGGCCCGACGTCGCCGTACGGCTCACCGAGGACGAGGCGACCGCGTGCCCGGCGAAGAAGCCGGCCGTGATCAGGACGAGCCCGGCCAGGACGGCCGCCAGCTGGTCGGCCAGCGAGAGCAGCAGGCCCGCGGCCGTCGTGGAGACGGCGAGGTAGAGCGCGCCCCGGCGGCCCAGCCGTGCGACCAGCCGGCCCGCGGCGGCCGAGGAGACCGTACCGACGAGGTAGACCAGGAAGACCGAACCGACGATGCCCTGGGGGAGGCCGAAGGGCGCCTCGACGAGCCGGTAGCCGATCACCGTGTAGACCGCGCCGAACACCGTCATGAACAGGGCGCCGATCGCGTACAGCCGGCGCAGCAGCGGGTTGGAGAGGTGGCCGGTGACGGTCCTGGCCAGGGCCTTCGGGTTGAGCGAGGCCGGGCTGAAGTGCCGGGCCTGGGGGATCATGAGGTGGAAGACCACCGCGCAGGCCACGGCGAGCAGCCCGATCGCGCCGAGCGCCATCCGCCAGCCCCACAGCTGGGCGACCCAGCCGGCGAGGATGCGGCCGCTCATGCCGCCGATGCTGTTGCCCGCCACGAACAGGCCGATCGCGGCCACCAGGGCCTTGGGCCGTACCTCCTCGGCCAGATACGCCATCGCGGACGCGGGCAGCCCCGCCAGGGCCGCTCCCTGGACCGCGCGCAGCGCGATCAGCCAGCCGAGCGACGGAGCGAAGGGCACCAGCAGCCCGATCACCACGGCCACCGCCAGCGAGGCCGTCATCATCTGGCGCCGCCCGAAGCGCTCGGAGAGAGCGCTCAGCGGCAGGACACACAGGGCCAGGGCGCCCGTCGCCGCGGAGACCGTCCAGCTCGCCTGGCCGGCCGTCGCGCCGAAGGACGCGGAGACGGAGGGCAGCAGGGCCTGGGTGGAGTAGAGGAGGGCGAAGGTCGCGATCCCCGCCGCGAAGAGCGCGAAGCTCATCCGGCGGTAGCCGGGACCACCGGGTGCGAGGCGGTCCGGGGCGGCCGCGGAGACGGCGGCGGTGGCCGGAGGGACGACGGCGGCGGATGACGGAACGGCGGCGTCCAGCACGATGGTGGACGCCCCGGTACTGGCAGGAGGCATACGGCGAACGTAGACCGCGAGGTTTCATGCGTCCAATGCATGAAACCCTCATAATCGTTCCCATGGTGCATCAATACAGCTCACAGCCACGGCTGTCACCGAGCAGTTACGAAGAAGACATCCGGGCCGTGCTCGCGCCACGCCTCGCGTACTTCGAGGCGGTGGCCCGGCACGAGCACGTCACCCGGGCCGCGCACGAGCTGGGCGTCCCGCAGTCCACGCTGTCCCGGGCCATGGTGAGGCTGGAACAGGACCTGGGCGTCGCCCTGTTCGCCCGCCGGGGCCGCACCGTCTCGCTCACCCCCGCCGGCCGCACCTTCCTCGGCTCGGCCGAACGCGCGCTGGCCGAGGTGGAGAAGGCCGCCGACTCCGTACGCGCCGACGCCGACCCCACGGCGGGCAAGGTCGCCTTCGGCTTCCTGCACACCATGGGCTCCGAGACCGTGCCCGCCCTGATCCGCGCCTTCCGCGTCGACCACCCCCGGGTCCGGTTCCAGCTCGTCCAGAACTACGGCGAGGCGATGATCGAACGGCTGCGGGCGGGCGGCCTCGACCTCTGCCTCACCTCGCCCGTCCCCGACGCCCCGGACCTCGTCGCCCGCCGCCTCGACGAGCAGCGGCTGCGCCTGGTGGTCCCCGACGACCACCGGCTGGCGGGCCGCCGGCGCATCCGCCTCGCCGAGGCCGCCGACGAAACGTTCGTCACCCTCGAACCCGGCTACGGGCTGCGGCGGATCACCGACGACCTCTGCGCCGAAGCCGGATTCACCCCGCGGATCGCGTTCGAGGGCGAGGAGGCGGAGACGCTGCGCGGCCTGGTCGCCGCCGGCCTCGGGGTGGCGCTGCTGCCGCCGCCCGCCGTCGCCCGCCCCGGCGTGGTCGAGCTGACGGTCACGGCGCCGCGCGCGGCCCGCGAGATCGGGGTCGCCTGGCTGGACGGCCACCCCGACACCCCGCCGGTGGCCGCCTTCAAGCGCTTCCTGCTGTCACGCCGGGGCAGCCTGCTGCCGGACTGAGCCCGCCGGCAGGCGCTCAGTGCCGCAGCGAACGGCCGAACCCCGCCGCCAGCGGCATCCGCAGCCCCAGCGGCGGCGGAGCGGCGAACGCGTCGGCGACCGGGCGCGCGTACGACCGGGCGAACAGCGATCCCCGTACGAAGTCCGAAGCCAGCGCCATCACCTCGGACCGGTGCTGGCGCAGGGCGTGCCCGTCCGAGTGGACCTCGAAGCGGCAGGTGTCCCGGTTGGACTTCTTGGCCCGCTCGGCCAGCCGGTAGGAGAGCTCCGGATCGGTCCGCGCGTCGTTCGTACCGTGCACGATCAGGACCCGGCGGCCCGCCAGATGCCTCACCGGTTCGGGTTCGGGATCCGTGCCCTCCGGGAGCCAGGGGGCCATCGCCAGGACGGAGTTGACGGCGGCGTGCCCGGCGCCGCGCAGGGCCGCCCGGCCACCCATGCCGTGACCGACCAGGCACACGGGGATGTCCCCGTAGCGGCGTACGACCTCGTCGGCCGCCCAGTGGGCGTCGGCCGCCGGATCCGCGCCGGAGTTCCAGCCCCGGGTGCGGTAGCGCACGACGTGCACCGCGAGCCCGTCGTCCCGGCCGCCGCGGGCCAGGGTCCGGGCGAACGGCAGCTGCGCCGCGTACGAAAGGGTGGAGGGACGGCGCCGCGAGTCGGTCTCGCCGTCCGGGAGCAGCAGGACGACGCCGCTGACCTCGGGTGCTGCTCCGGCCGTGAGAACGGCCCGTCCCAGCCTGGCGGCAGGCAGGGGAAGTGCGCGCTGTGGCATGACAGAACAGTGTCAGAAGGCCAGGTGTATTCCACCCGGCTTCGCGGTCACTGTTACGCATCGGCGGCCAGCGCTCTACGCGCGTAGGCGCTACAGTGCCCCAATGACGAGCCAGACCCTGAACGTCCCCGGTCCCGACCAGATCCGCCGTGCGCCCAAGGTGCTCCTCCACGACCATCTCGACGGTGGGCTGCGCCCCGGCACCATCGTCGAGCTGGCCCTGGAGCAGGGCTACGACGCGCTGCCCGAGACGGAGCCCGACAAGCTCGGCGTCTGGTTCCGCGAGGCCGCCGACTCCGGTTCGCTGGAGCGCTATCTGGAGACGTTCGCCCACACCTGCGCCGTCATGCAGACCCGTGACGCGCTGTTCCGGGTGGCCATGGAGTGCGCCGAGGACCTCGCCGAGGACGGTGTCGTCTACGCCGAGGTGCGCTACGCGCCCGAGCAACACCTCACCGCCGGCCTGACCCTCGAAGAGGTCGTCGAGGCGGTCAACGAGGGATTCCGTGAGGGTGAGCGCCGCGCCCGCGCCGCCGGCCACCGCATCCGCGTCGGCGCCCTCCTCACCGCGATGCGGCACGCCGCCCGCGCGCTGGAGATCGCCGAACTCGCCAACCGCTACCGCGACCTCGGTGTCGTCGGCTTCGACATCGCGGGCGCCGAGGCGGGCTACCCGCCCACCCGCCACCTGGACGCCTTCGAGTACCTCAAGCGGGAGAACAACCACTTCACCATCCACGCGGGCGAGGCCTTCGGCCTGCCGTCGATCTGGCAGGCCCTGCAGTGGTGCGGCGCGGACCGGCTCGGCCACGGCGTCCGCATCATCGACGACATCGAGATCGCCGACGACGGCAGCGTGACACTGGGGCGCCTCGCCTCGTACGTACGCGACAAGCGGATCCCGCTGGAGCTCTGCCCGACCTCCAACCTCCAGACCGGCGCCGCGGCCTCGTATGCGGAGCACCCCATCGGGCTGCTCCGGAAGCTGCATTTCCGCGCCACCGTCAATACGGACAACAGGCTGATGAGCGGGACGAGCATGAGCGGAGAATTCGAGCGGCTGACCGAGACTTTCGGATACACGCTCGACGACATGCAGTGGTTCACAGTCAATGCGATGAAATCAGCGTTCATTCCTTTCGATGAACGTTTGGCGATGATCAACGACGTCGTGAAGCCCGGGTACGCGGAGCTGAAATCCGAGTGGCTCTTCCGTCAGACGGCTGTGACCAGTGGGTCTTCGTCCCTCGCGGGCTGAGTGAACGAAAAGCGAAACGGCCGGGAGCGCCATCTCCCGGCCGTTTTTCGTGTCTCGGCATGTTTGCGGGAGGAGCGCGGGGATGACTACGTTGCAGAGCCGCTCACATCCCCTTCCCCAAGGATGAATTTCACATGAAGCAGTCTGCTGTCAGGACCCTCGGTGTCGCCGCTCTCGGTGCCGCTTTCGCCGCCGCCGGCGCGGGCAGTGCCTCCGCCGTCGCCCTGCCCGTCGACGCCGCCGCGGCCGCCTTGCCCGCCGGTGTCGCGCTCGACTCCGTCAGCGACGCGCTGCCCGTCGTGGAGCAGGCGACCGGCGGACTCTTCGACCAGCAGAAGCAGCGCGGAGGCAGCGAGCTCACGGCGCCCGGCACCAACCTGCTCGGCGGCCTGCCCGCGGGCGGCCTCACCGGTGCCCTGCCGTTCGGCGGCTGATCACCGCACACGCATGTGGGGCGCACACCCGGACCGGGTGTGCGCCCCACAGGTGCTTCTCCCCGTGGTCCGGACGGTCACCAGGCCGTCGCGGCCGGGCTCTTCTCCGACGGCAGCAGGACCCACAGCGCCAGGTAGAGCAGGAACTGAGGGCCGGGGAGCAGGCAGGAGACGAGGAAGATGATGCGCATCGTCCCTGCGGAGGTGCCGAAGCGCCGTGCCAGCGCTGCGCACACTCCACCGATCATGCGTCCTTCACGCGGGCGGGCAAGTGCGGCCATGGTGGGCTCCTTCGCGAACCGTTTCGGGGAGCAGCTCCGTCGTGCCCCCGGTACCTCCATGGTGGCCCCGGTGAGGAGGACAAAACATCGCTCTACGGTGCGATACCGACCCTGGTAATCGTCGGGGTGGACCCCTGAGGGACCTCACCCCGGGACGACAGCGCCCCGATCCTGGACAGGTCGCCGGCCCCCGCCCGGTTGCCCCTGCGCAGCCGCGACCGCGACAGCGGGACGACCAGCAGATGCGCCAGCGCGACACCCGTGGTGTTCAGCAGCAGCGAGTCCACGTCGACGACCTGGCCGGGCACCCCCGTCTGCGCCAGCTCGATGGCCATCGACATCAGCGCGCCCGCCGCGACCGTACGGGCCAGCGAGGCCCACGGGGAGACCAGCAGCCTGCCCCCGGCCATCGGCAGCAGTATGCCCAGCGGTGCCAGCAGCAGAAGACCCTCACCGATGCGGCGCACCGCCTCGGCGGGGCCCAGGGCCAGGTCCGCCCTGATCCCGGCGAACGGCTGGAAGTTCGCGGCGGTCACCCAGGGCACGTCCAGCGGGCGCAGCGTCAGCCAGCAGACGAACAGAAGATGCGCGAGGAGGAGGAATACCCCCGCCGCACGGAAGCGGATGACGGCCGGGCCGTCCGAACTGTGACGCACGTGCACCAAGACGCCACGACCGGCAGGATCGGTTCCGTCCGGTTCCGGGAAGCTCTGTGACGAGCGGCACGGCTGCCCCGGCACCCGAGGGACGCGGGGCGGCCCCGGAACCTCAGGACAGCCCGACCGCACCCAGCGTGGGTACCTCACCGGGCAGACTCTTCGTCTCCGAGGTGCACAGATACCCCCGCGGGGCGTAGTTGCCGGGACCGCCGAGCAGCACCGACCCCCCGGAGCCGAGCGACTCGCTCTCCGCGTACGAACACACCACCTGCGCCAGCGCCTCCGCCGGCAGGTCGTCCGGCTGCTCGCTGAGGCGCAGCGTGCCCTCCGGGTCGCCCTTGTGGGCATCGGTGACCCGCAGCGCCGCCGGGACATCGGTCGAGAAACCAGCACGCCGCTCGGCGGCGTCCGGGTCCCGCTGCAGCTCGGCGAGGAGCGCCTGCGCGATCAGCAGGCGACCGGACCGCGACTCGTCGACCGCGACCGAGCGTTCCACCGTCACCAGCTGCGAGGCGCAGACCAGATAGACCCGTACGGAGACGTTCCCCGGCGGCGGCGCGGTCGCCTCCGCCGACGCCGTCCGGCACGGCATCCGGGACGGGGCCGCCCCGGCGTCGACCGGCACCGACGTGGAGCGGATGCCGCAGCCCCCGGCCAGCGCCGCACAGGCCACCACGGCGGCCAGCGCCGCGACGGCCCGGCGCGGCCCCCGCCGGCCCCTGTGCGGTGCGCCGTAAGCCCGCTCGCTGCGCATCACGTGGCGTCGCCCTTCTCGTCACGGTCCGGGTCGTCGTCCGGCCCCTGGGACCCGCTCAGCCGCTCCGCGTCACGGGGGAGCCGCAGCACGAACACCGCGCCCTCGCCGTCCGGCAGGTTCGAGGCCGTGATGTCACCGCCGTGGATGTGCGCGTTCTCCACCGCGATCGACAGGCCGAGCCCACTGCCCTCGGAGCGCGGGCGGGAGGCGCTCGCCTTGTAGAAGCGGTCGAACACGTGGGGCAGGACCTCCTCGGGGATGCCGGGGCCGTGGTCGCGTACCTCGATGACCAGGTCGTCCTCGTCGGTCCGTACGGACACCCGGACCGGTGACCCGCCGTGCTTGAGCGCGTTGCCGATCAGATTCGCCAGGATCACGTCGAGCCGGCGCGGATCGAGCCGCACCATGATGCCGCGCTCCGCGTCCAGATCGACCGCGTCCAGCCAGGCGCGGGCGTCGATGCAGGCGGTCACCTGGTCGGCGACGTCGACCGTGTCCAGGACGAGGCGGGCCGTACCGGCGTCGAAGCGGGTGACCTCCATGAGGTTCTCGACCAGGTCGTTCAGCCGCCGGGTCTCGCTCACCACCAGGTGCACCGCCGGAGCGATCATCGGGTCCAGGCTGTCCGCCTCGTCCTCCAGCACCTCGGCGACCGCCGTGATCGCGGTCAGCGGGGTGCGCAGCTCGTGCGACATGTCGGCGACGAACCTGCGGCTCGACTCCTCCCGCGCGCTCATGTCCGCGACCTTCTTCTCCAGGGAGCTCGCGGCCTTGTTGAACGTATGGGAGAGATCGGCGAGTTCATCGGTGCCGGAGACCACGAGACGGGTGTCGAGCTTGCCCTCGCCGAGTTTGCGGGCCGCGTCGCCGAGCCGCTGCACCGGCCGCAGCACCGTCGTCGCCGCCGCCTGGGCGAGGAGGGCCGAGCCGACGAGGGCCAGCGCGGTGGCGATCCCCAGGGACCAGGCCAGCGAGTTGAGGTCCTCGCGCTCCGGATCGAGCGACTTCAGCATGTACCCGGCGGGACCACCGCCGATGATCTTCGTCCCGGCCACCAGGTACGGGGTGCCGCCCAGCGTCGTACGCTGCCAGAACAGGTGGTACTCAAAGGTGTTGGCGGACGTCAGCGGCTGCTTCTTGTTCACCTGCTTCTGCAGCGAGGCGGGCACATCGGCCTTGGTGAAGGCGTCGAGGTCGGAGGACCCGGTGACGGGTTTGCCCTCGCGGGTGCCTATCAGTAGCACGTGGTAACCCGGGCCGCTGCTGGCCATCTGCTCGGCGGCGTCCCGCAGATCGACCGCCGTCGGCTGCAACGGCAGCGAGGCCGCCTGGTTCTGCATCTGGCGGCGGAAGTCGCCGAGCGCCGTGTCCTGCGTACGCGTCAGGACCGCCTCGCGGTTGAGCCAGTACGCGATGCCCGACGCGGACACCGCCGCCGTCAGGGCCACCAGCACGAACACGATCAGCAGCCGCAGCCGCAGGCTGGTCCAGCGAAGACCCGCGAGTATGGAACGCTTCGCGGAATCGCTCACTGAGGCGAGTCCAGCCGGTAACCCACGCCCCGCACGGTACGGATCAGGGTCGGCGAGGACGGCACGTCCTCCACCTTCGCCCGCAGCCGCTGCACACAGGCGTCCACCAGACGCGAGTCACCGAGATAGTCGTGCTCCCACACCAGGCGCAGCAACTGCTGCCGGGACAGCGCCTGTCCCGGCCGGCGGCTCAGCTCCAGCAGGAGTCGCAGCTCGGTCGGCGTGAGCTGCAGGTCCTCCCCGTTCTTCGTGACGGTCATCGCCGAACGGTCGATGACGACACTCCCGAACGTCGCGGAGTCGGTGGACTCCCTCTCCCCACGGCGCAGGACCGCGCGGATACGGGCGTCGAGCACCCGGCCCTGTACGGGTTTCACCACATAGTCGTCCGCGCCGGACTCCAGTCCCACCACGACGTCGATGTCGTCGCTGCGCGCGGTCAGCAGAATGATCGGCAGTTGGTCGGTGCGCCGGATACGCCGGCACACCTCGAACCCGTCGATCCCGGGCAGCATCACATCCAGCACGACCAGGTCCGGCCGCTGCTCCCGGAGCAGCTCCAGGCCGTCCTCTCCCGTCGCCGCGGTGGCCACACGGTGGCCCTGGCGTGACAGCGAGAGTTCGAGGGCCGTGCGGATGGCGTCATCGTCCTCGATCAGCAACAGGAAAGGCACAGGGGCCATTCTGGCCCATGGTGGTGCCACGTTTCGACAATCCCCCCGACTTGATCCGCCGACTTGAGTCCCGACATGCCCTGTGACAGCCCTGTGACAGTCGGGGGACAGCGCCATGAAACTGCCCCGGCAAGCTCGTTGGCAGACGGAACGAACGGACTCCACCGATGGGGGGCGCCAGATGAACGCACTGCACAGCACCACCTCAAGCGCAGTTGTCACGCGCCTTCACGACGTCGGGCGGAGCCCGGAGAAGTCCGGCGTCGGGGGACGGGGGCGCGCACGTGGCGCCGGGCGTCAGCATGCGTCGTACCTGACGATGGTCGACGCGACCGCGGGGGAAAACGGGGGAAGCGCGTACGGGGAGGGCTCGGGGGAGCGGAAGCCCCTGGACCGGCAGGAGGACGCCGAAGCGGCGTTCACCGCCTACGTCCGGGAGCGCCGTGCCTCCCTGTACGCGACCGCCTACCACCTGACCGGCGACCGGTTCGAGGCCGAGGACCTGCTGCAGAGCGCCCTCTTCTCGACGTACCGGGCGTGGGACAGGATCAGCGACAAGGCGGCCGTCGGCGGATACCTCCGCCGCACCATGACCAACCTGCACATCAGTGCGTGGCGCAGGCGCAAGCTCAGCGAATACCCGACCGAGGAGCTGCCGGAGACGGCGGGCGACACGGACGCGATGCGCGGCACGGAACTGCGGGCGGTGCTCTGGCAGGCGCTCGCACGGCTGCCGGAACTCCAGCGCACGATGCTGGTCCTCCGCTACTACGAGGGCCGCACGGACCCGGAGATCGCGTCGATCCTCGACATCAGTGTCGGCACGGTGAAGTCGAGCATCTGGCGGTCGCTCCGCCGGCTGCGCGAGGACGAGGTCCTCAGCTTCGGCCGTGACGAGGAGGAGTCCTTCGGCGAGCTGGTGGCCTGAGGTCTACGGGGGGCACGGGGGAAACGGGGTCCGGGGGGGACCACGGGGGAAACGGGGTCCGGGGGGACCACGGGGGAAAAGGCCGCGGCTTCGGGGGAGGCGGCGGTACGGGGGAGAGCGCAGCGGGGGCGGACAGGCCGGGGGGTCCTGTCCGCCCCCGCCGCGTTTTGCCGGTCCCGTGCTCCGGTTGCTAGTTCGGCACCCGGCTGCGCGGGGCCCGGCAGCGGCCCGCCGCGGCGTCGGCCAGTCTGCCCAGGGCCTCCTGCTTGGCGCAGGGGTACGCGCCCAGTGCCGCCTGGCGGGCCACGATGCGGCGTTCGGCGCGCATCAGGCGCCAGCCGCGGCGCAGCAGGAACGGCACCGACTTGCGGCCCTCCCGCAGGTCCCGCACCAGTCGGCGGCGGAACGTCGTCGACGGCCGGCCGCGCAGGCACAGCGCGTCGGCGAGCAGGCCCAGGTCCTGGCAGCGCTCCACGATGTCGGCCGCGAAGATGCCCTCCGCGACGAAGAGCGGCGTGCGCTCGATGTCGAGCGTCTCGCGGCCCGTCCGTGAGCTCGTGGCGATGTCGTACAGGGGAACGGACGTACGCCCCGTGCGGCACAGCTCCGCTATGGCCGCGACCGCACTGTCCGCGTCCCAGGAGAGCGCCGAGTCCCAGTCGATGTCCGCGCTGCCGGTGACCCGGGGCAGTGTCGGATCGTTCGCCTCTTTGTAGAAGTCGTCGAGGCGTAGCACCGGGAGACCGCTGCGGGCCGCGAGGGACGACTTGCCGGAGCCGGACGGACCGGCGAGCAGCACGACGCGCGTGGGGATCGGTTGGGAACTCACAGAACAGAAGTGTGAGGCATTGACCCGCGAAGGGGATCCCCGGGAGGGCCTGTTGGTATCCAGCATCACACCTCAATTACTCTGCGCGCACGGATGATTACTCGACACGTCCCGATCAGGTGGGAAAACATGGCACGTCATGCACTGTCCAAGCCCCGGCACCGCGCTCTGCTGCGCGCCGGGCTGACCCTCACCGCGCTGGGCGCGGCGATCGGCGCGGGAGGCGCGGCCGCTCAGGCCGCTCCGCTGCCCGCCCCGCCCGCGACCGGCGCGGACACCGCGGACAGCACTCTCGCGGCGGTCGGCGACGCGGCCGCGCCCGCGCTGACCAGCGCGCTCGGATACGGGCTCGCCGGGGCCGTCAAGCCCGTCACGGACCTTCAGATCGACCCGCTGGCCGGCACCGGCGTGGACCCGCTGGACAACGCGGTGGGGACGCAGGTCGCCGACTTCAAGCCGGTCACCACGGCGCTGGTCACCGACCCGGTGACCAGCGGCGCCTCGCTCGGTGATCTGCCCGTGGCCGGGGAGGCGACCGCCCTGGTCACCGGCTGAACCGACGGGTGACATGGGTGTGGGGCCGCCCGGAGGCGGCCCCACACCCATGCGTGGAGGTCAGTACGAGGAGCCCGAGGCGCCGAGGGCGCCCGTGGGGTGCCAGACGGTCTTCGTCTCCAGGAAGGCCGTCAGGCGGTGCGTGCCGGGATCGGCCGACCAGTCCTCGCCGTCCACAGCCTGTGGACGGCGTACCCGCTTCAGATTGTCGGCCGCGGCGATCTCCAGCTCCTTGGCCAGAGCGGCGTCGGCGCCGGTGAGGTCGAGGGCGTTGACGTCCTGGTGGGCGGCGAGCGGGGCCGCCAGCTCCGCCGTGACGCCCGACAGGATGTTCACCACACCGCCGGGCAGGTCGGAGGTGGCCAGCACCTCGCCCAGCGAGAGCGCGGGCAGCGGTGCGCCGGCCGAGGCGATCACGACGGCGGTGTTCCCCGTGGCGATCACCGGGGCGACCACCGACACCAGGCCCAGGAACGACGACTCCTGCGGCGCCAGGACCGCGACCACACCCGTGGGCTCCGGGGTGGAGAGGTTGAAGAACGGGCCCGCCACCGGGTTCGCCCCGCCCACGACCTGGCCGATCTTGTCGGTCCAGCCCGCGTACCAGACCCACCGGTCGACCGCCGCGTCGACGACGGCCGCCGCCTTGGACTTCGACAGCCCTTCGGCGTCCGCCACCTCCCGTACGAACTGCTCCCGGCGGCCCTCCAGCATCTCCGCGACGCGGTAGAGGATCTGCCCGCGGTTGTACGCGGTCGCGCCCGACCAGCCGCCGAAGGCCTTGCGCGCGGCCACGACCGCGTCCCGCGCGTCCTTGCGGGAGGACTGCGGGGCGTTCGCCAGCCACTTGCCCTTGGAGTCGGTCACCTCGTACACCCGGCCGCTCTCGGAGCGGGGGAACTTGCCCCCGACGTACAGCTTGTAGGTCTTGAAGACGCTCAGTCGCCCGTCAGACATCGAGGTAGGCCTCCAGACCGTGACGGCCGCCCTCGCGGCCGAAGCCCGACTCCTTGTATCCGCCGAACGGCGAGGTCGGGTCGAACTTGTTGAACGTATTGGCCCAGATGACGCCCGCACGGAGCTTGTTCGCCACTGCGAGGATGCGGGAGCCCTTCTCCGTCCAGATGCCGGCGGAGAGGCCGTACTGGCTGTTGTTGGCCTTCGCGACGGCCTCGTCCGGCGTACGGAAGGTCAGCACCGACAGCACCGGGCCGAAGATCTCGTCGCGGGCGACGGTGTGCGCCTGGGTGACACCGGTGAAGAGGGTCGGCGCGAACCAGTAACCGGCGGAGGGGAGTTCGCACGGAGCGGACCACCGCTCGGCGCCCTCCGCCTCACCGGTCTCGACGAGCGCGCTGATCCGGGCGAGCTGCTCCGCGGAGTTGATCGCGCCGATGTCGGTGTTCTTGTCCAGCGGGTCGCCGAGGCGCAGTGTGGACAGCCGGCGCTTGAGGGCGTGCAGCACCTCGTCGTGCACCGACTCCTGTACGAGGAGCCGGGAGCCCGCGCAGCAGACCTGGCCCTGGTTGAAGAAGATGCCCGTGACGATGCCCTCGACGGCCTGGTCGACCGGGGCGTCGTCGAAGACGATGTTCGCGCCCTTGCCGCCCAGTTCGAGCGTGGCCTTCTTGTCCGTGCCCGCGATCTGCCGGGCGATCGCCTTGCCGACGGCGGTCGAACCGGTGAAGGCGACCTTGTTCACGTCGGGGTGCTCGACGAGCGCGGAGCCCGCGTCGCCGTAACCGGTCAGGATGTTGACGACACCCTTGGGCAGGCCCGCCTGGCGGCAGATGTCCGCGAAGAACAGCGCGGAGAGCGGCGTCGTCTCCGCCGGCTTCAGCACCACCGTGTTGCCGGTGGCGAGCGCCGGGGCGATCTTCCAGGCCAGCATCAGGAGCGGGAAGTTCCACGGGATGATCTGGCCGGCCACACCCAGCGGGCGCGGGTTCGCGCCGTACCCCGCGTGGTCCAGCTTGTCGGCCCAGCCCGCGTAGTAGAAGAAGTGCGCGGCGACCAGCGGGAGGTCCGCGTCGCGGGTCTCCTTGATCGGCTTGCCGTTGTCCAGGGTCTCCAGGACGGCCAGTTCGCGCGAGCGCTCCTGGATGATCCGGGCGATCCGGAAGAGGTACTTGGCGCGCTCGGAGCCGGGCAGCGCCGACCACTTCTCGAACGCCCTGCGGGCCGCCTTCACCGCGCGGTCCACGTCCTCGGCGCCCGCCTGCGCGACCTCGGAGAGCACCTCCTCGGTGGACGGGCTGACGGTTTTGAAGACCTTGCCGTCGGCGGCCTCGGTGAACTCGCCGTCGATGAACAGGCCGTACGAGGGGGCGATGTCGACGACGGAGCGGGACTCCGGAGCCGGTGCGTATTCGAATGCAGATGCCATGGCGTATCAGTCCACCGTCACGTAATCGGGGCCGGAGTAACGGCCGGTGCTGAGCTTCTGGCGCTGCATCAGCAGGTCGTTCAGCAGGCTGGAGGCGCCGAAGCGGAACCAGTGGTTGTCCAGCCAGTCCTCGCCCGCGGTCTCGTTCACCAGGACGAGGAACTTGACCGCGTCCTTGGTGGTACGGATGCCGCCCGCGGGCTTCACACCGATCTGTACGCCCGTCTGCTCCCGGAAGTCACGCACGGCCTCCAGCATCAGCAGGGTGTTCGCCGGGGTGGCGTTGGTGCCGACCTTGCCGGTCGACGTCTTGATGAAGTCCGCCCCCGCCAGCATCCCGAGCCAGGAGGCCCGCCGGATGTTGTCGTACGTGGACAGCTCACCGGTCTCGAAGATCACCTTCAGCCGCGCGGAGCCGCACTCGGCCTTCACGGCGACGATCTCCTCGTACACCTTGAGGTAGCGGCCGGAGAGGAACGCGCCGCGGTCGATCACCATGTCGATCTCGTCGGCCCCGGCCGCCACGGCGTCGCGTACGTCCGCGAGCTTGACGTCCAGCGCGGCGCGTCCGGCGGGGAAGGCCGTCGCCACGGACGCCACCTTCACCCCGGAGCCGGCCAGCGCGGCGACGGCGGTCGCCGCCATGTCGGGGTACACGCAGACCGCGGCGGTGCGCGGGGTCGTGCGGTCGGTCGGATCGGGGTTGACGGCCTTCGCGGCGAGAGCCCGGACCTTGCCCGGGGTGTCCGCGCCTTCCAGCGTCGTCAGGTCGATCATCGAGATGGCGAGATCGATCGCGTACGCCTTGGCGGTCGTCTTGATCGAACGGGTGCCGAGGGAGGCCGCGCGCGCTTCGAGGCCGACGGTGTCGACGCCGGGCAGCCCGTGCAGGAAGCGGCGCAGCGCACTGTCGGAACCCGTCGCGTCGGCGAATGCGGAGGCAGTGAGGGGCATGGTCACCACATGAGCATATCTACGCGCGTAGCGACCTGTACAGGGGGCTCCCCCTTTCCGTGCCTCCCACGGGCCGTGCAAGGCCGCGCCGCGTCCCCCGTACCGCTTCAGGCAGAATCGGGACCATGACGAGCCCCACACCCCCCGCCGAGCCCGCCCACGCCGACCGGACCTACCGGTCGGGCGCCGGGCTGGTCAGCGGCGCGCTGCTGATCCTGCTGGTCGGCTGGATCGGCGGCGACGCGGTGGTCCAGGGCACGGGACGGGTGCCGTGGCTGGCGCTGGCCGCGCTGCTGACGGTGATCCCGCTGATCGTGGCCTTCACGCTGCGGCCGGCCGTGTTCGCCGACGAGGAGCGGATCCGGATCCGCAACCCGTTCCGCACGATCGTGCTGCCCTGGACGGACGTCTCCAGCGTGCGCGCCGCGTACTCCAGCGAGATCTTCACCCACGGCGGCGACAAGTACCAGCTGTGGGCGGTCCCGGTCTCGCTCCGCGAGCGCAAGCGGGCGGCCAGGAAGGCCACCCAGCAGGCGCACGACGACCCGTACGGCCGGACCTCGGCGCACGCTGACGTCCGCGACTCCCAGGCCCGCGCGGCCGCCGCCGACCAGACGGTGAGCGACCTGCGGGAGCTCGCCGAGGGCGCCACCGCGCGCAAGGAGGGGGCCACGACCACGGCGTCGGTCCGCTGGGCCTACGAGGTGATCGCCCCGGCCGTGGTCGGCGCGGTGCTGCTCGTGGTGCTGCTCGCGATCGGCTGAGGCTGGGGGCGTCTCGACGCCGGACCGCAACCGTGGTGTGGTCACGACCTTCGCCGGGGTGTTCAGAGGGCGAGCAGTCCCGCGTCGGTCGGCTTGAAACCGCAGGCGTCGAAGTAGAACGCTTGCAAGTGGTCCTCGAAGTCGACGTGCAGCCATGCGCAACGGGCCGTGCGGGCACCTCGGGCGGCCGTGTGCACGAGCTCGGTGCCCACTCCGGCTCCGCGGAAGTCCTCGGCCACCATGGTGTCCAGGACGAATGCGTGGTCGCCGCCGTCCCAGGCGACGTTGACGAAACCGACGAGTTCGCCGTCCTGCCGAGCGCAGACCCATCCGAGGCTGTGACGGTGCGTACGGGCGAGCCAGTCGATCGCCTCGGGCGGGTGCTCGAAGCTCTGCGCGTGGAGGGCGTTGACCCTCTCGTTGTCGAAGTTGCCTCGCCACTCGTATGTGATCGTCACGGCCGCATCGTAGTGTCAGCCGGTGGCGTCGAACTCGCCTTTGTGTGCACCGTCCATGAAGCAGCGCCATACGTGTGCCGTGACGACGAAGGGTGGGTTGTCCAGGTCCTCGTTGTCCCGGATGGCAACCCGCCCGTCGGTGAGGAACGCGACCTCCAGGCAGCCGTTGGCGCTTTCCGAGGCGCGAGCCTTGCGCCATATGGCGCCTTCTGTGCCGGGGTTGGCGACCATGGGTTACTTCTCCTCCAGGAGGGCACGCAGGAACCGGATCGATCCGTGCTCTGCATCCAGCGCCGCGCCGCGAAGCTGGCCGAAGAGCTGATCGAATCGGCGGGTGTCGTGAGGCTTCTGCATGTACAAGTTACCCGCAGGCGTATCCAGGTACGCGACGGTCGGTTCGCCCGGGTCCGGGAAGTCCAGGAGGGTGAAGCCACCGTTCATCGCGCCATGTGCCCCTCTGTCATAGGGCAGCACTTGCAGCGTCACGTTGGGCAGGTTCTCGGCCACCTGGAGCAGGTGCTGCAGCTGAGTGCGCATGGCGGCCGGCCCACCGACCGGACGTCGCAGGCTTGTCTCGTCCAACACGACAGTCAGCTGCACTGGTTCGGGGACGCGGGCCAGCACCTTCTGTCGTTCCAAGCGTACGGACACCAACCTGTCGATGACGTCGGCTGATGCTGTCGGCCGGCCAGGAAGGATGACCGCTCGCGCGTAGTCCTCCGTCTGTACCAGGCTGTGGACCATTCCTAGGGCGAAGACCCGGAGAGTCGCGGCATCCGATTCCAGGCCGATGTAGGTGTCCAGGCCGGGAGGAAGCGTTCCCTCGTAACCGGTCCACCACCCTTGTTCGGGCGCCTCCTTGAGCATCCTGAGGTAGGAGTCGCGCTCCGATTCCGGAGTCCCGTAGGCCTCCAGAAGCCCCTTCAGCTCGATGATCTGCACCGCACGCGCACCCGTTTCGATGCGGCTGATCGTCGAATCGGATCGCTGGATCTGCGTTCCGGCTTCCTCGATGGTGAGCCCCGCGTTCTCGCGCAGTTTCCGCAGCTCCCTCCCGAGTCGACGACGCTGCACAACTGGCCCCTGCGGCTTGCTCATAGTGACCTCCTCATCGGTATCGAGACCAATCGTGCCGGAGTGCCGGGAGCCGATTGAGCCCCGAGCCCAGCGTTCACTCGATCGTGCTGAATCTTCAGCGTGAAGTTGCAGGAAGAATCTTCTGGGCTCCAGCATCGGCATTGCCGTCCAATGACGACAGGCCGCGAAGTATGCGCGTTCGTTGTGGATGGGCCGGATCACTCCATCGCTTGGAGAGGGGCTTGTCGTATGCACATCCCGCCCGCCGAAGACCTTCGGCTCGTTCCCCCGTACGGACTCGACGCCCGGCTCGTCATAGGGCCCGTCGTGACGGGGCGGCGGGTGGTCGTGCCGTTGGTGGGCGACGACCCGGCCGGTGCGGGGGTGGCCCGGCGTGCGGTTCGGCGGCAGTTCGCCCTGTGGCGCGCACCTGAGGAGCAGGCCGACGACCTGGTGCTGATCGTCAGCGAACTGGTCGCCAACGCGTTGACGCACTCCGTCGCGCGCGTCGAATCATGCCCGTTGCGGGTGTGGGTAGTTGCCGGGCGTCACCCCGGAGCCGTACTGGTCGCGGTCGTGGACAGCGGCGCGTACGACGCGCGCCGACTGCGCCCCAGGCCCGCCGACGACTCGGCCACCCACGGACGAGGACTGCGCATCGTCGCGGAACTGAGCGATCGCTGGGGCCACTTCGCGCATCCGCAGGGCACGTGCGTATGGGCGGCGCGCGACCTGTGCGGGCATGCGTCCCAGGGTCCCGTCAGCGGTACCTGAGCACTCCCGTCCCCACCTCCGCGCGCCACGGCCGTGCTGCCGTGGCGCGCCCTGTTCCAGGACTGTGATGCGTCCACCTTCCGGCGCGGCCGAGTGCCGCGCCTCTCAGTCATGCCCTCGAACCGAGTGGGCCCCCGTTTCCCGCCCCTTCCAGGAGGCTGCCACCACCCTGTCCCGGCACGCGGAACCTCGTGCCTGGTTACGTGTCGTCGGCTGGCTGGTCGACAAAGCCCGGCTGCATCCCCGCGCGTCCGCGACGACGCTCGCTGTCGCCGGTGACCTGGCGGCCCGCATGGACTACACCGACGGCACGGTCCTCTATGACCTGGCCGGCACGGCCCGCCGCTGCGGGGTGTCGACCGCCACCGTGAAGCGGCACGTCCGCGTGTTGCGGGAGCTCGGGGCGCTGGCCTGGGTACGCCACGGGTCCAGGCGCAATCTGCGGCTGCCCGGCCGGTCGTACGCGGGCACGGCGACGATCTACGCGGCGACGATCCCGCCCGAGTTCGACGAGGCGAGGGGGCACCGGCTGAGCGGGGCCGGGTACGGTGCGCGGGTCGTCGGGGTGACCGAGGTCGGGCGCCGGGCGGGTGTGCGCTCCGACCGCCCTGTCCGTAACGCCCCTGCGAGGGGCAAGGGCCGGTCCGCTCGTGCACCCCAATCTCCTGGGCTGTGCCCCCGCGTACGTAAAGGTCAGATGAGTGGTGGGTTGAAAGACACCTCGCCCCGCCGCAGCGCGGGGCAGGTCGCCCGCGACGTACAGGTGGCCCAGGGGGTGCGGCCCCTCGTGGGGTGGACGCAGCGGGAGGGCCTGCGCCGCCTCGCCTACGCGCTGCGCCCGCTGATCGACCAGGGCCTCGGCGTCGAGGACATCGCAGCCGAACTGCACGCCTGGTATCTCGACTGGCGCCCGGCGTCCCCGGCCGCGTACATCACCGCGCGGCTCCGTGACCGGGGCATGCGGGAGGCGCACGGGCCAGATCATCACGGTGTGCCGACACCGGAGTTCACCGCTTCTGCGGACCGCGTGCGCGGTGCGAGGGCGGGGCATGCTGTCGTCGGCGAGCCGCTGACCATCGAAGGCCTGAGCCGGGCCGAAGTCGTCGATCTCCGCTCGGCGGCGGCGGCCGATCCGGGCCTGGTGCTCGCGGCCGTCGACGTACTCGGCGAGGACCAGGCGCGGCGGCTCTACACCCAGCGTCTGGTCCGGCAGGCCCGAAGCCTGGCCCGGTCCGTCGTTCCAGGACCACGCTGACGGCGCAGCCAGGGGCAGCCGCACTGGTGCAGCACCTCGTGCCCTTCAGCCAGGGCAGCTGCGGCGCTCGTGTCCAGCGTCATCACGCGGCGGTACCCCGGGCGGCTCGCACTTTCTCTGCCGCGATCCGACAGATGTTGCTCAGTACGTCGGGGCCTTGATCGAATTCCTCGTCAGCCAGATCGATGCCCATGTTCCGGCGGGCCGCCGCACGGTCGGCCTGCAGCCGCCCTGCGATCTGGGCCTCGGTGAGCACCTGCGCGGCGAGCTGCTGAACGAGCCGGCCCAGCGTGAGGCCCCGCTCGGCAGCCAGCGCGGCGAGATGGTCACGGGTCTCTCGTGGTACCTGAATGCTGGTGGTCGCCATGGCGAAAACATAGTCATTCCACGGTGCCGCGTGCGGTGGGTTCGCCCGGAGCTCCCACCGCACAGCAGCCCCTCAGATCCCCGCCGCAGCCGCCAGGTCCCGCTTGATGCCCGCCAGCAGTTCCGCGCCCTTCGCGCGGGCCTCGGGGAGCCCGGCCGCGTCGGCCACCGGGACCACGACCTCCAGGTAGCACTTGAGCTTGGGCTCGGTGCCGCTCGGGCGGACGATCACCCTGGCCCCCGTGAGGTGGTAGCGCAGGCCGTCCGTCGGGGGCAGCGCGTCCGTGCCCTGCGAGAGGTCCTCCGCCGAGGTGACGGGGAGGTCCGCGAGGGCGGTCGGGGGAGTCTCGCGCAGGCGCTGCATGGCGTTCGCGATGACCGTCAGGTCCTCGACCCGGACCGACAGCTGGTCCGTGGCGTGCAGGCCGTGTTCCAGTGCGAGGTCGTCGAGCAGGTCGAGGAGGGTGCGGCCCTTCTCCTTGAGTACGGAGGCGAGTTCGGCGATCAGCAGCGCGGCCGTGATGCCGTCCTTGTCGCGGACCCCGTCCGGGTCCACGCAGTAGCCCAGCGCCTCCTCGTACCCGTAACGCAGGCCCTCGACGCGGGCGATCCACTTGAAGCCCGTCAGGGTCTCCTCGTGGCTCAGGCCCGCCTTCTCCGCGATCCGGCCGAGCAGGGAGGACGAGACGATCGACTCGGCGAAGACGCCGGTGGCGCCACGGTCCACCAGGTGGGCGGCGAGCAGCGCGCCGACCTCGTCGCCGCGCAGCATCCGCCAGCCGCCCTCGGCCGAGGCGTCCGGCACGGCGACGGCGCAGCGGTCGGCGTCCGGGTCGTTGGCGATGACGATGTCCGGATCCGTACGGCGCGCGGTCGCGAACGCGAGATCCATGGCGCCGGGCTCCTCCGGGTTGGGGAAGGCCACGGTGGGGAACGCAGGGTCCGGGTCAGCCTGTTCGGCCACGAGCACGGGCTCGGGGAAACCGGCCCGGGCGAACGCGGCCGTCAGGACCGAGGCGCCGACGCCGTGCATCGCCGTGTACACGGTCCGCGCGGTACGGGGCGAACCCGGACTGAGGACGGCGTCCGTACGGGCCAGATACGCGGCCAGGACCTCGTCGCCGAGGATCTCCCAGCCCGACTCCGGGCGCGGTACGCCGTCGAGCGGGCCGACCGCCGCGATCGCCGCGGCGATCTCCGTGTCGGCCGGGGGCACGATCTGCGAGCCGTCGCCGAGGTAGACCTTGTAGCCGTTGTCGCGCGGCGGGTTGTGGCTCGCCGTGACCTCCACGCCCGCTACGGCTCCCAGGTGCCGTATGGCGTACGCGAGGACGGGGGTCGGCAGGGGGCGCGGGAGAACGGCCGCGCGCAGGCCCGCGCCGGTCATCACGGCCGCGGTGTCGCGGGCGAAGTCGGCGGACTTGTAGCGGGCGTCGTAGCCGATGACGACGAGGCCGCCGGCCTGTCCCTGTGCCTTCAGGTACGCGGCGAGGCCGGCGGCCGCGCGGACGACGACGGAGCGGTTCATGCGCATCGGGCCGGCGCCGATCTCGCCGCGCAGGCCGGCCGTGCCGAACTGGAGCGTGCCCGCGAAACGCTCGGCGAGCGCGGTGAGGTCACCGGCGTCGATGAGTCCGGCGAGCTCCGCGCGGGTGTCGGGGTCCGGGTCCTCGGCGAGCCAGGTCCTGGCCTGCGTGATGAGGTCCTGCTGCACGGTGTCCGCCTTTCGGGGGGCTTGGGGTGCGTGTGTCGCTGCGCGGGGCTGTCGGGGGCTCTGCCCCCGGGCCCCTGCGCCTCAATTGCCGGCGGGGCTTGATGGGGTGGCCCGGTGTCTTGGGAGGGGCGGGGCTCCGGCGCGGGTTTTCGGGGGCTCTGCCCCCGGGCCCCCGCGCCTCAAACGCCGGCGAGGCTTGAATTGGCCGCCCTGCGCCTCAAACGCCGGCGAGGCTTGAATTGGCCGCCCTGCGCCTCAAACGCCGGCGAGGCTTGAATTGGCCGCCCCGCGACTCAAACGCCGGCGAGGCTGGATGCGGCCTCATGCGCCGGTGGGGCTGAAGTTGGTCCCCCTGCGCTTCAGGAGTCGGCGGGGGTGGGATGCGAGTCGGGCTGGGCCCTGTCAAGCCCCTCCGGCGTTTGAGGAGCGGGGGTGCGGGGGCGGAGCCCCCGCTGGCCCGGCGAGGCTTGAATCGGCCGCTAGATCCGGTCCAGCACCCGGGCCAGGAGTGCGCCCATCCGGGTCGCCGAGTCGAGGCCCGCCTGGAGGACCTCCTCGTGGTTGAGGGGCTCGCCGCTCAGGCCCGCCGCGAGGTTGGTGACCAGGGAGATGCCCAGCACCTCCGCGCCCGCCTCCCGGGCCGCGATGGCCTCCAGGACGGTGGACATGCCGACCAGGTCGCCGCCCATGACCCGGACCATGCCGATCTCGGCCGGGGTCTCGTAGTGCGGGCCGGGGAACTGCACGTACACGCCCTCTTCGAGCGTCCCGTCGATCTCCTTGCACAGGGCGCGCAGCCGCGGCGAGTACAGGTCGGTCAGGTCGACGAAGTTCGCGCCCACGATCGGCGAGGCCGCCGTGAGGTTGATGTGGTCGCTGATGAGGACCGGCTGGCCGGGCCGCATGCCCTCGCGGAGGCCGCCGCACCCGTTCGTCAGGATGACGGTCCCGCAGCCCGCCGCGACCGCCGTACGGACGCCGTGCGCCACCGCCGCGACGCCGCGGCCCTCGTAGTAGTGCGTGCGGCCCAGGAAGACCAGGGCGCGCTTCTCGCCGATCCGGTACGAGCGGACCGTGCCGCCGTGGCCCTCCACGGCCGGTGCCGGGAAGCCGGGCAGCGCGGTGACCGGGAACTCGGCCTCCGGGATGCCGAGCGCATCGCCGGCGGGGGCCCACCCGGAGCCCATCACGAGAGCGACGTCGTGGGTATCGGCGCCGGTCAGCTCGCGCAGGCGGGCGGCGGCGTCGGCAGCGGCGGCGTACGGGTCGCCCTGGATGTGGTCCGGAATAACAGATGCGTTCACGCGGATGAGGGTAACCGCTGATTCCCTACGCGCGTAGATGTGTCCGGCGAGAGTCTGGCCGGTCGCATTCGTACGTTCGTACAGAAGGGGTCCGGAGGGCGCCGCTCAGCAGGGGCGTTTGCGAAGGTTCATCACATAGTCGTGCGGCGCGCCCGCGGACTCGGCGGCGTCCGCCACCTCGCCCAGGTAGCGCGCCGAGGGCAGCCCGCCCTCGTAGCCGTTGAGGACGTACATCCAGGCCGGCTCCTCGCCGTCCAGCGTGTGCACCCGCACCCGCATGCGCCGGTAGATGTCGAGGCCGACACCCTCCCAGCGGTCCATGGAGTCCTCGTCCATCGGCGCCAGGTCGTAGAGCGCGACGAACACCTGGGAACGGGGCGCCTCCACCACCGTGGCCAGCGCGCCCTCCCAGCCCATCTGCTCCCCGCCGAACGTCAGCCGCCAGCCGTTGAGCCAGCCCGTGCCGCGCAGCGGGGAGTGCGGTGCGCGGCGCGTCATCAGCCGCGCGTCGAGGTTGCCGGCGTACGCGGCGTAGAGCGACATGGGGTCGAGGGTACGGGAGGTGACGGCGAGCGTGCCGGTTCCGGCGAGGAAGACGCCCGGTCGTGGGTCGCCCGCGGGGGCCGGTGGCCGTGGCCCGGCCAGGCCCGTTCCCGTATGGAGGGCCCCGGGGCGAAGCAGCTTGGCGCGTGCGGGACAATGAATTACGTACTGCATACGCCGGGGCGATCCCCCGGACCCCCGGCCGGGGCGGCAGACGGCCGTGGGATGACACCACGCGAGGCGGACTTTTCGTGACCCGGATCGTGATCATCGGCGGCGGCCCCGGCGGCTACGAGGCGGCACTGGTCGGCGCCCAGCTCGGCGCGGAGGTGACCGTCGTCGACTGCGACGGCCTCGGCGGCGCGTCGGTGCTCACCGACTGCGTGCCCTCCAAGACCCTGATCGCGACGGCCGAGGTGATGACCACCTTCGACTCCTCGTACGAGGAACTCGGCATCATCGTCGCCGACGACACCCCGCACATAGAGCAGGCCGCCCGGGTCGTCGGGGTCGACCTCGGCAAGGTCAACCGGCGTGTCAAGCGCCTCGCGCTCGCCCAGTCCCACGACATCACCGCCTCCGTCACCCGCGCCGGTGCCAGGGTCATGCGCGGCCGCGGCCGGCTGGAGGGCCTCCAGGCCGCCGACGGGTCCCGCCAGGTCGTGGTGACCGCCGCCGACGGCACCGAGGAGCGGCTCACGGCCGACGCGGTGCTGATCGCGACCGGCGGCCACCCCCGGGAGATCCCGGACGCCCAGCCCGACGGTGAGCGCATCCTGAACTGGACCCAGGTCTACGACCTGGACGAGCTCCCCGAGGAGCTCATCGTGGTCGGCTCGGGCGTCACCGGCGCCGAGTTCGCCGGTGCCTACCAGGCGCTCGGCTCGCGCGTGACCCTCGTCTCCTCCCGCGACCGGGTGCTCCCGGGCGAGGACCCGGACGCGGCCGCCGTCCTGGAGGACGTCTTCCGGCGCCGCGGCATGAACGTCATGGCCCGCTCCCGCGCCCAGTCCGCCAAGCGCGTCGGGGACCGTGTCGAGGTCACGCTCGCCGACGGCCGCGTCATCTCCGGCACGCACTGCCTGATGGCGGTCGGCGCGATCCCCAACACCGCGGGCATGGGTTTGGAGGAGTCCGGGGTCCAGCTCAAGGAGTCCGGGCACATCCGGACCGACCGGGTCTCCCGCACCAGCGCCCCCGGTGTGTACGCCGCCGGTGACGTCACCGGGATCTTCGCGCTGGCCTCGGTCGCGGCGATGCAGGGCCGGATCGCGATGTACCACTTCCTCGGCGACGCGGTGCAGCCGCTGAACCTGAAGACGGTCTCCGCGAACGTCTTCACCGACCCCGAGATCGCCACCGTCGGTTACAGCCAGGCCGACGTCGACTCCGGCAAGATCGACGCCCGTGTCGTGAAGCTGCCGCTGCTGCGCAACCCGCGCGCCAAGATGCAGGGCATCCGGGACGGCTTCGTCAAGATCTTCTGCCGGCCCGGCACCGGCATCGTGGTCGGCGGCTGCGTCGTCGCCCCGAGGGCCAGCGAGCTGATCCACCCGATCTCGCTCGCCGTGGACAACAACCTGACGGTGGAGCAGATCGCCAACGCGTTCACCGTGTACCCGTCCCTCTCCGGCTCGATCGCCGAAGTGGCACGGCAGTTGCACACCCGTAAGACCGCCGGCGAGGCGTAGCACCGACCGTTCCGACATGGGCGAGGCCCCCTATATCACCAGGGGGCCCTGTCCATGTACAACTTCTGTTATTCGGCGCAAACTGCTGAAAAGCAACCTACGGCCAGGTTACTGTCAGTTTCGTGTTCGCTGCAGAACGTCGTCAATTGATCCTCGAAATGGTGCGCGCCAACGGGGCGGTATCGCTCCGTGAGCTCGCCCGCGTCGTCCAGACCTCCGAAGTGACCGTACGGCGGGACGTGCGGGCACTGGAGGCAGAAGGACTCCTCGACCGCCGGCACGGCGGTGCGGTCTTGCCGGGCGGTTTTACGCGGGAGTCCGGCTTTCCGCAGAAATCCCATCTCTCCACCGCGGAGAAGACGGCCATCGCCGACCTGGCGGCCGGGCTGGTCGGTGAAGGCGAGGCCATCGTGGTCGGCGCCGGAACGACCACGCAGGAGCTGGCCCGCCGGCTCGCGCGGGTGCCCGGTCTGACGGTGGTCACCAACTCGCTGCTGGTCGCCCAGGCGTTGGCCCATGCCAACCGGGTGGAAGTGGTGATGACGGGCGGCACCCTGCGCGGGAGCAACTACGCGCTCGTCGGCAGCGGTGCCGAGCAGTCCCTCCAGGGGCTGCGGGTGAGCCGGGCCTTCCTCTCCGGGAGCGGGCTGACCGCGGAGCGCGGGCTGTCCACGTCCAACATGCTCTCGGCGAGCGTGGACCGGGCGCTGGTGCAGGCCGCGGCCGAGGTGGTGGTCCTCGCCGACCATACGAAGCTCGGCTCCGACACCATGTTCCAGACGGTGCCCACGGAACTGATCACCCGTCTGGTGACGGACGAGCCACCGGCTCACGACGAGCGGGCGGCCACGGAGCTCCAGGCCCTGGCCGACCAGGGGGTGGAGATCACCGTCGCGGGCCCCGACGCCGATTCCGGGGCCGAGCCGCTGCCGCCGGGACGGCAGGCACGGCAGGAGATGCCGCTGCCGGGCCAGCGGCGCACCCAGGGCGGTCACGGAGGGCCGGGAGGGCTCGGTCCGCAGCTGCGGAGCGCCGCCGCGCTGGCGGAGGGGCCGGTGGGCCGGGTCGCGGACCTGCGGCGCCGGTAACGACAGGGGAGCGGGGCCGGCCCTCAGACCGAGGGATCGGCCTTCAGGGCGCGGGATCGGCCTTCAGGCCGCGGAGCGTCAGCCGTAGCAGCCGGTCGGCCAGAGCAGGGTCGACCGGGGTCTGTTCCGCCGCCAGCGCGATCGCGTTCGTCAGTTGCAGGAGGTCGTCGATCGACACGTCCGCCCGCACGGAGCCGCTCGACTGCGCCCGCGTCAGCAGCCGGTCGCCGGCTTGACGGAGCGGCACATGGCAGGACGTCAGGGCGGAGGTCTCGTCCCCCGGAGCCGACATGAGCGCCTGCGCCAGCCCGCGGTACTCACCCGCGTGGGTCACGATGGCCCCCAGCCACTCCACCAGCGCGGTGCACGGCTTGTCGGACCGGGCCAGTTCGTGGGAGCGGGCGAGCAGTGCGGTCAGGGCCTCCTGGAACACCGCGTTCATCAGGGCCTGGCGGTTCGGGAAGTGCCGGTAGAGCGTGCCGATGCCGACGCCTGCCCGCCGGGCGATGTCCTCCAGCGAGGCATCCGTGCCCTGGGCGGCGAAGGACGTACGGGCCTCACCCAGCAGCCGGTCGTAGTTGCGGCGCGCGTCGGCGCGCATCGGCCGGGCCGGCGTCGGTGCCGTACTCATCGTCCTCACCCCTCCTCCTGGTGTCCGCTCCGCGTCACAAGGATGCCACTGGGGGCCCGGCGGTCGCCGGGCCCCCAGTGGCAGGAGAACGCGTACTCAGTCCTTGATCTCGCAGATCGCGGCGCCGGACGACACCGAGGTGCCGACCTCCGCCGCCAGACCCTTCACCGTGCCGGAGCGGTGGGCGTTGAGGGGCTGTTCCATCTTCATCGCTTCGAGGACGACGATGAGGTCGCCTTCCTTGACCTCCTGGCCCTCTTCCACGGCGATCTTGACGATGGTGCCCTGCATCGGGGAGGCGAGGGTGTCGCCGGACGCCGCCGAGCCGGACTTCTTCGCAGCGCGGCGCTTGGGCTTGGCACCGGCCGCCAGGCCCGTACGTGCCAGGCTCATGCCGAGCGAGGAGGGCAGGGAGACCTCGAGGCGCTTGCCGCCGACCTCGACGACGACGGTCTCGCGGCCGGCTTCCTCATCCGTGTCCTGGTCGGCCGGGACGGCGTAGGGCTTGATGTCGTTGACGAACTCGGTCTCGATCCACCGGGTGTGGATGGTGAACGGGTCCGCGGTGAACGCCGGGTCGGCCACGACCGCACGGTGGAAGGGGATGGCGGTGGCCATGCCCTCGACCTGGAACTCGGCCAGGGCGCGCCCGGCGCGCTGCAGTGCCTGTTCGCGGGTCGCACCGGTCACCACGAGCTTGGCCAGGAGCGAGTCCCAGGCGGGGCCGATGACGCTGCCGGACTCGACGCCCGCGTCGAGGCGGACTCCGGGGCCGGTGGGCGGGGCGAACAGGGTCACGGTGCC